>JBDRPX010000032.1:0-50370 GCA_043826565.1 Candidatus Omnitrophota bacterium
ACGACTGGTTTTAATGACAGTGCGTCTTGCGATACTGAAACCGATGGGTTTTATTTTGGCTTTTAAGAAAAAACTGCTTTACAATGGGGTATCACTTTTAAAAGGGATTTTTTGTCTCTTGACTTTCTGTTCCATAGGTGACCCTGTTATTCTTTACATACTTATTATAATTAGTCTATTTTGAATTGTCTTAACTCTCGCCATTCCAAGAGATTGGCTAATCTTTTAATATATTCACGAGCCCCTTCATTCGCGTTTCTATTAAAACCAAAAAGATGTTTTCCTCGTTCTTGAACATCTAACAACTCAACCTCTGCCTCTTCCTTTTTCCCTTTTGATGAATAAATTTTATATTTCTTTTTTGCTTTACAAAGGTTATCCATAAAAAGATCTTTTTTTGCGTCCAAAACATATTTACCTTGTAGAAAATTTCCAATTTTTCCCATAATAAACATAACTATCAATGTTGCTATTCCAATTATCAGCAATTCTTCTCTTCGAGAATAAAAATTATCTTTTTGTTTAACAATAATATTAAACACTTGGATTATGAAAGCAAAACCAATCAAACATAAACCAATACAAAAATCTGCTTTTTGCATAGCAATAGATTTAAGTTGTTCCAAGTTGTATCCCCAATAAGTTGTCACTTGTTTAGCAATCATAGAAGCTGTCAACTGCAAAACCCCTTGCCCCATATAAATCGCCCCAAAAAAACCTAACAGTGTAGCCACAAGTGTATAAATTTCATCTAAATTCATATATCTTCTTTTTATAGTTCATTTAGTAGTAAGTTCTTTGTGTCAGAAAGAAGCGCAACTCAGTTTATTCAAGCTACGCTTTTAATTTTCAATATCTAATTATCTAAGACCGTCCCGTTATTTTCATTAAAAGCAATACTATTAATTATCTTTTCAAAAATATTTTTATACGCATCTATATTTTCTGATGAATCTGAAAGAGTCATTGCTATCGCATTAGAATCTACCCCATAAAATACAGCTAACCAAATCCACTTTTCACCATTTTTTTCCCCTTGGTAGTCTTGTCTTATAAAATTCCATCCTTCTCCACTACGCCTTTTAGGCATAGTAATGGGAACCTCGCTAGGAAACATCATTTGAACTGTATCTAGGGGAAGCTCCTTAGGAAGAAACAAATGTTGCGAGATAGAAACAGTGAATTCACAAGACTGTGATGGGGAAAAAGAAAAAACATTTACATCATGCTGTAATGGATTAGCGTTGCCCCACTCTATGGGGACTTTAATGGTAAATATGTTGCTAGGATGATTAAAAGTAACCCATCCTTTTTTATCATATTCATTTTCATCATAATTTTGGATGTGTTTGTATTCAGCAGCATATGAAGCAGTGCTACAAATAATTCCGAGAAGGCACAAAAATATTATTTTTTTAATTTTATCTTGCTGTAATTCCATAAATCTATTTCCATTTCAAAAAATCACTTACCTTCAAAGAACTCTTTCAACTCACATTAATCTCTAATTAATTCACATATATGAAAGAATAATTACTTTATTTCACTTTTAATCACTCTTCCTATTGTTTACTTCACTCCAACGTCCTTTTCTATGAATTTTTAGATTAATCTCATCATTAGTTACAATTAATAAATCATCCACAGTCATCATTGGCCCTATATATCCAAGCTCTTTATTCAATATTTTATTAGTATTAAAAACAACTTTAACCTCGTAATGAGACTCCGCCCCTATGAAAAAGTATAATTCTTTTGACTCATTTTTATTGAGACTACCAATTTCTAAAACTTGATTACACACTTTAATTGTTCCAGAAATAACATTAAAGTCTGCATTATTAGTAATATTAACTTTTCCTTTCTCTTCTGTATCATTAAAACATGAATTTAAGAAGCATAAAGATATTAACAGTAATACAACAAGAAAACTCTTATATGTACCCATTCTTTTTTAAAACTCCTATTTTATTATTTAAAATGTATAAGATGACTTCTGTTTATTGGTCGATTTTGCAAACCCGCATTTATTCCTTCAAAGTTATTCCACAAATCCATACACATTTCATGTATTGGTTGTTTTATAGGGAATAAATAAGTAGCTTTTAACTCATAACCAGCTCCGACAACCAATGCAGTTTCAAGGTTAATTTCTTCAACCATACGTTTATTCCACAAAGCATGCCTATAAGCATCTCCAGCGTCATTCCACCCATTGTTATCACTTAATACTTCTAATCCAATCTGTTCGGCCTTTTTAAGATCCACTGAAAACCCTTTATTTCTTTTACCATTCCCAATGGATGCGGATTTTTCCTGTGGAGTATTACCCCCTCTACCTGGATTTGGATCATTTTCAACTGTTGCAGCCTGTTGGTCTGTTTTATTACTTTTGCCATTTTTACCACCACTACCATTTGTCGGGCCCCAAGCATCGAGAAATCCTCCAATACCTCCAAATATTGCTCCCCCTTTCGCCCCATCTGCAAATTTACCACCCATAATATGTGATGTAGTACCTGATATCAGAGCTCCGCGTCCAGCATGAAACAGTGCGTTCATTCCCGCATTTCCTAGTTGCCAATCACCTCCAGGAACTGCAATATTCAACGCAATATTCAACCCTACAGAAGCTAATACTCTACCAGGATCAGCTCCCTGTTCAATTGCTACTGCCCCATCTACAACACTTTTAGTCATGCTAAATGCTTTAAAAGCAGCTGCAAAATTTCCACCAGTGCCGATAAAAACAGCTATACCTACTATTGCTCCAACAACAGTACCTAGGACATCTCTTAGTTTCGCATGCCCAGTTGGATCAGTATAATTAACAGGATTGTTATCACAATAGGAATACCGATTAAATGACTGTGGATTTTTAGTTTCAGGAACTATACTATCAGGAGTGATGAATCTACACAATTCAGCATCATAATATCTTGCACCATAATAGTACAGCTGATTACTATCAAGCTCTTTCCCCGTAAACTTATATTCTGTACCATCACTACCAGTGCGCTCATCAAGAACAACTTTACCAAAAGGATCATACTCAGTGTGTTGAATTACTGCTCCGGTTTGGTCAGTAATTACATTTGATGAACCAAGATGGTCACCGTGTGTGTAGAGCGTTGTTCCTGTACTTTCCACACTGGCAACTTTTGTCCCGCCAAGATATACATGGTTGATGGTTTTTGTGCCACCTGGTGTTTCCTGTTTCTCAAAGAGCGAACCAATGTATGTTGTTATATAAGTCCCGTCATTCGGTATTACTACTTGTTTCTTTACCCTGCCGCCGTCACCGTCATATGTATACGTTGTAGTTCCTAAATGACGATTGACTGTCCATTCTACATCACGCAGAATATTAACGAAATATCCCACGCCCGGATCTAATTGCTGATCCGTAACATCAGTAAATGTTTCGCTAGCATTATTATACTTATAAACCGTATCATAGTCCATGCCCTTGATCATGGTTTTGAGAGCGTCTTCTGTGTCTGTGCTTGAGAATTTGGGATTAGCAATCAGATTGATGCCGGTTTTTAAATTAACCTTATTATTCTTGGGCACAGCCCCGGATAAAGTAAGACTGCATGCTTCGGTTACATATATTTCATAACCTTTGCCAAACTCAAACTCATCAAAATCATCATAATTAGGATTACCAATATAATGCTCAAATTCACAGGTTGTGGAATTATACCTGGAGACCTGATCATATTTTCCCGCTATGTCCGTAAGCACCACAGCAATATTCGGATTGACCGGATCCACAGGCATGGAAATCATGTTCCAGCCAACTGATAAATTAATCGTTACATTACTTGAGGAAGGTATCCCTGGACTATCAACAACTGTCTTCAGGCGGTTTTCAATATCATAAGTCATGGCAGTATCAGCTTTGGATGTCATATTGCCGTTATCATCATAGTCCATGTCAATATTGCCATAAGTTGTTACCGCGTGCGGGCCGGCGCCATTCTGACCATAGGTATAATTTATTTGCTCACCGGATATTGTTTTACTAGTAATGTTACCGATAGCATCATATTGATACTGAATTGTCCCATAGTTATTTCCAATCGCTTGCGTAAGCCGGCTGATATTATCATATTGAAATGTCTGTTGAGTTCCATAGCGGCTGTCCGTGATCTGAGTAACATTACCTAAATTGTCAAAATCATATAAGAGGTCCTGAACAGCACCGCTGTTAGTGGTCAAACTGCTTAATCTGCGGGTATTAGCATTATAATTGTAATCTGTATAGGTACCGTTACCTAAACCCAAATGCGTCATCTGCGAGAATTTATCATAATCAATATCTGTTACATAATAAGCGGCATTGGTCACAGAATATATACTCGCGATAGCCCCGCTGGTGTCATAATTATACTGCACTACTTCCGCGTTGGGATAAGTTACTTCTTTTAACCGGTTCAATCCGTCATAAGTGCGTTCCACAGTATACGCGGTACTACTGACAGTTTTTTCCGATTTAACTTCCCGCCCCAGCTTATCATAATAAAAATCAGTTGTGCCGGAGAAATCATTTACCGTGCATAATCTTCCTTTGCCAAAACGGCCGGAAGTCGCATCATCATAAGTATAGATAATCGCTCCGCCGGTGGAATAATTCTTTTGCGTCAGACGGTTCAGATTATCATAGGTAAAAGTTATAACCTGCGATTCCGCGTCTGTCTGGGTGATTAAATTACCTGCCGCGTCATAAGTATAACTCCATATGCCCATATCCGGATCATTCATAGAAGTTTTCCGGCCTAAAGTATCATAGGAAATAGTGGTAATATTATTTTGATGGTCTTTAACCTGTACAAGATTGCCTACTGGGTCATATGTATAATACGTATAATATAGCTCAGCCCCGTTATTATTACATTCCCGCTTAATCGCCAGCTGTCCATACGCATCAAAATATGATGTGCTTTGAGCTAGAGTACTGCCGCTGTATTTAACATAATTTGTTATGTAAGAATAATCGGTTGTGGGTTCAATGGCAAATTCTACTTCCGAGACAGTTCCATCCGGAGCAGTTACACTGATCACCCGGCCGAGATCATCATATTCGTAAGTTGTCTTTTGCGTGGAATACTGCGGACTGGTATAGCTTGTTGATGTTGTTACCTCAAAAGGAAAATACTGTTCCTCCACTAATCCCCGGCTATTATATGTTGTGGGGCCGGATACTATTTGCATGCCGGAAGTTGCCGAAGGTGATTTTGTTTGAATACATTTACCTACGCCGTCATAAAACGCGTATGTTGTTAAATATTCGCTTTCACTTATTTTACTTAAAGTAGTAATTTTAGTGGGAGTAGTATTTAAATCATACTGATATTCTACAGAAGGATATATCGTATTATCATCCGGGCCGACAACTTTAACCAATCGCCATAAATCATCATAATAATTTATTGTTACCTGGCCATTGACATCCGTAGTTGTTAAAACCTGAGCGGTTTTCGGTTCATAGGTATAGGATATTTCCTGATTGAGTGCGTTGGTTATTTTTATGGGAAAAAAATGATAACTGGAATCGTATTCTGTTGTTGTGGTATTCTGCCGGCTGTCTGTCACACTTAACATATTCCCGTAAGCATCATAAGTATAGGTCGTCGCAGGATTGGTACTGCCGTCCAGCCAGGATTCCTGTTTCGTGAGTAATCCTTTTATTGGCGTTGCCTCAAAACTAGAATTATTATCATAATAAAACCATTGTTTAGCGATCTCATTGGATTGATTATCACAAATAATAGTTCGGGCCAGACAACCTAAGATCCAGCTGGAAGTATTGTAAACATAGTAATTATATACATGTTTTTCATCCCCTGATACATTAACATCACCAAGTGAATATACATGCGTAACATTACCATAACCGTCATACTCATAAGATACTCTGGTATGCCGGGCATAAGAACCTTCATAGACCGTACTATCTTCCTGGGATAAATTTATTTCATATAATCCGGACTGTCCGGCATAATTATTATTACTTGACCAGGTATTTTCTTTTTTATTACATAATGTGCCCGAGGAATTTTTAGTCTGGACTAAATAAGGTTTCCCCTTTAAGTCATCTCCCTGATGAAAATAAGTTTCGCTGTAGCTGCCTTCCGGGTCAGTTACTTTCACATAATTAAATCCCCGGAATTCTTTATCTTCGCGGTCATAAGAAGCTCCGGAAAAATCATATGTGGATGTATAGGAATTTCCCATACCGTCATTTTTAGTTACTTCATCTACAATATAATGAATAAACGGCAAACCCGCTTCCTGATGCTGTTTATAGGTGATCTGCACACTCCCGCCTACTCCATTATCCACGTCAATCAGATAATCCGCTCTTTGATCCGATGGGGTGGCTGTTCCGAACTGCCACTGACCGGTAAGGCCTTCGATACGAAAGGTTCCCGGAGTTGTCACAGACGATGTGCCGAAATTCCCTGCTAAAGGAGTTTTGTATTGCCCAAAGCTTGGGCACCAGGTATCACCCACAGTATAATTAAACCCCGCCCCATCAGAGTAAGCAACATCCCAGTTCCCCTGCGATTCATAAAACCTCACCAAATCACAATAACCATCATAGTTAACATCAACTGGAAGAATCCCATCCTCCATTAAAAAATTATCCTGCCATACTGGAGGAGTATATGCGTTTTCAGAAAAATAATATGGATACAATACTACTTTTGCATACATCCAATTTGTTCCTCTATGACCTATGAGCATATCCATATAGCCATCACCATTAAAATCTCCACCCGATAATGACATATACCAAGAATGCACTCCACTAGAAATAATTCCTTCCAATCCTCCATCAACAAAATTACTGCCGATTGATGTATATAGTTTTGTCGTTATATCCGGGGTAACAATTCCAAAATTACTAGTATTCAATTCATCAGCAATAATAATATCTGTTTTCCCGTCTTTATTAATATCACAGGATAGAACATGCGCTACTCTGTCATAACTATAAGGGATTCCTCCTACAGGGGTAACGGGATCTGGCACAGGTGACCTTGTATCACTATACCAAACAGCTCCTGTTGCAAAACTACTTCCAGTAGAAAGATATACCAACAATGAGTAAGTTGGCGTAGCATTAATGTCTCCCGAAATTAGTAAATTGAATATATCCGTATATCCATCTCCGTTAAAATCACCGGTAGAAAGATAAGATATCCCGGCATCTGAACCCGGAAAGTGCCCTAAAACTCCGGCAAAAGTAAAAGTCCCATCAGCATTACCCCAATGAACACGAAGATCTTCATAGAGAGCTATACAAATATCAGTTATGCCGTCACCATTAAAGTCACCCATTAAAGGAGTGCCCCAATTTGTAGTATAGTCAATTGCTGTTGTCCCCTGAATTTGAGGAATAGTTTCTTCATATTCAAAAGTTATGGGATTGAAATGTGTTGTCCCGTCTTCTCCATATAAAGTAACTCCATCTAATAAAGAACGGCTGGTTACATTACTGTAATGATAACTTAAAATATACTTGCGGATTAAAGAGCCGCTAAGTTTCACTTGAATTTCTTTAAGTCTCTTTGCTGTTGTACAGGTATAGACAGCCGGCGCGCCCGAAGGATTATGAATCGGCGCGATTAAATGCTGAACGATTTTATCAGTTCTGTCTTCGAGCACGAAATCAACCTCATAAACCGCACTAATAGCATCATTGCCAGTGTACAGGATTTGCTGCGGATATGCCTGCCCCTGATCAAGCGTATAAGTTACACTCATATAATTACCATGAAGATCTGTTACTCTTACTAACGACCATTGAAATACCCCTGAAGGAGTATTAATCGTGCTATTGTAACGATACTGTGTACCGGCTTTATCATAAACCAGCCAATGGTCAGTATTATTAATAAATTTCATGTACGGACCGTCAGTTTTTAAACGGTACTCGTTTCCGCCGATGTTTTTTAGTTCCGAACCATTATATAAAAAAGTATCCGTAGTATCATACTTAGGCAGTCCGTTTTTTAAACTGCGGGTAATAGATCCTAAAGACAGATCCCAGCCTACGCCGCACCAGCCGGATGCCGGCTGACTGGAATAGGATAAATTAAGCTGAGGAGCTATGCCTTGTCTTCCCGGAGGCACTTCGATCGGTACTGAATAAGAAGCATTGCCCCGGAATAGATCTGTTTGAAATGAATTTGTGGAAAAGTTTATAGATGAAGCGCCTCCGGGTAAAATAGCTCCGCTGGAAGCAACACTTGCCGACTCTACACTTGCCTGCGCAATTGTCAGCCCGTTAAAGGAAAAGTTGATTACATAAATAATACATAATATTATGGATATTGTTTTATGGAGCAGTTTATTCATTGTCGACTCCTTTTTGTATGTTTAATTTAAGGTTTTTCCGGTTTTCTGAATATACATAATTCTTTTTCACTGCTTTGATTAACTGCTCCGATATCATCGCGCACTTTAATTTTTATATTATAAATACCATTATCACCGGTATTTGTTGTCCATTGATAAGTTGTGTCTGCAGTCCAGGTTTGCTTAACCTCATCATCAACCAAATATTGATATTCCAAATCATCGTAATGATAGTCTGATGAATCTATTACTTCAAAAGTTATTGTTTCTGTTTCCTCACATTTATATTTATCCGCCGGACTGTACTGGCCTATCTGCGGAGGAGTGTTTTGGATATAATTCGCGTAAATTGAACCGATAATCCCAACAGGAAAACTGGCGGGAAATGTTTCCGGCATTGCTCCGCCTAAAGTACTATAAGTCTGCATACACATATACCCCTGAGGACTGCCGTATGTATACCTGATCCCGGGATTATTAGAAAATAAAGAAGCTAGCCAAATCTGAGTACCGGTTTCCACATGCACCGGTTCATTAAGATCAATTGTCTGCCATCCGCTGGTTGAGTTAACTTGTGTTTCCGCGGTAACTCCCAGTAAACCCTGCGGAGTACTTTGGCCATTATAAAGCCCCAGGATCATTGTGCCGGAACCGGCTTCATGGTATATGGAGATACTTTGTATTGTCCCTTCCTCGGTCATAACCAGCGGAACCGCTCCAAAATATGGGTCAGTACTTATTGAGGTAAACACAGTTGTATATCCGATGATCGCGTCACGCGGATGAGGAGTTTCACTTAATTCCGAGGAATTAGCGGTCTCTCCATAGCTATTGTAGGCGCTGACCACAAAATAATACGGAATATCATTAGTTAAATTCCGGACTATATATTCTGTAGCTGACTCAATATATTCAACCGTGCTGTAAGTACCGCTTACTGTGCCGTATTTTAGTTTATAACCGTCTGCGCCCGCGATATCATTCCAGCTTATATAAATTTTTGTATCCAAAGACTGAATAGTTATAACCTGAGGTGTTGTTTGCGGTTTATTATTAGGATTCTCCGCAGCTAATCTTATATTATCTAAATTTATCCGGCCTAGATTAATATTTCCCGCGCCGATAATTGTAGTTACCGTATCTGACTTTTGGCTAAAATCACTATTATATCCGCCTTCAATCCCAACACTAATATCCCGGCTAAGATTAAAGTTTTCACCCAAAGTAACACTCCGGCACTGAATGGTCTGCCCAGTAGCAGCCGCATTATACGCAGACTGTATGCTGGCATATCGTACGGTAGGATTTTCTAAAATACGCACCGGCAGTAAAGGATCCGCATAAACCGCCGAAGCAAAACTTATCAATAATAATAAGATTGCCGGATAAATTAAATTCTTCATCTTCACTCCCATTTTTAGGTTTTGGGGTTCAATAATAATATTCCGATATTAAATTTACTTTTCTAATTACTTAATCCATCACTTTCTCAGCCTTTAATTTATTCACTTCTACTCTAAGCTCTTCAATCAATTTATTTTGCTCTTTTATAGCTTCAACCAAAATTCCCACCAAGTTTGATCCGGATAATGAATAATATTCCCCATCTTTTGACACTACTTCCGGAACGACTTCTTTAACTTCCTGGGCAATAAGGCCTACTTGTGTTCCTTTGGCATAATTCTCCTGATCTTTCCATTCAAAATTCACACCGCGCAATTTCAATACTTTTTCGAGAGCATTATCAATAGTTTTAATATTCTGCTTTAATCTTTCATCCGAAGGATACTGCCAGGCAGATGTTCCACCGGCAGTTCCGTTTACATAGAGTTTTTTACTGGGAGTAGTTGTGCCGATTCCCACATTGCCGCCATTAAGATAAGACGCGCCATTTGAATTAAGCAATACATTTAAATTATTACTATCGTCCCAGAGAATAAGGCTGCCTCCATTATAATCAGAGTGTCCTATTTGAGCACGCCGGTTATTAGAATCAGCGCTATCTACAACAGCAATATTAGAACTTACATTAGGAGAAGCTACTACCAAATTAAAAGCCGGGTTCGTCGTGCCGATCCCAACATTACCGTTATTTTTTAATGCTAAAACAGGATGGTGAGGTCCGCCACCAATTCCCCCTGGTGCTGCATCCATATACCCAATGCTTAAAACTCCGGGGAACCCTAACGCGCTATCGCCGATACCAAAATCCCAATATGAACCTCCTGCTGATGTAGCCCCTAAGCCCATAACATGAAAACCCGGAGTAGAAACGTGCAACCGCTCATATGGATTATTTGTTCCGATACCAACAGCGCCATTATTAGATATTCTCATCCACTCTGTTCCAAAAGTTGGAGTAGCGGTATTTTGTGTTTTACCAAAAACAAGAGCGCCTGTGTGATGTGTTGCAAATGTTAAATCATTTGGATTTGGACTATCCAGAAATAGACCCTGATTAATTCCTGTCCCATTATCATAAGTTAATAATTTAGCTCCAGTACCTGTACCCAAGGAAAGTCTTGCCTGTGGGGCAGTCGTGCCAATCCCAACATTACCTCCATTAAGATAAGACGAACCATATGAACTAAGATTTACATTTAAATTATTGCTATCGTCCCAAAGAATAAGATTACCACCATTATTATCAGAATGTCCCATCTGAGCACGCCGATTATCAGAATCAGCGCTATCGACAACAGCAATATTAGAACTTACAGTAGGAGAAGCTACTACTAAATTAAATGCCGGGGTCGTCGTACCCACACCCAGCTTTCCTTCCACAATTAAATCACCGTCAGCCGCATAAACATTAATCACCACAGAACACATTAATACCATTAAAAACACTATACTTTTGTTCATAATCCGCCTCCTTTGTTGGTGTTGAAATGAATGCATAGTTTATAATACTGCTTAAAAAGCTATAAAATGACGTAAAATCCTTTTATATTTTATAATAACTAATTATTTTTTATCAAGCACAAGATTAAAAAATATTATATTTTCCGTTACACAAGACAAGCTGCCTGGCTTGCCTTCCTAATTTTATTTAACGTCATGCTTTACAAACCCCTGAGAAAAGACTATAATCTTTCTATACTCTAATATGGTTCTTTTTTGTTTTTTGTGAACTTGAAAGAACCTGATTACAGTGATTAAAACCGATTACACCGATAAACCAATAAAAAATAATCCTTGTAATCTTTACACAAATCTGTGTAATCAAGGGGCATTCTTAAATTTAGCCTAACAGTTGGAAACCATTAAGTTATAGAAAATCATTCATATTAATTAAGAATGGCCCTTTAATATTGAAAGGATACTATGGCATCAGCAACTCCGTTTTTTAGCGTAATTATACCAACATATAACCGCCAGAATTTTTTAAGAACCGCGGTAGAATCCGTATTAAACCAGACTTTTAATGACCTGGAACTGATTATTGTCGATGACGGGTCTACAGATAATACCATGGAATTCATAAAATCCGTCAAAGACCAGCGGATTGTCTACCTGCATCAGGAACATAAAGGTGTTTCCATCGCCCGGAATTTCGGCGTGAAATCCAGCCGGGGAAAAGTGATCTGCTTTCTGGACTCTGACGACTGGTTTAAAGGCGATAAGCTCGAAGTTGCTTTTGACTATATCATGAAATATCCGGCTATATCTATTTTCCACACCGATGAAATATGGTATCGCGATAATAAACATCTTAACCAAAAAGACTACCACAAAAAACCCGAAGGACATGTATTTGAACAGTCTCTAAAGATCTGTTGTATAAGCCCGTCGACGGCAATAATAAAAAAAGAAGTATTTCAGGATATCGGATTTTTTGATGAAAACATGCCGGCCTGTGAAGACTATGACTTCTGGCTGAGAGCTTCGATCAAATATCAGGTTAAACTCATCGCTTATGAATTGACCTTTAAAAAAGGCGGGCATGAGGATCAGCTTTCCAAAAAGTATCCGGCCATGGATACCTTTCGTATCTATTCGATAGATAAACTGCTGCGCTCCGGAACCTTAAACGATCAACAGCAGCGTTTAGCGATTGAAGAATTAAAACACAAATGCACAATATATATAAAAGGCGCGGAAAAACGCAATAAGACCGTCGAGGTCCAGCACTATAAGAACCTGATGAAAAAATATGACTAGCGGATTAAAAACCTCCCTGGAACAAACTTTTGACTTCCAGTTAAATAATAACCAATATCAAGAAATTGCCCGGCTTTTCCACGAGATACACAAGCGGGATAACCTGTCCGCTGAAGATATCGTCCAATCCTTCAAAGAAAACGAGAAGATCAATAATTCCCAGGGGAAAAATAAATTCCTGGCGATTAAGCAGTCTTTAATCAAACTACGTTTTCCTTTAACCAGCACAGAAGAAAAAATCAAAGCCCAAGAAGTATTTCTCTCGGAACTTAAAGCCCCGGTTAAACCCAGTATTGAACCGGTTAAAAACTTCGTGCCGCAAAAAATATTTATTGAAAAAAGCGCAAAAAACAGTTATCTGGCCAAACAATTTCAGGAAAGATTCCCTTCTGTTCCGGTTGAAGTGCTGGAACATTCCTGGGAATACGTGCAAAAACATAAATTTAAAATCGCGGATCTAAAAAATCCTTTTGTTTTTATTGTTCAGGAGCGCTGGGATTTTATAAAACCCTGCCCCTGCACAAAAGGACACTTAGGATGTAATTACTGGATATTAAACCTAGGCTTCGGCTGTCCGTTTGACTGCTCTTACTGTTACCTTCAGCAATACGCAAATTTTCCCGGGATCGTATTGCCGGCTAATCTGGATGATTTTTTCAATAAATTCGATGATTTCTACAATAAAATTAAAAGGCCGATCAGGATCGGTACCGGAGAGTTTTGTGATTCCCTGGCTCTAGACCACATCACCGGATATTCTCAGCAATTAATTGAATTTTTCCAGGACAAGCCGGTATTGTTTGAATTAAAAACCAAAAGCAATAATATCGCTAATATTTTAAAATGCCAAGGCCGGAAAAATATTATTATTTCCTGGTCCCTTAATCCGCAGGAAATAATCGACAGCGAAGAAAAATGTGTTGCTTCTCTATCTGAGCGTTTAGAAGCCGCCAGACAGGTTAAAGAAAAAGGCTTTTCCCTGTCTTTTCATTTTGACCCGATCATATACTCAGACAATTGGGCTAGCCTTTATAAAGAAGTCATCCGGGAGCTTTATGCTGCACTTGACCCGGAATTTAAATGGATAAGCTTAGGCACATTACGCGGTACCCGCAAATTAAAAAATGCGGCGGAGCAAAGATTCCCGGATAACGCTATCTGGTACGGAGAACTTTTATTGGGTAAAGATAAAAAATTAAGATATCCCAAATTCATGAGAAAAAGTATATATAAATATATGGTTGAATGGATCCGGCAATTTGACAGCAGCACTCCCCTGTATTTATGCATGGAAGACCAGGATTGCTGGGGGCAAATGGATAAACCGCTCACTTGCGAGCGCGAAGTGGAAAATTATCTCTTAGGAAATTAATCTAATAGTTATATTTGACAGCAATCTTTTTTTATGGTAGATTATTATTTCTATTAGGTGCCGGGGTAGCTCAGGCGGTAGAGCGAGGGACTGAAAATCCCTGCGTCGGCGGTCCGACTCCGTCCTCCGGCACCATTAATATCCTGCTTATGTAGATAAGCGGGATATTTTTTTGACTCGAGAAAAAGGAGTCGGACAGACAAAAAGGTTTTAGGAGAAAAGAAAGTTTTCTCCTATCGGCGCACAGGAACTTCTTTGCCATGAATCAGAACATAACTCGATTCATGGCACGCGGAAGGAAGAGAAATATTAAAGGGGAACCATAAGGGTTCCCTTTTAAAGTTGTGAGGCCGTACTTAGCGCAAAGCGACGGAGCCCTTTAGGGCGAAGTGCCGAACAACCTCCGCCCGTCCTCCGGCACCATTTAAAAAAAGGATATCTTGAATAAGATGTCCTTTTTTTATAATGATCTAGCATCTAGTATCTATTTCCGGTATTCCTGAAGGCTGTTTTCGCTTTTTCTGGTAACAGGTAACCGGTTTCTGGTTACTTCTTCTCCAGCACATCTCTTTTAATTACAAAGAGTTCTATCTCCGGATATTGATAAAATATCTCTACGTTATCATTTAGCGTCCGCATCATTTTAGGCTCTTTCAAATAGCTGATCAGATATTCACTGTATTTTTTAAACTGTTCATACCCGATCATTTCTTTTACATACGGACACGCCAGATGCGCCGCAAGATCAAGCGTATCTATCCGGCGAATAAGCAAAAACGGATACATCACACATTCAAACGGCCTTTTTTCATATACCTGACAATCATTATTATTCTGATTTAAAAACTCGCAGACAAACTCATGCCCGGACCTGACCAATTTTATTTCCGCCAAACCCAAAGGGTTCTTGTCCTCCGTCATTAACTGCGGCCCCCAGGAAGGCGCATTAAAACGGCAGCAGCTGCGGCATTCCGCGCAAATCTCCGAACTGACAAATTGTTTCATATTTAAAGATTCTTTCTCAAACTTTGTGAAATTTTCTTTGTTTTTATTTTATAACCGATTTCCAAATCAAAACTCAAATGGCAAAAGTCAAAAATTCAAGGCAAAATTAAAAAGCCATCTATCTTTATGTTATTTTTACACTTAGCATTCTTATTCTCAAGAATTTTATGCGCAATAATATTCAACAATTGCATCTTTAAACTTTTGATTTTTTAATTGCATTTTTGAATTTTGAATTTTAACTTTTGAATTCACAGTAACTCCTTGTTGTGTAATATGTTATTATAGATGCACTCACATTTTTTAAGAAAGATTCTATTTAAACATTCCCCAGATATACATATTTTAATTTCTTTTTCGCTAATTCTCCCGCTTTCTCTAATGTTTCTATGGGAGTCGGCGGCTGCGTCAATTCATAGCACGGAAAATATCTTGATAGATGAAGCGGAGTATCCGCGCCCGCATTATCCGCGATCCAACTGCTAAGTTTCTGAATTTGTTCATCAGAATCGTTTAATGTCGGGATAATCAGATTGGTAATTTCCACATGGCAGTCTTTTTTAGCCCGTTTTATCATCTCAAGAACCGGATTTAATGTTCCTTTACAAATATCCTTATAAAATTCCTCTTCGATGCTTTTTAGATCAATATTCATGGCTGCGATAAACGGTAAAATTTCTTCTAATGGCCCTTTATTAACATAGCCGTTAGTAACCAACACATTTTCCAGTTTATTTTTCCTGGCCAGCTTGGCGGTTTCTAAAATAAATTCATACCATATAAACGGCTCATTATAAGTATAGGCAATGCCGAACGATCCCGACCGCTGCGCTTGCTGAATGATCTGGCCGGACGTGATCGACTGTAAATAAGCTTCCGGATTTTGGGAGATATGCCAGTTTTGACAAAATATACAACCTAAATTACAGCCCCGGGTGCCCACCGAAAGGATAAGTTCATGCGGATGGAAATGATAAAGCGGCTTTTTTTCTATTGGGTCTAAAGCGATACTTGTGGTTTTGCCGTAAATCATCGAATAAAGTTTTCCGCTTATATTTTTCCGCGCCCGGCAAAACCCGGAATTTTCCGGCTTAATAACACAATATTTAGGGCAAAGCATACATTGTACACTTTGCCCTTCTAATTTTTTATAGTACAGCGCTTCGTATAAGTCCTGTCCCATGAAATCATTAATCTCTTTATAAAATCAAAATGCAAACATCAAATATCAAAATGAAAGAAAAACAAAAAACACAAAAAATTAATTATTTTTTTACGCCCCGCGCACAAAACAACTCTTAACGTGCTCCTGGCCGATTTTAGCTAAAACTTTTAATTCGTCAGGATTATACGGCTTTACTTTGAGCATTTCCGGATCTAATGTATCCTTATGATTAAATTGCTGCAAAACAAATCTCTTTGCTCCGCCGATCGTTGAAGAAATACTCAAGATATCTTCTCTGTTTATAAAAGCAGGCACAACCGTTGTTCTAAATTCATAATCTATATCACTGGCAAGTAAAATAGCAATACTTTCTCTGATCTTATTAATATCCACTGCGCCGCCAACAGCTTTTTCATATTTCTGCTGATCCAAAGGCGCTTTAATATCCATGGCAATATAGTCTACCAGTTTATAATCAATAAGGTCTCTGATTACATCGGGATTAGTTCCGTTTGTATCTAACTTTACCAGTAAACCTTCTTTTTTAATATCCGTTAAGAGAGCGCAGAGATTCTTGTGTAAAGTCGGCTCTCCCCCGCCGATAACCACACCATCAATCCAGCCTCTTTTTTCTTCAAAAAAATCCTTAATGTCCTGAAAAGGCACATCCGGAAGGCTGTCATCACCGGTAACCAGGCTGCTGGAATGACAAAACGGACAGCGCAGGTTGCATCCGGGAAGATAAATAACACTGGAAAGCTTACCTTCCCAGTCAATAAAAGTGGAGGGATTAAATCCCTTAATCGTATAATCCATGATTTCTTTTGATTCCATAGCCTATTCTCCTGCTTACTTATAATAACACAAGAAGGCAAAAAAAGCCAAAAAAATAAGGAGCAAGCCTTTAAACTCAAAACCTGCTCCTTACCTTACCAATAATAATCCTGTTTATGCTATAAGATGTTCTTTTATTTTGTCTGAATGAGGAACTTCTCCGTCCCAACGATCCAAAACTTTTTCTTCTTTCTCGATAATCGTCGTCGGAATTTGCAGAACATCGTGATAAGCTCCTTCGGCCATTCCGTCAATAGTGTCCATATCATGAAATACTATATCCACCTTATCATCCGCCTCCCATTTGGTCACAAAATGGCGGACTTTATTTTTTGTTGTTTCACATTTAGCGCAATTATTCTTACCGAATATTTTTATTTTCATGAATTAACCTCCATTTTAATTTTTAAGACTCAATGCTCTCTACTTTTTGATTAACTTTGTAATCTCCTTTATGGCGATCGTCTAATTCCCCGAGTTTCGAAGGATTCCAGTTGTTAACACGGCTGAAATATCCCACAATACGGGTTATATTATACACATCGGGGGAATCACAATATCCGCAATTATTTTCTAAGCCCCGGGTTGTTTTAGAACAATCATTACACACCGTAAATTCCGGAGATATGGTAATCTGGGCCGCCTGAGTCTGATCAAAAGTCTTTTTCACCAGGTTAAAAATAGATTCAACTGACGGTTTCTGCTCTCCCACAAAAGCATGAATAATCGCACCCGACTCGATCATCGTATGAAATTTACTCTGTTTCATGATCCGGGTGATCAGATCCATGGGCGCGTCCGCTCGGAAATGAATACTATTAGTATAATAGTAGCGGTCATTTTCTAAGTCTCCTTTAACAACATCCGCAGCTTCCGGATACTGTCTCATATCAACTTTCGGCAAACGTCGGCAGGCAGATTCAGCCGGTGATTCTTCTAAAGAGAACTTTAATCCGTATTTCTGCTGATATTCTTTAGTCTTCTGATACATAAAGGAAATAACCTTTAACCCGGATTTAAACACTTCTTCGGACTCATGTAATTCTTTACCGAGTAAGAACTGTAAACATTCATTGAGCCCGATCAACCCGATAATATAAGTTGATTTTTCCAGATCGATATAGGGACGGCCATCCTTGGCCGGCTTCCCCATTTCCCACATGGGCATTCCCGGTTCACTCATGATCTGAGCGATAAACTCTTTTTTCTCCAGATGCGCTGCCGCCGCTAAATCCATAGCGTATCCGATTTCTTTATATAGTTTCTCCATATTGCCTTTTCCGGCGCGAAAAGCCGCCTGAGGCAGATTAATTGTAACATTCTGGAAACCGCAGAATCTCATGCTTTCCGGATGTTCGATCATGTAGTGGTCGTCAATTTTCTGGCGCAAACGGCAGCACTGGGAAAGTACGGCTTCATCTCCGCGGTCAAAAACAAAATATGTAGACCCGTTTTCACTAGCGACAAGACAGGCGTAATCAAGTAATTCTTTCTGTTTCGGGTCGGAAAATGTCTCTTTACTAATATGAAAATCACATTTCGGGAACGCAAAAACCCGGCCGTCTTTATCACCGTCTCTCCAGACCTCAAGCATGGCTTTGGCAAACCTTATGGCCGTTTCCTCATAATCACCATAAGTCCTTCCGGTATATTCACCTTTAGGGCCGATTGCCGGAATATCTCTTAAATAATTCGGCACACCGGTGTGCATATTAAAATCAATAAACAAGCTCTGACTGCCTCGGGAAAACGCGTTTTGCGAAGCGGAGAATATTAAATACTGCGCTTCCTGTTTCATCTCTTTATCGTCCATATGCTCAACATACGGTGCATAGAATATATTTACATACCCGATTCCCAATGCCCCGGCATAATAAGCCTGCAAAGACGCCATGAAAGTATTTAAATGGCCGGTCAGTGTCCGGGCATATTTTGCCGGACCGCTGGAGGTAAAAAGATTACCAAGCTCTAACCCGTATTTCTTTATATATTCTAAGGAATGAGAACTGCAGTATGCCCGGGGATATCCTAAATCATGAATGTGAATTGCTCCGCGCAAATGCGCATTACCCACTTCGTCCGAGAATATTTTCTGCAGCATATACTGCTTTAAAATTGTCTCCGCGATAGAAAGATTTACCGCTTCCGGATTATTTGCCGCGATATTTGAATTTTCACAGCTCTTAGAAAATAAAAGCTGTTCCAGATCAAATGTCGGCATCCCAATAAGGCTCTGTTTGTTTAAACTCTTATCCAGGCCTCTTTCAAATAACTCATTATCCACCAACTCACGAATAAGCGCCGTGGATATCTGAGCCAGCCCGGAATTGAATACTCTTTTTTCCACACCGGAGGCAATATCCATAGCAATATCTTCGGAAATATTCGCTTCTTTCTGCAAAGCCAGCGCGATTCTGCCCTTATCCCAGTTTAATATTTCATCTTTTGCCAAAGGAGTAACAAGCAAAGCCAAATCCGTAGAATTTGAACTTTTATGCACACGTTTACGAACTCTCAAACTTTTGCGGATAGAACTTCTTTTATTCCTATAAAGAATATATACTTTCGCGGTCTGCGCATGTCCGGTTTCAATAAGCACTTTTTCCACAACATCCTGGATCTGTTCAATCCCCGGAATCTCCTTGACATATTTTTTCTGCAAAAATAACTCCACCGCGTTAGCCAGTTCTTCAGCAAGAAGTTTATCTTCTCCGCCTACTGCCTGCGCTGCTTTAAAAATAGCATGGGTAATTTTTTTCTTATTAAAAGGAAGAATACGTCCATCCCTTTTAGTTACATATTGAAGGCTTGTCCCCTCCGTGGCCTTATCTTTATCCTGTGCTAACATCTTCTATGCCCTCCTCTTGTTTAAAAGATCCTTCAACTCTCCCAAAAATTGATTAATATCTTTGAACTGTCTGTACACCGATGCAAATCTCACATAAGCTACTTCGTCGACCCCATGCATTTGTTCCATCACCATTTCTCCGATATCCTTACTGTTTACCTCTTTGTCGTAGGTACGCTGTAATGCACGTTCAATTAAATCTACAAGATCTTCGATTGTCTTCATACTCACCGGACGCTTTTCACATGCTTTCAAAAGGCCGGACTGAATTTTATTTCTGTCAAACGGCTCACGTCTGCCGTCAGTCTTTATAACCATAAGCGTAGATTTTTCAATATATTCATAAGTTGTAAACCGGCGCTGGCACTTTAGACACTCACGTCTTCTTCTTATGGCATCACCTTCAGATGAAATACGCGAGTCAACTACTTTATCTTCTATATTACCGCAAAATGGACATTTCATAAGGAATGAATCTCTCTACTGATTAAAGTGTTTTATACACTATATTGTAGTTATATACCCTTTATACACTATATATAGTGTGTGTGTCAACACTTTTTTTCGGCTAAATTCAAGGAAAAAGCACTGATTTAACCTTGTTTTCTCCATATTACACTATAAAACTGCTCTTAACTATCTTTATTGACTACGATTAACTCGACCCGTGCTTCTTTTAAAATTTTTTCCGCTAATTTATCCGGATAATTTGATGTCACGACCACCTTTTTTATGCCGGCATTGACAATCATTTTAGCGCAGATAATACACGGCTGAGTCGTACAGTAAATAATGCTTTCTGCTACGCTCATTCCATACTGCGCGGCCTGAATAATCGCGTTCATTTCCGCGTGTAATGCGCGGCAAAGTTCGTGTCTTTGCCCGGAAGGTACGCGCAACTGCTCGCGCAAACAACCGACTTCTTCGCAGTGTTTTAATCCGGAAGGAGCACCATTATATCCGGTGGTCAAAATTCTTTTATCTTTTACAATCACCGCACCCACACTTCTTCTTAAACAAGTCGAGCGCTTGGCTACCAGTTGGGCAATATCCAAAAAATATTGATCCCAGCTAGGGCGAACTCTAATCTCTGCTTTATTCTTTTTCTTTCTTTTTTCTTTCACAATCTTATCCTTGCTAATAAATTTGTTGCATAATAAATACTGAATATTGAATGTTGAATATTGATTATTGATAAATATTTAATCTCGTTTTTCCATTCCCTACTTTCTATTTTCAATTATCTATTTTCTTTTCATCTTGCTACTTATATTATGTATATAAAGGAAAACACATTGTTAATTCCCGGACCATAGCTTTTAATTCACTTATTTTCTTTTCGGAATTGATAACATCTTTTACCAACAACCCATCGATAATTGAAGCAATACGTTTCATCTGAGCAGTCTTCATTCCCCGCGTAGTTACTGCCGGAGTCCCCAACCTGATCCCGCTGGTTACAAACGGCGATTGCTTATCAAAAGGTATCAGGTTTTTGTTTACAGTTATATTTATTTTTTCTAATGCTATTTGCGCTTCTTTTCCGGTAATACCGCGATCCGAAAGATCCACCAGCATTAAATGATTATCAGTTCCTCCGGACACAATACGAAATTTTTTGCTTTTTAAACTCTCCGCTAATTGCTGCGCGTTTTTTACGACATTTTCCTGGTATTTTTTAAATGCCGGACTTAAAGCCTCTTTAAGAGCTACCGCCTTAGCCGCGATCGTGTGCATAAGCGGACCGCCCTGAGTCCCGGGGAAAACATTTAGATCTATTTTTTTAGCAAATTCCTCCCGGCAAAGAATCATTCCGCCCCGCGGGCCGCGTAAAGTTTTATGCGTAGTTGTGGTAACAAAATCCGCGTAAGGCACCGGCGACTCATGCACTCCGGCAGCAACAAGTCCGGCAATATGCGCCATATCAACCAAAAAGATTGCTCCTACTTCATCACATATCTTGCGCATTTTCTTAAAATCAATTGATCTCGGATATGCCGATGCTCCGGCTAAAATAAGTTTAGGCTTATACTTTTTCGCCTTCGTCCGGATCTCATCATAATCCAATCTTTCTGTTTTTTTATCTACTCCGTAAAACTTAACATCATAGAATAATCCGGAAAAATTACGCGGATGCCCGTGAGAAAGATGTCCGCCGCAAGCAAGATCCATAGCCAGGACTTTATCCCCGGGATTTAAAACCGCCATAAAAACAGACATATTAGCTTGTGCTCCGGAATGAGACTGGACATTGACATGTTCAGCGCCGAATAATTGCTTGGCCCGGTCAATAGCTAGTTGTTCAGCTTCATCGACGTGCTTGCAGCCGCCATACCAGCGCGCGCCCGGATAACCTTCGGCATATTTGTTGGTCAATACCGAACTCTGGGCTTCCATTACGGCACAAGAAGTGAAATTCTCGCTGGCAATTAGTTCAATATGTTCACGCTGTCTTTTTAATTCATTCTGCACTACCTTGTATATCTGTTGATCCACTTTTTTCAAATAGCTCATTTTTCCAATCTCCTAATATATTTTCTTTCCGGGCAGACAAATCGATCTGCACCTACAATATTCCCATTGTTTCGGGCGCAGGCAAGCAGCCCCCTACAGATCACTAAACATTTTCACTCTTTTTTGATGCCGGCCGCCTTCAAATTCCGTATTTAACCAGACATTAGTCATTCTTTTAGCCAGAGCCGGCTTAATAAAAGCCGCCCCGAAAACCAGCACATTAGCATTATTATGTAACCGCGAATATTTAGCCATTGATATATTTAAACAATTCACCGCTCTGACTTTTTTCAGTTTATTTGCGGCCATCTCCATCCCCACACCGCTATTACAAATAAGTATACCCCGATCAAACTTCTTATCTGCGACACCCTGCGCAACCGCCTTGGCATAGCGGGGATAATCACAAGAATCCAGAGAATCCGTACCAAAATCTTCTACGGTATGCCCTTTACTTTCCAAGTATTTTATCAACGCTATTTTCAACTTAAAACCGCGATGATCACTTCCCATAGCTATCTTCATTGTATTTTCGCCACCAGCCTTTCTATGGAATCCTTTATTACCGCCGCAACTTGTTCATAAAATCTAAGGTCTAAACCAATCGGATCGGGAATAGATAAATTACCGTTATTTTCCGGGTCAAACTCCCGAAGCGCAAATATACGTTCCTGGGCAAAGGGAAACTTGTCGATTATCCAGCGTTTATGACGCTGTTCCATAACTAAAATATAATCCGAATCTTTAACCATATCAACGTTAACCTGCCGCGCCCGATGTTCCGAAATATTGATACCTTCCTGCCTTAACACATCAATCGCTTCCCGGGAAGCACGCATCCCGTCATATGCGGCAATTCCCGCGGAAGAAACATTTATATATTTATTATCGCCGATAATTTTTTTCATTAATCCTTCGGCCATGGGGCTGCGGCAGCTATTTCCGGTGCAGACAAACAAAATATTTTTTACTTTAGATTCTTCAAGCAGAATCTCTTCAGATATTGCTCCCGGCCGTAAAATCTCAATTTTATCTTGATCAACCGCGCAAACCGTAGAAACAATTCCCAAAGCAGATTTTCCGGAATCAATTACCGCGTCAATCTTCCCATTTAAATCTTTTAAAACGTCTTCCGCGCGCACCGGAGATTCTTTGCCGGCTAAATTTGCCGAAGGAGCAAATACCGGCGCAGGCAAACGCCTTAACAAGGCCTGGGCAACACTATGTTCGGGAAACCGAAACCCAATTGTTTGCTGATCCGCAGCTTTAAGCACTAAAGTCAGCGGGCCCGGCCAAAACTTTTTCATCAGCCTGTACGCTAAAGGGGAAACTTCTCCGACCAACTGCTCAACTTGTTTTTGGTGATATACACACACAGAAAATTTTTTACCGGCCGGCCGTTCTTTAACCAAACTTAGTTTATCTCTAGCTTCTTGATGGTTAATCAAAGCGGCTAATCCATAAACAGTCTCGGTAGGAAAAGCAACCAAACCCCCGTTTCTTAAAATATCCGCGGCTTCATCTATTTTTACAGGATCCGGATTACCTGGGTCTATTTGAATAACCTTAGTCTTGAACATTATATTTTGACTTTAATCTTTCCGATAGCTTTAGCCATATCCTTTTTAAACTGCAACATCTTTTTCTGTAAGGCCTTATCCTGAAGAGCCAGAATCTGAGCGGCTAAAATCCCGGCATTTTGCGCACCGTGTTTACCAATAGACATACACGCCACCGGAATCCCTTTAGGCATCTGAACTGTAGAAAGCAGGCTGTCTAACCCTTGTAATGTTCTTGTTTCTATGGGGATACCAATAACCGGCAATTCCGTATGCGCCGCCACACATCCGGCCAAGGCCGCAGACATCCCGGCAGCTGCAATAACAATTTTCACGCCTCTTTCCGAAAGTCCTTCCACATATTTTACCAGTTCCTTGGGCGTACGATGCGCAGAAAGCACTTTTACCTCATACCCAATCCCAAAACTTTTCAGGATATTTACTGTTTCCTGCACTATTTCCAGGTCAGATTTACTGCCCATAATGATACTTACCTGCATGCTCTTATTACTCATAAAATAAAACCTCCTGATTTATTTTTTACAACTCTCAATATTCAACTTTCGATTATCATCTTTTATATAACTATTCTTTCCAAGGCTCTTTTCCCAATGTCCTTGCGATAATGCATTTTATCAAAAGAAATTTTCTCAACCGCAGCATAGGTTCTATCTATAGCCTGACGTATGCCTTTACCTGCCCCGGTTACGCCTAGGACACGTCCTCCGCTGGTTAGAATAGACTCCCCTTCTTTTTTAGTCCCGGCATGAAATACAACAATATCATCATCAGATCTAAGATCATTAAGACCGGAAATCTGTTTTCCCTTTTCATAAACTCCGGGATATCCGCCGGAAGCAAGAACCACACAAACACAATCACGCTCATCCCACTCAAGGGTAAAGCCGCCTAGTCCCTGAGACTGGCTCCTGAGCATAATATCAACAATATCATTTTTAAGCCGCGGCAAAACCACCTGCGTTTCCGGATCACCAAAACGGACATTAAATTCCAATACTTTCAAGCCATTATTTGTAATCATCATTCCGGCATAAAGCACTCCGAAATACGGAATACCTTCTTCCTTCATCCCCTTTACTGTGGGAATAATAACTTTTTCTCTGATCTCTGATAGAATATCCCCGGTTACTACCGGAGCCGGTGAATACGCTCCCATGCCTCCGGTATTTGGGCCGGTATCCTGATCAAAAATTCTTTTATGGTCCTGGCTGGAATCTAAAATAACCACATTTTCTCCGTCACTTATCGCCAGAATAGAAGCTTCTTCTCCTTCAAGCATTTCCTCGATAAGCACCATACGTCCGGCTTGACCAAAAACATTATTTTGCATTATCTGCTGCAAAGCATTTTCCTGATCCTCTACGCCGGGGCAGACAAACACACCCTTTCCCGCGCATAATCCATCAGCCTTAATAACCATC
The DNA here is from genome assembly GCA_043826565.1 of Candidatus Omnitrophota bacterium. GTDB lineage: Bacteria > Omnitrophota > Gorgyraeia > B26-G9 > B26-G9 > JBDRPX01. Next base: position 25,274 of record JBDRPX010000032.1, read on the forward strand.
GGCTTATTCTTTTCTCTGACAAAAATAAGCGCTTGCTCATAATCGGAGAATGTTTCAAAATCAGCAGTCGGAATATTATATTTTTTCATCAGGTTCTTCGCGAAAATTTTACTTCCTTCCAGCTGACTGGCCTGTTTTCCCGGACCGAAAATTTTTAATCCTTTTTCTTTAAATTTATCAACAATACCCAGAGTCAGCGGCACTTCCGGGCCGATAACCGTAAGATCTATCTGCTTTTGCCGGGCGAAATCAAGTAACCCGTCAATGTCATCAGCTTTTATATTGACACACTCCGCGAGTTCGGCAATTCCGCCGTTACCCGGAGCACAATAAATTTTTTTAACTCGCGAGGACTGAGCTATTTTCCACACTAAAGTATGTTCTCTGCCGCCGGAACCGACAACTAATATTTTCATACTTATTAACCTCTTATTGAAAATTGATAATTGAATATTGAAAATTGGCAGTTAAACTATGTCTTTCACAACTTGCAATAATCAACTCTCAACATTCATCTTTTATTTATCATAGTTCAAACAAACGTTATCTTTTTGCTTCTCTTTACTACTTCACCGATAACCCATGACTTGACTTTCAACCCTTCCAGATGTTTTTGCACTCCGCGGACATCCCGGTCATTCACTACCAGCACCATACCGATACCCATATTAAAGGTGCGGTACATTTCCATATCACTGATATTACCTCTGCCTTGAACAGATTTAAAAATATCCTGAACCGGCCAACTTCCTTTTTTTATAATAATGGACTTCCCTTTGGGAAAAATTCGGGTAAGTTTTTCATAAAAAGCACCGCCGGTAATATGCGCGATGCCGTGCAGATCAAATTTCTTTTTCACGGAAAGCACGGGCTTTACATAAATACGCGTCGGCTTCAGCAATTCTTTAGCCAGTCCCTTCATTTCACTTTCGGAAAAAATATTGCGCACCAGGGAAAATCCGTTAGAATGCAAACCATTTGATTCTAAACCGATCAGTTTATCGCCGATTTTAATTTTAGAACCGGTGATAATATCTTTGCGGTCAATAATTCCCACGCAAAATCCGGCTAAATCATACTCATCACCTCTATATATTCCCGGCATTTCCGCGGTTTCGCCGCCGATCAAGGAACATCCGGATATTTTACATCCCTTTACGATCCCTCGGACAATACTTGTCATTTTTGTACTGCTCAACTTACCGGTGGAAATATAATCTAAGAAAAACAAAGGTTCCGCGCCCATCGACAGAATGTCATTAACATTCATTGCCACTAAATCGATACCTAAGGTATCATGTTTATTTGCCAGAATAGCAATTTTAATCTTTGTCCCTACGCCGTCCGCGGAAGAAACCAGCACCGGATCTTTATATTTATTTTTACGCAAACGAAAACACCCGCCGAATCCGCCCAGATCAGTCAACACTTCCGGTCGAAAAGTTGTTTTTACGCTAGCCCCAATATTATTTATAAATTTGTTTGCTTCGCTGATATTGACCCCGGCTTTTTTATACGTTAATCCACTTGTCATTACTAGCCCTCTTCTTTTTGAGAATTGAGAATTGAAAATTGAGAATTGAGAAAAAATTTTTACAACTCTCAACCTTCAACATCCTACTCTCCCTTTTCATGCCCGTTTTAAAAAATCCATACCATTCTTAAATATCTTTAATCCATCAGCACCTAAAGAAGCATCTTCTCTGGTCCACCGCGGATGCTGTGTTCTAAACACAAATCTTTCCGGATGCGGCATTAATCCAAATATCTTTCCGGTCTGATCACAGATTCCGGCGATATGATCATCCGACCCGTTCGGATTCTCAGGATATCCGGGAAGTTTCCCGTCACAAGAACAATATTGAAAGACCACCTGCCCATTATCCCGCAGAGACTTTAAAACTTTTTTATCTTTCGCAATAAATTTACCCTCACCATGCGCCACCGGCAGATAAATCACCTCATCAATATCCCTAGTCCATACACACTGTATTTTTTTCTTTTTCCTGACTTCTGACTTCTGTCTTCTGTCTTCTGGCTTTTTAAGATACACCCAGCGATCTTCAAATTTCGCGGAATCATTACATCCCAGAGTAACTTCCTGCCCCCAGATATGATTCCCCGGTAAAAGCCCGGTCTTAACCAGCATCTGAAACCCATTACAAATCCCGATCATTAATCCGTTTGTATCAAGAAATTTTTGCAGCTGCTCTTTTAACTTCATTTTTAATTCATTCGCCAGGATTCTGCCTGCGGCGATATCATCTCCATAGGTAAATCCTCCCGGAAAAGCAATAATCTGATATTTATAAATCTTACTTTTGCTTTTTACCAGTTCATTGACATGTACCAGCTCAACTTTTGCATTTAATTTCTCAAAGGCGACTTTTGTTTCCAAATCGCAATTCGTCCCTGCTGTTCTTAAGATTAGAACATGAATATTATTCTTTTTTCCCGCCATAAAGTACAACCTTATTCCTTCCTGATTCTTTAGCCTGAGATAATGCCTCGTTAGCATTCTGCATAAATTCCTCCGTTGAAAATCTCTTATCAACACCATCAAAATATGCGACGCCGATACTTACAGTAACACCCAAAATCTTACCGGCATGGCCGATCTTTAAATCATCCACATTCTTCCTTAAACGCTCAGCAACAAGCATGGTATCATCGATATGATTGCGGATAACCTCGACCGGCCCCAGGACCATAGACTTGCCGGTTTCCGGTAAGATCACGGCAAACTGCCCGCCGCCATACCGGGCCAATATATCCACACTGCGCAGAGCATTTTTCAGCAAAAGACTGATGTTTTTTAAAATCAAATCTCCGATCTGATGTCCGTACTCACCGTCAAACTCCTTAAACCGGTTTATATCAACCATCAAGAGAGAAATCGGATGTCCGTATCTTTTACAACGGGCAATTTCCTCCCCTAAGCGCATATGAAAATAATTATAATTGAATGCTTTTGTTATGTTATCGACAATCGCTTCACTATACAAACGCGCATTCTCAATAGCTGCCGCAGCCTCTTGGGCAAACGCTTCCAAAGCTTCAATATCACCCTGATTATAAATCGCTCCATTTTCCTTAGCGTTTAAGGTTATAAATCCCACAAAACGTTCTTTAAAAAATAAAGGAACTATTACTTCCGCCTTTAAAGCAGCCAGTTTTTCAAACTGCGCCTCAACCTCAGCCGAAGCTTCTAACTGTTTACATTCCTGTTTTACCAGAGCACTCCGGCTCCCTTTAATCCTTTTTATTAAAGCATCGTCTGAAGGCAGTACCACTTCCTGCTCATCTTCCGGAGCAACTCCCTGAACTGCCCTGACTATAAAAACATGTTCATCTTCAGATTCTAAAAGCACGGCTACTTTATCCAAAGCAAAAGTCTGCACAATCACCTGAGTAATATAATTAAGCAGTTGATCCAAGTCGAGGATAGCGACAATATTCCGGGAAAGATCCAGCAATATTTTTTGATAATCATACTTTCCCCGAAAAACAATTTTGTCGGAAACTGTTTTTATTATTCTTTTATATGGGGAAAACATCACAATACCCATGATCACGATTAAAGAAAAGCTCGCGGAAAAAAATCTATTAGCATTCTTTAATACCACACAGATGATCAGAATATGCACTCCCAGCACCGGCAAAACAGATAATACGCTTTTCACAATCTTATGAATAATTATATCCGTAGCCAGAAACCGGTAATTTACTATAGAATACGCAATAAAAATAACCGCTCCGGCTAAGAGTAATGTTCCGATCTGAAAAATAACAGAACCTGCCCAGGGGAGAAAACTCAAGACCAGCGCTAAACCGCAAAAAGCCGCACAAAAAGATATGAAGCTTTTCTGCTTCTTGGCAAATCCGGATAAATTTCCCGGATTCTTATTTATTAGAGGGATGATCACCCCCAAAGGTAAAAACAACCCGGCATTTACAAGGAATAAAATATACGGGATACTTGTTAAGGAAATCGAACTTCCCCAAGAAAAAAATATTAATTTTAATTCTAAAAAACCGCCCCAGAAAAACAAAGCAACTATCCCAAGTCCGCAGGAAAAATAAAAAATAACTTTAAGTAATCCATTTTTTTCCCGGGTGACACAAAGCAGAAGATTAAGTAAAGCCGGCACAATAAATAAAGCTCCGCTTAAAAAAATCTTTGTCCACAGAGTAAGTATATCTGTCTGCTCCGGAAAATAAATAAATCCGAAAATCATAAAACAATAGCAAAAAGCTGCCAAAGAAGTCAAAAAATAAGGGCCGCTTAGATATGACTTACGAGCTCTAAGCAGTACCAATACTCCCATACTAAGACTAGAGATACCGCAAAAAAATGGAATAAATGAGTAAATATTCATAAAAAATCAGTTGTAAGTTATAAGTAGTAAGTATTAAGTTATTGGCTTTTTATTATTTTTTCTTAATTCTTATCACTTAATCCTTAATCCTTTTCTTCACCAGTTTAACGGTCTTTGCCATGCTTGTTTAAGATTATCTATTGAACAACTCAAAATCTTTTCCCCTTTAATTCCGTGCACTTTAAATTCTTTATCTTTAGTAACAATACCAATACAGCTAATCGCCACACCTTTGAGCGCTTTTTCAAATTTCTCTTTTCTATCCGGCGATACTTCTACAACAAACCTGCCGTTTGATTCTGAGAATAGTAAGATCTCATTACGGAAATCTTTTCTATCAATATAATGCTTTAAAAATGACAGGTAAAGATCCATTCCCCGGTCTCCGGAAAACGCCATTTCCGCCAAAGCCACGGCCAGTCCGCCCTCAGAACAATCATGAGATGAACACACAAGACTTTCTTTCATTGCCCGGCTTAGCGCTTGGTATGTTTTCATATTTGTTTTAAAATCTACCTTGGGCACATCCGGACTCTTCTGTCCGGTAACTTTAAATAAACAACTACCGCCCATTTCATCAAAGGTTGTTCCCACGCAATATATTAGATTACCCGCGCATTTTGCGTCGGAAGAAACAACCTTTTCCACATCATCCATTACCGCCATCGCCGATATTAACAAAGTCGGCGGAATACTCATCTTTTTATCGCCGACGGTGTACTCATTATTCAAACTGTCTTTTCCGGAAATAAACGGAATTTTATAAGCCAATGACGCATCCCGGCACCCTAAGCAGGCGCGTACCAGTTCGCCCAACCCGGAAGGTTTTGAAGTATTGCCCCAGCTGAAATTATCCAATAAAGCAACTTTTTCCAAATCCCCGCCCACAGAAACCACTTGCCGTAATGCTTCATCAATACAAGAAACCGCCATCTGATATGGATCAATATCCCCATAACGGGGATTAATCCCGCAGGAAATAATTATCCCCTTATTTGAATACGCCAAAGGCTTTATAACTGCCGCATCCTGAGGCCCGTCGTTTTTTGCTCCGGCTAACGGCTTTAATACACTCATGCCCTGAACTTCATGGTCATACTGACGAATAACCCATTCTTTACTGCAAACATTTAAATCCGATAAAACGTTTAAAAGACTCTTTGTTAGATTTTTTGATTTAACCATCCCAATCTTTTTTATGCGAGGCGCGTGCCACTGGGCTTTGCGCATTGTACCGGGAACACCTTTATGCAGAAATTCCATATCAAGATTACAAACACGGGTACCTTTATAAAAAATATCCAGGTGTTTAGTATTAGTGAACCGGCCGATAACCGTTGCTTCGACATTTTCTTTAGCAAAAAGTTTAAGCAAAGTTTTTAATTTTGACTTAGGAACGGCAATTACCATTCTCTCCTGTGCTTCCGAGATCCAAACTTCAGTATAAGTTAAACCATTATATTTAAGCGGAACCTTTTCCAGATCAATCTGTACTCCGGTCTCTTCTCCCATTTCACCTACCGCGCTGGAAAGCCCTCCGGCACCGCAATCAGTTACCGCGGTATACAAACCCTGATCTCTGGCCTGTAATAATGTATCCTGCACCTTCTTTTCGGTTATGGCATTGCCAATCTGTACAGCGCCGCTGGAAACGGTTTCTGACTCATGGGATAATTCAATAGAAGAAAAAGTCGCGCCGTGGATTCCGTCTCTTCCGGTCCGGCCGCCGACAACTACGACATATTCACCCGGAGTTACTTTCTTAAAAGAATGCTTACCCGGCATAATTCCCAATGTGCCGCAATAGACCAGCGGATTGGAAGTATAGCGCTCGTCAAAAAGTATTGCGCCGTTAGAAGTCGGAATACCCATCCGATTCCCATAGTCCCTGACTCCGGAAACAACTCCCTTCATTATTCTCTTAGGATGCAATACGCCCTTTGGCACTTTTTTATTCTCTAGATCCGGGGGGCCAAAACAAAAAACATCTGTATTCATAATCGGCCGCGCTCCTAAACCAACACCTAAAATATCACGGATAACCCCACCGATCCCGGTTCCGGCTCCGCCGTAAGGCTCAAGCGCAGAAGGATGATTATGAGTTTCGACTTTAAAACAAATATTGTAATCTTTATCAAAAGTTATAATTCCGGCATTATCTTTAAAAACAGACACACACCATTTTTTGTTAAGTTTTTTAGTAGCATCCATAATCGTCGCTTTTAACAAATTACGGATTACCTGCGGTTTTTTCTTTTTTGCCGTGTAGTCTGTATACTCAATCGTAGCTTTAAGTGTTTTATGACAACAGTGTTCCGACCATGTCTGGGCTAAAGTCTCCAGTTCACAATCCGTAGGATTACGTTCTAAGCGGGCAAAGTATTTCTTTATGGTCTGCATTTCTTCGAGAGTTAAAGAAAGCAGCATTTTTTTACTTAGAGCAACAAGATGCTTATCGGTAAGACTTAAAATATCAATAGTGTTTTTTTTAAAGTGGTAGGATATTTCCTTATGCGCTTCTAGAGTTTTTTTTAAATTCTCCACTTCCACTACATGCTGAATAACCTTATTATATAAAAGCTTTTCACTAATAAGCGCAAGTTGTTTCTGGGTAAGTTTTCCGCTGATCAGATAGCGGCGCCCGGTTTTAACGCTGCTGACGCCATCGATGCGTAAATCTTTTATGCCCTTTTGAGTACTTTCTTCCCAAGGATCCATAACTCCCGGGTTATAGGCTGTCTCCACTTCAAAATAATTCTTTTTGGTTTCTCCCTTAAAAGTTTTATCCTCAAGCAAACCAAATTTATATTCCTGGATCACATTATCACAGAGCAGTTCATCACAGACCACCTTTACCTGCTGTTTATTAATATCGCCTTCTATAATATATACCTGGACCATTTTAACTTCGGTAACAGTATCAATGCCCATATCGACAATGCTGCGCTTAAGCCCTTCCCCGACAGGATCTGTAACCTTAGCTTTATTTTTAACTTCAACTCTCCAAAACATACCAACCTCTTTTGAACTTTCATCGTAGAAGTCTCAAGTCTCATGTCCCAGGTCTCATGTGAAAACATAAAACCTGTTACCTGCAACCTGCGACCGGTGTTTAAATTCCCACTCGTTTATAAATTGTTTCAATATTACGCAGTACGTATTTCAAATCAAAACAACATTCAACTTCTTTTGTGCTCATTACTTTTTTCACATCGGCATCTTCCAGTAAAAGATCCTTAAACTCCGCGCCTTTTTTCCAAACGTTTAACGCATTTCTCTGGACAACCTCATAAGACTGTTCCCGAGTCAGCCCTTTTTCAACCAGAGCGATCAAAACTCTTTGTGAGAACATAAGTCCTTTAGTTTTGCCCATATTTTTGAGCATATTTTCCGGATAGACGATCAGATTATCAATAAGGTCTACCGAAAGCGCCAGCATATAGTCAAGCGCAATCGATGAATCCGGTATAATCACTCGCTCTACCGAAGAATGAGAGATATCCCGTTCATGCCACAACGTGATATTTTCCATACCCGCTAAGGCATTTCCGCGTAAAATCCTGGCCATCCCGGAAATTCTTTCACAGGTAATCGGATTGCGCTTATGCGGCATTGCCGATGAGCCTTTCTGGCCTTTGGAAAAAAATTCTTCTACTTCCAATATTTCGGTATGCTGAAGATTCCTGATCTCCGTAGTAAATTTCTCTAAGCTGGAACCGATTATCGCCAGTGTAGTTAAATACTGCGCGTGACGGTCCCGCTGAACGATCTGACTAGCTACCGGCTCTACGCTAAGCCCCAGACTTTTCAGTACTATTTTCTCAACTCTCGGATCAATATTTGAATAGGTTCCCACTGCTCCGGAAAGTTTCCCCACACAGATATTTTTCTTGGCCTGCTCCAGACGTTCTAAATTCCTTTTCATTTCTTCATACCACAAAGCCAGTTTTAATCCAAAAGTTGTCGGCTCAGCATGCACATTATGCGACCTGCCGGCAATCGGAATGTACTTACACTTTTTTGCTTTTTTCTTAAGTACCCTGATCAAATCGTTTACATCGGCAATAAGGATATCCAAAGCCTCCTTATATTGCAAAGCCGCTCCGGTATCAATCGCATCGTTTGAAGTTAACCCCATATGAATGAATCGAGAATCCGGACCCACGTTTTCCGCAACACTGGTAAGAAAAGCAATAATATCATGTTTTGTTTTTTTCTCAATTACTTCGATCCGTTTGAGATCAAACTTCGCGCGCTTTTTAATGCGTGTTAAGGAAGCCTGCGGAATCTTACCTAATTGTGCCCAAGCTTGACATACGGCAATTTCCACCTCAAGCATCTTTTGCCATCTCGTCTGCTCATCCCAAACTTTCCCCATTTTCTCTCGAGTATATCTTGCAATCATAACATTCCCTTCTCTAATGAGACCCTAATTTATAAAGCGAAGCGATTATAAATTAGTTGGTCAAAATTCCGCCACACTGCATAGCGGACCAGCCAATCTTTGTGGTTGGAAATCCGACAAGCTTTCCACCAAAAAAATTGGCGGACAGGTGTGGCGGACAATTAATCCTAGAATTACTAACCCGCCAAAATGCATGGCGAGGTCAAATTCAGCTAATAATTTACTTTCTAAAGAAAAGTAAATCAAAGCTTCATTTGAGACATTTAATAATATCAAATTATTCAGGTTGCGTCAATTTTTTTCGCAATTGAGGGAATTTTAGCCGAATTTTGGGAGGATTTAGATATGGTTACTATGTTTTCAATTTTTTATTTTATTTCTATATGGATTGTGAGATTAAGTTAATCATTTCTAATGTCTTTGCTTTTTTACCCGGCTTTTTTATCTCCATCTCCGCAACATGAAACCCCTCGTTTCGAATCCAAGAACGGATTTTACCTAAAGCCCGGGCATATACGGTCTTTACCCTGCGCGGGGATATCTCAAGTTCCCGGGAAATGGCCGCGAAGCTTGCCGGTGTTCGTATTTCGCCTAAGCCAAATTTTTCCCGGATAACATATTCTTCCTCTTCAGTTAAAATCCCAGCTTCAAATATTTCGTGTACATCAAATGCCGGCTCTATGCCCTCATCGGTTATTTCATTCCTTCCGTTTTTTAAATATGCGCCTACATCACTAGGGTTTTTAAAAAAAATGGAGTCTATTCCTACATCTGTAAAACTACTTTCCCCGGGAGGTAATACCCCTTCCTGGGCACCGGAATACAGCTCCCCATCCACGGCATCATCCTCAAGCTCATAATAATCAACAACTGCCTCCGGCAATGCTACCTGTCCCGGAGCAAAATGTATTTCATACAGCAAAGGCCTAAGCTCTTCCTGCACCATTAAAGACGGTACCACCCCGAACAAGGTTGCCACCAGACAATATTCCCTGACATGCTCAAATAACTCCGGGCGTTCTATGAAAAACTGCAGATTGAAATGGGATTCAAGGTCAACAAGTATTTCCTCCCCGGATTTCTTTAGCGCCGATGACCCTTCATTGATGAAAACTAAAGGCTCGTATTCATACATTTTCGAAAATGACCTCTGGAAAGGTTCGGAAGCATTAGCTAATATTGAATATCCGGCATATTCCGGCCGGGTTAAAACAAACCGGAGCAATGCCCGGCCGCGGCCGTTCCTGGCCTGAGGGAAATTCGGGTGAAACTCTTCCAGAATGATTAATCTCATTTCACTACAAACCAAAAAAGAAATTTGAGACCCTAAGCTGATATTCCCGCTATCCGCAAATATCTCTACCGTTACCCTTGAAATCTTATAAACCGCATCAAAACTTTTATGAATCTTCGTGCTGTATCCTTCAAACAAAAGATCCGCATAGGAAGCATCCGCTACCTCATCCGGGAACCCCGCACACAATAACTCATAGCTATCAATAAACGATTGATTACTGACTTGTAGAGCCGGGGACAAAAAGTCCGCTGTTTGCGCCCATGACGCGCTGCTTAGCAGCATCACCTGCAGTAAAACCAGAACAATCAAGCGTTTAGATTTAAGTACTGTATGTATTTTCATTGTTTTTCTTTTGCTTTTGCATTTATTTTTTAACTTGTGACTTGTGGCTTGTGACTTGCAGCTTTTCTCTCTACTCTCTACTTGCTACTCCCTAGCTATATCGCCTGCTCAAACAATGAATTATTTTCTAAAGGGTACATCGTTTGAGGAAGTAGGCTATCAGTATCTGGATTATAAAACTCAACCCCAGGGAATTTGGTAATAAATGTAAAAAAAAGCGAAGTATTTTCAAACAAAGTATTTATAATTAACTTTGCTCTATCCTCTGCTCCGTGTAATCCTTCCGGATTATTATTAATTGCAAATACACTTTGATAAACATTATCTTCTGACAAAAGTCCATTCATCAATTCATATTCACGCTCTGGCTGTGACTTTATTAATACACTAACTTCCCTAATCCTTTGCTGAAAGTTTTTCAGATGTTCAATCGGTATGCAAAAACGCAAATTAGTACTTTGCGGAATATTATAAACAACTCCTCTCACATTTACTGCCGGAACATTATAATAAACATAATAATCAAAAATTACCTGTGAAATCCCATCACCTGATTCATTTTCAGAAAGACCAAATCCAATCTCTGTAGTTAAAAACTTCCCCTTACCCAAATCTTGAAACATAGCTGGAAGTGTATAAGAACTTGCTTCACTTTCACTACTTACTTTAGCAGGAAATAGCAATCCCGATTCTTCTGTCTGATGATTAAAAGCAGTAAATCTTGCTACCCTACCTGATTTTATTGACTGTTGAATTAAATTGCGCAAAGGATGATCTTCCAATGCCACACATATAGAATCATCTTTATCATCGCCATGGACCAAAGATCTCAATCCGGTTAAATCAACAACAAGCCCATTATCTGTAACAACGACCCCATGAGAAAGAGGCTTATCAAAATACTCCGGTCTTTCTGCATGCGATTCGATATCCTGATGCCGCTTATGAAATAGCCTCCCAATATTTATTGGAACAATGTATCCTTGAATCCCTTGTTCTAAAAGTAAACTTCCAACAGTTGAGCTTATCGTGCCACATTCCCCCCATTCTGTCCCCATACCTGCTCCGGAAATAGCCAAACACCCTGAAGCCCATGAATAGCTATGAGCATTTTCAATTAACCATGAAATACCATAAGCTTTACACGTGTCTTTTAATTGCGGCACAAGGTCTTCAATTTTTTCCTGTTCAGCTTTTCTTTGCTCTGGATTTACTTCAGCAAACATGCTATCAAAAGAATCTCTTCTTTCATTAACAACACGTAGTAATTCATTCAATAAAGCATTTTGTTCTATATGATCCATATGTTGATTAATTTTAGCTTTCTCATGTATTCCAACTAGCACATCATGCAGTTGCGGCTCAGTAATATATCTTAAAGCTTTTGTATCGACATCATCCCCAAAATACCCAACAAGAAATTCTCGTACTATATTCACTTTAAATTTCACGCTTAGATCAACAATAAGCTGCGGATTCAAAGCATTTTGAATTGCTGTAGCAAAATTCCGTATATCACTAAGGCGATAAGCAATCTCCTGCGGAACTGTAGCATACTGTAGCTGCTCACTAAATTCCAGATCCCCAATTCTTGATTCCCCGAAAGCAACACCTAATACATTACCCATACTAACCATATTATGAATAATTCCAGTATCATGCAACTTTCTGTAAGAACTCCCCATACTCCTTAAGAAAGTAATAACATGCTCATGATTAGCTTTAAGTTTTTCCGGTTCAACAAAAAACTTAAAAATATCCTGTTGCAAATCATTCTCGCCAAATCCAATCATATCAGCTAAAGCCTGCCTTGAATCAGTTTCTTTTTCATCTTCAATACCCAAAATTAAAGCTCCAAGCTGCTCCCCTTCATACTCTAACCCCTCATAACTTGCTTTTCCTATAGGCACAGCTACCTGCGCATTATTTTCCCAACCAATACGCGTAAGATTAAATTCATTATTAGCCGCATCAATTCCCATAGCTCCGGTAGGTTTTTCCGGCATCATATACTGATGAAACACTTCTCCTTTTTTGCCAAAAATAAACCTTCGCGGCACAAGCCCTTTAAACGGTTTTAATTCATCTTCTGCATTAAAACAAACACCCTTTATTTTTATAATTTTAACCGTGCTTCTACCTACTTGTATAGGGCGACCCAACAACTTTTCCACATCGATATACACATTACGTCCTTCGGTATAATCATAATCAAGACCTTTTACTAAATTTTTAAAATCCGAAGTTATTATTCTTATAATTTTTTCCATTAGCACCTCAGGTAACTGTGCCTGTTGAAAAATTTCAATTTCCGCTATTTTAGTTGGCTCGGCAAAAACTTTTTTATGCAAATCAACCAATTTTCCAATAAAAGCTTTACGCACTTCCTTTACATTCATCTTTCCTTGAGGAAAAACAGCAACAAGTCTTCTTGCTTGATCATTTTTGCTAAAATTAGTTTGAAGAATTTCTTTTACCTGAGCTAATTCTTCCACGCCAAGAGCAGCTACGAGTTTTTTAGATATTCCGCTTTTTAGTAATATCTGTTTAATTCTAAGTAATTCCTCAGGCATTGAATTGCGTTCATAAACAATCTGAAACTCATTAGCCAGGATTGAAGCATTAACTTGTACTGCCGGAGCAAGACAGTCCACTTCTCCAGCCAATGCCAAATTACTTAGCAGCATTGCCTGTACTAAAATCAAAGTAATTATATTTTTTATTTTTTGTTTCATCATTATTATTTGTAAATATTAAATAGCTTGATTAATTAGTAAAACACTTTTTTCACTTAGCGCTTTTAATTTCCTTAGCGAAGTTCCCTGCAAATAAAACCATGTCTGCAATCCGGCAACAGATAAACCCATCTTCTCAGCTATCCCTTTCAAACTGCGCGCATCACCATTAATTATTATTTTTTCTATTTCGGCAAGCCTGGCCGCATTATCAACCTTTTGCGGACTGCCATGTTTATAATCTATGCCCAGTTCTTCTAAAAACTCCGGCTCTGTTTGACCTAAACGCTCGGCAGTTTCTCGCAGCCATTTTCCCAGCCAACCTAAACTACGCTTGTATTTATCCGGTAAATTTTCGTCTGTTTCTTTAATATTCGGCCTTCTACCCTCTCTCCGTTTAAACTTTGCCGTTACCCTCAAAATTGCCGGGATCAGTTCCTCAGCTAAATGCTGATCCGGTTTCCTTCCCGTATGATAAAAACGCTGCAGATGGACACCTCCAGGAATAAACCTTGTAATATCACTAATAACCGGGATTTTTACCGTCCTGCCTTCTTTTGTTTCGATCGTCCGATATCCCAAATAAAAGTTTATCCCATCCATTCGACAGCTTTTAACACCATTGTCATAAGCAATCCCATGTTCAAACAATCTGGCAAAACCATTGCTAAAACTGCCATGTCCTATTTCATCAAGAAACATTAAAACTTCCTCAATATTTTCTGCCGCTAAAGACATATCCTGCACATGAATAAATACGACATCATCCATATCTCGAGGCATATCTGTCTCCGAGTTTCCAATAATCACCATGTTTGCTTTTGCCTGCTCCGAGGCTAATCTAACACGCCTTAAAAGGAACTCATAATACTTTACGCCCCAATGATCATGCACTCCCAGCTTATCGCCTCCAAATATGGAGTTGTACGGTAAACGCAATCCGGTCATATCAAAAATACCCTGCACATGATCTTCAGACATTAATGTTGCAAAGACATGCCGGCCCCCACGCTTTTTCAAACGCAGAAAACTTTCCGAAACTCCCGGCCGCCAGCCGGTTTGTGAACCGTATACTGTGTCGTCAAAATCCCAGACCAAAGTTTTTTCACTGGCAAACATTCTGTCACTGCCAGACATGACCCGATCAACCGCTGCCCCAAATAAGTTAATCAACACTTCAACTACTTTTACTTTTTCTCCGCCGATAAGCACTTCCTGATTTTTAATGCGAAAGTCATCAAAATCTGAAACCTTCCCGCCTAAAAAAGTTCTACTTGGTGTTTGATTCGTATTGAGGGTAAAAAAGAACGTATCTTCCTCCAATAAACCAGGCCGATGTTTCCACTGATCTTTGTTCAGCATGTTTATAAGTATATTCTCGCGGGATGCTTTATCTTCTACTTTATGAACATACAACTGAGCCCCGGAACAAGGATGTTCACTATTATCAATCATTACAATCGGAGCACGATACTCTTGCCCCAACCTTCTCATATCTTCAGAAATAACACTACAATCCGGATCTATAGACGCTAATTTTTTCTTAATTAAAATAAAACGCGGATTCTGCCCTTCAAATATCGGCTTGCCCCATAATAAATGCTGATGCATATGCGCCTCAGAAAGTTCCATCACACCCAACCGTTCCTTCAGCTTTTCCGTCATATAGGGGTAAAACTGCCCCACACTTAAATTCTGCCAAATAATTAGCGGTCTTTCGGAAGCGCCATTTTCATCCATCCAATTACGGATCTGAACAAGAGTATCAATTGCGTATACTGCTGCAGGCAATTCCTTTTCCACGATTTCATGCGCTGTTCGATATATATCCGCGCCTCCCGTAAGCGGACCGATTTTATAATTACAGGAAAACCCGGCCAAATCAGCATAAACACCTTTTATTTCAGATAAATTATTAAAACAAGATGCCAATTGCGTCCGGCTGATTTGAATTACCGGAGCCAGACATTCTTCTCCCCCGGCAAAAACCGCGTTACTCAGCAGCATCACCTGAACCAACACTAAAATTGTTAAGCGTTTAGCGTATATCCTGCCTCGCCTTCGGCTCATCAAGGCGGGCGTAGAGCGTTTAGTCTTTACTCTGTCTTCTGACATCTGTTTTCTGTTCCCTATTATGCGTACAATGTGTTGCGAATTTTTATTTTTTTACTTTCAACTTTCTACTTTTCACTTTTAACTTAGTATCATATCGCCTGCTCCACCGCTTTATTTGCGATCAACCCGTGTTCTTTAATTACATCCTGAGATTTTATACATACCTGCCGGACTCTTTGAAAAATCCTGTCCAGGTGCACTGTAATTACGGTTTTCAGCGGCTCATAGGTCCGGCCGGAAACCGAATAATTCGCATGAGCGACATCAAGTTCTTTATTATCGCCCAGCAATAAAAAAACTTTTCCCCGCGTAAATTCATATTTTTCTTCAAGATGCTTTTTTTGGTGCAAAGTCATAACAAAAATTACATCTGCTTCCCGCAGTTGAAACTCCATAACCTGCATAGGAACATGCCTTCTCAGCAATGGCTGACGACTGGTATAGATGTCCAGCTCTGTACTGTCAAATCCTCCGCTCACAAACAAACCCGCTGATTCTATATTTATTTTTCCCTTCAAATCTTCCGGAACATTGAATTTCATAACCTTTTCTGCCAGCGGAGAGCGCTCCCGGTTTTGATTACACAGAACCAACACATTATATTTATCTGAACCCAAAATCCCACTGGCAATATTATGATCCTGCGTCATTGTGCTAAAAGCTTTCAGATTCTTATGCCGGAACTCCGGCCTGGCAGTTAACAAATCACGATAGTATTTTTTATATTCCGCATACAACTCTTTTAATTGCCCGGATTCAATAAGATAATTATGCACATAGCGGGCATCATAATCATTGCGCCGGCAGAGTTCTTCGGCCATTTCTTCTCCGATCAACTGTAAAAGTACGGACATATTATTTAAATGATCATCAACAAAATGCTTATCCAGATACACCATCAGCCTGTCTTCCTCTCCGTCAGCACCTCGGCCGGCATGAGCTACCTGAATAATCCCGCCCTTTTTCTTATACAAAACTTTTTTATTCTGATCCGGAGTATCCACCAAAACAATTTCTATTTTATCCGGCATTTTGTCTATACCGATAACCGGTATCTGCGGATTTATCACCCAATCAAGCCGCAGGGGAATACTTCCAACCTTTAAGCCGTCTTTTAGCCTCACTAACGGCACGCCGTGAAAAAACGGCAAATCAGTATTAATTGCTTTTACCAACTCCTGGTATTTTCCCTCGCTCTTTAGGTCTTGGCAATTCGCCGATATTTCACAGCCTTTAGTAAACACTGTATTGCCGCGCCCTTGAGAAAGTATTTCAGCTAACTGAAGATTAAACTCTTTATGCGTTATTCCGGGAGCTCCGGAATGAGCATAAGCAATCTCAGCTTCTGCTCCATCTATCATCTCCAGCATCCCGGCATTAACATCAACCTCATACAAACATACTATTTTACCCGTACGGGTTTCATAAGAGTTTGCCTCATTCATCAAGTACCGAAACTCTTCGCTAAGTTCCCATAATATCGCGGATAATTCCTGAGGGAAAATTAAATAAACTTTTCCCTGTTCAGTCAAATGCAGAGGAACTTGAGAAAAAAACCGCCGTAAGGTCTGATACTGCTCATCCACTCTTGCTATTTCATTTCTTGGGCGTGCTTCCGGAATATCAAACCAGGGAGGATTCCAGAAAATAATATCAAACAATTCGTATTGATGGACCGTATCAAATAAATCTCCAAAACGAACACTAACATTACTAAAACCATCCAGGTTATGCCAGGAATCTCTAAAAGCATCCGGATTTATATCTGTGGCAACAAATTCCACATCTTCCGGTAAAGAATGATCTTCGGCTAAAATCTGGGTAAGCACTCCGCTACCGGTACCAATTTCCAATACTCGAGCACCTTTTTTCATTTGCCGGCCAATTGTATCAAATACCATCTGAGCCATCTTAGGTTCTTTATTGCGATAGGTTGAACCGCCGACATATATCCCCTGATAAACAGACGGAGTTTTGAATATTTGCTGGAACGGCGCGGTATTGATGGAAAGCTCCGGAGACAAATACTCCGGCGCTGCCAGCGAAATATTGCCAAACACCAGCGCCTGAAGGATAATAAAAACAATAATTTTTTTTGCTTTCTGCCTTAGCTTCATTTCTAAAAACCCGCGATTATATGGAACTCTCCGCAAAATGTCCCGCATCAAGTTCTTTTATCAAATCAACTATGCCTGGTTTAAACACTATTCCAGGCAAGCGGTCCAGAGCAAAATCTCTGATCCACTGCTGCTTATTTATAATTTCCTGCTGCAAATCCTCAACACTGCGATTAAATCTTAACCCCAAATATGCCCAAACCTCCGACTCTCTACCCTTAAGATTCGTTATTTTGTTCATCCGCATAAAAGAATTCACATGAAATCCCACTGTGCCGAATAAGTCATAGCATTCCTCAATTTGCTTAGTCTCATCCTCAGTCAGCATATCTCTTTTATACAAATCATTTAAAACATCATCAACCCCGTATCGTTCAGTGTAAATTTCCATTTTATTTGCCAAACGCATGGCATAAACAACACTGTTTAAAGTTGCGGAAACATTTGTCAAACTCATCAGATCGAATTCCTCTTCTTCAATATTTGAATATCGCAAAACCTCTGACTCTATAAGACGTAATATCTTCATGCGCAAAAATTCTGAATTATCACCAAAGAACTTTTCTCTTAATCCGGCTAATTCCCGCACAAAACTATCATCCAAACTTACGGCCCAAATATCGGCAAGGCTTTGCTCTTTAATATCTCCGGCCGTTCTTCCCGCTGCTCCGGACTGAATATTTTTCCTTAACTCAGATCTCGTGATAAAAGCATCGCGTATAGGAGAAAAGGGTCTATCTCTGTTAATAGATCTAACAAAAGCTCCTTCAGGATTAACTGTCATTTTAATTTTATTCAAAGCATTAAGCAATAATCTCTTATCCTCTGAGGAAAGCAAAACCCCGTCATCAACAACAATGTAAAAATCATCATCAGAACCGAAAACACAGTTTCCCCGGGCAATGTTACCGGAAAACATAATATGGATACCCCGGATAGGGATTCCCCGCAAAAACTTACAGAGAAAAGGCCCGACATTTTCTTTTAATATTCCGTTTATTAAAAAGTAGTCTTCCGGGTTTGAATAATGATGGCCGCTGAGAATATGCACATACTGCTGCCAGTTCATACTCAAATCTCTTGCCAGATCTAAAGTAGTTTTCATCACTGATAGCTCTCTTCTTCTTTGTTTGTTTTCGGTACGACTAATGCCCACCTCAAAAACAGAATCCGTATCTATAGATATAAGCGGTTCAGCAACTATTAAACTCGCGAGATTTCTTAACCGGCGATGCTTTATAATGTCATATTCAACTTCACTTTTTCCGGGAACAATCAAATCCAACAGACATCCATCTAATTCCCGCGAACAGAATTCATACATGAATTTTTCATACATTTTCTGCACTTTCCAACACGCGGTATTATCCATTTCTACTGCTCGCATTCGCGCCACACAATTTACTTTTTCAGCCAAAATATCCGGCACCCCTACAGGCATCTGAACCAATTCAAATGCCGCCCGGAATTTATCCTCCATATCCTTTTGCCATAAAAGAAAATTGGGCCGGCCCCGGCAACTCACAGCTAATACCGCATTAAGATTAAAAAAGAACACAGCCTCCTGTCTTAACCATGTGCCAAAAAATAAATCATGCACCATTTTACTCATTGTCGGCTGGCCTCGGCCCTTAAAAAATTCTTCGGTTTGAATTCTTGTCATCTCATAAAATAATAATAAAAACAAGCGGTAATGATGCTCTTTGGTTAAATGCGAAAGTGAAGATGTTTCATCAAAAAGCCCAGGATGTAAAAAAACTGTCTTGCCTTCATGCCGCACGGCATATTGACTATCTGAAGACGCAAGTTCAACTTTATACCCGTTGGCTATAAAAGCACTAAAAACATATGGCGCTCGATCATTAAAAATCTCCGCTATTTCAAGTAATCCCTTCTCCGCAACAGGGCGCTTATAATCTAGTCCTCCCTGAGCAGCCGGATCCGGCAGGCCAAATGCATAGAACGGTGTTTTTTTATAGTCATATTCAGCATAAGCATCCACATATTCCGAAAATTTGATTTCAAAACGCAGTTTATCCATTTCCAGTGCCGGAGCAAGACAGTCTGATTCCGCAGCCAGCGCCGCGTTATTCAGAAGCATTACCTGTAATAACACTAAAACTGTTAAGTGTATAGCGTTTAACCTGCCTCGCCTTCGGCTCATCAAGGCGGGCGTATAGCGTTTAGTCTTTAATCTGTCTTCTGTCATCTGATATCTGTCCTCTGTTATCTGTGTAATGTATTATGTATTTTTATATCTGTTTATTCTCTAAACGCTATCCGCTATACGCTCTATTTTCATATCGCCTGTTCCACAACAAACAGCCTATCCTGCTTTATTAAAAATCTGTTGATCTGTCCTGTACCTTCCAAGTTAGACATTAATCTTTCGATCGATGCCGACAACCTTTTACTGATTCCCACAATATCCGACAATGTCTTCTCTGTCATATATTCACGCAATTGATCCACTGTCTCAATCTCCCCGCCGTTTAAAGCATTACATATCTGCGTCTTAAGTTTTCTTTCAAAAGGCAAGTTCCAAACAGATCCCGGGATATCATCTTTTAGATGTATGCCGTTATGAGCAAGCACTTGCTTAATTTCCGCTATAGCAACTTCACCTATTCCCGGCCTCTTCGCCAGTTCTCGAACCGTCATCGCAATTAATTGTTCTTTATTTCTTAACCCAGTTCTTTCCAGCCTATGAAAGAAATTTTCCGCATTAATCCCCGCCGGGATATCTAATTCATAAACAGAATTTACTCCTTCTAAAGCAGTCCATATATTCATCTGCACCCGAGGATCTTTCTTTATTTTGTCCGCAAGTTTCTCATATTTCGTAATAATTCCGTCCCATACCAGATCATGTGATAATTCCTCAAAAATTACATTTAAGAATTTTTGGGCATAATATAATCGTAATTTTCTTATGGCTTTTATAA
Source organism: Candidatus Omnitrophota bacterium (assembly GCA_043826565.1). Taxonomy (GTDB): domain Bacteria; phylum Omnitrophota; class Gorgyraeia; order B26-G9; family B26-G9; genus JBDRPX01. The sequence goes on from JBDRPX010000032.1 coordinate 45,609, forward strand.
TACTCGCGCGTACTGCTTCGGCAGTAACTTCTTCTCCGGCAATCTGCGCCAAGGTGTGACTCTCATAACCATAGATCCCCAATCTTTCCATCAGCCGGGTTTTTTGCTGATAAGTTAACTCCGATCCATCCATCGGCTTAGACAAAGCCCGCTCCAAGGCGGCTTTTCTTTCTGTGGATATCACTAATCTGCCATTTATATCTCCGATTAACTCTTGCCAGACATCTTTAAATAAATCCTGAGAAAATTCCGGGGGAAGATTTCTAAAACGCAGCAGTAACTCTTTATCAGTAAAAGTATCGTACATCTGACTATCGCTGCGTGCCGACACCCCAGGTTTTACGGCAGCTTTAGGCGCTTTATAAAAAGTTGCGGAAACAGTAGCCCCATGAATAGTGTCTGTTTGATCAATATCTCTTATCGCGCGCGTCAAAACAAGCCGGAAACCTTCCGGATTATATAATTCTGCAAAAACATTTTTTACATCAAGCAAAGTAAAATTTTCAATAGTACTTCTATCCATAATCGATAAAGTCAAAGCAGTCCAGCCGCAGCCATCAATAATTTTTCCCATTCTTGTCGAAGACCAGGATTTTCCGGAAGCCAATGCTTTCAAAGTCTGCGTCTCTTCTATTGAAGAAACGCTCAGATAAGAACGCTCCGGCAGGACCTCCGTGATCAAAGAAAAAACTTTCGGAAATAAACCTCGCCCCTGATAATCCACTACCACAGTTTTTTCATCCTTTGATTTTATTACCGCATTATGGAAATCCGCAAAACCCAGCTCCAGAATAAGTTCACCTTTTAAATTCTCTTTTATACCCACCTGAACCGATCCCACACATATTCCATCAGAACTTCTTTCCACTCTTACTGCCAACGGATATACTGAAGGCACCTTTATGACTTTAACAATATACCAGTCTTGGCCAAACTTATCCGTAATAAACGTTCCATTAAGTGCCAACATTTTTTTGACAACATCATCAGCAACAGATCCCGCAGCCACTTTAGAATTTTGAAAAGGGAAACCTATTGCCCCGGAAAACGCATCTACCATTGTTGGAGAATTAATCACGATTGAAGGCGAAAGATAATCTTGCTCTTGCAAAGACAAAACTTCCCCCCCGTTTGCCCAGGCAACACAGATTAAAAGTATGGCTTGGATCAAAACCAGGATCGCCGTTCTAATCCACATCGTATTTGATAAACTAAATTTTTTCATAACTGATTGCTTATATTAGGATTAAAGGATTTTGCAAAATTGTTAAAAAGGTATTAAAGTATACCATAGGATATTATATTTTGCAAATAAAACTGCATACATAACATTTTTATTAACAATAAGTTACAAGAAAAATCCCGCCCGGAACAGCAACTATGCAGATAATGCGGAGGGGGAAGCGTAGAACAGCGCTAATTGAATGAGTTAACGAAGTGCTTTAGCTGGGCGTTTGACAGGTAATGTGATCGTAAAAGAGGTTCCCTTACCCTCTTCACTTTCCACATCAATATTTCCCTTATGGCCTTCGACTATCCGATATACTATCGATAATCCCAGCCCCATTCCGCCATCAGGGGATTTTGTAGTAAAAAAAGGATTAAATATATGGGTTAAGTCATGCCGGGAGATCCCACAGCCGGTATCTTCAACCTTAATTACAATACTTTTTTTGTCTTCACTTAAGCAAGTTTTCACTTTTAATTCTCCGCCGTCAGATCTATGCACACTTTCAATAGCATCCTTGGCATTAGTAATTAAATTTAAGAATACCTGCTCCAGCTGGTTGGCATCTCCATGTAATTTGGGAAGGTCATCAGCTAATAATCTATTGAGACGAATATTGTTTAGACGCAGCTGGTCTTCCAAAAGCATTAAAGAATCACTAACCGGCTTATTAATATCAACTTCTTTAATGCTAAATTCTGATTTACGGGCAAAAAAACGAACTCCTTTGATAATTGCATCCATCCGGTCAGCTTCCCGCACAATTTTCAGCAAGTCATCTTTAATACTAGAATCGGTATTTTTATTTTCTTCAATATCTATAATTGCCGCCTGAGCAAAGCCTTTAATGCCGGTCAATGGCTGATTAAGCTCATGGGATATTCCCGCGGCCAATTGCCCGATAGCGACCATTTTACTCGACTGAATAAGCTGTTCTTGTGTATCTTTCAGTTTTAAATACGCCGCTTTTAAATCTTCTTTAGCTTTTTTGCGTTCGGAAACATTTAAGGTTATTTCAAGTACACCTACAAGATTTCCCTGCGCATCCCTCACCGGACTGCCTCGGATCAACCATGTTCTGCCGTCAGCAGTAGTAATCTCTCCATTCTGCGGTTCTCCTGTTTTTAACACCTTTACAATTGGACAATGACCACAAGGAGTATCACACTGGCTCCAAACTTGGTAGCAATACTTACCAACTAATTCTTCCGCAAGTTTACCGACAGATTCAGCCGCAGCTTTGTTTGCCCATAATATCTTCATATCATTACTATGGTAAATCAAAAGCTCAGCCATATTATTGAGGATGGCTGTTTTTGCCCAATTTTCTTTTTTAACGGCATCTTTGAGCTTATTATATTTTGCTCTCAGGATCTCAACATCCTGCCTTAATGAATCGTTTTCATTTATTATGTCTTCTTTTGATCTTTTTTTATAATTCACTCTTTTACCTCAAAAAAAAACTCTCATTAATTGAGAGTTTAAAATATTTGCACGAAAACATACTTTCTTATAACTGGAAATACCATAATTTTCTCCTGTGATAACATTTATGAATATACTATATTACTTAAAAAGTGTCAAGGGAAACACAATAAACAGGTTGACTTTCTTTACACATATGATATAATTTTTTCACATCTGGCCCCATCGTTAATGATCCTGGGGCTTATATAACAACGTGATATAAGTTCCAAGGAGAATTAATCTCGAAGTAATGAGAGATCTTTGAACAATACATTTTGGCCCCATCGTTAATGATCCTGGGGCTTATAGAACAACGTGATATAAGTTCCAAGGAGAATTAATCTCGAAGTAATGAGAGATCTTTGAACAATACATTTTGGCCCCATCGTCTAGCCTGGTCTAGGACATGTGGTTCTCAGCCATAAAACAGGGGTTCGAATCCCCTTGGGGCTATGATTCGACGCGGCAAGCCTTGCTCATCACAAGCCAAGTCGAATCATCCTGAGCAAACAAAGTGCGTCGAAGGACAACGTTATTTACTGTGCTTGCATCCATTCAACAACTTCATTATATACTCTAATCGGTAAAGCATGCCCGCCTTTTTCATAAACCTTAGACATTACATAAGCACCTTTTTGCTTCAATAAATCCATAGTCTGGACACATTCGCCAACACTGATAGTTTCATCCTGTTGTCCATGTATTACATAAAACTGACACTTCCGGGCATTTTTTAAATTATTTTCCGCCCCAAAACCCAGGCGGCTGCCGCTGACCACCCCCACATAAGAAAATCTATCCGGATAACGCAACGCCAAAGAAATCGACATAATCCCTCCGGCAGAAGTTCCGGCCAAAAAGATATCATCCTCATAAACCGAATAAGTCTCTGACAGATGTTTAATTATACGCTCAATGCGTTCATAAATAAACTTAACATCATTTCCGGATTTTATGTTTTTATATTCAATGTCCAGTGAAACAGCAATTACGTCATTCTTCTCCGCGGCAAAAGACCAATTATTAATATCCTGCACCGCCGACATCCTCCATCCCGGCAAACAGATCAAGATAGAAGTCTTTTCCCCGGATAAAGCCTTTTCCGGGACATAAACCATATAACCTTCTGGTGATTCATTCAATAATTTCCCGGCATAGGCATCAATACCCCCGGCCAAAATAAAAACAAATCCGCAAATTAAAACAATCGCTTTTTTTTTCATAATGTTTTCCTTTAACCAAAAATATTAAATAATTGCACTCGGCATTTACTTCGTCATTTAATTAAAGCTTATACTTTATCGTCCTCAGCAGATCTTTGCGCCATTTAATATCGTCTTCTTTTTCTATACCCTTAGGCTTTTCTCCGTCGACAACTCCGACAATCCCCCGGCCCTGCTCAGTATCGACAACCAGCAATTCCAAAGGATTGGCGGTAGCACAGAATATCCGGCAGATTTCCGGAACATTTTTCAATGCTCCTAAGACATTAATCGGATAAGCCTCTTTCATAAAAATTATAAACGAATGGCCGCAAGCTATATTCAGCGCATTATCAATAGCCGCTTTTTTTAATTCCTCATCATTGCCTTCAAAACGCACCAGACATTTTCCCGAAGCCTCACAAAAAGCGATACCGAATTTTATTCCCGGAACAGTATTAACCAAAGCTTCATAAATATCTTCTACGGTTTTTATAAAATGCGACTGGCCGACAATAACATTTGCTTCTTTGGGGATGCTAATACGGACACTCTGTATATTCATAACACCTCCTATTTTTTAATAAATCATCTGTTCTGTTTCAGGTCACAAGAATCAGGTCTCAAGTAAAAACTTTTAAAACCTGTGACATAAGACATGCAACCTGAGACCATTATATCATGGCAGGTAATCTTTTCTAATTCTTTTTAGAGAGCGAAAAATATTAGTGAATTGTAACTCATAGTGCGACATTGTCAAGATTTTGATCACTGTTATTTTGAAAATGCTCTTTTACCATTTGCTTCGCTGTCTTATAACCATGAATTTTTCTCGGATAATTATTTATCCATTTTTCGATTTTTT
>JBDRPX010000033.1:0-87826 GCA_043826565.1 Candidatus Omnitrophota bacterium
TTACTGGTTACTGGTTACTGGTTACTGGTTACTGGTTACTGGTTACTGGTTACTGGTTACTGGTTACTGGTTACTGGTTACTGGTTACTGGTTACTGGTTACTGGTTACTGGTTACTGGTTACTGGTTACTGGTTAAATGATACCATAGTAGTATCTTTTGTCAAGAAAAAAATCAGGGGGGAATGATATTATTTCCATCCGCCCCCTGATCAGCCATCAAAAAATACCCTCGCTTAAATTGAGCTCCCCACAGTCTCTTGCTGTTGAATCACCAAGTCTTGCTGTAGTGAGACATCCGGGCCTTGTGCATTAACTAGACCTGACGGTACTGCCGCATGACTATCTGCTTGCTTTCTAAACTCAGCAACTAGTTCATGTCCCAAGCGGGCATTTCCTCTATCCGCAACCGTATTGCCAAAAAAGAACCGGATTGTTCCTTCCGGGAGATTGTGCTTGCGCTCCAGGCTTTTTAAAGTATCTTCCAGATTCTTTTTTCTTAAAGCGCCTGTCTTCCCGGAAGTAGTACCTCCGGAGAAAAAGAAGTGAGTATATCCAAAATCAAAATACAGCTTTAAAATATGCTCGGCCATTCTAGCGTCAACTGTTCCCCAGACTCCCAAAGCATCCCGGATAAGCATTCCCTTTTCCTGCGGTTTAAGAGTAGCTTCGGTTAACGGATCCTGGGAATTTGCCAGCAATCCGAGATGTTTCACTTTAATGTCCTCCTTTGACGCAAAACCAAAATCCTTCACCATTTTATCCAGCAGACCTCTCTTGTCTGCTTCCGCAATAATCGCTCTGACACTTATAAGTTTTTCCGCCGAACCCTTAGGAGAATTCGCATCGGTCACGGCATTTCTGCCGAAATCAAGAATATCGTGCCCCAACTCGGTTGAAAGAGGAAAAGCATATTCAATATTACCATCGGCATCTTTATGGAGTTCCATGACCACTTCTCCAACTCCTGTGCCCAAAGCAATTTCTACAAGATAATCCACCTCTTTCATCTCTTCCCGCAAGCCCTCTTCCTCGACAAGTTTTTGTAAACGAGCCACGGCATCCTGTCCGTGTCCGGGCATGTCATTTAAATTTATGATGAATGTGCCGGCATATCTTTCCATAGAAGCAGACACATATTTATTCGCCTGCTCCAGCTGCTCCCCTAAAATGGCTTCCTTAGCCTGCGCGGAAATTTCCAGCGCATCGATAGAGTTACCCAGAATAGTACCCATACTTGTATATTTCTTTTCTTTGGGGTCAAATGTCCCGGCTGAACCGTAGACAATAATGTCCAAACTTCCATATTCCTGCCTGGCCGCTTCCGCAAAAGGAAATACCAGGCCCGTTATGCTCTGAAAAAATGCTTTTCCGACATTAGCGGCATCTACCTTGTCACCCAAAGTATTAGCACTTACGGGCAATTGATATTTAGTCTCTATTTCCTGAGTTTTCTGTTCCCCATCAACAAGCAGAAAAAGCCTGATTGTTCCTCCGCCGACATCAACTCCTAAAGATACAAGCTTATCTGAGTCATTCGTTTTTTTCGCGGGAAATGATTTTGCCTGTTCCTGCATATATTCAAGCAAACTCTGTCCCTGCCGCGGTACAAAATTTTCCGGCAAAACTTCAACTCTTGTACCGGCCTTATTCGACATCTGAGCCTTAACATTCGGCTCCTGTAAATAATTATCAATAGCATCCTTTACATCCTGTTCAATCTTTGACAATGCCGATAATCTCTTCCCATCTTTATCTTTCGTACTGACAAAAACAGCCCTTGAAGCCTGATCACGCAGCATTAGCGACCTCGCTTTAGCCATAGCAATAAAACGGCGGTATATCTGCTCCATCAACTGTGCATCCTGAACAAATTCCGGATCCGGGATCTCAATATCCATGTTTAACCCAAGTTCGCTGGACAGGGTTACAATAATAGTATTATTCCCCACAAGTTTCAGCATCTGATGTGCATCCGCTAAATGCTGATCCACAGAAATATTATCTTTATCACGATTAACAACCTCGGACAGCTGCTGCTTGAGTATATTTCTGGCTAATGTTTCTTTGGCAAATATCGCTCCCTTGAAATATGTAGGCTGCACAAACACATACCCTTTTCTTTTGAGCATATTTAAAAGTGCTTTTCTCGGCACCCAAAACGGCCGGGCGGAGTTGTCAACCTTAACAATGCCGTTCTGCATTTGCCGGTATAAATCCGGTAAAGCCGGAAGCAAAGCAAAGTCTTTTATTCTGGACGGAAAAGATAAGATACCTTTTCCCAATCTAATAAGCGCTGGAGCAATAAGGAAAACAATCATACCCGCAAAAACTACTCCTGCTCCCATAGCGATGCCAAGTAATACACTCTTTCCCAGGATGATTGCCGCTACAGAACCTGAAGCCGCTGTTCCCCAGAAAAAATTATAATCGGTATAGGGCTGTAAATTATTTTCAGCAATTTTTCCTAATTCTTTAACTTTTCCGATAAGAGATTCTCCCGGCTTAAGCATTATTTTCAAAACTATTGCCACAAAAATTGAGTACCCCACCAGAAACCCAGCCATCACTAATCCGAGCCGGGGAAACTGAGTTCCGATTGCTGATGAGAGCACAACCCAACTGCCCAGCAAGACCCTCAGATCACGGGATGCTTCCAAAGCTAATAGCGATTTTTCCCCTCGACTAGACGAAGAGTTTTCCCGGGAAGATAAATCCATATCTTCCATATTTAATCCTTTATAGAGAAGCTGTAATTCTTCAACAGATTGCGGCTGCCATTTTAAATATTCCCGCGCCACCCTGCCTCTGAAAGCAATCCTGATATTACTTTTCAATGCTTTAAAAATATCTTCACGAAAAAATTCTCTGACTCTTGGATAACCTTCCAAATTACCTAATAATCCCGGAACATCCGCTAAGACCGCATTCGCCTGGTCGTAAGAAGAATTATCAGTATTACTACCGGGCAGCAAAACCAGGCCGCGAGCACTATATACCGGGTGATGCGTGGAAAGCCAGATCAGATAATCAGCAAGTTTTTCTTTGCGCATATTCATCGGTGTTTTATCATAATAAATAATCCCGATCACCGCATCTAAAGCCGTCTTACCTTCTATTGCCAATTTTGCTAATAACTCTAGCATTTCCTCTGTCTTAACTCCACTTTCCGAAGTATCCAAAAGGGCTATTTTCCCACCCATAACCTTAACAAATTCCGCAAGCTCATCCATAGAAAATTCAGTCTTTTCCGTTAACTGCCGGATCATTGCCTTGACTTTTTTATTCCTTCGCATAAAAAAGCTTTTAAGTTTCGGCAGGTATACAATGACCGGAATGTTTTGGCCGTTTACAGAAACATTCAATTCGACCCCGGGAATAAATTTTAAATACGGTCTTTTTTCCTGGGATTTTTTATTTTGCTTTCTTATATAACGATTAATTTCTTTTTCAGCTTTAAGCGCTTCCGCTAATCCTTCCAAATCATTATCGGTTATGGAAAGGCCGGAAAGACCGTCCCGGTAAGCGCGCAGGAATACACCGCTAATGGTTTCTCTTCCTTGCGAACGAACACTTTTCACTCTTAGATCCATCTGGTCTCTAGCCTCAAAATCACCAAAATCACTTATTAGCAGAAGAACTTTTCTGAGCATTTTCAAACGTGTATCAGCATAATCCTGTCCCAGTTCCGGCATCCCTAATATACGTAAAGCCGTATCGCGCTCTATTTCAGCAAGAGCTTTATCCCGGGATTTTTTAAGCTCGTTTATCTGGGATCTGATCTGCCCGGATAAATTCTGTTTAGCCGCACGCTTGCCCGCTTTGTCTTTGGCTAAGATACCTTCTACTTCTCTTTGTTTTTCCATAAGCCGGCTGATAGTCTGATCAGCCAGAGAATTTATACCTTTTTTGATTTCTGCTTTCTTCTGCGCTCTTTCCTGAACCTGCTGTATTTTTTGTTCGATAAGAACCTGTACTCCGGAAAATAACCACCGCAAACCAAACCAAACATTACGTAAACCCATCTCAATCAAAGCTTGCGGATAACTTATGAGAACAACTTTAAGATTTAACGCTCCCCATCGCATAAGCTGCCAGGGAGAAGATAATAGCTTAAGCTCAAATTTATCAACCTGAAATTTTGCTTTGTGCTTTTCCAATATTTCTTTAAAGGACAATTCCCGGATGCGCCGCAGTTCTTCTCTTTTATTTTGTAAAAGCTGAGAATATTCCTGCTTAACGATCTGCTTGTCTTTCTTAAGATTCTGTTCTAATTCTTCAATGCGTCTTCGTATCTCATCTTTTGACAATCGATTAACTAATCCGGCATTTCTTTTATTTGCCGTCTGTGATTCCGGAACAATGCGGGATAATGCTGACTCAAAAACAACAGCTTTAAAACTATTTTCATTAATCGCAATAGACGGAGCCAGATGATTTTTCTCTAATTCTTTATCTGCCCGGAAATCTAAAGCCCAGGAAAATTCTAATAATAAAAAGGCATTGATGAGCACAACTGAAATAACTTGAAAAACTAAGCGACGAGATACTGTGTTAAACTTATTCATTTACTAAACTCCTCCTTTTATTAATAAAAAAGTTAATTTTAAACAAGATTATAAAGTTTACCTGACAATATAATTTCTGTCAACAACTTTAAGTCTTTTAAAAACAATTTAATGAGTTAGGATGCTACTATTGCTTATTTTTGGATAAAATTAAACAATATTGTGTTTAGTTGGATGGACTTGTGGAGAAAAATTTTTAGGTTAGTTAACTACTGCTCCTCATAATGGGAACCGACAATCGCCGCGTCGCGGTTAAGTAAATCATCAATTACTGATGTCATTAATACCGGTTCCGGATGATCATTAAAAAGAATAAATCCGTTTATGGCCACAAAATACTCCGCGGTTTTGATCTGAATAGCCGTATTATATCTTTTTTCAAGCAAACTTACATACTCATCAATAAATATGGTCTTTTGAACTTCCGTAAGCTTATCCCAGTCTTCACTATTAAGCGTTTCTCCGTTCCAGCGCGCCTTTTCTACAGGAAAAAAGCAAACCTCCGGGATATCCGCATCTTTACATTCATAAATAGTGCCCGTATTAAGATCATCCCCCCAATCAAATACTTCCTCATTTTGCGCAAAAGAAAGATTTACCGCGCAGAAAAATAAAATAATTATTATTAAAATTTTCATGATCACCTTTCCTTTTTCCCGACAAACAATAAGGGGAAAACAATATCGCTAATACAGCACGGCAGCCAGACGGCCAATAACAAAAACAAAAATGCTCCGGCATAGATAAGTAAACTCATTCCTTCCCCTTTAGCGGCCATAATATGAAATACCGAAGCCCAGGTACTCAGTAATACATGTCCAAAATGAGGAAATTTAGTATAGGGTTTATAATAAGCGATAATAATTCCGATCACGGCTATGGGATTGACAACCCACCAGGATTCAAGAAAACCAATATGCATATGCCGGTGAGGCATATTTAAAATTGCTTCCCCAAAATAAGGAATTAACGAATCACTCAGTGTAGCAATGCCGACAGACCCCACATAACCAATGAGAAGTAGAGCGAAAATATTGCACTCCTTTTTGTCAACCCGGCATTTATAATTGCGGTACATTGCCGAAGTTACCAAGGCGCTTAAAAAAACATGCCCTGGATGAAATACAGAAAAAAGAGAATGCGCGGTTTTTTCCGGCATATCTTTAAAAACAATCATCAGAATAATACCAGTCAAAGCGCCGATAGCGGTGAACGGAAAATGATGGACTAATTCTTTTTTAATTTCTCTCAACATAAAATCTCCTTTAATGAGCATTTCACTTATGGCAGCTTTAGCAACATAAGTGAACAATGCGAATTAAACCCTGTACCGAACGAGCACCGCGAGTTCTGGTATCAGGGTAAACCTCGCCAATTTTTTGGCGGGTACCCATATCGTTAACTTAAATCCGACAATCAATATTTCTTTCATCACTCTCTCTGTCTATTCTTTCACTTTTTCCAGCAATTTTCGCGCGGTGGCAATTGTCGTCACTACTATATAAATACCGGCAGACATATTAGTATGATATCCCGAGGTCTGGGTTGTCTGCTGTCGGATAACCAACACATCCACTTCATTAGATCTTCTCTTTTCAAAAAGCATGTTCCGGGGAACTGTGTTAACAATACCCGGGTTTTTATGGAAAAACTTCGCTTCTTCTTTAGCGATAATAACGCAATAAAGATACGGATAATCTTTTCCCTGTACAGTATTCATGGATATCTGCACCTGAACACCCAAAAAATATGCCGGAGCATTTAAAAAGCGGATCATCAGCCGCGCGTCTACCGGCACCCGCCCGCTTTTTGAAGATTCTTGCGTAGAAAGCATCGGCAGGATCTGGACATCACTCGGCGGCTCAAGACTCTTCATTATCTTCTCTAAAATATTAATCTTGCTGATAAGTTTATCCCTGGTCAAATAAGTCCGCACCCCGGTTACCCAATGCGGAGCTAAAACAACCAGGCAATCAATTATCAAATACTTACCTAATAGCCCTTCTCCCTTTTCATCAAGTACGATCCATAAAACAAAACACATTCCGGCCAGTATGGCAAATATCGTACCGCCTAAAGGATTAGTAATATCAAAAAGATCAATATCCCATCTTTTTAACTGCTTCTGTTTTTCTTTAACTTTTTTATATTCATCCGGCGTAACCTGGCTCCATTCTTCCGGCCCCTTTAAAGAAGGCTTAGCCGAATACCCCTTGATCAGGCTTACCGCAGTACCGGCAATCAATAAAAAAAGCCCGGCCCAGAAATTAAATAATAACTGGACAAGAATACCAGCAAGCATACACAGCATGATCACTTTGATGCGCTGCATATAGGGCATGCTTTTGGCAAATATAAAATGAATATCTCCCTGACGCCGCGGATCCGGCAGAATATTCATACCATTACCTCCTTAACAAATTTGAAAATTGAGCATTGTATAATTATTATTTAGTTTTTACTATTTTCAATTATCAACTATCTACTCTCATTAATTTATACAATTGCTAATTGATTATTGTTAATTAATTCTTCATATCCGACTTCCTGCCAATACAAAGGACAGCCGCCGTTACAAACCGCTAAATAAGAACACTCCCGGCATTTTTTATGCGCAAAACGTTTTTCCTGAAAATATACAAATTTTTCTCCTTGCCAGGCTTGCTTGAAACTACCCTGCATAGTCAGGATATTCCCCATGGGGCGGGGAAAACTTGAACAAGGAAGAATATCTCCGTTAGGAGCAATACTTAAAAGCCCGTCACAGGCCGCGCATCCTTTATTCCCCAGCCCATGAATAACCGGATTAAAAATACAAATCGGAGTTGGAGAATACCACATAAATTCCAGACCCTTTATCCGCGAATATTCCTGCAGTTGGGTAATAACCGGTCCGATCTCCGTATAGGTAACCAGGATATCGTTAAGCTTATCCAAGGCTGCTCCCTGAGGCATAAGCATGTTCATGGAAAATTTATCCATACCCATATCTTTTATCAGATCAAGTATTCCGGTTAATTTATCTTTATTCAAACGGGAAATTGTTGTATTTGTATGGACTCTGATCCCGGCATTTTTTAAATTATTAAGCCCTTGCAGAGTTTGTACAAAAGCTCCCGGTTTTTGCACGATCAAATCATGCAGATCAGCAGTTCCGGCTTCTAAACTAACTTGCGCCGAATCCAGCCCCGCATCTTTAAGGCCCTGGGCTTTTTCCGCGGTTATCAGCGTGGCATTAGTAATAAGATTAGTCCACATCTTCCGGGATTTGGCAAACCGGATCAATTCCGCAAGATCATTTCTTAGCAGTGGCTCTCCACCGGTAAAACTTACCGAAGGGACTTCCGCGTCATCTTTGATTATTGTCAAAACCTGTTTGAGCTGGTCTGTGGATAGTTCCCTTGAGGATTCATCTTTCCGGCATCCGCAGGAAGCATAACAAAAACGGCAAGCCAGATTACAACGATAGGTAACGGCAATTTCACTTAAAACCGGAAATTTATTATAAGGAAGAGAAAAAGGAATCTTTTCCACTGCCCGGCGCTCGGATTGTTCATGATAACAACCTTTAAGTAAGGCCCGCAGATCACAGAAAAAATTATGAATGTCCTGCGCGACTTTTTCCTTATCATCATACGTATCAATTATCGAATACACACTTTCTCCGGACATTAGATGGCTAAGCACATTTAATCCCTGCTCATTAAGCTTATACGCTTCATTGGGGATCTTGATCAAAAGATTATCAGCCTTACGCACATAAATATACGGCGCGACCTTTTTCACGTATTCATCAACCCAACTAATCTGATTATAATACTTCATTGAAAAATCAGCATTTAACATTTAACAATTACCATTCATAAAAACTACTTTCTTTTTCTACTAGTAATAATACTTTTAGCTACAATAGCACATAACTGCTGACATTCTTCAAGTAAAGGTCTTATATGTTCTGCTTTTATCAATTCAGAACGCAAAACAAGTTTAAGCCAAAAACGACTTTCTTTTAGCTCTTTAAGAACAATACTTAATTTATGAATAAAATCTGCTCTTGATTCAGCTCCACAAGCTTCTTCATAATTAGCCCCAGGAGATGTCCCCGCCCTTAACAATTGTTTAATAATGTGCTTGCCAACTATGTTATTAGGCAATGCGTTTATAAGTTTTACTATACATGCAGCAAAATCAAGCAAACGCTCTGCAAGTACATCCCCTTTATTTCTATTATCATCTTTGTAATTATTCATATTGCCCATCACTAATTGCTAATTGATAATTGATAATTGATAATTGATAATTGTTAATGCCCACTGCTGACGCACGCGCTGTGACAGGCGCCGTGACAAGCAGAGTGACACGCCGAATGACACGCGGAATGGCATGCCGAATGACACGCGTCATGACAGACATTCTGCATAAACGGGCCTTCATAACACATATTTGATGTGCGGAATCCGGAAAATCCTTCATTAAGCACAGGTGAATTTTTAATCAGCACTTCGCTAACCTGATTACTCCGGTCATAATAATGATTATGATAATAACTTCCGCCGTAATAATGATGCCGATAACCATGCCAATAGTAGTCGTTATCAGAATCCTGCTTATTTTCCTTAGGCCGGGTAGTTGTCTGTTTCTTATAATACTGCTTTGTCGCTTCCAGATCAGCCGACCATGTTTTTTGTTCTAAACCCGAGGCGATCGCCTTGAACATTGTATCCAGTCCCTTTTCATTGATATTCCCGTCTTTCCCGATCGCATCATAAAGCATGTTTTCATAGATATCGTCACTGCGGCGAAAACCCAGAATAGCTTCGACATTTAAAGGATCAAATTTGTGCACTTTCACCATGCCTTTGCGCTCCATATTCTGGAGCATCAATCCCAGCAGTTTTGCCAGAGGTAAATCCAAAAGCATGCCCGCTTCCACTGCGGTAAGATTTTTCGCGATCTTTCCTTTCTCCCGGAAAGACCCGACCTGCACTTTCGGCGGCGCCCATTCTGTCCCTTCCCAGCTTACCTGAGACAAACCGTCCTGAGCAATTAACATGGAATTATGTTTTCTGGTCATTACCGTGCAGGGAAAGATCCCGAAAAGCAGGGTTATCACAATCGTGAATATTAAAACTTCCATTCCGGTTAAAGGGAACTGAGATAAGATACTCCCGGGAAACCAGCGGTTCAAAATAAATTTCTCTTTAGCCTGGGTCAGCCCGTCATCTTTTTTACCGGGCATTAGCCGGGCTATCGTCGTTAAGTTAAAATACGCGGCATCCAGATAGGTCTGGATCTGGAAATGATAACGGCTGGGGAGATTATTTTTATGAAACTGCACCTGCAGCATCCGCTCCCCCCGGCTATTGGCAACCGTAGAGTAATCTATAAGGAAGCGTTTATTTACATATTTTTCCGTGAAAAATTTCATCTGTTCCAGCTGAACATAATCAAACGTATCCGAATCCATTTTTACCGGATAGATAACTTTCACGGTTTCATGCTCAAGCGCATCGCTCCACTGCACCGGAGCCCAGTTAAAAACCGCCAGCCTGCCGAATTTACTGTCGGTCAGGGTAACATTACCGCTGGCCTGCAGATCTGTCACATATTGAAAAAAATAGGTTATCTCTCCGCTGCGAAATGATTGCCCCTGAGCCAGGATAATATCGAATTTGCGCGAAGTTAGCTTTTTTATCTCCAGCGGATAGCGGTTATTATTCTGATCTAAGGCATAGGCGTTTTTGTGATCAAATTGCGGGGTTCCGCAAAAACCTTCAAAATAGAATCCGTGTAAATTCGCATTTTGACAGCTCCACCGAACAGCATAAGAAACTTGCGCTTTACCGTCTTTATCCAAAACAACTTCTGTTTCCACCCAACGCATCTTAAAATCACTTGCTTTAAGAATAGCCGGAGCGATAAATAGAGCTATGAGAAAAACTGCTATGAATAAAAATATTCTCTTACGCATAAATTTTTTGAAATTCTCCCTTAATTTATTCATTATTATAACAAAAACCCTGTTTAGGGTATATATAAAATATGGTTCTTTCTTAAATTGTGTGATATTTTTTCTGTCAAAACTCAAAAGGCAAAAGTCAAAAATGCAAGGCAAAATTAAAAAGTTGTCTATTCTGATGTTATTTTTACACTTAGCATTCTTGTTCTTGGGAATTTTATACGCAATAATATTTAGCAATTGTATTTTTAAACTTTTAATTTTTTAATTGCAATTTTGAATTTTGAATTTTAACTTTTGAATTATCAGTAACTTCTTGTCGTGTAATATGTTAATATAGATACACTTACATTTTTCAAAAAAGACTCTAAAATATCCTTCTAAAACAAATCAATTAATGCTATCATATTAGCTACCAGTTGCCAGTAACCAGTTACCAATAACCAGAAAACAGAAAGAACTACAATGAATGAAGATAAAGTAAAACAGCTGATCCACGACCTATTAATTGAAATCGGAGAAGATCCCCAGCGTGAAGGACTGCAAAAAACCCCGGAACGCGTCGTAAAATCACTACAATTCCTTACTCAAGGCTACAGCATTACCCCGGAGAAGGCCATAAATAATGCTATATTCACAGCGGAAGCCAACAATATGATTATTGTCCGGGATATTGAAGTTTACAGCTTATGCGAACATCATATGCTCCCCTTTTACGGGCGCTGTCATATCGGGTATATTCCTAATGAGAAAGTTCTGGGAGTAAGCAAACTCTGCCGGATCGTGGAAGTATTTGCCCGCAGATTGCAAATCCAGGAAAGATTAACCTCTCAAATCGCTCAGGAAATAATGAAGGCCGTAAGTCCGCAAGGTGTCGGGGTAGTTATGGAATGCCGGCATTTGTGTAAAATGATGCGCGGAGTAGAAAAACAAAACGCTTTAATGACCACTTCTTCGGTTTTGGGATGTTTTCATGATTCCGCGGCAACAAGGTCGGAATTCCTGGCGCTGATTAACCGGAGTGTTTAAGAAATAAAAAAGTTACAAGTCACATGTTGCAGGTCAAAATTAAGACCGAAACACTTCAAGATAAAAATCACGTTCCCGGGTCAGGGAATCTACATTGTTTTCCTTTTTCCGGAATCCATGCGCTTCTTCGGCGTATTCTACATATTTAAACTTTATTCCCCGGTTCTGTAAGATCCGCGCCATTTCCCGGGAACATTCCGGGGTTACGATCTTATCATCAGTCCCCTGAAAAATGATCATCGGAGATTTTAATTTATCTAAATGGTTTATCGGAGAGCGGTCTTTATATATTTCTTCCCCATCTTTTATTGTCGTACCGACAAGATTATCTATATATCGCGATTCAAATTTATGGGTCTCAATTACCAGGGTAATTAAATTTCCAATACCATAATAACTTGCTCCAACACCAAAAAGTTCCGGAAATTGCGTCATTACCCGCTGAACCATATATCCGCCGGCACTGCCGCCGCGCACCGCTACTTTATTTCCGTCAACTTTACCTTCTTTAATTAAATAACGCACGCAATCAGCGACATCTTCGGCATCGGCAACTCCCCAGGTACCCAAAAGTTTATCCCGGTATTTGCGGCCATAGCCGGTACTTCCCCGGTAATTAACATCAACCACGGCAAATCCCGCGGTTGTCCAATATTGAGTAACTAAGGAAAAATGTCCTTTTGTCCGTGATGTCGGCCCGCCATGCGCGATTACCAGTAACGGAGGACCTTCATTTTCCGGAATACTATAATTACTGTTTTTCGGCATATACAAATAAGCATGGGAAACTTCTCCATCCTGAGTCGTATAACTAATAAGCTGCGGCTCGGAAATATCTTCTTCAGATATAATTAAATGAGAACATTTTTTAAATTCTTCGATCATTCGGGAAAGCACATCAAAACAATATAAAGCCGGACTTTTCCTGGTTCCGGCAGCGACAAATAAAACCGCGCCGTTTTTTGTTGTGGTAATACTGCCGTAAGAGGAAAACTCTTCATGAACCAAAGAAATAGTTTTCTTCTTTGGATCAACAATAACCAGCTTATCCACCCCGTCTTTTACCAGCTTAGAGATAAGCGTACCATCCGGAAGAAAATCATAGAGGCTTGTTCCAAACACCCAATGCGGTTCTCCGAATTCTGCCTGTTCAAAGGTAATCTGCTCAACCTGATCATTAAACCGGTAAATATTCCACCAGTTATCCCAAGAGGCAGCATCCGCAGCCACCTTATCCATTATAAAATACAAATCATTGTTTTTATCAAAACGCGGCAGACAAACACTACATTGTTTTCCTCCGGCTACTTTTTGTATATTGCTAAGGCCTTCTTGATTTATATCCGCAACTATTAATTCTGTGCTGTCCCAAGGCATATCCGGATGATTCCACGCCAGCCAGGCGATTCTTCGGCTGTCGCGGCTAATTACCGGATCCGCGTAAAAATCGCATCCTTTGGCAATAATCAGCGGTTCAGAAATTTCCTCAGTTCCTAAACAAAGCATCCCTAAAAAATTCTCGTTTTCTTTTTGCTCCCATTCTTTTTCATACACAAACACTAACATCTTTCCGTCCGGACTAACAGTTAAAGAAGCATACTTACCCATTGAACCGTCCTGATTCTTTTCCGGAGTTAAAGCATAGATTTGTTTTCCGTGAACTGATTGACAATAAATACGCTGATCGGAAAAATTTACAAAATAAACCACATCATTAAATACCGCATATGAACCGCCGCCGTATTCATGCACTCGGGTCCGGACATTACAATCAGCCGGAGTAATATCTTTTATCGTGCCAAAAGAGTTTCTCTGCACAACTACATACCGGCCTTTTTCCGCCGGACGCATCTCCAGCCAATAAGTATTATCTAAATCTACACATACCTCCCCAATACCTACGGCATCAGAAAAAACATCTTCCGGAGTTAGTACTGGCTGCCAATTAATGTAAGATTCTTTTTTCTTATTCATATCAACCCTAGATCTTCTTAAAAAACATTAGGATTCCAATCGTTACAAATACTGTTGCTCCGGCATACCTGATAACTTCCGGTTTCATATATTTTGATAAAACAGCACCAATGATAACGGAAATCGCGGTTATCACCGCATACGCCGCAACTGATCCCAACCAGACGATATAAGGTTTTCCCGATTTAGCAGACATTCCTATCCCTACTAATTGAGTTTTATCAGCAAGCTCTGCAAAAAATATCGCGCCGAATGTCGCAAAAAATATTTTCCAATCCATTACTTCTCCTCCTCCTTTAAAAATTCTTTCACATAAGTTACGATAATATCCCTTGTGTGCCGGAACACCGTAATTCTTTCTTCTTCCGTTCCCCGGGCTTGGGCCGGATCTTCCAGATCCCAATGCCGCTTCTTACAGGAACCGGGAAATACCGGGCAGGATTCATTTGCGTTTCCGCAAACAGTGATCACATAATCAAATTGCCGGCCGCTAAACTCACTGACTGATCGGGATATGTGTTTAGAAATATCAATATCTATCTCCGACATAACCTTAATCGCTAAAGGATTTACCTGTGTGGGATTAATTCCCGCGCTGAAAACTTCGAATTTATTACCGGCTAAATTACGCAATAAACCTTCCGCCATCTGACTGCGGCAGGAATTACCGGTGCATAAAAATAAAATGCTTTTTTTCATCTGCTTATTATTTTTTATTTTATAAAGCTGCCGAATAGGATCCCGCTGATCGTGGCCATAATTACAACAAGACTTACATAGACGATTGTCTTTTTTGTTCCGATAACACTGCGGATAACCAGCATATTCGGCAAACTTAAAGCCGGTCCGGCTAAAAGCAAAGCCAAGGCCGGGCCTTTGCCCATACCCGCGCCCAGCAGCCCCTGCAATATCGGCACTTCGGTAAGTGTCGCAAAATACATGAATGCTCCGACAATAGACGCGAAAAAGTTCGCGCCGAGGGAATTTCCGCCCACAAGCTTTTTAATGATCGCCGAAGGGATCAACCCTTCCTGGTCCGGCCGGCCTAATAATAATCCGGCGACAAATACTCCTAATAATAATAAAGGCATTATCTGCTTCGCGAATCCCCAGGAAGCTTTGCCCCAGTTTTTCAGCTCATCATTTTCAAACCAGGTAAGTACGACCGAAGTAAATATCGCCAGAAATAAAGCGATCATGTA
Organism: Candidatus Omnitrophota bacterium; assembly: GCA_043826565.1. Lineage (GTDB taxonomy): Bacteria > Omnitrophota > Gorgyraeia > B26-G9 > B26-G9 > JBDRPX01. The sequence goes on from JBDRPX010000033.1 coordinate 14,731, forward strand.
CCACTGCATACTGGCAATAGAATTTACCATTTTATCCCCGGAAGCCTGCGGAGATTTCCAGCTGGCAAATAAAAGGATCCCGAACACCGCGGCTAAACAAACTGTATTCTGCCAGACCGGACGGGACGAGTTATCTTCCCAAAAAGACAATTCTTCTTCCGCTAAACGCTCTCTTTCCTCTTTTATAAATATCAGATGCATGAGCAAACCGACAATAATACTAAAAGCGATCGCTCCGATTGCTCGGGCAATCCCCAGTTCCCAGCCTAAAATTCTCGCGGTCATAATAATCGCCAAAATATTTATTGCGGGTCCGGAATACAAAAACGCCGTTGCCGGGCCAATGCCCGCTCCCTTTTTATAAATACCCGCAAATAAGGGTAAGACCGTACAGGAACATACCGAAAGAATAGTTCCCGATATTGAAGCTACCCCATAGGCAAGAAACTTGTTTGCTTTTGCTCCGAAATATTTAACAATTGCGGCTTTGTTAATAAAAATCGCGATCGCTCCGGCAATAAAAAAAGCCGGCACCAGGCATAACAGTACATGCTCCCGCGCGTACCAGTTGACCAGAGCGAATGCTTCAAACAGCGGCCCCTTGAAATTGAATTTCTCAATCGGCAGATAGAAACATCCCGCGAAAACCGCGACAATTAATATAAATTTTTTAAATTCTTTCATTTTTTTAGTACAACATTCCTCTGTCCGGGATAAAATTATGAGTGGCGCCTGATTTGGCATTACTCGTATACGTCATTATATATAATAAAACATGTTGCGTCAATCAGCATCCTCTGGCCTAAATATCTTCCAGATGATTACCATCAGGCATTAAAGTAACCGGGGGTATTTTGTCCAAAGATCTTATTTTAAAACGTTCACAGTCGATCTTATTCTTGGATAAGCAATATGTTTTTGTATATTCCAAAAACTTGTCAAAATTTTTATATGAAATTTTAGAACAGATAACACATTCTTTCATATTTTCACACACCGGTTCTATTCCATTAATCAGTCGATAAAAAGGGCAATCCGCGTATTTTCCCTGAGAACAAAACGGATGAGTATTAATTTCCGCTATATTACGGGCATATGATAAACAATTCCTAGTATAATCAACAAACATCGGACAATTCATAATATTGTCTCCTCATTTTTTAATTTGTTTTTCTTTTATCCAGGCATACAAAACCGGAACTAAAATCAAATTTGACAAAGTTGCCGTTATCAGCCCCCCTACTGTCGGAGCTGCCATAGGTTTCATTATTTCAGAACCGGTTCCCGTGGAAAACATCACCGGCAGTAAAGCAATAATCGTGGTCATCGTGGTCATCATCGCCGGGCGCAGTCTCATTAATCCGCCTTCGATAACTGTCTTACGCACCTCATCAATTGTTTTCGGAACCTTTTTACGAAATAGATCATCTAGGGCGGAAAGCAGTACTACCGCATTATCCGTAGCCACGCCAAAGAGCGCAATAAATCCGACCCACACAGCCGTAGAAAATTTAAACCCCAGTAAAAATAACAGGATCATCCCTCCCATAAGTGATACCGGTAATCCGGTAGACAGGATCATCAGGGCACTAAAATTTTTAAAGGCCATGTATAACAAAAGCAGAATAACACTCAGAGCAATAAGCAGTGAAGGCAATAGCCTTTTTCTTGACTCCATTTCCGATTCAAACTGTCCCGACCAATTAATAAAGTATCCTGAAGGAAGTTTTAACTGCCCGCTATCTATACTTTTTTGCACTTCTTTTTGCGCATTATTAACAAAGTCTATCAACCCGACTTTACTCTGATCGACATTCACGAAAATCCGCGCATAGGTCTGGGTATTTTCAGAATTAATAACTGCCGGGCCCGGTACTTTCTTTAATTCCGCAACCTGTGATAAAGGAATATGCTCTCCCTTAGCCGTAGGAATAAATATTCTTTCCAGAGCTTGCGGCGTATCCCGCAACTCCCTTAAATACCGGATACGCACCGGATAACGTTCCCGTCCTTCTACAGTTGTCGTCAAATTCATCCCGCCGATAGCCGTCATAATCACCTGCTGAATATCTCCGACCCGGATTCCGTAGCGGGCGGCTTTCTCCCGGTCAATCTTAATCTCAAAATACGGCCGGTTGGAAATACGTTCCGCGTAAGGGCTTATAGCTCCATCCACTTTTCTGACAATTTTTTCTATTTGAACAGCAATATCCACTATTTTATTCAGGTCATTTCCAAAAACCTTAATTCCCACCGGAGTCTGGATCCCGGTTGCCAGCATATCAATCCGGTTACGGATAGGCTGAGTCATGATCGGACTGACTCCGGGCATCCTGGTTTTATCCTGAATCTCGTTTATCAGCTTTTCCCGGGTCATTCCTTTACGCCAATACTTTTTATTTTTCAAATGTATTATGGTTTCAATCATACTCACCGGAGCAGGATCAGTAGCTGTTTCCGCCCGCCCAAGTTTACCCACCACCCAGGCTGCTTCCGGAATTTCCTTTTTAATAATAATATCCTGCTTTTTCATAACCTCCATTACCTGGGTCAAAGAAGCTCCGGGCAATAGCACCGGCATAAATAATAAGTCTCCCTCATTTAACGGCGGCATGAATTCCTGTTTGATTAAAGACCCGCAGATCAAACCGACAATTAAAATAACCAGAAAAATAAGTGAAATTGTTTTTTTATGTGCCAGGGCCCAGCTGATAACCGGGCGGTATGTTTTGTGCAATAAACGGCTGGTCAGGTTCTCTTCGGGTAGACGCAGTTTTCCCCTTAAAAAATAATAGCAAAGCGTCGGCAGCAGCATTAAGGCAATCACTGCTGCTCCGGCCATAGCAAATGTCTTTGTAAATGCCAAAGGACGAAATAATTTTCCAGCCTGCCCGGTTAAAACAAACACCGGAATAAACCCGATTATTGTGGTCAGCAAAGCAAACAAAATCGGCTTTCCGACTTCCTGCGAAGCATCAATACATACGGCCAGCCGCTCTTCCGGCACAAGCCCTCCGGAACCGATCTCCTGCTGTCGTAGAGCAATCCTCCGGTAAACATTTTCAACCAATACACAACCGGAATCCACCATGACCCCGATAGCGATCGCCAGGCCTCCTAAAGACATAATATTCGCGTCAACTCCAAATTGCTGCATCAAAATAAACGCCAGTAATATACCGATCGGCAAAACCATAGAAATTACCATACTCCCGCCGAAATGCAGTAAAAAAACCGCGATAACAAATACCGTAATAATAATTTCCTGGATTAACGCGCTTCTCAGAGTATCAATAGAGCGCAGAATCAAACCGGTGCGGTCATAAAACGGAACAATCTTTACCCCTTTAGGTAAACCTATAGATAATTCTTTAATCTTTTGCTTTATCCGTTGGATGACTTTAAGCGGGTTTTCTCCGTAACGCATAATCACTACTCCGCCAATAGCCTCTTTACCTTCTTTGTCCAGTGCTCCCCGCCGGAATTCCGGGCCGATACTTACATTAGCCAGATTTTTTACATATACCGGAATGCCCTCGTTAGTATTCACCACAATATTTTCAATATCCTCAACACTGCGGATAAATCCCAAGCCCCGGACAATAAATTCCATCCCGCCTTCTTCGAATACTTTTGCTCCGACATCAATATTTGAATTCTGAACCGCACTGATTATTTCATTAATCTTAATATTATGCGTAATCAGTTTATTGGGATCTATATCAATTTGATACTGCTTAACATAACCGCCCACAGAAGCAACTTCCGATACGCCTTCTACGGAATTAAGCTGATACCGCACATACCAGTCCTGAATCGAACGCAAACGGGCTAAATCAAATTCTTGTCCGGCATTACTATCATCAGCTTCCACTGTATACCATAATATCTGTCCCAGCGCCGTAGCATCCGGCCCTAAGGTAACCGCCACTCCCGGAGGTAAATCTTTTTTGGCAAAATCAAGACGCTCGAGAACCCGTGTCCTGGCCCAATAAAAATCCGTACCTTCTTTAAAAATCATATTTACCAGGCCGAAACCAAAAGCAGATGTCGAACGCACAACCTTAACCTTCGGAGTCCCCATAAGGCCGGTGGTCAGAGGATATATTACCTGATCTTCCACGTCTTTCGGGCTTCTTCCGGGCCAATCAGCGTATACGATAACCTGCAGTTCCCCGATATCCGGGATAGCATCAACCGGAGTATTCTTCATCGACGCATATCCCCAAACAATCAGCAAAGCAAATATTGCGATTATAATTATCCTGTTTTTAAGACAAATTTCTATTATTTTACCAATCATCTCTGCCTCATTCTTTATCTTCTAATGCTCCGCCATATGCCGCTGACGCTACTCCGGAAAGCTGACTTTGTGAATCAATAAGAAAATTAGCCCGGGTTACCACGCGCTCTCCTTCGGCAACTCCTCTTAGTACCGGATAAACTTTCACCTGCTGCCCATCAATTTCCGCAACTGCTTCCGGCCCAACCTCAATACTTCTTCCTTCATATTCATTTTTTCCGCTATCAATCCATACGATTTTCCGCATACCCGTATCCAGCACCGCGTCTTTTACTATCGCCAGCACCTGAGATTGCCCTTGCGGGCCTTTATACATACTCAAAATAATAATATCTACATACATGTCCGGCTTTAATTCTAATCCGGGATTGGCAACTTCGACCCGGAAAGTTATGGAGCGGGTTTTAGGATTTATCACCGGATTAAGGGAGGAAATAACTCCGGTAAATTCCCTGCCGGGAACACTTGCTGTAGTTATGCTGACATTTTCTCCGGGCTTTACCCAGGAAAGTTCATATTCATACACTTCGCCGTAAACCCACATTTCATCCGCGGGTAAAACATAATTGTTATTAACTTCACGGGTATCTTCCAATTTTCCGATCTGCGTATCACTCAGTCCTAAAAGACGCAGTTTTCTCCGGGATGATTCAACAAGTGTTTCGGCTCTCGCACTGATTTCAGCAACATGCCCGGATTCTATTTTATCCAAAGCAGTAAGCGCGGATATAAACTCTTCCTCAGATATTGCCAGATTCGGATCATAAGCCACCTTCCCGACAGTCCGAATTTCCTTAAAAAGCTGCATTTCACGAATCAAGTCTTCTTTAACTCCGGCCAAAGATATCTGCTCACCTTTAATTTTCACCCGGCTGATTACGCCTTTTAATTTATCCGCTTCTTCTTTGGATAATTTGATCAGGTCCATTCCGCAAATCGGGCACTTCATCCCTTGCGCGTCTTTCATCTGGAACACATGTTCTGCTCCTTCCATTCCGCAGCCGTAATATTCTGTCCCGGAATCAGCTTCTTTATATACCGGGACATAATCCATACCCATCGCATCTTTTGCCGGAACCTGAGAAGTTATACTTGGATTCATGGGATTACGGTAAAATAAAACCTTACTTTCTTCTTTTGAAACAGCAGAAGTTTCCTCTTTATACACCGGAATCAGGTCCATATGGCAAATCGGACAATTTTTATCGCCTTTTTCATATTGAGGTACAGATACCCTCACACTCGGATGCATGCCGCAAGTATAATAAAGCACTTCTTTGCCGGAAACATCTTTGTCTGCCGCTGTTTTTTTTCCGCAAGATGTTAACGTAAATATAAAACCAAAAGCCAACAACAAAATCAAACCAAATAATACTGCTTTTTTTACCTTATTAGTATACATACTAATTCCTCCCTCCGGAATTACAATTCTCTGCCAACTACTCTTTCCAGATTGGCAATTGATTTTTGATAATCAATAATTGACTTATAATACGCTAATCTCGTTTGCAATACCGCTTGCTCCGCGTCCAGCCAATTTAAAAAATCGATTTTACCTGTCTCATAACTAACTTTTGCCGCGTCAAACGCTTGCTCTGTCTGCGGAATAAGCGTTGTTTTATACAAAGAAATAATATTCTTTAAAGTTTCTATTTTAAAATATATATCATCGACCTCATATATAATTGTATTTTCTATATCTTCCCGGTTTTTCATAACCGCGTTAAGCAGGGCTTTTTTCTCTTTTCGCTCGGCAGCTATTTTATCGTTCCATAAAGGTATATTCACGGACACAGTTCCAATCCACGCGTCTTCTCCGTCATTCGGCATCGTGGTGTGACCGCTTCCAACCTGAATATAATCAACTCCTAAAGTAAAATCCGGCAAAGTATCCAATCGGGCAAGCGCCTGCTCATATTCAGCACTCTCAATATCATATCCCGCCGCGGCTAATTCCTGCCGTGTTTCTTTAGCCATAGACTGCAGTTCCTCCAGATCATAGCTAAATTTATCCGGTTCGGAAACATTGATCGCGGCACATTCTGTGTTTTTATCCCGGCTTAAAAGATTGTTAAGCTGGGCCTGCCGACTTTTTCTGTTTTGATTTAGCAGCAACAGTTTGTCAATCATCCGGGAAAGCTCAATCTGGGCTTTAATAACATCCTGCTGAGGAGTCAGATTACTTTCGTATTTTTTCTGAGATACTTTCTCCAAATTTTCCAAAACAGCCTTCTCCCCTTCGGTAATTCTAATAGCTATATCTATCCAGGATAAATCATAATAAACCAACTTAACCTGCTTGATGATTTCCATTTTAACTGCTTCATACTGTTTTTCCATACTTTGAGCCTGTGCGGTTTTCACATTCTTTTTCGATTTAAGCTTTCCGGGAAACGGAACTTTCTGGGAAATACCGAACTTCTGCTCCTGAGGACCAACTCTGGTCTGGACATTTTTACCGAAATAACCATAGGATAACATCGGATCCGGAAGACTGGACTCTTGCGCCGCTTTATATTCAACAGCTTTCCATTTACTGTAAACTGCCTGTATCCGAGGATTATTCTGAACCGCTTCATCTATTAATGCCGAGAGCTCTGTCGAACCAGCCGGCAAAGATGCCGCATAAGACGCTAATATACTGGTTCCCGAAAGCAAAAACCCGAGAAAAACCGCTATATATTTTACCCCTGTCTTCATTTTCTTCCCTTTTTTTACTATATCTTACGCGAACGCCTCAATAAAACTAAAACCTCTTCAAGTTTTTCCTGCCGAACCTTAAGGGAGTCCCCGCTAATAGCTTTAGTGATACAATTTTCAAAATGCGTTTCCAGGATTTTATCTTCTATTCTCGCTAAAGCCCCCCTAACCGCGTGAACCTGAGTAAGGATATCCACGCAATATTCCTTGTTTTCAATCATCTTCGCAATTCCCCGCACCTGCCCTTCAATCCGGCGTAATGCCGGTAAATTTTTTTCATGAGCTGGATTTATCGCCATATCTCGCACCCCCTTCCTACCTCAAGTATACCATACCCCCCTATGGTATGTCAAGCGGTAAAAAAATTATTACTTTTTAAAGCGAAAGCTTTGTACACAGTCTTTAACTACCGGCATGCAGTTCGTCAGGGTTTCCTCATCGGCTGAGAAATTAATAATATAGATCCAGCCCTCTTTTTCCAGATAATAATTAAGCGTCTTAACATAGGTTACCTTACCTTCGATCATTTGCTGATCCCGCTTAATCTCCCAAAACCCCTTAACCTCATCTATTTCTGCTTTCCCCCGGGCTTCGATGATCCCTTTACCGTATAAATCATCACGTTCTGCCTCTTGGATATATTCTTTAAGGGTCTTATCCTGGGGAAATCTAAGAACCATTATTTTAATTACAGCTTTTCTGTCGGGATTTTCTAATGTCAGCATCGCGCCCACTGTTCTTCGGCCCTGCCAGCCTTGCGGAAGTTTCATCGAAAATAAATTGCCCGGGCTGGAATATCTTCCCGGTTCCGGGGGCTCTGTGCAGCCGTTAAGGCCGATTAAGACAATCAGCGCAATTACATAAATAACTAGGTGTTTTTTTCGCATGGTTAATTTTCCTGTCCCGGAAAATCACTTCCCCCGATTAAACGCTAAATTTACTATTTTTTCGATAAGCTTATTATAAGAAATCCCGGCTTTTTCCGCGGACTGCCCAACCTCGTCATCTTTAGCTAAACACGGATTAGCATTAGCCTCTAAAATATATACCCGGCCTTGCGCAGTAACTCTTATATCAAACCGGGCATAGCAATCCATATTTAAAGCCCGATAAGCCCGTTTGCAAATATCTTCGATTTTTTCCCCAACCCCATTGGGTAATTTTCCGGCAAATACGTTTTTAATTCCCCATTTTTCCCGATATTTCAAATCCCATTTTGCCTTATAGGTAGCGATTCGCGGTTCATCATCCGGTATATTTCCAAATTTCACTTCTCGCGGAGGCAGCACCTTAATCCGTTTATTCCCGATCACACCGACATACAACTCTCGGCCTTCGATATACTCTTCCACTATCGCGTCCTTAGACATGTTCTCATGAATAAACTTTACTCTCTCTAAGAAAGATCCTTCATTATCGACTATCGAAGCTAAAGATATACCGCGGGAAGCTTCTTCGGATAATGGTTTTACGATCAAGGGAAGTTTTAACCGCTTGGGCAGCCAAACACGGTATTTCCGGTAAAACGTTTGAAATCTCGGCCCCCGGATCCTATGAAAACTCATTATCTTCTTACTTAACGCCTTATTATTGCAAATCATCAGAGAATCCGGAGAAGCCCCGGTATAAGGAACATCCAGTAACTCCAGTAATCCGGCAAAATTTTTATCTAAGTGACTTTCCTGTCTAAACACCTCGGTCAGATTAAAAATCAAATCCGGCTTATTTTCTTTAATTTCTTCAATAAGCGGATTTATATCATTATGGATACCCAGAAGTTGTACCTTATGACCGTTTTCGCAAAGAGTTTTATACACATGGTCTTCGGTGTTCCAGCTTTCATCCTTGAATTCCTCGGTAAAATCATGCCCGCGCTGTGTAACATATGGAGTATCAAAAACCTGAAGTATTTTAAGTTTTTTTCCCATTTTTTCCGCGCAACCTCCCTGTATACATATAGTTCATGATCAATGTCGCGACATACGTAGAAATTCTTAACACCGCTACAGCTTCCGGATCTGCGAATACCAGTTTAAGTTCTTTACATCTGGTTATTAATGTCTGCAATAAGTCATCAATAAGATACTTCTTTTCCCCGGTCCAGGTATATACACTAATTATAATATACCTTCTGAACTTTTTTATCAACTCATAAGCTAAGGCCGGCGATTTTACATCTTCGGCTTTTTCGGTAAAGATCCTCCTTAAATTAACATCATGAAAATCGGGAAAATCTTCCGCGTAAAAATGACGCTTCTTTTTGTAGTAGTTGCTAAGACTGGTTTTTAACCGCGAAGCCTGCCAATATTTCCGGCCCTGCTTAATTTTCGGTTGAGCATCTTTAATTTCAGACATCAACACCTCAACATATTTAAGCTTTTTCAGGGCTTTCCATCCTTTATACCGGAGAGCCCAGTCAGAGTCAGACGTAAGCCATACCGCAAAAGTTTCCGCGAAATCCTCATCCGGATGATATTGCGCATAATAATCTTCTAAGTGTCGGACAAAATTTCTGCTATACGGCCGGTATTTGTAAGTATCGTTGTATTCTTTGGTAAATAACCCGAATATCTGATGCCATTTTTTTCGGCGATGTAATTTATAAGCATAATTAATGGCGTGGCCGGCCTCATGCCGCAGGAGTTTCATGCACCATTGCTTTGTGCCTCCTTCGACATCAAGCATTGTTTTCTTTTCTAATTTAATAAGCGCGGGGTGAGCTAAAAAGAAAGGAATCCCGATTACCGGTTCTCCGTCCGGAGCAAGCCATTCATCAGCAAGATAGCAAACAGGCTTAAACTGTATGCCTTTAGCCTGGAGCTCTTCATATAAATAATTCACACACTCTTGCAGCCAAGTACCTTCAATAGTTAAAGGTAATTCACAGATCTTTAGCTTCAGTAATTCCTCTTCAGGTATTTGGGCTAAATCTATAATTGTTTTTAGCATAATCTTATTATACCCCTAAACAAGATTTAGAAAATATAAAATTGTAGGGGCGCCGCTTGCCTGCGCCCGTGACAGATGAATTTAATATTATTACGGGCGGACACGAGGGCCGCCCCTACATCCCTGCCTTGTTCCTCGTTTCTGGAACTCATCTTCAATATCCTGCCGGACCTTATGCTTTTGGTTTATCCATTCCGGAGCAATTAAAACATCCTTGTTCGCATCCGATACCAGCCGCATAACTACACATTTAGGTGAAAGCCTTTCTAAAAAATCACAAGCCAGCTGAACATATTCATCCGATTCTAATAATTGTATCTTCCCCTCTTTATATTGTTCCTGCAGTTTCGTATCCCGCAATACATGCAGTACATGCAGTTTAACACCATCTATAGGAAGAGTCGAAAGCACATCCGCGGTTTCCATTATTTCTTCTTTAGATTCTCCGGGAAGCCCCAAAATAACATGCACCCCGATCTTTATCCGGCGTTTTGCGGTCTGCTCTATTGCCTCCAAAAACTGCATCGTAGAATGCAGGCGGTTAATTGTTTTTAATGTTTTTTCATGAATACTCTGCAATCCATATTCAATCCAAACGTCATATGCGCCGGCATATGTATCGATTAAATCCAGCTTAGCTTTATCAATACAATCCGGCCGGGTAGAAATAGTCAGGCCGACTATATCCGGGAACTTTTTTATCACATCATATGTCTGGCGCAAGGTATCAACATCAGCATAAGTATTGGAAGCATTTTGAAAATAGGCGATGAACTTTTCCGCTTTAAACCGCTCACGAATAAAGCCCATTGATGTCGCGATCTGTTCTTCAATTGACGGATACACACCGGTGTAATGGCTAAACCCCTCTTCATTACAAAAAATACATCCCTGGTCACTTAATGTTCCGTCCCGGTTAGGACAGCTAAACCCGGCATTAATACTGATCCGGTGCACCCGCACCCCAAAGCGCTGACGCAGATATTCGCTAAACGAATAATAATAGGTTTTATTCTTTTCATCCATTATATTTGATCTTTCCGGCTTATAAGGCTGACCAAAATGTTTTCCAGGGGAAATTTTTACCGGGACATTCAGTCTGGGCTCCCTCTACCTGCCCGTGACCGAGGATATTTTTGCGGGATATATTATAGTATTGTTTCAATTGTCTGACTAAACTTACAAGTGAATCCATCTGCTTTTTAGATACACTATCTTTATTGAAATTACCCACCAGACAGATACCGATCGCTTTGCTATTCATTCCTGCGGCTTTACAATGCGCGCCATCCTGCTGTTTAAGCCAGCGCGGAGAGGTCTCGATCTGCCCGTCACCTTTTCCGCTGGTTCCATTATCAATGACAAAATCGTAGCCCAGGCTCTGCCATCCTTTTTGCGTATGCCCTTTATGGAATTGTAAAGCTCCGCCGGCATCGGTAGCACTGTGATGAATAATTATATATTTCCATTTATTAGATGGGTATAGAGTTATTACCGGTTTAACCGGGCAAGCCCTGGGCACAGACAAGCGCTGGCCCATTTCCAGAGAATTTTGATCTTTCAAATTGTTTGCCCGGACAATATCTTTAATTTCCACATCATACATTTTGCTGATCCGCCATACTGTCTCTCCCGGAGCGACCACATGGACAATATCACAGCGTCCGGCCGGTGCCGAAGGCGGAAGAATAACATTACGCAGCCCGGGGGTGGTACTGGGTACTGGGGTAGTCATTACCGGACGAACCGGTGCTCGGGCACAAGAACTTAAACTGATGGCAAGAAAAAATAAAAATACCGCTGTTAAAATTTTTTTCATATGCAATATAATATCAACATATTATCATTTATTCAATACTTAATATTGTTATACATGAAAAATGAAAGTTGAAAATTGATAATTGTAAAAAATATAAACTTATTTTTTTAAACACATGTATTTTAGAACTATTTACGATTTTAATAAAAAAATGGCGTTAAGAAAATCGACGAGCCCGTCAGGCCGGGAGACGATTTTTAGATATTTTTTTATGTTCGCAAGAAAAATCGTACTTGAGTGAAAAAATATATGTGTTAAAATCGCTTTAATTATATACTTCGGGAAATACGCTATATCGTTACTACTGCAGTCCAAAAAGCCTCCCGCCCTGATAAATAATAAAAGAAGCGATCCAGGCAACCAGTGTAGTATAAAATACCGCAAAGAGTGCCCACCCCCAGGATTGAGTTTCCTGTTTTACTGCTCCAACAGTCGCCACGCAAGGAATGTATAGCAAAATAAAAACCATTAATGAATAGGCAACTAAAGGAGTGAATAATTTACTCCCGTCATCACGGGTAGCTTTCTTCAGCTCCTCACGCAATATATCCGCTTCCCCGCATAATTCTCCGACAGAATAAAGCGTACCCAAGGTCCCCACAACTATCTCTTTGCCGACTACTCCGCTAACCAAAGCCACCGCGATCTTCCACTCGCCAAAACCCAGCGGCTTAAAAACCGGGGCCACTGCCTTACCCATTCTGCCGGCATAACTATTTTCCATTTTCTCATAAGCATTAAGATTTGCTCCGGCTAAGGGAAAGTTACTCAAAAACCAGATCAATACACAACCGGCAAAGATAATTGTCCCGGCTTTTTTCAAATACAAAACCGCCCGGTCCCAGGTATGGATAAGCAGCCCCTTTAAGGCCGGGATCCGGTACGGCGGCAATTCCATAACAAAAGGCGCGGCTTCTCCGCGGAATAAATATTTGCGGAAAATTTTAGCGACAATGATCGCGACGACAATCCCGAGGACATACAGCGAAAACAAAATATTCCCGGCGATCTTTTCCGAAAAAAAAGCTCCGATAAATAAAGTATATACCGGAAGCCGCGCGCCGCAGCTCATAAATGAATTTACCAGAATGGTCACGATCCGGTCTCTTCTGTCCTCAATTGCCCGCGCCGCCATAATTGCCGGGACATTACAGCCAAATCCCAGCAGCATCGGGATAAAGGACCGTCCGTGCAGCCCGATCTTATGCATAAGATCATCCATAATAAAAGCCGCCCGGGCCATATATCCGGAATATTCTAAAAGTGACATGGCAAAATACATTAATAAAATAACCGGCAGAAAGACCAGCACACTGCCTACGCCGCCGATTATCCCGTCGACAAACAAAGAACGGATCGCACTGCCGGCCGGCAAAAATCCTCCGACAAGACTAGCCAATCCTTCCTGCAGTAATTCAATAACATTCATTAAAGGCCGGCTAAGCGAAAACGTAAATTTAAACACCAGCCACATCGCCGCTAAAAATATCGGTAAGCCTAAAACTTTATTTATAAGGATCTTATCAATACTATCGGAAACAGTATGCCTGGTTTCAAATGTTTTTCGGATAGCTTCTGAACAGGCACCGCTAATAAACCCATACCTGCCGTCGGCAATAATAGCCTCGGGATTATCATTAAAAATAGTACGCAAATGCTCCACACTTTTTTTGATCTGTTCTTTCAGTTGCTCCGCGTAAGATTTTTTGCTGATCTTTTTAATAATCTCTTCATCTTCTTCTAACAACTTAAGTGCCAGCCAACCGGTGAGATATTTTTTTGTTAATTCTTCATCCTGTATCAGAATACTTTTTATTTTCTCTAACTCTTCCTGAACTTCGGCCCCATATCCTATCGGTATCGGCCAGGATTCTTCTTTATGCTCTACATAGTCAATAACCGCGTCCAGTAATTCATCCATGCCTTTTTTCTTAGAAGCCACGGTCAAGACGATCCGGCTGCCGAAAAGTTCTGATAAACGATTCACATCAATTGCCAGGCCCTGCTGCTGCGCCATATCATACATATTAAAAGCTAAGATCAGCGGAGCCCCCAACTCGAGAAACTGTGTGGAAAGATATAAATTCCTCTCCAGATTAGAACAATCAATGACATTAACCACAACATCCGGCTTTTCTTCAATAACAAAATTACGGGCGATTACCTCATCTAAAGACTGAGCAGTCAGACTATATGTTCCGGGAAGGTCGACAATATTAATACTATATCCTTTATATTCAAGAATACCTTCAAATTTTTCTACAGTAACCCCGGAATAATTTCCGATCTTCTGTCTAAATCCGGTAAGATTATTAAATATCGTTGTCTTCCCGGAATTAGGATTTCCGGCTAAAGCAATTGTAATTTTTCTGGACATTTTAAACCTCTTTTACCATAATCCTATTGGCCATACCATGCCCCAGCATTAGCCTTGTATTATGCACCCGGATTACACACGCTCCCCGGCCATGAGAATGCAATACTTTGAATCTTACCCCCTGATTAAGCCCCATATCCGTAAGTCTTTTTCTTACCCCCTGGCCGCCCTCAACACCGGCTAAGGTAACCTCCTGGCCTTCCGGGATTTTTAGTAACGGAATTAACTCTTCTTTCATCTATCTGACCTCACCTTAATGTAAAAACCGAAAATTGAATATTGATAATTGAAAGTTGGAAAACAACTTCCTACTATAAACTTTCAACCCTCATTTGTGCTTTCTGTTTTCTGTCTTCTATCTTTCATTTTAATGATTATTAATTATTTAACTTTTTTCCCGCTGCTTGCCTGTTTTTGAATAATAATCAAAATTCTTCAGCCACTGGGGCCTTTCCCCGTCAGAACACCCTTCGACAAATTCAATAAGCTTAGTTAGTTTTTCATGAGTCTGCTGGCTTATCGCGTGCTCCATGCGGCAAGCATCTTTTGTGGCTATTTTCTTATCGATCCCCAGCACCTCATCCAAAAACTTGATCAGCATATCATGGCGTTTCTTAACATCCTGCGCCACAATTTCCCCTTCCGGAGTAAGATCAACATATCCATAACGTTCATGGATCACCAATCCGCTTTGCGTAAGCATATTCAAAGCGCTGGTCACACTGGGTTTTTTTACTTTCATAAAAAGGCTTATATCCTTAACCCGGGCCACGCCGTTGTTTTTTTTCAGGAAAACAATCGACTCCAGATAGTCTTCCATATTCGCGCTTAAACGTCTCTCATTTTTTTTCTTCATTAGCCATCCTGCAATTAAGTTAGCTTTACCTTCCTCTGTTAGATAAGTCTAACATATTTTGCGCTATTTGTCAAGGCAGAAAATTAAAGCGCCATATTCAAACACTCACATTCTCAAAACCGGTTCATCCCCACGCATGTGGGGAACAAGTTTCAATCCACGCTCCCGCATGGGGAGCGACAAATACGCAGACCGGGACGGATTAAGATTATTTGTTTCAATCCACGCTCCCGCATGGGGAGCGACCACCCTTCAGCCAGGTTTCAAACACTTCTTTGTGTTTCAATCCACGCTCCCGCATGGGGAGCGACCTTAAAACCATGACTAATACAACTGCAACACAGTTTCAATCCACGCTCCCGCATGGGGAGCGACTTCGCTGGTCCAGGCGCTGCCGTTCCAGATCTGTTTCAATCCACGCTCCCGCATGGGGAGCGACTTATGGTCTCAGTCGACAGTTCAAGGATATGCCTGTTTCAATCCACGCTCCCGCATGGGGAGCGACGCAACGATCGGATTTTGTTCAGTTTGTGAAACCGTTTCAATCCACGCTCCCGCATGGGGAGCGACGGTTAAGGCTGGCTTTTAAAGTGATTGGATGGAAGTTTCAATCCACGCTCCCGCATGGGGAGCGACATAATTCTAGGTCTAATTGTCGGGGTGTGGATTAGTTTCAATCCACGCTCCCGCATGGGGAGCGACGGTTACGTTACAACTTTTTTTATTTCAGACACTTAAAAAATCATTTCTGCGAAACATTAACATTCTTGCAAAATATCCACCCTATATATAGCCTCCAACTATTTAACTATTTAATTGTCAAAGAACTACAAAGATTGCGAATCTTCCTCGTTGCCCATTATATCCTAAGGTTCGCGCTTGAATTTTTACAAAATAAGCGTATCTTCTTCCAAGTTGGGCACTTTCTTTGTTCCAACATGCTCAACCCGCCTTTTCCAATTAGCCCCCAAAAAATAAAACCGCAGGCTGTCGGTTTTCTGATTTATTTCTTTTATCAACTGCGCCCGTAACATCGTCCAATGGACAGGATCGACTATACACTCAAATACTGAATACTGCACTCTCTGTCCATAATCAACACATGTTTTAGCAACCCTTCGCAAACGGCGCCGGCCTTCTTTTGTTAAAGTACTTACATCATAACTTACGATTACCAACATATATCTTTCCTCTTATTATTTTGATACAAATGCCGGATACCCCTCAATATCTCCCCGCAAATACCGCGCGAACAACAATGCCTGCACATAAAACAAAAGACCTACTTTTATTTCCTCTTTCAAATAAGGGTGTGTTATTGATTCTTGTTTGCGGCTTTGATAAGCAGTGATTACAGTTTTGCGCGTTTCATCGTTCATAATAACTGCGCCGCTCTCCATCTTTTTAAATCCGCTTTTTTTAACTTGTCCCAGATTTATCAGAGAAAGCACCAAACGGTCAGCCAAATATGCTCTAAATTCTTCCTGCATATCAAGAGCAAGTCCCGGACGGCCGGGACGGTCCCGGTGCAAAAATCCAACATACGGATCAAGGCCTACGGTTTCCAGTGCCGAACGCACATCATGCATTATTAATGTGTATAAAAAAGAAAGCAGACAATTGACATTGTCCCGCGGCGGACGACGGTTACGTTCATTAAAACTAAAATCCTCTTTTTGCTGTAGTATTAAATGGTCAAAAACACCAAAATAAGCCGCCGCAGACTCCCCTTCAATCCCGCGCAATTCATCCAAGGAGCCGGCTCTCTGAAGATTCTGCAAAGAATAGCGCAGTCTATTTGCCGCTGTATCAACACTATCTTTTTCCGGCTGATCAGGATAATCACGAGTAAATCTTTTCAAGACATTCCTGGAATTAGCCAGCTTACTCATAAGTATCCATTGCGCCACGGCAAGACTAATATTAATATCATCCGCATACCGATACTGGGTACGCCGCAATAACACATTACCCTGGGTCTTCCCTTTTACCGAAGCCAGGAACCTGCCGTATTCTGTAAGAAAACTTACTGTCACTTTATGTTCGGCACAAAAACCCATTAAATACGGGCTCATACTCACTTGTCCGAAACAAACAATACCGCCGATTGTATGCACTGGTAATCGCAGACGCGTATCATCCCCAACTTTCACAACAATGGTTTCTCCCTCTTTGTGCAAATAAGAACCCTGGGTAGTAACAAATAATATATTTAATAAATGCTTCATTACCCTATCAATACCTTCTCAAAATAATCACTCACTCCGTTATCGACTAAGATTTTCGGCATACACAAATCAAGCAATGAACATTTTTCACAGCGTTTTTCATATACAGCCGGCGGAGTTTTTCCCGCCTGCATAAGTTCATGCACACACCTAATCGCGTCTATGGTTATATCACGCAAATGCCGACTAAATATTACTTCCAGCCGATGACGCGTTTTCCCGTAAAAAATAGCACCTTTTTCAATCTCTATATCCAGCATCTCTTCCAGACAAAGTGCCTGCGCGCAAAGCTGAACCTTATCCGAATCATCACGCTTAGGTTTGCCTCTTTTATACTCAACCGGAAACGGTACCCACACATCACCTTTTTTATGAAATTCAACAACATCTGCTTTGCCGCTTAATCCTAAACGCATTGAATAGAGAGACACGCCATGTTCCATTCTAACGCCGGAACGTTTTTGATATTTCTCCTCATGCACATTATCATGCATCACCCGGCCCTCGGCAGTGAACAAATTTTCAATCCACACCTGTTCAAGATGGATCAACGCGCATTGCCGACGGCAGAAAATAAAATGCTGTAAAGCAGAAAGCTGTATAAAATCTTCGTCAGAATACATTACTTTATCTTTTTTCTCGACTCATTTTCTTTCAAATAATTATTTTTGGAAACAATCGGCCTTTTAAGTTTTTTCTCTAACGCTTTTCGGGCATTACCAGCTATACTACCTCCAGAGTGCGCATCTTTTTTAAGTTTCTTTACTCCTATAGAATTTTCGTTCCGATGAATCTCTGTGGTAGACCTCTCTCCCAGCATGGTAAAAATCAACTCAAAATCATCCATATGATCCCGCAAATTCTCCCGTTTCAGCCCCTTTAGCTTTTTATATTCATTTGGCGTAACACCAAACGCGGCTTTAGAAACTTCCGCCGTTAATATTTCGTAGTCTCTATCTTCTTTTGCCCCCCGCTTTTGCCACTCATCAGTCAACTCATCCCGGATAGCAATACCTCTCATACGTTTTTCTATCCAGTCTTCGCTGTACCCCTTTAGCTTATAAAGCATTCTGGTCCTTTTAGTCGCCAGCTCCGGATTTTCTATCTCTTGTATCTTTTCATAACCAGCCTTTGCCAGCCAGCGTTTGAACGGCTCGGCTTTAGGCGAAGGAATGGATTGAACAAGTCTAAAAATTCCTTCCGTATTCCAACAATACATCTTTTGCTTGCCCCCCGGCGTTTCTACTTCAAGCATAAGGGGTGGTACAAATTGTACCCCCCCTTGATCTATTAATTTCGCAAGCTCTTCATCTCTCTGTTTTAACCGCTTAAAGTATTGCGCGGGGTCATTAGAATCAGTTAACGATTTAATAACATCATTAACCACAAACCACCATTCTTTTTGATGCAGTGTCTTCCTAATTTTTTCGCCTTTAAATATTGCGATTTTAGTGTTAAAGCTCATTTGACATCTCCTTGCTTGGATAAATTACAACTTTTCTATAATCTCGACCCCGGATGGTATTTTATCTTTATTTATTACAACCGAATAATCTTTCCATTCACGCGGTAAACCAGCATTATTTTTTATACTGATACGTTCAAATAATTCACCCGAACGCGCATTACCAAGATGACTCGCGTGTTTAAAAATAATTAATTTACGCGGATTCATTTCACCACGAGCAGCTGCGCGGTCATGTTCAAAAGCGTTTAAAAGAGATTCCCAAAGAAGTTCTAAGTCATTTTCTGAAAATTTAGTTTTTGTGGCATCTACGGCTGATATGAATCCATGCATACGATAAAGAGCATATGGGACAGTAGCTTTACGGCCAAAAGTGGAAGCGTGTTCTCTTTTTTCCTGGGCCTTTGCTTCGGCTGGTGTTGTTACTGCGCACCGTGTAATAGAATGCTCTGCCTGATATATACGGTCTTGTGATCTGGAAAAAGTAAACTGAACAGGTCCCCGAACAGTTCCAGCACCTTTGTCTCCTGTGCTTAATACTGCTCCAAAGGTTCTAATATCAAAATAATTCTGACATAAAGAGTTTTGTCTATCTTGTGGCCTTTCACCCGACGCGGAATCAATAATATTATTCAGAATATTTTCCTGCCGAATAAAAATATCATAAGGAGCTTTCAATTGATGCTTCAATGTAACATAATTTCTAACTTTTCTCTTAATACACACATCTGTTACCAAGCCCTCCTGATTTTCAGCGTCAGTGCGCGGTAAATTTGCCTGATCGGGATCACCGTTAGGATTGCCGTCTTTCACATCAAACAGAAATACAAAATCATACCTATTTTTTATTGCTTCGTTCATTTTATTCCTCCTCTATCGTTT
This sequence comes from Candidatus Omnitrophota bacterium, assembly GCA_043826565.1. GTDB lineage: Bacteria > Omnitrophota > Gorgyraeia > B26-G9 > B26-G9 > JBDRPX01. Next base: position 34,310 of record JBDRPX010000033.1, read on the forward strand.
CTTTTAATTCCGCCCTATTAAATTGCGCTTGTTTTTGGTGATAATAGCCGATTGCAAATTGGCCCTGTTCTTCCAGAGTAAATACTGATGGAAAATTTTCAATTTTAATTTCCTTACATAACGACTGTAATTCTTTGTCTAATACAACCGCCAGTCCCGGTTTTTCTCCTTTTAGTTTTGTGAAATGCTTTGAACTTAAATTGAATAACCTGCCGAAAGCCGGAGATGGTGTAGTCAAAGCAAATGTAAAATACCTTTCTCTTATTCCCGCGTTAGTTTTACCCTGAGCGGCTCGTTGAATGCTCTCCAATACCGCGAAAATTCTTCCGCAGGTATAAGCCGTGGGTTTGTTTGTTCCAGTTAATTTTTCCTGAGCCATAAAATCACCTCCTCTATTGTTTCGGTTAAGAATCAGCTTAATTAGTGATGCCCGTTCACGAGTAACACCATTTTGATCTAATTGCGCGCGTTTCAATACAGCTGATAAAATCCATAAAGGCAGAGTAGTATTTTTCAATGCTGCATCCCATAAATAAACGGCGGTGCGAGATAAAATTGTATCTTTATTTTCTTTCTCTTTTTGACAACATCTTGCTAATTCATAAAGGCGCGAATAATATGTCTGGCTTCTCTTTAAATCAAAATCATAATAGTCTATCGCTATATCTTTAAACCAGCATCCGATTGACTTCCGAAAATCCGCAAGGCTGGTTTCTATCCAGTCACGTACAACAATGCGAGCCGCTGCTCCGGAAAGCGTACAAGAATAAAATCTATCTGTCTCAAGGTATTGCATATTTTTTGTTTCGCCGGCAGTTATGGAGTCAATCAGACTTGCTACCTCCTGTGGGTCAGGGGCATCCAGTAAATCAATTTCTTTGATTTTTTCATTTTCCCGTGTCCAAAAAACCATTGCCGTATCTGAACCAAAATTTTTACGATTAGTATAATTTGTATACTCTTTTCCTTTCTTGTTTTTTACTCTTGATCCTGTTGATAAAAGCCAATTCAAACCTTCAACATATGTTTTAGCGCAATTTGTGCATATTGCGGAATTATTATTGCCCTCTAAGTTATATGATTCAAAAGCATCTTCATTATAAGACACCAAAGCGGAACCGCTACTTTGACCATCAGGAACTCTCTTAATCATGCCATGAGGTGTATCACACACAGGGTAATTTGTTTTTCCACAAATTGAACATTTAATATTAGATGTGGCTAGGAATGATTTTTGCTCGTTTTCATAATGTTCAATCAAGCTTTGATAAACTGCCGATTCTTCATGAACACGCTTATCTTTATTCAAAATTCGAAAAGCAATATTACCTCTTCTTTCTTTTTCATTGGGAATCGCTTTCTCAAACTCAATCAGCGCTTTATCCAATCCATTTATTTTATTTTGTCCATAAAAAACTAAAACCGGTGTTAACTCCTTTAAATTCTTGTATTGCTCCAGTTTTCCCATAAACAACCAATGCTTTTTTATAGACGATTCGCCGCCATAACCCAACACCTCTTCTGCTTTATCAAGGAGCAACCGCGCTTTGCCTTTCTTAGCTGTAATTGCCTCCGCGGTTGTCATCTTTTTTTCAAACAGCAGAAAAGAATGAAAACTACCATCTTCCTTAATAACGAGATCAATGGAAATCGGATCTTCTTTTAAAGCATCATGAATCAATTTTTGCCCTGAATTTTGTATGCGGAGTTTTTTACCAAGTTCACTTAATTCCCGAATCATAACTCCACCCCCTCATCCTGATTAAAATTATAAATAACCGCGGATGTTTCGCTATTTATTGGGGGGCGGACATGGGTTGATTGCATCATTTTGTCATTTTCCGGAACTTCACAATTTAAAACACCGTTACGTATTGCCGCATCATAGAAAAACAACGGTTCAGGCTTTCCATTCGCGTCATAAAATATATCGAACAGCATACTCCCGATAGGAATTGTTTCCTGTATCGGTTGTTCATTTCCATCCGGCGCCATAAATTCAGCAGAAAACTCACGCGTGCCAAGATACGGCCTGCGCCAGCATTGTCCTTTTTTTACTCGGCGGGGGAACATACCTTCTCTTCCGCTATTCATTCCAATGTACTTTTCAGGACGGTTCTTATCAGATTTTTCTTTTTGCCAAATTGACGCTTCAATGATATAAGCCGCATCCTTTAACACTACACTGTTACGTTGCGCGCGCTTTTCTTCAATTACAATAGGTCTTCGCCCTTGTTTAGAATTAATCTCATTACGCTTAACCGTATAAAATTTAATTGGGTTCAAAACTAATATTTTTCTTACATACCACTGAAATTCCGGCTTCCACAAAATTGAATCAAGAACGCCCCTTGCCGCAGAAGGAGTCATACAAGGATAGGTCATTCGTTCTACTTTCAGGTCTGGTCTTGTAAAACACGCGAAATCTCCCGTCACTTTAACACGTACAATTTGTTTATCAATCATAAAATCACCTCCAATTTTTTTAACTATTATTTGAAGTTGTTTTCATACTATTAATTTATCCGCCTCAATCGGCTCTACAGAAATACCGGTATTTGAGTCATAATTTCCATACCAAACGAAAAAACCTTGAGGCATTTTTTTACACATATTTTGATTCTTAAATAAAAAATTCTGATAAACCTGCACAGTAAATGCCTGCATCTTACGGTAATCATCCCGCGATAAATATTCCTTATGTTCTATAGAGTGAAATATTTTTTTACTTTCTTCGCTATAGCTATAAATGAAAAGCCCTTCGGTTACGTTAGAAATCAATCTATAGCTATCACCAACTGTTTCAAAATTAAAATCTTCCTGTGCTTTTATAATATTATTCTTATCCGGATCCACAAATAAATTCACTACTTGAGAATAATATTCCTGGAAGAAATCATAGTCATATAATTTATTAATATCCGTCTGAATCAAACTTTTTGTATGTTCCGCGCACGCTTTATAAGTTTTATCCGGCATCCCGCTTTCTTTTAGTTGAAATAAATACACTTTCCCATATTCCGGCAATTTCCCTTCACGATTACACCGTCCCGCTGACTGAATAATAGATTCCAGCGGCGCCATTGCGCGAAAAACGCAAGAAAAATCAAAATCTACTCCTGCTTCAATCAGTTGGGTGGAAGAAACTAATATTTTACGTTTTTTTTCTAAATCCTCCCGAATATTATCAATAATTTGTCTGCGATGAACAGGACACATCGCCGTTGACAAATGGTATTTTTTTTCCCAAACTTCAATGTTTTGAGCACAGTTATAAAAATTCAAAACAGCTTTCTTTGTATTAAATATGACCAAAACAGAAGAATTTGTTTCTTTTACAGTTTCCAGCAATTCATCAAGCTCGATAGCGTTTAAATCTTGCAAAAGATTATAATCAACCCTCCGGGTTTTTTCGAAAATTTCTGAAGGATTATCAATAAGCGGATATATTGAATCGATTCCATTAAATTTATCCCGTTTTTCAAACGCGGGTTGTGTTGCCGTACAAAACAAAAAAGATGCACCCATTACTGCCTGAATATTTTTTAGTATGGAAAGTGTCGGCAAAATAATTTCTTTGGGCAGGGATTGAACCTCATCGAAAATCACTACGGATTGAGCGATATTATGATTTTTACGGCATTTGGAAGGCTTATTGCTGAAAAGTGATTCAAAAAATTGAACTGTTGTTGTCACAATAATTGGATAATCCCAATTTTCACAGGCTAAAATTTTTCTTTTTTGAATGGTATCTAAATTATTTTCATCATCCTGTATCGCGGAATTATTTTCATTATAGCTGGAGTGATGTTCCAATACCAATTTTTCGCCGAATATTCTTTTTAACTCAGAGGCTGTTTGGTCAATAATATTAATATAAGGCAATACTATTATAATTCGCTTTAATCCGTTTGCTTTCGCATGACGAAGAGCCCATGCTATGGAGATAAGCGTTTTCCCAGTGCCTGTCGGAAGATTCAACGAATAAAAACCAGGTGTTTTATTTGCCTTTTCCAAAACAATTTTTCTTGTATAATTACGTAACTGATTGAGTTCCCCATTCGTAGGCTTATTAGAAAATTCTTTTTCAAGTTTTTCTATCATTTCATCTATCGGTAAAATATATTTACCGCGGCTTTGAGATTTATCAGGTTCATAAAAGGCCTCGGTATCAAGCCAATCCGCATCTATTAAAGCACTAAACAAATAGCGGATAAAAAGTTCTCTTTGTAATGGATCTGAATATACCGCTGATAAAGATTTATTATTGTTCTCAGAAAAAGCAGTATCTTTTATAAAAGACTCAATAACCGAATCAAATTCAGCCACATCTTTTCTTTTGAATTTTTCTGTATCTATTTTTAAATCAGATTTATTGGGCAAACCTTTATGATGTCCATCAATTGCAAAAGGGATCTCAATCATTCCAAGAATTCTGGCATATCCGGCTCCCCATACGGCATGAGGAACACTACCACGCTTGCCACCTTCAACAAGATATTTCTGAAAATCTGGTTGATATTTTCCAAAATCGTGCAACATCCCGGCTATATTGAATAAAAATTTCACGGTATCGTTATTACCAAACGATGCTGCTAATTTTGCGACGTTTTTTAAATGCTCGCCAAGCGTCTGCCATTCACTTTTCGGTTTATCTTTTAAACTATGCGCGTAATATTTCATTTTCCCCCGATAAGATGCATTGACTACCAATCTCACGACCACCGCTTTCTTTACCTCCAAACACGGTTAGTTCCTCCTTCATTTTTCCCTCTCCTCAAATTCGACAGAATTAAACTTTCCTCTAAACCCATTTCAAAACTCTCTTAAAAACAAAAAAACCACCGCTGGGCGTATTTGCCCAACGAAGGTTTTACTTTTTTAAAGTCCGGGATACCCCCTTCAAACTCGGGACATCTTGAGTTTTTTACTATGAAATCTAGTCTAAAAGAAAAAACTACCCTTGTCAATATTTTTTTATCACCGTATAATAGGTATGGTTAAGACAAGGGCTAACGCAAAAGCCGCCCCTACAAGGTCAGATAAAATTACAGGATAACTATATGAAGATAAATATCGCTAAATCCGCGGGTTTTTGTTTTGGAGTTAAGAACGCTCTAAAAATAGCTCTTAATGCCGCTTCTTCCGGCAAGCATATTGATATGCTCGGAGATATTGTCCACAATGAAGCCGTGGTCAAAGATATCCGGAAAACCGGCATAAAAAAAATAGGCAAACTAGGCACGGGAAAAGGAAAAACTCTGCTGATCCGCGCGCACGGCGCTGCGCTTAAAACACATCAAAAAGCTAAAGAACTCGGATATGCGATAATTGACGCGACTTGCCCCATGGTCAAAGAGATCCATAAGCTTGCCAAAGACGCGGAGAAAAAAGGTTATACGGTCATAATTATCGGGGATCAAAAACACGATGAAGTTAAAGGTATTATCGGCCAGCTTAAAACCAAGCCGATCCTTATCGACAAAATAGAAACTATCCCGGTGTCTAAAATAAAGCAGATCAAAAAAGCCGCGGTTGTTGTGCAGTCTACAAGAAATTTAACTAAAACAATTCTTTTAGTCGAAGAAATAAAACAATACATAAAAACAGTTAAATTTTATAACACCATCTGCAACCCCACCCGGATCAAACAAAAAGAAATGCAGGCTATGCCGCTGGATAATGACCTGATGATCATTATCGGTTCCAAAACCAGCGCCAATACAAAACGTTTATATGAATTATCCAAAACATTAAATGAAAAAAGTTATTGGATCCAGTCCAAAAAAGATCTTAAACCTTCCTGGTTTAAAGGCGTAAAAAAGGTCGGCGTTACTTCCGGCGCCTCCACTCCGGATAAAACCACTAATGAAGTGGTTTTAGAAATCCAAAGGATTTCTAAACAGTCTCAAGCCACAAGTCTCAAGTCTCAAGCTAAAGACAGTAAAAAAAGGTAAAGAAAGTGTCAGCCATTCCAGAACAAGACAAATAATACAATTAAGATTAAATTGCTTGAGTTTTTTGCTTTTTTAATTCTTAATCCTTATCGCTTATTTTTTACGTCTTTTATGTCAAAACAGCCGCAGGCTGTACGTCGAGGCAAAGACGCACATCATTACGTTCTCCATTACTTCTTTTATTTTGAGTCTTGGGACTTGAGGCTTGAGACTTGTGACTTATCTTTTGTATCTCGATGCCATATAAGAACTGCGCACATAGGGACTGCTTTCGGTATGCAGAAAACCGATTTGCTCAGCTTTATCTTTGTAGGTTTTAAAAACTTCCGGCCGGATGAATTCCTTGACCGGAAAATGTTTTGTACTCGGAGTCAAGTATTGCCCGATGCTCAGGAAATCACAATTAACTTTTTTTAGATCATCTAATACATCCAGGACTTCCTGTTCTGTCTCCCCTATCCCGACCATCAGACCTGACTTCGTGTAAATATCAGGATTAATCTTTTTAGCATTCTCTAAAACACTTAGGGAAAGGTCATAGTCCGCGCCATTACGCACATCCGGATATAACCGCGCTACAGTTTCCAGATTATGCGCGAATACTTCCGGCTCTGCCGAAAGTACTTTTTTGATCGAATCCGCATTTCCCTTAAAATCCGGCACCAGAACTTCTACCGCAATATCCCGGTCAATTAAGTGAATAGCTCTAATCGTTTCGCTAAACACACTAGCTCCGCCGTCAGGTAAATCATCGCGGGTTACGCTGGTAATTACCACATGCTTTAATCCGAGTTTCTTGACTGCCCGGGCTACTCTCTGCGGTTCCTCCGCGTCCAAACCTTCCGGAGTGCCTTTTTTAACATTACAAAACCTGCAATTACGTGTGCAGATATTACCCAAGATCAAAAATGTGGCTATCCCTTCGGAGAAACATTCGGAAATATTCGGGCAGAGCGCTTCCCGGCAGATCGTATTTAAGTTCAATTCCTCAAAAAGTCCGTGCAGTTTCTGACAATCTTTTAAGTTTATTTTTTTATTAAGCCACTCCGGCTTTTTGCGTGTCTGCATAAAAATTCCAATCACCGTTAGCGTATTTATTTTTCCTTAACTCGGCAGCTTTTTGTTTTTCTTCCGCGGTTAATTCTCCCAATGTAAGTTTCAGCCCGAACGTTTCCTGGAAAGAATCGATTAATACTGCGGAAAATCCGTCAAAATCAATTATCTTTCCGGCCGCGGAACTTAAAGAAACGATCCTTTCTTCTACACCGTCAAGCTCTTCCCGCAAAAACAGCGATACTCTGTTTAGATCAAGATGCAGCGGAATAGAACCATGTTGAAAAATTATATCTCTTCTTCTTTTTTGCGCGTTGCCGCCGATCTTTCTGCCGGCGATCGTGATATCAAAGTCCTGATTTGTCGCGAAACAAAAATCCGAACGTTTCTTTTGCTTGATATCAAAATAATTTTCCCGCTCTTCATCCTCGACGGAAAAACAGGCGTCCAGACCATGTTTTTTATAAGCCCCTATCAGAAAAGACGCGATAAGCTTAAAACTCTCCTTAACCGATTCCGGCAGTCCCAGGTCATTTTTAGAGCAAATAATGCTGTAAGTAAGATCACTCCCGTGATAGATCGCTTCTCCTCCGGTAATCCGGCGGACAAAAAGAACCCCGTGATTAAGACATTGATCGACTTTTAATACTTTGTTTGCTTTTTGGAAATATCCTAAGGAAATGCTTTCCGGGCTCCAGCCGTAAATCCTTAAAGTAGGAGAAGATTGCCCCTGGCTATAGCTTTTCAATATTGCTTCATCAATAGCCATATTCGTGTAAGGATCTTTACTGCGGGATAATAGTAAACGCCATTTAGTCATAATTTAATATAATTGCAAATTGCAGATTCCAGATTGCATATTAAAAATAAAATTTGTAATATGCGATTATTTTTTCCACCTGAGATTGAGTTCCCGGGCGGCTTTGGTCTCGTCGAGCCTTTTTACCGGAGTGTTTATCGGAGCATCCCTCAGCTGCTGCGGATCTTCTTTAGCCAGCGTAGCTATTTCGATCATTATTTCAATGAAATTATCCAGGGTCTCCTTTGATTCTGTTTCTGTCGGTTCGATCATCAGCGCTTCCTTGACGATCAGCGGAAAATAAACTGTCGGCGGATGAATTCCCTTATCAATTAATTTTTTGGCAATATCCAGAGCGCTGACCCCATTTTCTTTTTGGTCAGAAGCGGAAAGCACAAATTCGTGCATACATATCTTATCATAAGGCAGTTTAAAATATTTCTTCAGTAAAACCCGGCAGTAATTCGCGCTTAAGACCGCGTTCTCGGAAACTTCGATTAATCCGGTTTTACCTAAAAGCATTATATAAGCAAAACTTTTAAGGATAACGCTGAAATTTCCGTTAAAAGCCGCCATAAAACCTATTGATTTAGGCCGCTTATAATGTAATGCGTATGTCCCGTCAGCCCGCTTAACCACCCGCGGGATCGGCAAAAGATCTTTTAATTTATCACATACTCCCACCGGGCCCGCACCAGGCCCTCCGCCGCCATGCGGAGTAGCAAAGGTCTTATGAAGATTGACATGTACAATATCAAAACCAATATCCCCGGGCCGGGCTTTGCCCATAATCGCATTAAGATTAGCTCCGTCATAATAGACTAATGCTCCCACTTTATGCGCCGCGTCACAAATCTCTTTTATATGCGGATTAAAAAGTCCCAATGTATTCGGACAGGTCAGCATTACCGCGGCGATATTCTCATCCAGTTTTTCCTTAAATAAAGTCAGATCCATATATCCTTCTTTATCCGTAGGGATAACAATAACCTCAAATCCGGCGATGGCCGCGCTGGCCGGATTAGTTCCGTGTGAAGAATCAGGAACAATAACAAATTTACGTTTTTCTCCCTTATGGCGGTGATAGGCGGCAATAATCATTGCTCCGGTAAGCTCGCCGTGCGCTCCGGCCAAAGGCTGCATCGTGAAAGCATCCATTCCGGTGATCTCACAAAGCAGGAGTTCTGTTTTATACACAACTTCCAAGGAACCTTGTGCCAGCATCCCTCCCCCGATCAACTGGGGAAGCAAGGGATGCATATTTAAAAATCCCTCCAGCTTGGCGATCTTTTCCGTAAACTTAGGATTATATTTCATGGTACAGGAACCCAGCGGATAAAAATTTGTATCCACGGAAAAATTCAGCTTAGAAAGGTTGGAATAATGACGGACCACATCCAATTCCGAAACTTCCGGAAGTTCCGCATCATATTTTCGGGCATAGTCCTTGGGAAATTTTGCATAATCCTGGGGACACCCTTTAGGCATTTTAACACCTTTACGCCCTTTAACACTTTTCTCAAATATTAATCGCATAGAACCGCCTCTAAGCTTTGCGCGAATTTCATTATTTCTTCTTTTGTTCGCTTTTCCGTAACCGTAACCAAAAGGTAATTATCCATTCCCTTATAAAATCTCCCCAAAGGAAAGCCGCAGGCAAAACCTTTATCAACCATCCGGCTGACCACTTCATTAGCATCTTTTGTCAAAAGAACCGTAAATTCATTAAAAGTAGGAGAACTTCTTTTAACCGTAACTCCGGGGATCTTATCCAAAACTTCTTTGGTAAACTCACTGGTCTGATAAATCGTCGTGGCCAATTTTTTAAGCCCTTGCTTACCCAAAAGAGATATATAAATCACCGCGCGCAAGGCGCACAAAGCTTCATTAGAACAAATATTTGAAGTCGCCTTCTCTCTCCGGATATGCTGCTCCCGGGTTTGCAAAGTAAGCACAAATCCGCTTTTTCCGTCTTTATCTTCAGTTTTGCCGACAATCCTTCCCGGTATCTTTCGCACATATTTCTGATTAGCAGCCATGAATCCCAGATAAGGCCCTCCGGAAGAAAGCGGCAGCCCCAGGCTTTGTCCTTCTCCGGTAGCAATATCAATCCCCATTTCTCCGGGAGTTTTTAATAATCCCAAGGCAATCGGATAAACTGATTGCACAACCAAAGCTCCGCACTCATGCGCTTTTTTTACAATATCAGTAAAGTCATCGATAACTCCGAAAAAATTCGGATTTTGCACAACGATTGCCGCTGTCTTATCATCCAGATATTTATAAATCTCTTCCCGGGAACTCTGTCCATGCTCAACCGGAGTTTCCACAAATTCAACATCAAGATTCTTCGTATAAGAATAAAGCATGCTTCGATATAAAAGATTTACTCCGCTGTCTACAATTATCTTGCGTCTGCCGGTTGCCCGTACCGCGATCATTGCCGCCTCATAAAGCGCTGTCCCGCCGTCATACATGGAAGCATTGGCAACATCTAAGCCCGTAAGTTCACATAAAACACTCTGATATTCATAGACTGATTGCAGCCAGCCCTGAGAACATTCCGGCTGATAGGGAGTATACGCGGTATAGAACTCGGCCCGGTCCACTAATGCATCAACCGCTGCCGGAATATAATGATCGTAAAAACCGCCGCCCAGAAAACAACTAAGTTCTGTAGCATTCTTAGAAGCAATTTTCTTAAACTGCTCAATTACTTCAAACTCGGATTTTCCTTCCGGGATATTAAAAGATTTCGCTCTTAACTCCGGGGTGATATCTTTGAAAAGCCCTTCTATATCGGAAACACCGATAGTCTTGAGCATTACGCTTAATTGTTCCTGCGTATGAGGGACATAGCTCATGCCGCGCTCTCCTTTAAATATTCCTGATACTTCGTCAGATTCATGAGATTATCTTTTTCACCTTCATCAGAGAGTTCAATTACGACAAACCATCCTTTTTCATAGGGGTCCTGGTTAATCATTTCCGGAGAGTTTTGGACATCATCATTTACCTTAACTATTTTTCCGGACATCGGCGCATAAACATCAGAGGCCGCTTTAACCGATTCAACTGTGGCAAACTGCTCAAACTGTTTACAAATATCTCCGACTTTAGGCAGTTCGATAAATGTAATATCTCCGAGTGAAGATTGAGCATAATCATCAATACCCATGGTCGCGCGTTTACCTTCGATCTTTACCCATTCATGTTCTTTTGTATACAATAAATTTTCCGGTATGTTCATTATTTCTTCCTCCAATATTCAATTTTCCTATTATTTGCAATATGCAATTTGTAATCTGCAATATTTTTATGCGCGCGCCGTTCCTTGTTTATAAAAAGGCCGGTCAACTATCTTGGCGTTAAGTGTTATCGGGCCTTCTTTTAAAATAATCTCATTCCCGATCCGGCTATATTCTTTTTGCACATATCCCATGCCGATGCCGCAGGAAAGGCTCGGAGAAAACGACCCGCTGGTTACAATTCCTATTTTTTCCTCACCCTTATATATATTATAATCATGCCGGGGAGCACGGCGTGATTCCGTAATAAAACAGCATAATTTTTTTTCGCTATCCGGATCAATCTTTTCCATAAGCCGGCCTTTTCCGATAAAATCCTTACTAAGATCAATGAATTTCTCAAGTCCCGCATCCAGAGGATTAGTTTGCTTATTAATATCCTGTCCATATAAAGGATAGCTCATCTCCAGACGAAGCGTATCCCGCGCTCCTAATCCGGCGGGTTTAACTCTCCCGTCCTGTAAAAGCATTTCCCATAATTGAACTACTTTTTCATTGGAAATATACAATTCATATCCGAGTTCTCCGGTATATCCGGTCCGGCTGATAATTATTTCCTCTCCCAGTACAGAAAATTTCCCAAACGAATAGTATTTTAGAGAAGCGATCCCATCCCCGGCAATAGCCGATAATACATCCCGGGAACACGGCCCCTGCAGATCAAGCTTTGCCAACTTAGGGGAAAGGTTCTCAATTTCAAACTTCTCCGGGATATTCATCCTCAAATGTAAAAGGTCAGTATCTGTTGTTGCCGCATTCACAACCAGCATATATTTGTCCGGCTCAATCTTATAAATAATCACATCATCCATAATCCCGCCATTTTCATCAAGAATAAACCCGTAACGGCAGCTGCTGCATTCGATTTTCTTGATATTAAGCGTAATTATTTTTTCCAGATTATTTTCATCGGGATTCCCATGGATAATAAATTCACCCATATGGCAAATGTCAAACAGTGAACAGGAACTGCGCGTCCAATTATGCTCGGCGATTATTCCGGTGTATTGGATCGGCATAAGCCACCCCCCAAAAGGCGCAAGTTTTGCGCCTAACTCTTTATGCTCTTCAATTAAAGGGGTATTTTTCCAACTCATTTAAAAAAGTTTTCCTAATTTCCTGGTTTTATCAGACGGATGTTTAGTTTATCATAATCAGCTGTCTATTTCAAGCGTTTTCCGCAGTCTCACGAATCATCATATTTGTTTATAACTTACTATAAATACATTAGTTAGGCTTATTTTATTCCTGATTTTTAAGCATCTTTTTTGCCTTTATAATATTTATTTCAGCCGGAACATAATCCGGGTCATATTCTATTATTTTCTTCCACACTTCAATAGCCTGGACCAATTCTCCCTTTTTTGCATAAGTAATCCCCAGGTTATTATAGGCCTTTACATATCCGGGTAAAACCTCGATTGCTTTTTTTAAAGCTTCAATTGATTTGTCATACTCTTTATTGGTCCCATAAAGAACACCGATAAGACATAAAGCTTCCGGATAATCCGGATTAATCTTCAGCGTTTCTTTAGCCTGCTCCATAGCCTTATCATATTGACCATCCCGGTAATACGCCAGGGCCAGATTACAATTTGTTCTGTCGATATTCCACTGGCCGGAATATTCTATGGTTTTCTTGTAAAATTCTATCTCATTACTCCAATCGGAATTTCTCCGTATTGTAGCAATAGAAAGGGATAAAAGAAACGCGGTCAGCAAAAGAACAGCCCCGCCTCTAAAAACATACCTTTTGGATTTAATCGACTTATCTATAAAAAAAGCAATAATAACAAAAAAGCCGACCGAAGGCAGATACAGCCAGTGCTCGGCCTGGGCAGCGTTTACCGGAATAATATTTAATGTCGGGAATAATAAAAGAAAAAACCACAATGTGAAGAAAAACAAAAGTTTTGAATATTGTCTAAGAGCCGCTACGGCCGCACCAATAACACAAAGTATTAGTCCCGGGATAATAACTTCAACGCAGAGGAATGATTCTACCCAAGGCACATAGCGGTCTATATGTAACTTCACCGGAAAAATAAGTAACCATATATATGATATAATTATCTTAGGAACAGTAAGCAGTCTCAAAGATAAACCCTCACCATGTGTTGATGCATCCGGACCGGTGAACCACAAAAAAGACAATCTTAAATATAAATACCCCCCCAAAAACAGGAAAAACAAAAAATACCCGGGGAATCTTCTTGTTTCTTTTTTTTCCTGCGGAAAACAGTATTCATATAACATTAACAAAAACGGAAAGATCAGTGATATTTCTTTCGACAACAAGGCACACACAAAACAGACAATCGAGATAACATTAAAAAATGTCTTTTCTTTACTCCTCTCACGTATATCCCGGGACCGGATATACGCGATCAACCCGGTAAGCATAAAAAACGCCGCCATCGGATCAGCCCGGCCGGAGATATAAGTCACGGCCTGAGTATGGATAGGATGCACAGCAAATAATAGTCCGGTCATAAAAGACAGTTTTTTGTTTTTTGACATCATCCATATCAACATATAAACCAATATCGAGTTAAAAAGATGTAATAACATATTGGTTAAATGATAGCCAAAAGCATTATATTGCCAAAAAGAATAATCAAGCATATAGGAAAGAACCTGCAGCGGGCGATAAAAATTAGTTATCTGCGGAGAAAAATGAAATAAATCCGTAGTGAAAACATGTAAAATGGAATTCCACTGGGTGATAAAGACGTTTTCAATTATATGGGGGTAATCATCCAGGATAAATCCATTCCCCAGGGAATTAGAATAAACAAGCATGACCGCAGCAACTATCAATAAGATAAATTTCAAATGCTGCCGGGTTATTTCTGCAGAGTGAAAAGACATTATTCAAATCCGGGGGTTAAGAAGATAATTTATTTTTAACCAATTCACTTGTTTTCTTAGCATCAGCTCTTACTCCCACTTTTGCCAAGACCTCTTTCATTACTTTTCCCATATCCTTTATAGATACGGCCCCAACATCAGTAACCGCCTGATTTATAACCGCCAGCAGTTCATCATCGGCTAAAGGCTGTGGAAGATATTCATCAAGCATCGTTATTTCTTTTTTCGCCTGAGCAGAAAGCTCCGGCTTGCCTCCGGCAGTACTTTCTACTGTCTCTTGCAGCTGTTTCTTTTGCTTTTTAAGCGCGGACAAGACATCTTCATCGGCAAGCTTTTCTTTTTTATTATTAATCGCTATATTTTTCAGATCAGCCCGGACAAAACTCAAAAATCCGGACTTTTCCTTATCCCGGCTTTTAAGCGCTTTCACATAGTCATTATAAATTTTTTCTTCCAGCATAGTTTTTGTATTATAACACATCATTTAAACAGACTCAATAAATCTTACATACCTATACAGAATCTTTTTTACTCTTTATCTCCAGGATTTTCTTTTCCTTTGCGCTAAGACTATCCATTCCCTCTCGGGATATCTTATCCAGAATATTGTCCACCTGGTGATCAAGATCAGCAATTTCCCGCTGCTTTTTTATCCCGAAAGGACTAAATGCCGCCATTTTAAATTTCAAAGCTTCGCTTTTTAAATACAAATATCCCAATACCCCTCCCCCAAGATGCGCGATATAGGCAATTCCACTGCCCGAAGAGGATAATGCTCCCAAGAGATTAATCACCGCTAATACTATTGCAGCATGCTTCATCTTCATCGGGAAAATAAAAAACAGCAGAATAATATTATCCGGAAACATTAATGCATAGGCCACAAGCAATCCGAAAATTGCTCCGGAAGCACCAACTATCGGATACGGAGACCCAAACGAAAATAATACACTGCATAAACCTGCTCCGATACCGGTAAAGAAATAATATTGTAAAAAACGCTTACTGCCCCAAATATTTTCGATTACCGAACCGAACA
This sequence comes from Candidatus Omnitrophota bacterium, assembly GCA_043826565.1. GTDB lineage: Bacteria > Omnitrophota > Gorgyraeia > B26-G9 > B26-G9 > JBDRPX01. The sequence goes on from JBDRPX010000033.1 coordinate 49,337, forward strand.
TCCATAACATGAGCATATTCAGCACAAGATGCCATAATCCCGCATGAATAAACAAATAGGTTACCAGCTGCCAGATCCTAAATTTAAAAAAAACAGCGGAAGGAATTAATCCAAACAAAGCAATCCAATTAGTACTATTAAAAAGACTAAGCAATACAAAAATTACAACATTCACAACCACCAGAACTTTAACCGTCCCGTAAAAACCCGGCACGATATTAAAGCCGGAATATGAACTTCTCTGCCCAAAGATATTCATCGTTTATGCCCCTGAGATTAACTTCCTGATAGAATCCGGCGCTGCCTTTGGTTTAAATTCCTTATTTATACAAGCCCAGGTAACTTTTGCCTGCACGAGTAATTGTTCATTCCGCTTAATTGTTTGCACAAAAATAACTGAGGACCGGCCGACTTTTTCCAGCTTTGTATGTACGCGGATAGTGTCCTGATAACGCGCCGGAGACTTATAACTGACCTCAATATTAACAATCGCGAATAAAGTCCCTTCGTCCATGAGCTTTTTCATGTCCACGCCGTGATGTTTGCAAAATTCCGTGCGGGATTCTTCCATATATTTCAGATAATTAGCATAATACACTACTCCGCCGCAATCTGTATCATGATAGTAAATGTTTTTTTCTATATAAAATTCTGCCATTAAATTCTCCTTGCTAATCTTTTTCCCCTCACCCGTTCACCCTGCACCCTTTTTTGCCCCTTGACCTTATATTAACTTTTCCAACTTCTTATGATACCGCTGATAGCATTTTTCCATAATTTCATCCGCGGACATTCCCGCTTCCCGCAGTAATTCCAAACACAAAATCAAAAGATCACCGGTTTCGGTCAGATAATGCGGATTCTTTTCTTTATACAGCTCAGTGATTTCTTTGGCATGCTCCCGCACCAGCTCCAGCAATACTTCATTATGAACTTTCCCCCGCAGCTCATTCAATTTGACCGACTTAGCATGTATAATATTTATCTGCTCTTTTGCATAATCAGTCAATGATGTTTCTAATTTTTTTTGTTTTTGTCTATGGTCTATGGTCTGTGGTCTATAGTCTTTCAGATTATTCCCCAAAATATGTCCCCACCGAACGCGCCGATTGGATTAGCGGATGGTTTTCTGGAACAACTCTCGGCCCGTGTTCGGCAATTTTTTTCATAAAAACCGTTGTAAGAGAATCCCCTTTTATCGCCGCTGTGTAACCAAATTCTTTCCTGATTACCATTTCCGCGGCTTTAGTTCCTAATCGCGTTGCCAATATCCGGTCAAACGGCGTAGGCGATCCGCCACGCTGTAAATGCCCAAGCACTACAGCCCGGCTTTCTAAGCCGGTTACTTTTTCGATCTGCTCAACCAACACAAACCCTACTCCGCCCAGACGAGCCTGGATAGTACTCTCTTCGACCATGCGCTGAATAACAACTTTCCCGCCTTTGGGCTTGGCGCCTTCGGAAATTATAATAATCGTAAACTTTTTACCCTTGCGGTGCCGTTCCCGAACAACTTCGGCAATACCGTTAATATTATAAGGCATTTCCGGAAGTAAAATTATATCTCCTCCGCCGGCAATCCCGGCATATAACGCGATCCATCCGGCAGTCCGGCCCATGACTTCGATAATCATCACCCGGTGATGCGACTGGGCTGTGGTATGGATACGGTCAATCGCTTCCGTAGCAATAGTCACGGCACTATTAAAACCAAAAGTAACATCCGTCCCATAAATATCATTGTCTATGGTTTTCGGCACTCCGACAACATTGATCCCGTCCTCCATAAGTTTAGAAGCAATTGTTAATGTTCCGTCACCGCCAATGCATACCAGAGAATCCAGCTTCATCTTTTTTACGTTCTGTTTTACTTTCGCGACAACATTATTAAATTTCACTTTACCTTTTTCTTTTACTGCGTATTTATAAGGATTAGCAATATTAGACGTACCCAAGATCGTCCCGCCTAAGGTAAGTATTCCGGAAACATCTTTATAATCAAGTTTCACATATTGATTATGGATAAGCCCTTCATACCCGTCTTTTATCCCGATGATCTCCGCGTCCTGTTCAATCATCAGTTTTTTAGCTACCGAACGGATTACCGCGTTTAATCCCGGACAATCACCGCCGGCCGTAAGAATACCCACTCTTAATTTTTTTGTCATGATATAACCTCCATTTATTGCGGACAGGGCACGCCCTGTCCCTACAGGATTATTTTAATTACAAATATATCTTTTGTTTTCTCATCTTTTTCTATGGACTATTGACCATTGACTTTTTAATCGCCTCAATTCTTTTTAGCACCGGCGGATGGCTATAATATAAAAACACTTTTAACGGATGCGGCGTCAGATTAGACAGATTATCCACACTTAACTTTTTTAGAGCTTGAACGAAAGCTCCCGGTTTCTTAAACGTAGTCACCGCGAAACGATCGGCTTCATACTCATGCTTACGGGAAATACAGCTTTCCAGAATTGAAATCAGCATATTTATCGGAGTATACAGAAATCCAAAAAATATCAAACTGGCATAAATTGATAGGTGCTCCATTTTAAATGCCGCGAATAATCCCTTATTATTTAAGAAAAATGATAAGATGAAAAACATCAGGCCGGTAGTAAAAAATGACATTATCAACCCTTTGATTATATGTTTCTTTTTATAATGGCCTATTTCATGGGCTAATACTGATACTAATTCCTCAACTGTGTGTTTAGCAATTAAGGTATCAAAAAGAGCAATCCTTCTAAATTTCCCAAACCCGGTAAAAAACGCATTTGATTTTGTCGACCGGCGGGAACCGTCCATTTTAAACACACCCTGCATTTTAAAATTCTGCTCTTTCGCGTAATCTTCCAAAGTCTGCTTTAATTGGCCGTCTTCTAAGGGAATAAATTTGTTAAATAAAGGCATGATCACTACCGGCGCAATAAAGATCAAAGATATCTGAAAAAGCATCAAGGAGATCCAGCAATGTACCCAGGCCATATCTCCGGCTTTGGCGAAAAACCATAATATTCCGGCAAAAACAATACTTCCGATAATTGCCCCCAGAACCAGGCTTTTGATCAGATCCAAAATAAATGTCCGGGCCGTAGTTTTATTAAATCCGTATCTTTCTTCGATCACAAATGTATGGTATAGAGAAAAAGGGATATTCAATACCTGAGACAGCAGCATTAATATCCCGGCAAAGATCAAGCCGGTAACAATCGGCCCAAGATCAAATCCGCGCGCTAAATTATCCACAAAATTAAATCCGCCGAACAAAATAAAGATCACGGTGACAATAGTAAAAAAAGTATCTTCAACAATCCCGAATCCGGTATTATCTTTTAAATATTTTTGCGATTTACTGTACTTTTCCGCATCATAACATTCTTTAAATTCATCCGGAAGCTCAGTAGTCACATGCCGGACATTCAAAGTCTCCACAATAACATTAAGAACATACTTAAATAAAAGTATCGTAATAATCGCCGCTAAATATCCGTTCATCTGGCAATCTCTTTCTCTGGTTACTGGTTACTTTTTTTAAAAAACGAGCGTAATCCCTACCGGACAATGGTCCGAACCTAATACATCTTTCATTATAAACGCATCGCTTAATTTATCAATAGACTGCTTATTAATAAAAAAATAATCTATTCTCCAGCCGATATCCCTTTCCCGGGCCTTGGTCTTATAATCCCACCAACTGTAATGCCCCCCGTCTTTGGCAAATTCACGAAAGGTATCCACATATCCCATATCAATAAATTCATCTATTAAAACACGCTCTTGCGGCAAAAACCCGGAATTATTGCTATTCTCTTTCGGCCGGGACAGATCAAGCTCTCTATGCGCAGTATTAAAGTCACCGCAAACCAGAATCGGCTTTTGTGTTTTCATCCTGGTTAGATATTTAAAAAATTCCCGGTAAAAATCAAGTTTAAAAGCAAGACGCTGTTCATTCATTCCGCCATTAGGGAAATATATATTAAGCAGAATAAATTTTTCAAACTCCAGCTGTAATACCCGGCCTTCAGAATCAAACAACTTATTTCCAAATCCATACCGCACATCGAGCGGTTTTTCCCGGGAAAATATAGCTACCCCGCTGTATCCTTTTTTTTCCGCCTGGTTCCAGCAGGCATAATATCCCTGGGGATTTTTTAAAACCTCACTAAGCTGGTCGGGGTGCGCTTTGGTTTCCTGCACCGCCAAAAGAAAAGGTTTTTCTTTTAAGAACCATTCCCGAAAACCTTTTTTTTCAACCGCTCTAATCCCGTTAACATTCCAAGATAATAACTTATACATATTTATTTTCTCGTCCCGGGCCGGGACAAGCCGCGGCCCCTACCGGACATTTTATCCCACTACTCCGCCGCAGGCGGGCTGTATTCCTTCATTAATAACTTATAACCAATTCCTCCGGTACCTTCAATGCGCAAAGGCACACGATACTTATCCGCACTTATCCAAATTTTTATCTGCTTTGGCTGGCTTTCAAAATAGTAAGCTTTAAATTCTCCTCCCGGAACTTTTATGGCCTGGAAATCAACAAAGAAAATCTCAAAATCACGCTGCGGAAGATTAGCCTTAAAAGACCACCCAGGTTCAATCTCCCCGTAATTTCTGGCGTAATAAGGCAAAAGAATCGCGTTATTGATCGGCTTATCTTTTTTAATAATTTCCGTACTTTTCCCGAATCTTTTTTTAGTAATCTTTAGGATGAACTTTTCCTGATCATATTCTTCATCTATATATTCCTGCTTCAATAAACGTGATATTTTACGCTCTACTAAATACGGCAGGAATGTTTCCGGATCACAATATATTGTTTCCCGGTCACGAAAACGCACAAGTTCGGTAAGAAAACTGATCACATTTACTTTTTTCCCGTTAAGCTCAGTTACTTCAAGATGCTGATAAGTCGCTTGTCCTAAGCGGAGCTTTCCCATCATCACATCAAATACTATCTTCTCACCGACACGGGAAAGCTCTTTTTTCTCTTTCACGGCCACCGGCTTTTCTTCCTCGATATTAGGTACCTGCCAATGCGGTGAATAATAAAGATATGCAAACACCCACAAGGTGACAAATAATAGAAACCACAGTTTAGCTCTTCTTCTAGACAGATGAATGCGATACCCCATTACTAATATCTCCCTTTGTTTTCTTTGCCATAAAAAATAAAATAATAACCGGAATGAATACAGCCAACATTACAATTGCCCCGGAAGCAGTAAAATATAGATTATGTGATCTAAGCAGCGGCAATCCGCCCAATACCGCGTCAATAACAAAATGAGTGATTAAAACAGTTTCCAGCCCATATTTCACATATACAATACCAAATACAATACCGGCAATAGTAAGCTCTATCCCTCTTACATATGCCGGAAATACCGGATAATTAGAATGGGCAAACGCCCAGATAACTGCCGGCAGTAAAATCCCCAGCCAAGTAAGCTTAAAACACTTTTTGAAAAAAGAAATTGAGAACATCCGGAACATAAATTCTTCACTCACTGCCGCAGTCACCGCGAGAGTAAGCGGAAATAAAAACGGCAATGCCGTGCCTAAAATATTTGAGTACTCAACTTCCGGCGGCATCCAGATATGAAAAAATTTCCTGCCGACCAAATAGAAAATAGTAATATATCCCAAGAATAGAAAAGCCAGGCAATAGCCGGTAATAATCGGGCTAAAAACCTCCGCGCTTTTAAACTCTTTCTTTTTTAGCGCCTCAAGTAAAGGGAACCTGCGGCTCCAGACCTCCCGGGATAAGGCTTCTCCGGAAGCCCAAAAAAGAAAAATCACCAAACCGGAAACCAATGATCCGATTAACGCGGCGGCCGCGGAGATCACAACAAAAATATTCTTGCTCATTGTATCCGGATATGAAGTCCATAACAGCGGGATACTATTGACAAAAGCAATTATTGCCAATAACGCTACCCCTGCCCCCCAAGCCAGACCGGGCTTCCAGCTTACATTATCTTTTTTAAATTGGATTATCATCACAACCAGAGCGCTAATCCCCAGCACAAACATAAAAATAACCGTGAGTATGGACAATACCTGTCCGTAGGACAGATCTTTCTGCAAATCCCGGATAAAGTCTTCGGGTATTTTTAGATACCGGCCGAAATATCCCAGTTTATCCCCATATATATTAGCACTCACGATAAGTGTGGCATCGCCGATTGTGTAATCTTTCTTTTCCCAGGAAAAAGAATAATCAGTTCTGTTCTTTTGCTCTTTATTTATATTTTCTTTTACTTTATAAACTTCAAGATCAATACCCTGAGAAAGGACTTTCTGCTCGGCGATCTTTTTTGCCTGCTCAAGCGTTAGATTAGCTCCCTGGGCATCATCTAAAACAGCATATTGAAAATGGACTATTTCCCCGGTTGCCGGATCAATATAAACGGAAAACCCGTCTTTTTGGAGTTCTTTAAACCAGCGCACCTGCCAGAACCACATGGGAACGCCCTGCCGGATAAGTTGATTCGCTTTGGCAATCCCCTGCGTCTTTTGCAGATAAATCGAAGCATAATAATCTGAGTCAAATACAATTGTCCGGTCAAAACCTTCCAACTGAAAACCTTGTTCGGTAACAAATTCCGTTGCTTTTTCAATTACCTCTTCCTTACTCAATCTTAAATCAATTGAAGCAGTCGGAAAGGCCTGATTGAAAAACATAATAAATACAACCAAACCGGTAATTCCCGCCAATATCCAGGCAATAAGAGATTTTTTACTATTTTTGTTCATAATAATATTACTATTCTCCTTCATTTCTTTAATTCAAGTCAACCGAATGCGCAAGTCTATACTTTCCGCCTTTGCCATCATCACGATAAATATCAACAATAATTCTAGAAGAAAAAATCCTCACTTTAAGAAAAGTACTTCTGACTCCCGGATCGCCCAGACCGCGGGAATGCCCCGCATCTATTTGCCACAATCCATTAATTTTAGCATACGAGGTGTTATGAGTATGGCCACAGATATAAGCCGTGACATTATATTTACGCAAAAGCTCTTGAAAGCGCTGGTTATTATCGGGATGCGCATCAAGTGAATCCCCAATATGTTTGCTTCTGCCATTATCGACATCCGGTATTGACACAAACGGTTCATGCCCGAAAACAAAAATTAACGGCTTGCGATTTTCACTTAAGTCATTTTTAAGCCACTCATATAACACATCAACAATGTCCCCATCTGTTCCGGTATCAGAATTTCCATCGTAATATTGATTAAGCATTATAAAATGCGCATTACGAAAATCAAAAGAATACGTTGTTTCTTCTCCGTTAATCGGCCCCCTGCGCACAAGATTAGGGATATCCCCGCTACCCCAGTTTCGTAACCAGGCCATATCTTCCAGCTTCGCTGCCTCATGATTACCTACACCCGGGTACCATACATAGTCATTACCCAGAACTTTATCAATAATTTTATCAACATCACAAGGGGGATCTTCATCTCCCGTGATCACCATGAAGCTACCCTTTCCCACTTTGAGAATTGCCTGAGATACCCCTCTAAAGTATTCCGTCGTCTGGTAAGCAGGGCCGGCATATTTCCTCATATCAGCAGTAACGATAAAGGAAAAAGGTTCCTTATCAAAACCCTCATGAGAACTACAGCTTGAAATTAAAACTAAAAAAATCAATAATCCTAGTTTTAAATAAATTTTCATATCTTAGTATCCAACCATATCGTTACCGGACCGTCATTAATAAGCTCTACCCGCATATAATTCTATACCCTGCTCTGCGCCGCCCCGGAAGAACATTCTTTAGAGCAAGCACAACTGCCGCCGATCCAGCAATATAGACAAAGCTTTTCCCTAGGCAATCCCACCGCAGCCACTAAGTCTTCTACTGTCTGGTAACGTAATGTCGTAACCTTCAGATCTTTCGCGATCCAATCCATCATCTTTTCGTATTTTTCAGTTGTATGATCAATATACTCAGACACATCTTCAATGTCTTTGCCTTCGATATCGCGAATTGCTCTGCGCGCGACAAGCTCGGTTAAAGTACGCGTAGAAAGATTATATTTGCAGGGAAACATTAATGGCGGACATGCCGGGCGCACATGAATTTCTTTTGCTCCGGCGTCCCAAAGTTTTTTAACCGTAAAATTCTTGAGCTGGGTGCCGCGAACTATGGAATCCTCACAAACAACTATCCGGTTGGTATTAATAATATCCTTTATCGGAATAAGTTTCATTGTCGCAATCAGATCTCTGGTCTCTTGAGACGGAGGGGTGTAGCTTCGGCCGTAACCGGGAGTATATTTAATAAGCGGCCGGCGATACGGTTTTCCTGACTCCATAGCATACCCGATAGCATGAGCACTGCCGGAATCCGGCACTCCGGAAACCACATCAATTTCTATATCTTTGTCCCGCTTTGCCAAAAATGCGCCGCTGCGCTCTCTGACAACCTCGACATTAATGCCTTCATAGCTTGATGCCGGAAATCCCGTATAAATCCACAAAAAAGTGCAAATCTGCTGATCCTGCCTTCCGGAGTTTTTAGTATCCATTCCGTTTTCTTTAATTAGCACAACCTCTCCGGGATTAAGATATTTAACTATTTCAAAACCCGTATTCGGGAAAGCGCAGGTCTCCGTAGTTACTGCCCAAGCGTCATTTTTCTTTCCGACAATAAGCGGCATATATCCAACCCGGTCCCGGGCAGCGTAAACACCGTCTTTATTTAGTAAAAGCAGGGAGCAGGATCCTTCTATAGAGGAAAACATCTTATCAATACCATCAACAATATCTTTACCTTGATTAATCAGCTTTGATACTAATTCCGTGGCATTTACTCTGCCTTTACTTACTTCACTAAAAGAAATCCCCTGAGCTAATAAATCATCTACCAATTTATCAATATTATCAATAAATCCGGTAGTAACTATAAAGAAAGGCCCAAATTTGGAATTTAAATAGATCGGCTGCTCATCAAGATCACTGATTGCCCCGATCCCCTTATTGCCCGGCATATGTTTGGAATCTTCGTAAAATTTAGATTTAAACTGGCTTTTACTTATATTATGTATCTGGCGATTAAATCCATCCTCACCATAAATTGCCATTCCTCCATATTCTGTTCCCAAATGAGAATGGTAATCTGTTCCATACAATAAGTCTCCAGCACAATCTTTCTTTGACACTATCCCAAAAATTCCACTCATAAATACCTCCTTTAGATAAAAACAGACAGGAAAAACAGTATTGTATTAGGTTTATAATTATAACTCTAATCGTAAGGAAAAACCAGAAAAAATCTATTTAAATTATTGTGAAATTTTAATATGTATGCTATAGTAAAAAAACTATGAGTAAAAAAAACAAACCGCTGATCAAAGCTTATAATAACCAGGACTTCCTGAACAGCCCGGCAGCACGCAATATCCGGATCCTTTCGGAAATGATCGAACCGGAAAGCCGTTTTCGTAAACACAAGATCCGGGACACTGTGGTTTTCTTTGGATCAGCCCGCACTCTGCCTAAATCCGAGGCCACAAGGATTGTTAAACAAATAGAACAGGAAATTAGGGCTAAACCTACCCTGCCCCCAGCTTTAAAACAGCGTTATGAACAGGCTAAGCGGGACTTGATTATGTCCCGTTATTATGAAGAAGCCTCCCTGCTTTCGGAAAAACTAACGCTTTGGTTTAAAAAAATCAGTAATGACAAAAAACAATTTATGATATGTTCCGGCGGCGGACCCGGGATAATGCAGGCAGCCAATCAGGGAGCAAAAAAAGCAAAAGGTAAATCCATCGGTTTAAATATCAGTCTGCCCATGGAACAGTATCCCAATACTTTTCAGACTGAAGAATTATCGTTTGAATTTCATTACTTTTTTATCCGTAAATTCTGGTTCTTTTACCTGGCTAAAGCCCTGGTAGTTTTCCCCGGCGGGTTCGGGACCATGGATGAATTTTTTGAACTGCTTACACTTATCCAGACCCATAAATCAAAAAAGTTTATGCCGGTGATCCTTTATGGTAAAGATTACTGGGACAAAGTTGTTAATTTTGATGAAATGGTAAATTGGGGTATGATCTCTCCGGAGGATCTAAACCTTTTTAAAACATTCGATGATCCGGATAGCGCTTTTAAACACCTGCAGAAAGAACTCACCCGGCACCATCTATAATAATACGGCGTCAATACCTGCTTATTTTTCTTAATTCTTATCACTGTTAATCCAAATTTTGATCTATATTTTGTGTCCTGAGTCTTGGGTCTTGGGTCTCTTTTTTTGAATACTTGCCCGTCAATAAAAACATGGTATAATAGTTTTAAGCTTAAAGCTATAAGCTATAAATACTAAAAGTTTTTAAATTCAGGGATGAATAATGTATAACACTAAGCAGCTATATGGTTTTTTTATAATTTTTTTTGTAATTCTATTTTCTTTTGCTTCATTCCAACCATGCTTAGCAAATGACTTATTACCGGATGATTATCCCGCGCAGCTGCGTTTATGCTCCCGAAACGCTCTGGACGCTAAAACTCAGTGGTATTATACCGATCTTTTTCTTCCCCTATATACTTGCAGCGGTTCCCGCTTATTCGGAACCCGCGAACTATTATTTTTTCTAAACCCGAAATTTACGGCTTCCGACCTTTCTACCGATGAGGAAAACTTAGGCCTGGGACTGCGATACCTTTCCAGTGATACAGAATTCGGGAATGGATTTATCCTCGGCGTTAATGTTTTTTATGATTCTAAATACAGTTCCAACGGAGTCCGGCACTATCAGACCGGTTACGGCGCGGAACTCCTTACTAAATGGATTGACCTTAGAGCCAATTATTATAATCCGGCAACTGATGTGAAAACGGCAATCAGCGATTACCAATTCGCCGGTCAGAGCTTACGGCAGTATTTGAGATTTGAGGAAGCTGTGCCCGGATATGATATTGAAGCCGGAGTAATGATCCCGTACATTTCTAATTTCCTGGAAACCCGGATATCTATCGCTTCTTATAAGTACACTTCGACTATTTCCGCGGATGTAAAGGGATCAAAGATACGGCTGGAAATAACCCCTTCTCAATACCTGGCTTTTCAGATTGAAAGCAAAGATGACAAATCGCGCGGCAGTGATGTATTTATTGAAGGCCGCATAACCATTCCTTTCGGACTGGGCAATGAATCTTATAAAAAACCCCGGCATAAAAGCTGGAAAAACTTTTTTTTGAATGATGATCGCCCGAGAAAATTAATCGACCGGATGACTGACCCGGTTGTAAGAGACCTGGATATTATTACCGCGGAAAAAGATGAATACCGAAAAATCCACGATATTATTTTTGTAAATAACTCTAATGACGCGGATGGATTAGAAGACGGAACATTTGAACATCCGCATAATAATTTATCTGAAGCCTTTACCAACCCTAACTACGGTAACGGGATATGGATCTATGTACAAAAAGGAGACGGCACCAGCACCGGATATACCGGCACTTACACCCTTAATGACCAGTCTGTGCTTTGGGGAGAAGGCTATCGATATCTTGACCTTGGCGGCGGCGGATACCCGATAATCGACGGAGGCGCCGGAGCAAATGTTATTACTCTGGGCAAAGATAATAAAGTAATGGGTTTACAGATACAAAACGGCAATAGAGGAATTTACGGAGCAAATTGCGGGACAGTTGAAATTAGAAACAATGTTATAACGACAAACGGCCTTCCGTTTGGTACGGGGCTGGATTTAGTTTGTAATGCGGGATCAACTGTATCGGCAACTATTGCTAATAACACAATTAACTCTAATACCGGGAATGGCCTGACCTTAAAAAGTGAAAATTTTAGTTCCTTTACAGCCGTTATAACCAATAACACTTTTAATAATAATACCGCCAGCGGAATATTTTTAACCAGCGGCGGAGGCGCGGGAACTCCCGGAGACACCAGCACATTAACCTGTACTTTTTTAAATAATTCAATTTCCACTAACAATGCTTCCGGATTAAATATCCAGGGTAATTGGAGCAGTACTCTTTCCGCTTCATTTTCCCGGAACATATTTTATGATAATAATCTTGATGGCCTGCAAATTGACAGCGGAGTAAACTTCAATCTGGTTATGGATTTAGGTAATGGAAGTTTGGGCAGTGCCGGCTATAATTCAATTTATGATAATGGAATCCTGCACATAGATAATAATACCACTTGGGCAATTAGCGCGGAAAATAACTGGTGGGGACAATTTTCTCCCACAGATACTTATTTTGACGGAACAGTTGATTACACGCCTTATCTAAGCAGTAATCCCAATTAATCTTTAACTCTCACACTTTCCGGCAAAGGTAATGGGTTTTCCTGAACAATTGTCGGCAGACCGATCTTATCAAGTATAGTTATAAACGGATCCGGATCAAGCTCTTCGACATTAGCCATGTGCTTAACATCCCAATCACCCCGGGCAATAAGCATTGCTGCGGCAACCGGCGGAACACCCGCGGTATAACAGATCGCCTGAGATTCCACTTCTTTATAACATTCGGCATGGTCACAGGTATTATAAATAAAAATCTCTTTGTGCTTACCGTCTTTATTCCCCTTAACATAATTACCGATACAGGTTTTGCCGGTATAATTCGGCGCTAAAGATAAAGGATCCGGTAATATTGCCTTAATGACTTTTAAAGGCACAACCTCTACTCCTTCAGCAGTCTTAATCGGTTTTTCCGATGTTAATCCCAGATTAGTTAGTACGGAAAAAACATTGATATAATGATCGCCAAACCCCATCCAGAAACGGATACTATTAGCATCAATATTTTTCGATAAAGAATGCAGTTCATCGTGTCCGTTTAAATAAACCGGCTGTTTTCCGGCTACGGGAAAATCATAAACCATTTTTATCGCGTGTACCTTTTCCATAACCCATTTACGGTCGATCCAGGTCCAGACTTTTTTAAATTCACGAAAATTGATTTCCGGGTCAAAATTAGTCGCAAAATATTTGCCGTGATTACCGGCATTAACATCCATAATATCGATCGTATCGATATTATCAAAATGATGTTTTACGGCTAAAGCACAATAAGCATTTACTACCCCGGGGTCAAATCCCGCGCCGAGAATCGCGGTAATTCCTTTTTCTTTGCATAGATCTAATCTTTTCCATTCATAATTAGCATACCATGGCGGATCTTCGCAAACCTTATCCGGATCTTCATGGATAGCTGTATCTATATAAGCAACACCTGTCTCTATACAAGCTTGCAGCAAATTCATATTTACATACGACTGCGCAAGATTAATCACGATTTGAGAATTTGTTTCCCGGATAAGTTTCTTGGCCGCTTCTAAGTCCAAAGCATTAAGCTGTTTGGAATACAGTTTTTTGGATGTGTCTTTAATGTGATTTTTTCTTTTTACACTTTCAATGATCGCGTCACATTTACTTTGGGTTCGGGAAGCAATACAGATATCACCCAAAACATCATTATTTTGCGCGCATTTATGTGCCGCCACGTGGGCCACCCCTCCGGCTCCGGCAATTAATACATTTTTTTTCATAATCTTAACCCTCTCATTAACATTATCACATTTATTTCTATTTCGGGCGGAGGCAAGCCCCGCCCCTACAGGTTGTTAATAAAATCCTTATATGCAAACTGACGAATCAGATCGATTCTTCCGTTAAGCCGTTTTACGGCAATTGCCGGCATTTTCAATCCGTTAAACCAATTTTTTTTAACCATGGTATATCCGGCCGCATCCGGGAATTTAATTATACTGCCTACTTTTAAGCGTGACGAAAATTTAAAGGTACCAAACACATCACCCGCCAGGCATGACCGCCCGGCAACTATATATTCATAACGGCCGGTGTTTTTTATTTTAGCATTTTCCCGGTAAACCAGCAAATCCAGCATATGCGCTTCATTAGAAGCATCAACTATCGCGATATCCGCTTTATTCCGCACAATGTCCAGGACACTAGTAAACAACTCCGCTGATTGGGTAATCGCGCTTTCTCCGGGTTCTAAATAAACCTGAACTTTAAAATGATCACTGAATTCTTTCAGCTTTTTACAAAATTTAGCTATCGGATATCCCGGTTTTGTAAAAGAAAGGCCTCCGCCCAAACTAACCCACTCTAAGGCTTTTAAAATTTTCGCGTACTTATTGCTTATATGGTCAAGATTTGCACAAAAATTATTAAAATCATCATTTTCACAATTAAAATGAAACATACCACCAGTAATCAAAGGAAGCACTTTTAATAATGATTTTTTATCTACCACTCCCAACCGGGAATATTTGCGTGCCGGGTCTGCCAGATCAAAATGAGAATAGCTGATCCCGGGATTTATCCTTAAGCCTATGTTTGCGCCTTTAACAAGCAGCGCGAACATCTTAAGCTGAGAAACAGAATTGAAAATGATCTTATCGCTAAACCGCCGGACTTCTTTTATATCTTCCTTAGAATAGGCTACAGAGTAGGCATGCACTTCTTTTCCGAATTTTTCATATCCCAGACGCGCTTCATAAGGAGAACTGGAGGTTGTTCCGTCTAAGTACTGCCTCATCAGGGCAAAGACGCTCCAGGCGGAAAAACATTTAAGCGCTAAAACAGATTTTGCCCCGGACTTATCCCTGACGCGTTTAATGATTTTCAGGTTTCTTAATAATTTCCGTTCATCAATTAAATAATACGGCGTTTTTAATTTCAATGTTTTATACCCTTAATTAAAATCGGAGTGATCTTATCGAAAAAACATAACAAAACAGCAGAATACATCCTGCTGTTTTGTTATTATTCAAGTTTAAACTTGTCTGTTTTTAACGAACAAGGAAGCGGGTTTTTACTCTTTTGGCCTTAAAAAATTCTTTGGTAAATTTTTTGGCCAGTTCCTGATCATATTCCTTGCACGAAAAAATGTTGAGATATGCAGTTCCCCAGTAGTCGGAAAAATGCCCGGTGATAGAGCTTGTTTCGATCAGCTGTACCAGAGAATAACCTTTTGTGAATTCTTCCTTTTCGCCGAAATAAGGAAGTAAAGTTTTGCCGTACTGCTTCATCTCGATCAGTTTGCAAAGCTTATCAACATATTCCTTAAGTTTCTTTTTGGAAGTAATCACATCCGCATCACACTCGAACAAGTCCATTACAAGCTCATATCCAAAAATCTTTTTTCCTTTTTTCTTCATTCCTTTATCCTTACCTAGTTAAAGATGGACGCATCATCGAAGCAAATCCTGGGTTAATGTAATGTGTTTTCAACTTTACCGCTTCACACTTTAAATTCAGTGTTTTAAACGATATATCAAACAGGGTCAATCCTCTGGCCCCGGTTAATAAGGTAAAAAATTCCCCGACATAAACGGGTGTAACCGCTCTCTGCGGAATTACTTTCGAAACGATATTTTTAAAAGGATTGGATATTAAGAAGCTTCTTATCGGAAAGAAAAAAAAGTTGTCCAGAAAACCCCGAAGGCGGGATTTCCTTATATGCGTAAGTCCTTTACTAAACCAAAATTCTTTTTCCTGATTCTTGTTCATTTCTTGTTTTCGAATATCCCTTCTTTCAGCAATTGTTAAAAAAATTAGTTGCTGACTATATTAAAGCAAAAATAGAAAAAAATGCAAGAAAAAAAATAACTTTTTTTTCCGGCGGGTAAACCCCTTTAAAAAATTAGTTCAAGGAGCAAATTATACATTAGGTGTTTTTAAAAATCAATGCTTTTTTTCAAATTATTTTTTAGGTTGAATATCTCAATGTTTTGGATATAATAATATGGGAATTGAAATTCTGTAGGGGCGGATCTCTGTATCCGCCCGATGATATAACAATATAATAATATAATAATATAATAATAAAACAACATTTACCGGAGGAAAATAATGTCAAATATCAAAGTCGTTTTATTACGCCACGGCGAAAGTGTTTGGAATAAGGAAAATAAATTTACCGGCTGGACTGACGTGGATCTTTCAGAAAAAGGATTAGAAGAAGCTAAAACCGCCGGAGTTGTCTTAAAAAAAGAAGGATATACTTTTGATATTGCCTTCACATCCGTACTTAAACGAGCCATTAGAACACTCTGGATAACCTTAGACGGTCTTGATTTAATGTGGATACCGGTATATCGCAACTGGAGACTTAATGAAAGACACTACGGAGCATTACAAGGTCTTAATAAAGCAGAAACCGCGGCAAAATACGGCGATGAGCAAGTTTTGGTCTGGAGAAGAAGCTATGATATTCCGCCGAAAGCTTTGGGAAAATCCGATGAACGTTACCCGGGAAATGATCCGCGCTATCAAGATATGGATGAGAAAGATATCCCTTTAACTGAATGCTTAAAAGATACTGTCGCCAGGTTTCTTCCCTATTGGCACCAAACTATTGCTCCGGCAATCAAATCCGGGAAAAAAGTCCTGATTGCCGCGCATGGGAACAGCTTAAGAGCTTTGGTAAAATATCTGGATAATATTTCTGATGATGAAATTGTTAGCTTGAACATCCCGACCGGAGTACCGTTGGTATATGAACTTGACGAAGATCTCAAACCGATCAAGCATTATTACCTCGGAGATCAGGAAGCGATTCAGAAAGCCATGGCCGCAGTCGCGAATCAGGGAAAAGCAAAAGGTTAACAAATACGCGGAAGCTGCTCTCCGGAGAGCATATCTACAAATCGGCTGGTGCCGATTGAGGTTTTTATGGTTACCTGTCCGGGATTTTGTTTATTAACCCGTCCGATAATAGCAGCTTGGTTACCAATCTCATGAGCTTTAATGGTTTTAACTGCAGCTTGAGCATATTTTTCCGGGACAATGCAAATGAATCTTCCCTCATTAGCTACATATAACGGATCAAGGCCCAGTAACTCGCAAGCTCCTCTTACATCTTCATGCACCGGGATATTTTCTTCTTCTAAATTAATCTGAACATTTGCTGCCTGAGCAATCTCCACAACCGCACTGGCTAAGCCGCCGCGCGTAAGATCCCGCATACAATGCACCAAAACCCCTGAATCTATTAAATCAGCAACCAGTTTATTCACCGGTGCTGAATCACTGGTGATCGTTGATTCAAACTGCAGTCCTTCCCGTACCGCCATAATCGCCATACCGTGTCTGGCAATATCTCCGCTTAAAACAATCACATCTTGATCTTCGACCGATGACGGAGCAATTGTCAAATTATGCTCAATAATACCAATCCCGGCGGTATTAATAAAAATCCCGTCACCTTTACCTCGATTAACCACTTTTGTATCTCCGGTAACAATCTGTACTCCGCACTCCTGCGCCGCTTTCGTCATAGAAGAGACAATCTTCCAAAGCATATCCATGGACAAGCCTTCTTCTAAAATAAACCCGGCGGTTAAATAAAGCGGCTTTGCCCCGCACATGCAAAGATCATTAACCGTACCATGCACAGCCAAAGAACCGATATCGCCGCCGGGGAAAAACAAAGGATGCACAACATAAGAATCCGTAGACACAGCCATTCGTCTATTTCCAAACTGCAAAACCGCTCCGTCATGTCTTTGATCAAGCGCCGGATTATTAAAAGCCGTAACAAACATTTTTTCGATCAGCTGGTTCATGAGAATTCCGCCGGAACCATGCGCCAGCAAAATATTGGGATAATCGGATTTTGGGGTCGGGCACGTGAATATGTTGTCTTTTTTGTTGTTCATAGAAATCTCTTTTTATAAAAATTCAGTTTCAAGTTGCATGTCACAAGTATCATGTCTAAAAAAACTTTCAACCTGATACCTGAAACATGTGACTACTTATTATTATGTTTTCTATATCTATAATATGCCGCGCAAGCGCCTTCGGTCGAGACCATGGGCGCGCCTAAGGGATGTTCCGGGGTACATTTTTTCCTGAATTCAGAACATTCCTCCGGAGATTTAACTCCTTGTAATACCAGCCCGGCAATACACTCCGCGGGCTCTGTTACAGAAAGGCCTTCAAGATTAAATATTTTCTCAGCATCATAATCTGTGTATTCATCCGCTAAAGCTAATCCGCTTTGTGGAATTTCACCGATGCCTCTCCATTTATTATCCACAACCTTAAATACTTTTTTCATAATTTCCTGCGCCGGGATATTGCCTTCTCTTTTTACTACCCGGGCATATTCATTTACGATTTTACATTTGCCTTCTTCAAGCTGTTTAACACATAAATATATTCCTTCCAAGATATCCAGCGGTTCAAAACCGGTAACAACTATAGGAATCTTATATTTTTCCGCGATAGCTTCATATTGTTTATATCCCATAACCGTGCAAACATGTCCGGCCGCGAGAAATCCCTGAACTTTATTCGTTGCCGAAGAAAGAATTACTTCCATTGCCGGCGGCACAAGTACGTGAGAAACAAGCATCGAAAAATTATTCACACCCTGCTTTTTAGCCTGATATACCGCCATGGCATTTGCCGGAGCAGTGGTTTCAAAACCTATGGCAAAGAAAACAACTTTTTTATCCGGATTTTTTCTGGCAATTTCCAAAGCATCCATGGGGGAATAGACAATGCGCACATCCCCGCCTTGGGATTTGACAGTTAAAAGGTCTTTTTCCGACCCGGGAACTCTGACCATATCCCCAAACGAACAAAAGATAACATCATCCCGGCCGGCAATAATAACCGCGCGGTCTATGGCCTCAAGCGGAGTAACACATACCGGACATCCCGGCCCATGCACAAGGCTTATCTTATTCGGTAAAAGCTCATCCAGCCCGAATTTCACGATCGCATGCGTCTGCCCGCCGCAAATCTCCATTATTGTCCAAGACTTAGTTGTAATCTTAGCAATTGCCGCAGTTATTTTTTTTACTTCTTCGGCATGACGATATTCATCTATGTACTTCATACTTATCCCGCCTCAAGCATCTAGTATCTTCTATTTAGTTACCAGTTACCAGTTACCAGTTACCAGTTACCAGTTACCAGTTACCAGTTACCAGTTACCAGTTACCAGTTACCAGTTACCAGTTACCAGAAAAAAACCCAAAACCCCTCGCTTTTCTGCCTACTACATACTTCTTACTACTTGCTTTTTTGGGTCTTTTATCATTTTGATATTTTATATTTTACTTGCGACTTGTGACTTGAAACTTGGAACTATTATTACCTCATCGCCTCTAGATCCAGGTCCTGGCCCTCTTCTGTATTTTTAAGAAGCTCAAATATTTTATTCGCTTCTTCTTCATCTAAAGTATTTAAAGCAAACCCCACATGCACAATTACATAATCGCCTACTTTTGCCTCCGGAACATACGCCAGGCTTACCTCCTGTACTACCCCGCTAAAACTGACCTTTCCGGTCTTAAGCAGCGGATCATTATTTTCATTTATACTGATAATCTTTCCCGGCACGGCTAAACACATATTAAACCTCATCTTTTTTAAATCAAAACTCAAAAATCAAAATGCAAAAATTTAATTCAAAAATAAAAAGTTTATAAACAAATAGTATTTTTTTAAAAATAATTATTAACCTTTGAATTTTTACTTGTATTTTTGACTTTTGCCCTTTGATTTTTGAATTATATTACGCATTATATCATATTAAATCTGTTTTTTGCTTCTTTTTGTAGGCCAGGGTATCTTTTTCATCATAAATCTCCCCGAATAATTCTTCTAAAACATCCTCCATGGAAATTACCCCGATATTTTCATCTTTGCTATTGCGGACAATAAACAAATGCTGATGATATGCCTGAAATTTTTCCAGTAATGTATCGGCCCGTTCATGTTCTTTAATAAATATCGGAGTAACCATAAAATCACGCACCAGCGCGTTTTCATTATCATTCGCCAGTTCCTTTAAAAGTATTCTTTGCTGGCAAATTCCGACAATTTTGGTTTTCTCATCCCCATAGACAACAAGCCGGCTGTATCTTGAGTTTATAATTTCATCTTTAATCTCAATCAGCTTCTTTTCTGAAGGCAAACCATAGACATTCTCAATCGGCTTCATCATTTGCACTGCTTTTAAATCATTGAGCTTAAATATTCTATTGCACAAAACTTCCTCATCCACTTCCACTGTGCCTTCCATTTTGCCCAGCCTCAGCATCATCTTTATTTCTTCTTCGGTAACTTTGGGAAGAGTTTTTGACCCTCTAAGTTTCCGGGTAAAAAACTCAATAGCCGAGACAAATGGTTTTAATAAAAGCATAAAAAAACGTACCAGTATCGCGCTGGCAAGGGAAATCGGAACCTTGTGGTGTTCCCCGATTGTTTTGGGAATAACTTCGGAAACAACAATGATAAATAAGGTCAAGACCGCGGAAGCTATACCCAGCCATTCACTGCCGAAAATGCTGGTTACCATTTGTCCGACAAAGATCGAACCGATAATATTTATCGCATTATTAATAATAACAATTGTTGCTATGGCCGAATGAATATTTTCCTTAACGATCATTAAATCATCGGCACCTTTACGCTTTGCCTCCCGAAGAAGCCGGGCCTTCATCAACGGCAAACTTAATATTGCCGCCTCAATCATCGAACAAATTCCCGACGTAAATAAAACAGTAACTATAAGAACTACAAGCACAATCATTAATATTCCCCTTCACACAATCTTCCTTAAAAATTTTTTTTAACCTTAAGCAAAACTTTGTCTTCCGCCTTTGAAGCGGTCGGCTCATCCTCTCTCCCGGATTTTAATGTACGCTGCCCTTCTACTGCCACAGTATCGGTAAATTTATAGTCACCGCCGATCTTTTGCACGGCAGCCCCGGCTTCTTTTTTCCCCGCCGGCTGAATAACTCCATATCGCAAAGTAGCCTTGTTCGTAATATCTTTGGTAATATCCAGCTCATTTTTTTTGCCGTCAGTTTGAAATAATACTTCATCTACCCCCATTTTCCGGGCTAATGAGTTCTGACCGGAACCAAAAATAAAATAATCGACAAAATCACCGGCTAAATCCGGAGATATTTTTCCCGCTGATATTGATTTTTCCGCCATTTTCCAGCTTTGTCCGGTCGCAATCATAACAAGCAATTTCCCTTCCGCTAAGACAGGAAAAGATGTCAGCCTTAACTCCGGATGATTCACGGTTCCCTCAACCGATATATTAATTTTTACTTTATTAACTTCAGCCTTCCCCTGGCAATGTAATTCCGGATTTTTTATATCCCCGCGAAATTTAAACCGGCTGGGTTGAATTTTAATTAATGCCGACTTTGTCTGTTTAATCTCTCCGTTTTTAATCCTTACCTCTCCGGTCATTCCAAGCTTATTCGGCAGGCCCCGAAATAAAAGATCAAAAATAATCGAGGACTTAGACATGACAAATCCGCTTCGCTTCAGAGAGTCAACGGTAACACTGCCGGAAATTTTCGGTTCCCTGATTTTGCCGCTAATTAAAATATCGAGATTGCTCAAAAATCCTTTTAAATTTTTCACCGTTTCCGCTGATCCGGACAATTCTATAACTTTACTAACGCTTACATAATTAGAATATATTTTAGCATTAATATCTGAACCTGTTAGCATCCCGGAAAACAAAATGTGCCCGGAATCAGAAACTACTATTTTTCCTTCAGACACAGACACACTTATGTCTTCTATTCCGTTTCCCGGAAAAACTATGGTAATTTCACCAATTTTTATAATGCTATCCGGCAGCTTTTCCGCCAGCATAATCGTATTATTAAAAGCTAATTCCCCATTAATATCAGAATGAGTAGATAAATTTAAAACTCTGCCCTGAATCCGGCACCTGGATTCCCGGACAGTAATCCCGCGGGAATAAGTATCTTTGATAAAAAAATTCCCTTTAACTTCAAAGTCGTTTAAAACCCCTTTAAGATCAAGTGTAATATCCGCTAAATCTCCGGATACGGCGATCCCCTGGAAACGCTCCGGCAGCAAAGTATTTAGCGTATTAACATTGAGATGCTCTGCCTTAGCCCGAAACTCGACATTACCGTTCTTATACCTACCCTCAATAAAAATAATCTCACCTGATGGAGCGATCATTTGTGCTTTATCTATTTTAACACTTACATCTCTTATAAAACAGGGGAACTTTTCGACTAAAATACTTTCTGCTTTTAAAATATAGTTCGAAGGCATCCCCGTAATTCCGGAAAGTTCTATGTTTTTTATTATTAAAGGGTCAAAAAAACCTCTTCTTTCCGGACTGAAACTAACTTTTTTACATTCAACAGTCCGGGACAAGACAAGAGATAGTATCATTCTTAACCCATTAGTTGTGCAAGATAAATAATAAACAACCAGGAAAGATATGCTGATGACCGCAAAGAAAATCACTACTTTTTTATATAATTTCATACATATTGTTTTTCTTATTAATTCTCAAAACTGCCGGCATCTTTTGTAATATTTACGCAACAATAGAGATAATTTTGTTCTTCCCGGATTTTTTTGCTTTATACATCATATCATCAGCCGCGCTGATCATCTGTTCGACTGTATCCGGAACTGCTGTATAAGAAACCGCGCCGATACTGAATGTTACCGGAACCTTCTGCTCTTTCATCGCCTCGAGTAAATTCTGTCTCATTCGTTTTAAGACAATTTCACATTGCTCATGGTTTGTTTCCGGCATAAGTATAACAAATTCATCCCCGCCCAAACGGGACGGGATATCAATGATCCGAATAGACCGTTTTATGTTATCGGCAACAATACGCAAAAGCTCATTACCCCGCTTATGCCCGAATTTGTCATTAACAGTTTTAAAATTATCCAAATCAATATACGCGACCGATACACCGCGATTATAGCGCTTCGAACGGCTTATTTCTCCTTCGGCCAGCTCGGAAAAAAAACGAAAGTTCGCCAGTCCGGTCAAATAATCAATCCGCGAATAAGCCTTTTCCCTCTCCATGGTTTCTTTTAAAGCCGAAAGAAAAAACGCGATGATCAGAAAAAAACTAAGCCGGATGACGGTATTCCAGATAAGGATAAAATAAGACTGAACGTTTCCCCGGGCCGCGACATCCGCGGTATACCAGACAATCGCGCTGAAAACAGCTAAAACAATCCCCGGATCACGATGGCAAAACCAGATAAGCATGGTAATCGGTAATACATAAAAAATCGAAAACCCCAGGCGGTATCCGGTATAATAGTCTAATACTCCCAGCAGAAGAACCATTATATACCCCAGTAATATAATAAACCCTTTGGGAATTTTTCTTATCTTTTCTTCTTGTTTTGCGAAATTTATCATTTACGCCTTATAACCATTTTTTCCGTTTAAAATATACGATCATTACCCCGGCACTGCTAATCATTAACCCCCAGGCCATCAAATACCCGTAACGCCAGCTGAGTTCCGGCATGTTCCACGGAGAAGATTCCGGGTTAAAATTCATCCCGAAAACACCGGCAATAAAAGTGATCGGAATAAATATTGTGGCGATAATCGTAAGTACTTTCATTACTTCATTCATTTTATTGCTGACGCTGGAAAGATATATATCGATCATCCCGGAAATCATATCCCGAAAAGTCTCAATACCATCAATAACCTGGATAGTATGATCATAGACATCCCGCAGATATATCTCCGTTGATTTTTTAATCAGTTTTGATTCCCCGCGGGCAAGACTGCTGATCACTTCCCGCAAAGGCCAAACCGACTTCCTTAAAAACAAGGCTTCCTGCTTTAAATTATAGATCATTTGAAGTATTTTAGGTTCCGGATTCTGCATGAGTTCTTCTTCTATGCCTTCAACCCGATCACCCATATTTTCGATGATCATAAAATAATTATCCACAATCGCGTCGATCAATGTATACGCAAGATAATCCGCGCCCATTTTCCTTAGCCGGCCTTTATTGCTCCGGATGCGCTCACGTACTTTATAAAAAACATCACCTTCCCTCTCCTGAAAGGATAAAACATAATTTTTCCCCAAAACGAGGCTAACCTGTTCCGACTTAATCTCTTTGGAATCATTTTCAATATAAAGCATTTTAAGCACAATAAAAATATACTCCTCGGTCTCATCGATCTTAGGGCGCTGGGAAGTATTCGGAATATCTTCGAGCACCAGAGGATGAATATTAAACCCCTGCCCCAAAGTTTCAATAACCGATAAATCATGAATACCATTAATATTTATCCAGGTAACTGCAGAGGTATCTTTAAATACGGCACATTCTTTGGCTAAAACCGCGTCTCTTTCCTCCAAGGAATTTTCCGTATAGTCAATAATAGAAATATTTACAGATTCACTTCGTTTATTGCCGATATGAACCAGCTCTCCCGGGAGCAACCCTGCTGATTTTGATGTTTTATTTCGAAATCTTGCCATAACCTTCTCCTTTATACAATTACTCTTTACATGCTGCCGCAATTTGACCTAAAGAGATACCTCCGTCATTAGGCGGCACCCGCTGATGCCAATACACCAGAAATTTCTCCTGCCTTAATCTTTTCACCGTATGTTCCGTAAGATATTTATTCTGAAAACATCCGCCGCTTAAAACCACCTTTTCCATCCCGGCCCCCTTAGCAACAGTAATGATTATTTCCGTTAAGGTATTATGGAACTTTGCGGCGATTATTTCTTTAGGGATTTTTTTCTCCAGATCAATCAATATTTCCTTTATGATCACGCTGTGATCGACACAAAACGCAGACGCCGGATAATCCGGATCTATTCTTTTTACAACAAGAGAATATCTTTGATCAATATCTTTATCAATGGTCAGAAATTCCAGAGCCATTGCCGCCTGGCCTTCAAACTGAGCAATCTGACGAACCCCGATTATCGAAGCAACAGCATCAAACAAACGGCCGGCACTTGAAGTTAAAGGAGAGTTTATTTTTTTCTCAAGAACTACCTGCATATTTTTTAACTCTGCGTCAGTAAATGCCTTAACTGTGTTTAGTTCCCTCATTTCAAAAAGATCTTCTCCGAATATTTCATATAATAACCCCAGCGCAGTCCGCCGCGGCTCTCTTACCGCCTTGTTTGCGCCGGGGAGGTAAAACGGTTTAAAATAAGCAACCCGTTCAAAAGACTTATCATTAATTTTTAAAAATTCCCCCCCCCAAACAGTTCGATCCGTTCCATAACCTGTCCCATCCCAGCAAACACCTAAGACCGGAGGAGTTAATTCGTTTTCCGCCATGCAGGAAAGCACGTGCGCATAATGATGCTGTACCTCCAGTACCGGCAAGCCGCTATGCAAAGCAAATTGTGTCGATCGATAGCGCGGATGCAGATCACAAACTACTTTTTTAAAATCAAGCTCATACATATTACGAAAATCATCAATAATCGTATTAAAAGTATTAAATGTTTTTTCCGTATCCAAGTCTCCGATATGCTGACTAATAAAAACATTTTTCCCGGAACTCACCGCAATCGTATTTTTTAAATGCCCGCCCACCGCCAGCATAGTATCTTTTACCGGACTTTTTAACATCACCGGAAGCGGCGCATACCCACGCGCCCGGCGCATCATGATTTCCCTTCCGGAAAAAATCCGGACAATGGAATCATCAACATGCCGGGCAATCGGCCGGTTATGAACTAGAAATATATCGGCAATAGAACTCAGATATTTCAAAGCCTCGTTTTCTTGAAAGCAAATAGTTTCATCACTCATATTTCCGCTTGTGGCCACAACCGGAAAATTAAGCATCCGCATAAGTATGTGATGTAACGGAGTATACGGTATCATTACTCCCAAATAAGGATTATCCGGAGCAATAGATTCCGGCAAAGAACAAGTAACTCTTTTGCGGACAAGTACAATCGGTGCTTCTGATGAACTAAGCAGCCTTTCTTCATAATCAGACAGAGCACAATCACTTTGAATAGCTTCTAAGGAAGGATACATCAGCGCTAATGGTTTTGCTTCACGATTTTTACGATACCGCAGGTTTTTTACAGCTTCTTCATTGCGGGCATCAGCCATCAGGTGAAAACCCCCTAATCCTTTTACCGCGACAATAAGCCCGTCACGTAATCCTTGAGCTGTCTTTGCCATGGCCTCCTGGTGAGTAGCTGCTACAGCTCCTGCCTTATCCCACAGGCTCACATAAGGACCGCATTCCGGACACGCATTAGGCTGCGCGTGAAAACGCCGGTCCTGGGGATTATTATATTCTTGCGCACAATGCGGGCACATGGAAAACCCTTTCATTGTAGTATTAGGCCGGTCATAAGGAAGTGATTCAATAATACTATAGCGTGGGCCGCAATTAGTACAATTTGTAAAGGGATACAGATACCTGCGGGAAGATGAATTAAAAACATCTTTAAGGCAATCTGGGCACGTCGCAATATCCGGAAGAATAATCGCTGTTTTCTCTCCGGAACTGCTTTCTAAGATCTCAAAGGACGCATAGCCGGTTTTATCAAAAAATGCCGGTTCTAAGCTTTGAATAAACGCATGCTGCGGTTTTTCTTTTCCAATCCGCAGTAAAAAATTGTCCAGCTGTTCTTTTCTGCCTTCAGCCTCAATAACAACACCCTGGCTGGAATTCAAAACCCATCCGGTAAGTTCTAATTCTTTGGCCAGCCGATAGATAAACGGCCGGAATCCCACCCCCTGCACAGCTCCTTGAATGGATATACGTAACCTAGTAATAGTAATATCGTCCATAGTAACTACAATACACGAATCAGGCAGGGATAGTCAATAATTAGATATAATCCGCAGGTTATTTAATTTCTACAAATTTTTTATTAAGCAAAGCGGTTTTAATAAATTCTTTGGCTTTTTTTAGGTTTTCCGCTGCTGCCGGAGAAAGCCCCTGACCGAATTCATTGAATTCATAACCGCGTATTCCCAAGGCATACCCTTGTGTTTTAGCGCTGAATAACTCCTGCGCTAAACCCAGAACTGCTTCCGGCTCCACACTATGACTGGTAAAACTCATTCCCGCTTTAGGTTCTATTCTGGTAAAAAAGAACGGCTCTCTTCCGTTTACCGAAGCATCAGCAAATATGACTACATCATGTTTAGCCGCATCCGCGGCATCTTCAACCGTTAATTGATAGTCAGCGTCTACAGTTACCTCCGGGATATTCTCCGCTTCGATCTCCTCGGCCAATGCCGGCCCAAGTCCGTCATCCAGCCTTCCCGGGTTACCATAACCGATTAACAAGACTTTTTTCGGTTCTGCGGCCATATTATTTTGCCTTTTGATCGATCAATTGCCCTTTACTATCATAAAGACTAACAATCAGCGGCATTTTTCCCATAGCATGTGTCGCGCAGGAAAGACAAGGATCATAAGCACGGATAGCCACTTCCACACGATTCAATAATCCTTCGGTAATTTTCTTCTTTCCGCTCAAATGATCTTTAGCCACTTTCTCAACCGCACGGTTCATCGGTTCGTTATTACTGGTTGTGGAAACAATAAGATTAGCCATGGTTACCTGATCGTTCTTATCAACTTTATAATGATGGAAAAGTGTTCCGCGCGGAGCTTCAATAATTGCTACTGCTTCTTCTCTGCGCTTACCCTTAACTACCAGATCTTTTCCCTGCAGATCTTTATCATTAAGCAATTCCTTGATCTTCTCGATCGAATGCAAAGTTTCGATCATGCGGGTCCAATGGTAGGCCATCGTAATATTATTCGGCTTACCTTTGGTGAGAACCATAAATTCTTTACGCTCGGCTTCCGCTTCCGGAGTATCAATAAAATCACAAATATTAACTCTGGCCAAAGGCCCGACACGATACCATCCTTTTTCCGGCCCGATAGATTTAATGAACGGAAACTTCATGTATGACCAGGAACGAACTTCTTCAGCGATATACTTCAGATAATCCTGCGGATTGACCTGATCAAATATCTTTTTTCCTTCTGAGTCAACCGCACGTAAATTTCCATCATAAAGATCCATACACCCGTCTTTACGGACTAACCCTAAATGACTGGAATCAAAAGATCCAAAAGGCGCGATATCTTCGAGATTTTCCATGGTGTAATCTTTCGCGATTTTCAATCCGGCTCTGGCCCATTTAATCATCTGGTCAATATCTTTTAAAAACACATCCCGTTCGGCAATCGAAAGATTCTTGTTTATCCCTCCGGGAATTGCTCCGGTTCCATGAATCTTTTTTCCGGCAGTCGCTTTAATGATCTCCTGACCATATTTTCTCATCATTACCGCCTGTACAGCCAGATCCGGAAACTTCTGCGCCACCCCGATAACATTACGAATCGCCGGATCAGCATCAAACCCAAATAAAAGATCCGGAGAAACCAGGTGAAAGAAATGCAGCACATGAGACTGGAAGGTCTGTCCATAATGCATCAGCCGGCGCATCTTTTCCGCAGTAGGAGTAAGCTTCTCTCCGCCGACAATACGATCCATAGCTTTTGCCGCGGCCAAATGATGGCTTACCGGACAAATACCGCACAATCTTTGCACCAATACCGGGATTTCCCAGTAAGGACGGCCTTGGACAAAACGTTCAAAACCGCGGAATTCAACAATATGCAATCGTGCCTGCTTAACCTGATTTTTCTCGTCAAGCAAAATGGATACTTTCCCATGTCCTTCGACACGGGTTACCGGTTCAATAACTATTCTTTTTAATTTAGTACTCACGTTCATTACTCCATTCTTTATTAATCGTATTTTATCAACTCATACGGCAGTTCCAGCGGCTTATTAGTTAATAAGGCCACCAACGCTGCCCACAATGTATCCGCGCTCGGCGGACAGCCGGGCAGGTGATAATCCATCTTTACAACATGATGACAAGGATACACATTATTAAGAATAAGCGGGATTTCCTTGTCATTCGGAATTATCTTTTTCGGATTATATACTGTCGGCCCGTTAAGATATGCCTCATCAAAACATTCTTTGAGCGCAATACCGTTACGCATGGCCGGAATTCCTCCGTTAATCGCGCAATCGCCCACCGAAATCATAATATCGCAATTTTCACGAAAGTATTGAAGAACATGCACGTTTTCTTCATTACAACATCCACCTTCAATAAGTCCGACCAAACATCTGCCGGTAAACTTTTTTATATCATTGATCGGTGATTTGTCAAATTGGATCAGTTCAACAAGTTTCAGGATACGCTCATCTATATCCAGTAAGGACATGTGGCATCCGAAACATCCGGCAAGTGACGCAGTAGCAACTTTAGGTTTTCCCATTTTAATCTACCTTTTTCCTGTGTTATGTTAAATTATACCAAATATCTTTTTTTTCTTTTTTTCAATATCTGAACCGATCGGCTCTTTATCGTAAAGACGCTCGCCTATCGGAACCGCAAATCCGATACGTTTTTTAATAATCGCTCCGACCGGACAAACTTCCATAGCCTTATCCGTAACTTTAGCATTAGTATCCGCCAGTTTTGCTTCGGAGTTAACGGCAATTTTCTTTTCATTTCCGCGCCCGATGAACTCAAACACTCCTTTACCGTCAATATCCCGGGATGCTTCCACGCAACGGCCGCATAAAATACAACGGTTACGATCAATAAAAATATCCGGATGCGATCCGTCAAGATCCCGAACCGGGAATTGGTACGGATATTTTGGAGCGCATATACCTAAACGATAAGCCATGGCCTGCAATTCACAATTACCGCTTTTTTCACATATCATGCAATAGTGATTGCCTTCGACAAAAAGCATATCCACAATATCACGGCGATAACTCTGTATTTTTTCAGTTTCATTTTCAACAATAATTCCTTCAGCTATCGGCTGAGTACAGGCTGACTGCGGCCGTCCGTTTACCATAACCGTACATACCCGGCAGCTGCCGTGCGGTATGAGATCTTTCATGTAACACAAACGCGGTATATAGACACCCGCCTCATCCGCTGCCTGCATAATGGTCTGTCCGGCAGTTCCCGTTACCTTAACACCATCAATTGTAAATGGGATTTTTTTTGTCATAACCTTCCTATCTTTCCTAACTTTTATTATATTTTTGTCTCGCTACTTGCTACTCTCTACTCGCTACTCTATTAATATATTACTGACTTACGTTCGGCAATACCTTCGGCATCTTTAATCGCCGCCTTAATATCAAATGTCGGCTCCATCTTATCCGCTTTTTTATTAATTATTTTTTCGTACATCAGCCGGAAATTTTTTATCGTCGTCAGAATTGGATTCGGCGATGTCTGCCCCAGGCCGCAGCGGCTGGTTTTCATAACTGTCTCGGCGAGTTCCTGAAGATAATCCAGATCTCCTTTTTCACCTTTTCCGGACATAATCTTCTCCAAACGCTGTTTCAGAAGAACATTTCCCACCCGGCAAGGGGTACAATATCCGCAGCTTTCCTCAATAAAGAATTCCATATACTGATGAACTATTTCCAAAAGATCGCGGTCTTTATTAAAAACAACCACGGCGCCGCCGGTCGCACAATCGTTATAACAGATCGCCCGGTCAAAATCTTTAGGCCCGATGATCTGTCCGGAAGGCCCCCCGATCAGAACTGCTTGTACTTTTGCCGCTTTGACTTCTTTAAGTAAATCTTTAATCGTAATTCCAAAAGGTACTTCATAAACACCGGGAGCGTCACAATCTCCGGAAACACTTAATAATTTTGTCCCGGCGCTGTCTTTAGAACCAAGTCCGGAAAACCAGCCGGCACCATTTTCCATGATCCGGGCAACACAGCAAAACGTTTCCACATTATTTACGCTGGTCGGAAGCCCCAAATAACCTTTTTGTGCCGGGAACGGCGGACGATTTTTCGGATCTCCACGCATTCCTTCGCAAGAACTTATAAGTGCTGTTTCCTCACCGCAGATATATGCTCCTGCTCCCATCTGAATGCGTATATCAAAATTTAATTTTTCTTTTCCTAAAATATTTTTTCCTAAAAGACCTTTATCCCGGCGATCTTTAAGCTTCTTTTCCAGAAAAGCACGCAAATACGCGTATTCGCCTCTTAAATAAATTATCCCGGTATCAGCACCAATAGCATATCCGGCAATTGTCATCCCTTCAAATAGTAAATCACAACGCTCGGTCAGGATCACCCGGTCTTTAAATGTCCCCGGTTCTCCCTCATCAGCATTACAAATAATACATTTATTTTCACCTTCCGCATTACGGGTAAACTCCCACTTAAGCCCGGTAGGAAAGCCCGCACCGCCGCGGCCTCTTAACCCGGTAGTTTTAACTTCCTTAATAACTTCTTCCGGAGTCATGGATAATGCTTTTCCCAGGCCAGCATCCGGGGTGTTTTCCGCAAAAATAACCGCGCCTTTTGTATATAGAGAATTGGTGACCATAGACTGAATAAGTTTATCCGAATTATTCCCATCGCCAAGTTTACGTTTGATTTTCTTAGGATCCTGGTGCTCTTTTAATTCACTGATAAGTTTTTTAACTTTGCCGCCGGTTAGATTGGTAATGATTTCATCATTAACCATTGCCGACGGAGCCTGGTCACACATACCGATACAAGGAGTATATTCTAAAGTAAATTTTCCATCCGCGGTCGTTTGCCCGAACTCTATTCCTAACTCTTTTTTAAATGCCTTAGCAACCGCATCAACACCCTTCATCCGGTCAACGACATCATTACACAAACGAATAACAACTTTACCTTTAGGTTTTTTGGAAAGAAAAGCGTAAAAAGAAACAACTCCTTCTACTTCCACACGATGAGCTTTCACACACTTAGCAATTAAATCCATTGCCGGGCTGCTTACACACCCCTGGCTCTTTTGCAGTTCCCTAACAATATCCATCATTCTTGTACGGTCATTACCGTATAATTCACAAATCTTTTTTACTTTATCTTCTAAATTTTTACTCATGCTCATACCTTCTTTTTTTAATTTGTTTTACAGTGGTAACTGCAAACCCCGGATTAGTAATTCGTGCATTCAATCGTGAAATCTTTAACAATTCAACGCCCAACTTCAAGTTTATCATCAATTAATAACTTTGCAAGCTTTTTTTTTGAAATTTTTTTAATGGTGATAAACTATTTTATTTTATAAGGATTTTGCGGAAAAATTCGTTATTCTTCGAAAAATTTAGCCTTATTCCCGATAGATTTAATCCTCTGATCCTTTAGCCAGGACAGCCACTCGTCCATTCCTTCCCCCGATACAGCAGAAAATTTAATTACCGGAACTGTAGCATTAAGTTTTCGGATATCTTCCATGGCCCGGTCCAAATCAAAAGAAAGAACTCCCAGTAAATCTATTTTTGTCAATAACACAAGATCTGCCGCGCGAAAAATCGTCGGATACTTAGCAACCTTATCATCCCCCTCCGGGATACTATAAAGAATAATTTTCACATTTTCTCCCAGATCAAACTCGCCGGGACACACCATATTGCCGACATTTTCAATGAACAGATAATCCGCTTTATCCAAAGGTAACCCCGGCAAAGATTCGGCGATCTGGTTCGCGTAAAGATGACAGCTCATTCCGGTATTAATCTGCGTTACCTCTTCGGCATACGGAGCAAGCCTATCGGCATCGCGGGTAGTTTGAAGGTCTCCCACCAAAACAAGCGATTTTTGTTCCGGTAATAATGCCGGAATTGTTTTTTCCAGTAATGTTGTTTTTCCGCTGCCCGGAGAACTGATAATATTAATCCCCAATAATTGAGCTTCCTTAAAAACCTGGCGGTTTTTTCCCGCGATAATATCATTGGCATTAAGTACACTTTTTACTACATTAACCTTCATTGGTCCTTTTTCCTTTCTATATCATCCTGCGTTTGTCCGGAAATTGTTTTTAGAATAATCCCATCCCCCTGAAGAATTTCTATCTCAGCCATCCGGCATTCCGGACATAAAAAATCATCTATTTTAGGCTCAAAAGAATTATCACAGATCTTGCAGCGTACCAGCGCGGGTATCTCGATGATCTTTAGCTGCGCTTTTTCGGCAATAGTTTCTTTCTTTACGGCTTCAAACGCCGTCTGCATAATTTCCGGGACTATCTGTTTAAGTACTCCGGTTTCAATTTCTACTGAATCAACGCTGACCATGTTATTTTCCCGCGCAACTTCTAATATTTGATCCATTAATTCTGAAGCTATGGACATTTCATGCATATTCAATTATTCCTGTTTTGTAATTCAAAAGTCAGAAATCAAAGCTCAAAAATTCAACTTAAAATTCAAAATTACTAATAATATAATTACCCCACTAACTCTAAAAATATTTTTAACTTTTTACTTTTGAATTGCCCGCCTAGCTGAGCTGGCGAGGCTGGCACTTTTGACTTTTGCCTTTTAAGTTTTGACTTTTCTTTTAAAGCTGCATTTCACAGAAAAGCGAAAGAAATTCTATAGTCAAATCAATATTTTTCACGTAAACATCACTGGGGACACTTATGGACACCGGAGAAAAATTCACAATACCGCGAATCCCGGAAGCAACAATAATATCCGCTACCGGCTGGGCATTGTGTTCGGGAACAGCGATAATCCCAATTTCCGTATGCGTCTTAGGAATTATTTTCGGAGCATCATTAACACTGAATATATCTACATCATTAATTTTTTTGCCGATTTTTCTGCGGTCTTTTTCAAAAGCAGCAACAATCTGAACTTTATCCTGCTTAAATCCGGAATATTTTAAAATTGCCACCCCGAGATTACCAACGCCAAATAGCGCGATATGCACGATATTCTGCAAAACAAAATCTTCCAGGATCTTTTTTAATTCAATTGTCTTATATCCGACTCTCGGCTTGCCGACTTTTCCGAAATTTGAGATATCCTGGCGTATCTGTACATCAGTAAGACCGGTAATTTTCGCCAATTGTTTAGAAGAAACATAATTCTCCCCGGAATTTATCAGTTTCTCTAAAGTTCTTATATAGAGAAATGACCGGGAAATTGTTTTTTGCGGAAATTTTTTCATTGCTTACCCATCGGTTATAAGTTTTCGCCTTCCTTAAGATAATTAGTGATATAATCTTTTACCGATTCTTCCAAAGTCCGAAAGTTAACCGGAGCTCCGGCAGTTTTGGCCTTATCCATTACGCCTTGAGTAAAATACTGATATTTAGGACGTAAATACTCCGGCATGTCTATATATTCAATTTTCGGTTTTTTATCCAAGGCCTTAAACATCGCTGCGCTGAGGTCATTCCAGGATTGTGCTTTGCCAGTGCCCAGATTAAATATCCCGGCCTTATCCGGATTAGTGAAGAAATAATACATCACTTCTACCGCGTCTTTAACATAAATAAAATCTCTTTTTTGTTCGCCATGCTTGTAATCATCATTATACGACTTAAATAAACGAATACAGCCTTGCTCGGCAACCTCATGGAATTTTTTACAAACAATACTCATCATTTCACCCTTATGATATTCATTTGGGCCGAATACATTAAAAAACTTAAGCCCGGTTGCTTTATTTTCATATCCATTATTAAGCAGCCATAAGTCAAATAACTGCTTGGAATATCCATACATATTTAAAGGAATAAGCCTTTGCGTATTTTCATTAGCATCATCATAGCCAAATTCTCCGTCACCATATGTAGCCGCCGAGGAAGCATATAAAAATGGAATCTTTTTACTAAATGCCCAAAGTGCTAAAATCTTAGAATACTCGTAATTATTCCTGATATAATAATCCGCGTCATTTAGGGTAGTCGAACTGCAAGCTC
Source organism: Candidatus Omnitrophota bacterium (assembly GCA_043826565.1). GTDB lineage: Bacteria > Omnitrophota > Gorgyraeia > B26-G9 > B26-G9 > JBDRPX01. The sequence goes on from JBDRPX010000033.1 coordinate 83,975, forward strand.
CCATATGAATAATTTGATCTATCCGGGGGAGTTTATCTTCCTGGACTAATTTCAGGAAATCATCTTTCTGGATATAATCACGAAAACGTTTTCCCATAAGATTTTTCCATTTATCCGTAGTATCCAAATGGTCTACCACCAGGATATCATCTATCCCCTGCTGATTCAGCTTCCACAAGAAACAACTTCCGATAAATCCCGCTCCGCCGGTTACAACAATCATATCCTCTCCTTAAATAGCGAATTTAATCTCGCCAATCTCTGTGGCGGACAAATACATACACTTTTTAACTTTTAACTTTTAACCTTTGACTTTTAACTTAAATCAGTATATCACAACCTCACCGGAATAAGAAATACTTCTACTTAATCCCTTTACCTGTTCCGGACATACTCAGCGTCGCATGTTTTACCCCTTTAACCGACATTAGAATATTAGCTAATTCCTGAGCTTTCTCGGCATTACCTCTTATCGCCAGGATCTCCAAACAATTATGGTGATCGAGATGCAGATGTTGGGTGGAAATGATTAAATTTAAAAAACCGTGCTGGAGGTCGGTAAGCCGATTAACCAGATCTCTTTTATGGTGGTCGTATACTAAGGTGATCGCCCCGGCAATATCACCTTGGGTCTTCCATTCCTGCTGGATAAGCTCCTGCCGGATAAGGTCACGAATAGCTTCCGAACGGTTGGTATATCGCCGGTCTTTGATCAACCGGTCAAATTTTTTCAATAAATCTTCTTCTAGAGACACCCCGAATCTAACTAGTTTTTTCATAGTACTCTCTTGCCTTTGAGCTAAAAAAAAACCCGGCTCTTTTAGAAGCCGGGTTTTTTATTTTTTGGGTTATAACTTCACTACATTTTTGGCTTGTTCGCCTTTAGGACCCTGTTCGATCTCGAACTCAACATCCTGGCCTTCATCCAACGTCTTGAATCCGTCGCCCTGAATTGTGCTGTGATGCACAAATACATCGCTGCCAGACTCAGCAGTTATAAAACCATACCCTTTTTTGTTACTGAACCACTTTACTTTCCCTTTCGGCATACTTTACCTCTCTGTTTCTAGGGTTAACTCAACAAAAACCGACTAAATTCAGTATACATATTTTTAAAAATTTGTCAATAAAATTAGCATTCGGACAAAAATTTAATTTTAAGGCTCTAGGCTTCAATCCCCCAGATCTCCTTAGCATATTCTTTGATCGTACGATCACTGGAGAACTTTCCGGACTTGGCCACATTGATAATTGAACGCTTTGTCCACTCCTCTTTGTCGGCATAAACCGAAGATACCTCATCCTGCGTTGCGCAATACGCGTCAAAATCAGCGCAAATAAAAAAAGGATCAGAATCCAATAGATTACGAATAATCGGCTCAAATAAACCTTGTTCTACCTGCGAAAAGAAATTGCTCTGGATAAGATGGATTATCTCCTGCAGCTCCGGAGATTTCTCCACAAATTCCCGTGGATTGTACCCATCTGCCTTGAGTTTCTGGATTTGATTTATCTGCTGTCCGAATATAAATATATTTTCTTTGCCCACTTCCCGGGCCATCTCAATATTCGCTCCGTCTAGAGTTCCGATCGTCAGCGCTCCGTTAACCATGAATTTCATGCACCCGGTTCCGGAAGCTTCTGTCCCGGCAGTAGATATCTGTTCGGAAAGTTCACTTGCCGGGAATATCTTCTCCGCCAAAGAAACTCTGTAATTTTCCATAAAAACTATTTTCAATCTATCCCGGATAGATTTATCTTTATTAATTACACCGGCAACATTATTAATAAATTTAATGATCAGCTTGGCCATATGATATCCCGGCGCAGCTTTCCCGGCAAACATACAAGTCCTGGCCAAAGTAATACTCTTATAATCTTTTTTTAGTTTTAGATACTGCCTGATTATATACAAGACGAACATTATCTGTCTTTTATATTCATGTATCCGTTTGATTTGGACATCAAATAAAGATTCCGGATCAATAATAATACCATTTGTTTTATATATATAATCCGCCAGGTATGCTTTATTAGCAGTTTTAACCGCCCACCATTTTTTTCTAAAAGAACTATCCTCTTTAAACTTTTCCAGCTTTTTCATCTCATAAAGATTCCTCACCCAGCCCTTACCGATAGCTTCGCTAATAAGTGAAGATAACTTCGGATTAGATTTCAGCAGCCAGCGGCGCTGAGTTATTCCGTTAGTTTTATTATTAAATTTTTCCGGAGAAAACTCATAAAAATCTTTGAACAATTGAGTTGTTAATAAATCTGAATGCACTTCTGATACCCCATTAACAGAGTGACTGCCGATAATCGCTAAATAAGCCATGCGTATTTTTTTAGGATCACCTTCTTCAATAAGCGACATCCGGCTTAATCTATCGGTATCACCCGGGAATTTATTAGCAACTTCTCTTAAAAACCGGGCATTAATCTCATAAATTATTTGTAAATGACGGGGAAACAAATTCCCGAATAACAACACTGACCAACTCTCCAAGGCTTCCGGCATTACCGTATGATTGGTATAAGCAAAGCATCGATTGGTAATTTCCCAGGCATTATCCCATTCGAGACTCTCTTCATCAACCAGCACTCTCATAAGTTCCGCGATCGCTAAGGCCGGATGAGTGTCATTTAACTGAATAACTATTTTGTCAGATAGATTTTTTATATGCGCATTATCCTGTTTAAAACGGCGCATAATATCCGCGATAGATGCCGCGGTAAAAAAATACTCCTGCTTTAAACGCAGCTCCCGGCCCTGGCTGACATTATCATTCGGATAAAGCACCTTGGAAATATTTTCCGAAAACATTTTTTTATAAACCGCTTGTTCATAGTCGCCGTCATTAAAATATTCAAAATCAAATTCTTCCGTACTGCGCGCCGACCAAAGCCGCAGGGTATTAACGATATCATTCCCATAGCCCGGAACCGGAATATCATAGGGAACCGCCAGAATATCCTGAGTATCAACCCAGCGCATATTCAATCTTCCTTTGTAATCAGTTACCGCATGAGTATGTCCGTAAAATTTTATTTTTACGGTATACTCAGGACGCGAAATCTCCCAGGGATTTCCCAACCGAAGCCATTCATCAGGCTGTTCTACCTGATAACCGTTAATTATCTTCTGCTTAAAAACTCCATAATCATACCTGATCCCATAGCCCTGCCCGGGAATTGCTAATGTCGCCATAGAATCAAGGAAACAAGCCGCTAAACGGCCTAAGCCGCCATTACCCAGCCCGGCATCAATCTCCTGTTCCCGGATCTTATCCAGATCAAAGCCTAATTCTTTCATGGCTTTGGAGGATTCATCCAGCAAACCGAGATTTATCATATTATTTCCCATTAATCTGCCGATAAGAAATTCCATGGAAAGGTAATAAACACGTTTACGGTTTACTTTATGATACATTTGCTGCGTTAATATCCAGCGTTCGACTATTCTGTCTCTTATCGCAATAGCCATGGCCAAATAATTATCATATTGGGTAGCCGTGTATTGATCTTTTCCCAAAGTACACACACGGTTATTTTGAAAAGATGTCTGGATTCCCTGAGTGCTCATATCCTTATGAATGGTCACCCATTTATTGCCTACTTTGCTCGTAAGTTTCTTGCTCATTATGATTACTCCAATTTTCAGAAATCAGATGTCAGAGAACAGAAATCAGAAATATAAAAATTTTTGTTTCTTAAGTTTCTCCCTGTCTTCTGTCTTCTGTCTTCTGTCTTCTGTCTTCTGTCTTCTGTCTTCTGTCTTCTGTCTTCTGTCTTCTGTCTTCTGTCTTCTGTCTTCTGTCTTCTGTCTTCTGTCTTCTGTCTTCTGTCTTCTGT
>JBDRPX010000034.1:0-65217 GCA_043826565.1 Candidatus Omnitrophota bacterium
ATATTTTTGCCTTTTAATGCTACAATTTTCTTGCTCCATATGATCTCCTGTTTTTTGTTTTGTTTGTCACTTACAAAATAACAGGTTTCTTACGATCTGTGGAGCTTTTTCTTGTCGCACTTGTAATTACAATCTACAAGATTTTTTTATCTTTTATATTTACCCACAAGCTGCACTTGCGTTAAAATATGCCCGTTTATTACCTCAAGCAATTGACTTTTTGTCAAGCCCGGCTTAACATCAAGCAATGTATCCAAAGCATATAATTTAAAAAAATAACGATGCGGCTTACCCGGCGGCGGCATCGGGCCGCCATAACCTATTCGGCCAAAATCATTCTTACCCTGCAGACTTCCGTCAATAAGTACTTCATCAGCAGGAATTGCTTCTCCTAACTCCTTTATATAAGGAGGGATATTATACATGACCCAATGCACCCATGTGCCTACCGGCGCATCCGGATCATCACAAATTAAAGCAAAACTCTTTGTTCCCTCCGGGATCCCAGACCAATTCAAAGGCGGTGACACATCTAAGCCTTCTCCGGTATATTGCTTATCAATATACTCTCCCTTAATAAGCGTATCGCTCTTAAGCTCCAGAGCTTGGGCCATGGGGGTCAAAAATAAGATCAATAAGATGACATATATTTTTTTCATATTGCCCTCCTTAATACTCATGATTGTATATATAGGAGAGGCCCAGAGTCAAGAGATATGTGTCTACTCTCTACCCGCTACTCTTAATCTATATCGCCTGTTCCAGAAGCTCATTGTTAAACTCGATTTCCGCAGCTGGGGCATCAAGACTAGCCGGAAGCAATGCCCTGCTAATATCCATGATGGAAAAACGCGGCTTCTCCGGCAGATTGCGGAACCGGTTCAGGCTGAATGACGCATTGAAATCTAAAACCGTCCGAAAAAAATCCAACACATCAACTCGAAACGTCAATTGCCGGGATTCCACATAAGATATTATCTGCCGGCCCTCAAAATAATCAACGGAATCTATCATGGCCATGATCTGAGTACGCATCGCATCCATGTTTAATTCCTGTTCGCAAAAAGTTACCGCATCCGAGAGTTCTTCAAAATCGATCTCACCTAACAATTGGTCTGGGTTTATTATCCCATAATGCGCAGAAGGAAAATAATTATCTATAAACGCAAGCGCAAACTGCTGAATATCGGAAAAATTTTCATGGAAAGACTGCTCATTATCAAACATCATCGGCACATCCGCGTCCTTAACCGGCTGGTGATTGGCCCGGTGGAAATCATATTTTCTGATAAGTATCGCCAAAACCAGATTCCGGGTAAACGCCTTTCGAAAATCTTTGCGCATGACTTCTGCATCCTGCAGACGATAATCTCCGCTTATCCGCACTAAATGAATATCCTGAGGTGTCGCTCCCACATATTTAGCCAAAGCCTGCGCCTGACGGCCTGCCGGCAGGATAATATCACAGACATTTGCCTGGATTTCTCGGCCGAACCGAAATGCAATATATTCACGAGTTGGATCATTTTTCTCCGGCCAGATAAAATCTCCTTCCTGTACTTTTTCCGGACGGTATTTAGTCCGGACAAAAAACAATGCCCCGTCCCTTTTCCTGATCACGATCCGGTCCTGATACTCTAATGTCTTGATTCCCAACTGATCTTTTAACCAGGAATAGTCATCGATACGTGCCGGCGCATATTCGCACCATTCCGGAAGAGTTGACAATGCGGCAAGCTTCCCCGTTCCGGCAGCAATATCAGCCGCAGCCTGTTCTATAGTCGATAAAAATTTTTCCAGAGAAAAAGGTTTATGTAAATAATAATGTCCCCCCATAGAAGCGACATCGGCATCTTTTAAATCATAACCGGAAACAATCAATATCCTTATTCCGGGTGTAATCGAACGTAAAATATGGCCGCGGCCTTTAGCCGCTTCCGGATTGAGGATCGCCAGCTGCGGCGGATTATCCCGAAGATCCTGTTCGTCAAAAACAGAAAACAGTTCATACCCCTGATCTGCCAACTGCCCCTTAAAAAAGCTAAACATCATTTCCGCCGTATTGGAACGTTCTTCCCAATAAATTCGCTTCAGCCTTGCCGGCCGATATCCGGCAAAACTTTTCTGTATTGATTCAACATCAACACTAACCGCCGGCGATAAGCACCAGGCACAGTCAACAAACAATAATGTCTGAATGACAACAAAACATATGATCCGAATTGAGTTTTTTTGCTTTGCTTTATTCATTTATATTTAACCTAATCTCCTATATTTAAAATAGTGTTAAAGTATATCATGTTTATCTTTGCCTTGCAAGCAAACCGCTGCTTTTAAAATTTACACAACTAATTGTAAAAACTCAAGATGGAATATTTTTATAATTTTATATCCTTGACAGTGATTAGCTGCGAATTTATAATGATTTTAACTGTTATAATAATTGACCCGCCACAAGACGCGGCGAGGTTTAATTCGTCTCGCCATTGTCCGCTTAAAGCGGCCGCTTGGCGGACTCATTAAAGGAGATATCATGCAAAGTGACCTGGAAATTGCCCAATCAATACAATTAGCGCATATTACAAAAATCGCCGCGGATATCGGTATCCGTGAAGATGAGTTGGAGCTCTATGGACATTATAAAGCTAAAATCTCCTTAAGCCTTTTAGACCGGCTCAAAGACGAACCTAACGGTAAATATATTGATGTTACCGCGATCACTCCCACTCCCTGGGGAGAAGGAAAAACTCTCAATACGATCGGACTTTCTTTAGGCCTGAATAAAATCGGCAGAAGCGCGATTTGTTGTATCCGGCAACCTTCCTTAGGCCCGGTTTTCGGAGTCAAAGGCGGCGCTGCCGGCGGCGGGTATTCGCAGGTATTGCCCATGGAAGATTTTAATTTACATTTAACCGGTGATGTCCATGCTATCGGAATGGCCCATAACTTATGCGCAGCTTTTTTAGATAATCACATTCAAAAAGGCAATGCTTTAAACATTGATCCGCAAAGTATTACCTGGCGCAGAGTAATTGATGTCAGCGATAGATTTTTGCGCAATGTTGTCATCGGTCTCGGCGGGCCGGAAAACGGATTTTTGCGGCAAACCGGATTTGATATTACCGAAGCCAGCGAAGTAATGGCGGTATTAGCCTTAACCTCATCTTTAAAAGAACTGCGCGAAAAATTAGGAAAAATATTCTTAGGTACAACCTATGAAGGCAAACCCATCACTCCGGAAGACATAAAAGTTGCCGGAGCTATGGCCGTATTATTAAAAGACGCGATCAAGCCCAATCTTATTCAAACTACCGAACAAACCGCGTGTCTTGTCCACACCGGCCCATTCGGAAATATTGCTCACGGAAACAGTTCCATCCTTGCCGACAAGATGGCCTTAAAACTGGCTGATTACGTGGTTACTGAAAGCGGTTTCGGTGCAGATTGCGGCGCGGAAAAATTCATGGATATTAAATGCCGCTACAGCGGATTAACTCCGGATTGTGTGGTTTTAGTGTGTTCGGTAAGAGCGCTAAAAATGCATAGCGGACATTACCATGTTGTTTCCGGCCGGCCTCCGGAGAAAGAACTCACTCAGGAAAACTTGCAAGCAGTTGAACTTGGATGCTGTAATCTGGAAAAACAAATTGCGAATATCCGGGCATTCGGAGTCCCGGTAGTCGTAACCATTAACCGCTTTTCTACTGATACCGACGCGGAAATTGAAATTATCAAACGAAAAGCCTGCGAATTCGGAGCCGAAGACGCGATCATCAGTATGGCTCATGCCCAAGGCGGAGAAGGAGCAAAAGAACTTGCCGAGGCAGTAGTAAAAGCAGCGGACAAACCAAGCGAGTTTAAATTTTTATACCCTCTGGATATTCCCATAGAGGAAAAAATCGAAATTATCGCCCGGGAAATGTACGGAGCAAAAGGAGTAAAATATCATCCGGCCGCGCAAAAGAAAATCAAACAATATACAGAACTGGGATTTGATAAACTACCTATCTGCATGGCAAAAACACATCTCTCTCTTTCTCACGATCCAACACTAAAGGGCCGGCCGACAGATTTCATCCTGCCCATAGAAGACATCCGGGCCTCCGTAGGCGCCGGTTTTATTTATCCGCTTTGCGGGAAAATGCGCACTATGCCGGGATTACCTTCTGTGCCGTGCGGAACTAATATGGATATTGATGAGAACGGCAAAGTCAGAGGAATGTTTTAATCTTGTCACAGGTCCCAGGTCACAAGAAAAAACTAAATTTTTTTATCAAACCTGCAACCTGAGACTTGTAACCTGCAACCTTAAATCATGTTTAAGATTTTAAAATTATACCTTGAGCAAAATTTAAGCCCGGAAAAACTTTTCACAGAACTTGTCGAATTCGGGTATGAACGAACCGGAAACATATCGCAAAAAGGTGAATTTGCCGGCCGCGGCGATATTATAGATATTTATCCGATCAATTATGAAAATCCCGTACGTATTGAAACCGAGTTTGACAAAATCACAAAAATATTTTCTTTTTCAGCCATCAGCGGCAAAAAAGAACAAGGACAAAATCCGCTGATTATTCTGCCGCATAAGACATTCTCTTCTGCTGTTACCGCCGGGCGATTATCCATAAACAAATTTGAAGAACTGGAGAAAGGCGATTTAGTTGTTCATGTTGATCACGGGATCGGTAAATATTTAGGGATCACAGATCTTAAGGGTAAACCGCATATAAAAATTGAGTATGCGGAAAAGGATAAACTCTACGTACCCGTAAAACAAAAAAATCTTCTGCAAAAATATATCGGGTTTACCGGGAACTCTCCCCGTCTGCATAAACTCGGCGGAAAAATCTGGCAGAATACCAAAACAAAAACAAAACAGGGTGTTACCAGCTTTGCTTTAGACCTATTAAAAATACAGGCAAAACGTGCCGCTCTTTCCGGCTATGCTTTTCCTAAAGATACAGACTGGCAAAATGATTTTGAAAAAAAATTCCCTTATCAGGAAACTCCGGATCAGCTAACTGCCAGTGAAGATGTTAAGCAGGATATGGAGTCATCCAAACCCATGGACCGGCTGCTTTGCGGTGATGTCGGTTATGGAAAAACAGAAGTAGCTTTTCGGGCGGCCTTTAAAGCTCTCATGGATAATAAGCAGGTGGCCATGCTCGTGCCGACAACAATCCTCACGGAACAGCACTATCATAATTTCACCGAACGCGTCCGGGACTTCCCGGTAAATGTACAAATGCTCAGCCGCTTTAAAAAAGCCTCCGAACAGGATGAGATCGTTAAAGATTTAAAAAAAGGAAAAGTTGACATCGTGATCGGCACACACCGCCTTTTGTCCGATGATATCCGGTTCAAAAATTTAGGCCTGATCATTATCGACGAAGAACAACGCTTCGGGGTAAAAGCAAAAGAAAAATTAAAACATTTAAGAGAACTGGTCGATGTCCTCACACTAACCGCGACACCTATCCCCCGCACTTTATACATGTCTCTTTTGGGGGTTAAAGATATGTCAACCATAAATACTCCTCCGGAAAAACGTCAGCCTATTGAAACGTTCGTGTGTGTATATGACGAAGAAGTGGTGCGGAATGCTTTGCAAACCGAAATCGAAAGAAAAGGGCAAGTCTATTTTATCCACAACCGGATAAAAGATATTCAGACAATTCATGAAAAAGTAAAAAATCTTGTTCCCCAAGCCCGCGTTGCCATCGGACACGGCCGCATGCATGAAAAAGACCTCGAGCAGGTAATGATCGACTTTATCGAACATAAAATCGACATTTTAATATCAACAACCATAGTTGAATCCGGGCTCGACATTCCTAATGCCAACACATTAATTGTCAATAACGCGCATAATTTCGGCCTGGCCGATCTTTATCAACTGAGGGGAAGAGTCGGCAGATTCGACAGAAAAGCCTATGCTTATTTTCTTACTCCCAAGCACGCAACCTTCAATCCGGAAGCAAAAAAGCGCCTTAAATCAATACAAAAATTTACCGCCTTAGGCTCAGGATTTAAAATTGCCATGGAAGACCTGGAAATCCGCGGTGCCGGTAACCTGCTCGGTGAAAAGCAGCATGGCTATATAATATCCGTAGGTTTTGATTTCTATTGCCAGTTACTCTCCGGCGCCATTGATCAACTGAAAAAAGCAGAAATCAGAAGTCAGAAAACAGATAACAGATAAAAAAGATAAAAAAGAACTTAAAAGAACTCAAAACACTATTGTTTTACGCCTGTTCCTGTGATATAATTATAATTCGTACAATCTTAGAGGATAAAACATGTTTAAACAAACTCTCCTATTAATCATTATTTTAACAGTATTTTTCGGCCAAGATCATGTGCAGGCACAATTTACCGAAAAAATACTGGCGGTAGTCAACGGGGAAGCAATAACCCAAACCGATGTTGACGAAATCCTTGCGCCGATCTATCTCCAATATAAAAGTTCCTATCAGGGCCCGGCGCTTATAAAAAAAATGGAGACTGCTAAAACGGATATTTTAAATCAGCTTATTGAAGATAAACTTCTCCTGCAGCAAGCGCTAAAGCAGGAGCTTACGGTAGACGAAAAAGAGATCGACCAATTAGTTAAGAAACTTGAAAGCAATTTTCAAACCGCAGAAGAGTTTGAGAATATACTAAAAACCCAGGGAATCACCTTAAGCGATCTAAAAAAAAGATATAAAGAGCAGCTGCTGATTAAGAAAGTCGTCGGCAAAGAAATATTAAGCAAAATACTCATCTCTCCTAAAGAAATCTCTGCGTATTATGATCTCCATAAGGAAGATTTCAAAGTCCCCGAACAAGTCAAACTAAGAAATATCTTTATTGAAACATCCAATGTCGCGGAAGAAAATTTGGAAATTGAGAAAAAAGTAAAAGATACATACGAGCAGTTAAAGAACGGCGTGGAATTTGTCGAGCTGGTAGAAAAATATTCCGAAGCACCTAATGTCGTTGATGCCGGAGAAATGGGATTTATGAAACGCGGCAGTATGCGCGAAGAAATCGAAAACGCGGTTTTTGATTTAGAACCGGGTAATTTCACCTCTCCGATAAAAACCGCGTCCGGATATTATATCTTTAAAGTAGAAGGAAAAAAAGAAGCGCAGATCCAGCCGATGGAAAAGGTTCAGAATGAAATCCGCAATGCTATATTTCAAGAGAAGTCCAAACAGAAACTTAAAAAATGGATAGATGAATTAAAAGAATCAACCTTAATTGAGGTAAAAAAAGATGAAAAAAAACGCTAGAATAGGAATAACCCTGGGAGATCCGGCCGGGATTGGAACAGAGATAACTTTAAAAGCATTAAAAGACAAAAAATTACGGGCATCCGCTAGTTTCGTGCTTATCGGAGACTATAGTAATGTCGTACATACACAGCGTCAACTTGATATGTCGCTTAACTATCACATCCTTTCGGATATCGGACGCCTTAATCTAAGCGATGAGTTAATAAACTTCGTTAATCTCGGCAATATCACATTTAATATCCCTTTTGGAAAAGTTGACGAACGTTGCGGCAAGGCAGCCTATGAATACATTAATATGGCTTGTCTTTTACTCCGCTCACATAATAACCTCGATGGTTTGGTTACCGCTCCCATTAACAAGGAAGCCATGAACCTGGCCGGATTTAAGTACCAGGGACATACCCAGCTTCTGGCGCAGCGTTTTAATGCCCGCTATGTAAGGATGATGTTCGCGGCTGAACAAATGCGTGTGGTTCTCGTTACCATACACATACCGCTTAAAAATGTCCCTGGATTAATAACAAAAAGAGAAATACTGGACACTATTTTTGCCACACATAGAGCAATGAACATACATTTTAAAATCAAACGGCCTAAAATTGCGGTTTGCGCTTTAAACCCGCATGCTTCGGAAGACGGTTTATTCGGGACTGAAGAAAAAGAACATATTATTCCGGCAATAGCAAAAGCCCGGTCGCAAAAAATAAAAGTCGAAGGCCCGGTTCCCGCGGACATTGCTTTTTGGAAAGCAAAACAAGGCGAATATGACGCGGTTATTGCCATGTATCACGATCAGGCGTGTATTCCGTTTAAAACTTTATATTTTGACAAAGGAGTTAATGCCACTCTCGGACTGCCTTTCGTACGCACCTCACCTGATCATGGAACTGCTTTTGATATCGCCGGTAAAGGAAAAGCCGACCCTACGGCAATGAAGGAAGCGATCAAGCTGGCCGTGGAAATGGCTTCAAATATGCCGCGCAAGCGCAAGAAAAAGAAAGTATATGTCCCAACCATCAGCCGTTCTCGCTAAATATAAAGTTCGCCCTAAGAAAAGGCTTGGACAAAACTTTCTGGATGATGAAAATGCGCTTAATCAAATTGCCTCCGCCGCCGGAATATCTAAAGAAGATCATGTCTTGGAGATCGGCGCCGGTATTGGGAATTTAAGTATTCTTTTAGCCGAAAAAGCCGGTAAGTTCTATGCTTTGGAAAAAGATAATTCCTTAGAAAAAATACTCAAAAAAACACTCGTCAAATCAGATAACTCTAAAATTATCATATCGGATATTCTCCAATTCAACTTAGACAGTATTTATAAAGACAAAAAGCTTATCGTTGTCGGAAATCTTCCTTATTATATAACCTCTCCGATACTGCTGCATTTAATAAAGCAAAAAACCTGCATAAAGACAATCCTGATAACCGTGCAAAAAGAAGTCGCCAAACGGATTACCGCCTCTGCCGGGAATAAGGATTACGGAAGATTAAGCTGCCTTTTACAATTTTACGCCAAAGCAGAATTACTGGAAATATTTCCTAAAAGACTCTTTATCCCTCAGCCGAACGTGGATTCCGCTCTGGTAAAGCTTGATATTTTGGACAGCCCGTCCATTGACGTAAAATCAGAAGAAATGTTTTTTAAGGTCGTAAAAGCTATATTCAGCCACCGCCGAAAAACACTGCTAAACAGCATGCTCGCCTCCGGCAGCCTGGGATTAAGCAAAGAAGTTTTGGGAAAAACTTTAGAACAGCACGGGATATCTCCGGCAATCCGCGGAGAACAACTAAGCCTTAAAGAGATCGGTAAACTAGCCGATGCTTTTGACTTAGTTATCAAAAAGATCAAATAGAACTGCCGGTCATAATCTCATTCTGTAACCCGAAGAAAGGCACCAAATCCAACACAATACTGCTTTGCACCATATCTTCAGTAACTAAGCCGCTTTCTAAAACTATCTTGCGCAGATACCGGTCCCATCTTACCTGCAATTCCTCATCAATAAATTTAAAGCCGCTGCTCAGGTAAAATAGTATTGCTTTAGAACTAAGTCCGTCCGGATTTGCTATTTGCCAACTGGACATCCTGACTTTTTCTGCTCCTAGAACTGTCCGGACCATTTCCAAAAATGCGCGAAAAGCACTTTTACTTCGGCTGCCGTGATGACGGTATTCTTTAAAAACATGAAAAGTAAGCACTGCTGTTTTCGGCTCGTTAGATATCAAACCCAACTCTACACTTCCATAACCAATAACTTCATCATTATGCATAACCGCCAAATAGTATGCTTCCGGGTCATAAACTCCAGGATATCCCTCATCCTGCCCAAGTAATATTGTTTTAACATCGTCTTTACCCTCAGCGATATAAACATGATTAGCATCCACATCCAATGCTGAGTTAAGTATTGATCTGTTACGATCCTCTAAGGCAGTTGCCAGATCATCCGCTAATCTCCTTGCCGATAAATCCCCGGCTTTTTTCACAGTAACCTTAGAAATCATATTATTATCGATATTGATCGATGCCCGCGATGCTAAATTCTCAATCAATGTTCCGGTAAACAGTGCCGCCTGATGCGGATTAATATGCAGGGGAACTCCTAAATAATGACGGCTTAACTCTGAACTATTGATAAAAAAACACACCTCGCTGCGTTCACAAACCGATATTATCGGCGGCGCCATTTGCTGAAAACTGTCTTTAGCTTTGTACTCATCCATTTCGGCAGCTGTCCCCACAATAATATCAATATCCAGATCGGTAACTCCTCCGTTAACCGGAGAACTCTCCAGCTCTCTGAGTCCCAATATTGTTTCCGGAATATTAACATGCTTCGTTTTCGCATTATCCGGCGGTCCTAAGCGGTTTATTTTAACCAAATGGCTCGCCATCCCTGTAGTGACCAAATATCCCAGATAATCTGCCGGGCTCAATTTTGAAATACCGAATTCAATTTCTTTCTGCCAATCACAATTTTGTTTACGGTGAAGCGGTTTGTTCTGATGCGGCCCGAAATCTCCGTGCGCGTCAAGATGACGCCACTCTACCCCGCCGCGATCAATAATCTCCTGGGCTTTTTCCCGATAATGTTCAAAGAAAAAAGAATATGACATATTATGCTGGCCGCCCCAATAGATCTTTTTATTATTCGCAAGCGTTATCACAACATAATACTCTCCGCCGACTTTATATTTCGTGCCGTTCAAATAAACTTCCAGCACCGGATAAATAACTGCCTGTCCCGGTTTTTCAAAATCAAACTGTTTCTGTTCGATAACCGCGTCAGAAAAAATAAATTCCTTATCAATCTTAATAACAAAATCCTCTTCAACCAAAGGTCTGGGAATAGAATCACTGTTGTATTTAGGGAGAAGATCATCTAAGGCATTGAAAAAACTTTTCTTAAGCAAAACCTGCTCAATATTTATTGAAGGAGATAATTTATCTGTAGAAACAGGTCCGGCAAATAAATTTGCCGGTATCGATAGAACTAATATTATGAGGATTATTTTTTTTAATAATTTCATATTATTTAATAGCAAATTACAATCAACATTATATCGCTTGCTCAATAACTTCAAAACTATAACCATGTTCCATTCCAGTTCTATCCCCATGAGAAACAGTTTCAATATTAGCTATAAATTGCTGCCTTATCGAATCCGAAGGAATAACATCATCCATTTCTACCGAGGGAACTCCTTCCAAAAGAGAAAGTAAATTCCTTATACGGGAGATCACACCCTGAAAAGCCATGGCAGAATCACCGTTTTTTTCTGTTCTTATATTTGTGTCGGCAATCCCGATAAGCGTACGCTGTAACAGCGGTTCCAAACGAGCTTTTAAAATCGGCAGTTCATAAGCTGAATAACTATTAAAGGTCACGTCCGCATTTACCCAGCTTGTATAAGTATACGCCAGCTGAGCGTTTCTTCGCAACGGCCATTGCTGGACAATATCAACTACTTTTCTGCCCAAATTTACATGGCTAAGTATATGCCGCATAAAACGCAGATCCAATGATGTCAATGGACGGTTTCCGGATAATTTAAAATTCGGCGCAGTATTCACGAAAACACGGTAAAGCTGTTCATCTTTTAAAACTCCGGATTTTCCGGCGATCTCATCGGATAAAGCATAATCCCCTTCGATCACATACAGATCATCATTTTCCAGAGTTATTGTTTCCCTGACAAATTCTCCGTCTTTTCTGACCACTACATGCAATACCTTAATATCCGGATCTAAAATCCGGCGAATAATATCCTTCATCCGGATGACCCGGGCATTATATATCTCTTCCTGGTTAAGCTCTTTTTCCTCCTGAAGAAAATCTGTATACTGCCTTAACAGCATATCAATATGGATCATCTTTACTTTTCTGCCTTTTTCCTTTAAATCCTGAGCTACCCTTTTGGAAAAAGATATTTTTCCGCTGGTAGTCGGCCCGCTGACCAAAACAAAACCTCTTTTTCCCGGCGAAAATTCTTCATCAATACTATCTACAATACGCCCGATCTCTTGGGTATGCTTTTCCTCGTTCTTTCGGATCAGTTCACCCAGTTTATTTTCCCGGCAAACCTGCTGTAAATGCTCCAGCGTACGCGGCTGAAGCCCCAGCTCACCATATCCCCGGTAAGGAATTCTGCCGGTCTTAGAAAATATCCTCTGCAGCCGCGGACTGCGGGCAATTTCCGCATCAATAACTCTGGCCATACTCAAAATAAAAGCCGCCTGACGCAGATCCGTCTTATATTTTTTAGCGATTTCTAAAACTGTGATCGTTTCGCTTTCAATCCGCTCTTCAAGCATTTTATCCACACTGGTTTCTTCCCAGGCCTTACCTTCAATATTCTGCAGCCATTCAAAATAAGAAACCGTAACCCCTCCGACATTTGCTAAAATATCCGGAATGATCAGAATACCTTTATTTCGCAAAATCGGATCCGCTTCCGGAGTAGTCGGATTATTCGCTAATTCCAGAAGAATATCACAATTAACATCTGCGGCATTAGCTATAGTGATCTGATTCTCTATCGCCGCCGGCACTTTTACATTTGTATGCACTTTCCAGAAAAGCGACTGTTTTTCTTCTTCCTGTTGTAAAATTTGATACACCCAATCCTGATAATCACCAAATCTTTCATCGATCACAAGTTCGGAAGCATTTTTTAACTGCCGGAATTTCAAGGTAACCTTTCCGCCTTTTTTACTGACATATCCGTTTTCGATCAGATTTGCCAAAAGCTCCTTTGCATCCGAAGTAATTCGGGAAAAATCCGTTTCCGCCACACTGCCTTTTAAAAATTGCGTTCCGGTCCTGTCCAGAAAATCCTGGGAAACTGTACTAAACTCGTATAGTCGGTCATCGGACTTTTTACCCAGCACTTCCATTAATTCTTCCAAAGGAATACCCTGAGGATTATAAAGCGTTCCGGTATGGTCCTGCCATAAATTCAACTGCGCTCCGGCAGTATTAATTGAACACGCGTAATACTCTCCCACATTACCTCCGCCCTGAACTCCCATGGTCATTTCCCGAATATCTTTACTAAACAATGCCTTTGCCCTCGCACTCAATTGACGGCCAACCGCATCACTGGAAACATCTATTAACTGCGGAAAATGATTCAACATTGACCGCAAAGCTAAAAATCCGCCAAACCCGGTAGCTTTAGTCCTGCCTTTTGATCCGCCTTTCTCCACCGGCTTACCGGTTATAACTCCCAGTTCCGAGGCATCCAGAATGCCGAACATATCCGCGCGCTTAAGTCTTAAATAATAATTTAAATATGGTGTTTCTAATGGATCTTCGGAATTTTTAGATTTTACTTTCAGCAGCCCTCTTTCCATTCTCTTATCATCTATTTTACGGCTCCTGGCCTGGATTCTTAAATATTCATCCACAAAAACAGCCATCATATCTGCTCCTGTACCCACATCCGGTGCCGGTACATCAATATAAGGTCCCACTGCTCCTTTTTTGGTAAGCTCCCGGGCAAAACCCCGGACAATATATGCTTTAAGAGTGTCTGCCTTTTCTGCATAATCCGCGCTTTCCTGTAAGATCTTCTTAATTTCCTGATTTAAAAATTCTCTTAGTCCCGTATCTTCACCAGTACTGGTATAATGCATCAGTTCACCGAGAGCTTCTAAAAGAACCTCCTGGATATCCCGCCCCAGACTGTCTATAAAACCTTTCCTATCTTCTATCTCCTGCCCGATAGCCTGAGAAAATCGCCTTAGTTTTTCTGCTTTGTCTTTTAATCCTTTAGCCTCTTTTTCATACCCTGAGATAACATTATTAACTTTATCTTCGATAACAACATCGCCTTTTCCTCCGCCGTAAGGGATACCGATCACGGCATTTTTTACCGTCATCAATGTCGCCAAACCCGCAGCTGTAGCCTTTGCCTCTTCCAATGTTTCTCCATGAACAAGAAGCCAGCGGAATCCGCCTTTAGACGGCCCCAAAGCATCACTTTGCGAAACACGAAATCCCCAAACTTTTATTTTTTTTCCATCCGGCATAGGAATTTTGAAAGTAACGGTAGTAACTCTATTCGGATCCAGCAATATATTTCTCGGCTCTTTTAAACGGCTGGCTACCAGCAGATCATGTACCTTTCTGGATAAAAAACCTTTTTCATTAATAGACTCATCAACAAATACCGGATCAAGTCCGATCATTTCTGCCGCGGCCTGATAATGGATTTTTGCCGATTCCAGAATAGAAGGAGTTTCCCCGTCATGACGCGCAGCCAATATCATTTCTTCATTTCCCGGCATAAACGCCGCTCTGACAGCATTAATCTCCAGGTGCACTGTCGGCGCTAAAGTATCACTTTGACGCATATCTGCCCAGGCAATCCCCGAAGAAAGAAATGTTTGTATAGTCACTGCTGCAATAATCCTTAGCATCTTTCGATTCCTTGAAACCATCTCTCATTCTCCTTTAAATAGAATATTCTACTAATTTATTTATTTCCAAATCCGCTAAAAATTTCCCCACAACTTTTAAATCATCCGCCGATAAATACTCAAGATCTTCCCTGAGTCCGTTATAATCATCTTTCCCATGTATTCCCCAGCCGATCTTAAAAACAAAAGCTTTTAAATATACTTCGTCATTTGTTCCCAGCATTTGTCTGGCAATATTAATAAGCTTATCCCGGCGATCCGCATATTCCCAGGCATTAAATTCATCTTCTCCAAAAAAATGTCCGCGCCTTAACGAATTTACCACAACTGCTTTTACATACGATTGATAATCCCGTTTATTACCCTGCAGGTTTCTCTTCTCAAAAAAAGATTTTACCATATATTCTCTGCCGGAAAACCGTTCCGCAAGATCATTGATCGTCACTCCCGGACGCGGAGATAAAACCAATCCTTCCATAGGCTGTCGATGATACCAGAGAAAAAACCGGAGTTCTTTCATTGTGATATCTCCTATAATATCTTCCGCTTCCCACTTACTTCTCCAATCCGCAAATTTTTTAAGCCCGTGCTTGCTTTGCAGCAAACTTACCAGTTCATCATATCGCCGTCTTATCCGAAAATCACGCATATTTACACTGCGCGTAAGCCGTTCCGGAGAAAACATCTCACTAATTATATCCCGCCAATTATAAAGAATGTCCATTTCACTAAAAAACTTGATCCCAATACTTTTAACTAAAAAACTCTCTTGAAGTTTTTCAATTATCTGCTTGCGGGTATCGGAAACCAGTCCTCCATATTCTCCGCCTTTAAGCCAGACTATCGAAAACCCCTGATCTTCAACATCTCTCTGTTTAATTTCATCCAATACGGCTAAAAGATCTGCTTTATTATTCTGTAATAACGCAAAACTATTTTTAAGAACTTCCCCATTAACTTTAATCTCCGGAGATAATGTATCAATTTGCGGCTGCGCACAAGCATTTCCTAATATCAAAAACGCCTGGACAAACACCAGGCAAATAATCCCCGCATTATTATTAATTTTCACAATTTTTATTAATCCTTTTCTAAAGGGATCGCGCAATTAAATTCTGCTTCTGATCATTTCGAAAATCTCTTCTTCGGCTTCTTACCGGGCTCTTTAATCCTAAAGCTCTCGCTAAATGTCTTTCAAAACCAAAAATCCGGCCTTTATCGCCTTTTGCCCGTAATGCCTCTCTGACCTCCCGCACAGACACAGGAAAATACGCATGGACGGAATCAGTAAGCAAGAAAACTAATTCCCGCACCGTAAAATTGTCGATCGTCTCCGTTATTCCGGGATTTGAAAGAATCCCGACAGCAGTAAAATATCCTAAGCTTTCGGCTATTTCCGGATCAACATCTTCTAAATCTTCGGCCGGATCCCATTCTTGAGCAAGCATAGCTCTTTGATGGCGATGCTCTCTTCTTTCTAACATGATTAAATGATCTTGAGATGGCCGCTTTCCCCGGCGGTTATTCAAGCGTCTGGATATTCCGGTTAACCGGGGAGCATTCTGATGCTGCATCTGGGCAATAGTTGCTTCATATTCATCGTCCGAAAGTTTTTTAGCGGCAAGCTGGGAAAATACCTGCTGCAGCAGCTGCGCATTAATTGATATTTCCGGCGATAAAGTTGATGGCTGTTCCCGATCAGATAAAAAAGAAATTTCTCCGGCTAGGGCAATATTCATTGTTAGAAACAATTGCACAAGCACACATCCGATAACCCGCAAATACAATCTTCTCATTAAATCCTCCTTCATTCATTTTCCAATTATTTGTTTATTATAATTTCTTTTTATCTTTTACTTTTTTAATCCCTATTCCCTATACGCTAACCGCTCTACGCTATACGCTGATTTTTATATCGCCTGCTGCACAAGTATCGGCAGTATCGCCGCCTGTTCGTCAAACTCCGGTAAACCATCCTCTGTTTCAACACCGATAACTACATCCGCGGGAAAAATTGAAGGCTCTCCATTCAAAACCGCCTGCCATTCCGGCCTTTGTATTTCAAATAATATCGCCGCCAAATCCGATAAATGGTCTGTTTGACGAAGCGCACGATAAGCCTGCTCCAAAGTCCCGGGAACATCCGGATGTGATTTTTTCCATTGCCTGGTTTTGGTATTGATAATAAAATAACTTGAGGAACCGCCGGAGGCTTTATACGCGATTGCTATCTCACGGCCTCCAGACCTTGCCATTATTTCTACTTTAGTAATCTTAAACGAAGATGCTGTTGGCGAATCAGCAACGCTTATGGGAATTATCTGCTTAACTTCTGTTGCCATCTCTACAGAAATTGTACTCTTTTTGGAATCTGCTGTTCCTTGAGCCGCCGGATTAACATCAGCATCAGTTTCTCCATCAAGCGGCTGTAATCTGAAACCGGTAAAACTTCCGCTCGCATCCGGATCAGCATCAGCAGGATCAGCATCAGCAGAATCATCAGCCAATCCATCTTCATATTTATCCGCCATCATACTTTCAGCAATCGCAGTATCCATGGCTTCTGTTATCCGGTCTGTATGTTGTTTAAATACTTCACCATCAATATGTTTATGTTGGAACAAAACCAGTAAAACCCTGTTCTCCCGGGAAAGCCCCTGCTCTCTTTGCTCGGGCATATTCATATTTTCTTTTTGCACATCAATTATAAGCCCGGATATATGCGCCACAGAAGTGTAGAATGCTGCCTTATTTCGCAATATCCCTGCGGAGATAACCGCGATATTATTTTTTATCCGGATAGCTCTGGTCCGCTGGATTTCTTTACCTTGCATACGCAATAGAAAAGTACCGTCCTTTTCTATTCCAAACGCGCAATGCGCCGCCTGTTTCGGCAAATGTGTTACTATGTATAATTCCGGAGCCATAACAATTGTTTTTCCGCTATAGCTATATAACCGCATCCTTGCCTGTATAACCATCTTTTTAAGCGCTTCATCCTGTTCGGCATTACCCAGACTACTCGCGGTTTTTTTGCCGTCTTTATATACTTCTATAGAACACTCTCCGGTTTTCCCATTGAGAATTTTAATTTTAATATATTCCCCGCCCGGAGAACGCATTGCCTTTAAAAACGAGTGGTGTTCTTGCGGAGTTATATCTCCTTCTGATGAATAGTTTGTTCTTAATTCCAAATTGTACGCTGCGAATTTTTGGGCAAATTTTTGCAAATCAGAAATACTGACCTTTGGCGCCAGGGTTGCACTCAGTTCATTCTTACGCGTTGACAAATCCGCGGCCTGCGCGTTCTGCACACACAGGAATACTTGAAACACCATCCACACTGCTGTTTTCCTGATTATTTTTTTCATTTTTCTCCGATCTTTACACTTTACACTTTTAACTTTTAACTTATTTTTATATCGCTTGCTGCACTAATTGCGCACCAGTAACATTAATGGGAAATATTACTTTTTCCTGAGTCAGCACAGGAACTATGTTTGTCTGAATAATCCGGGGATTACACGGTAAAATAATAATAAATTTTGCTCCGGTAATTTCACCCTGAATATCCCGGCAATTCTCTGCGCTTAAAGTTCCGCCAAAATATCTTTCAATGATCCGGCGGCAAAGCGAAAGTCCCAGACCATGAGCTGTCCCATTACCCGCTCTGGTGCTGAATCCTTCGGAAAAAATCAGATCAATTACCGCAGCTTCCTGGTTATCGGCATTTTCATGAGCTTCTGTCCACATTCCCAATACCTTTGCCTGCTTGATCAAATCAGTAATTAAAAACCCCTTCCCATTATCCGTAAATTCAAATATTATGTTATCTTTTGTCTTTTTCGCTTCTACAGTACAATCAAACATTTTATTTTGGCCGTTCATGGCATGGGCTAATAAATTTCTTTGTAAATTTTTAACAACAAATTCAAACCCATCGCGATATCCAAAATATTCTAACGGCTCAATTTTCCCTTTATACAAAACCTGCGCTTGCACAACTTCCGCCAGATCAAACCGTTCCTGTTTAATGCCTTCGATAACCACATTAAGCCGTTTAATCATAAAATCAATAAAATCAAGCGCACCCTGTGCCGCCCTTTTTAGAAATTTATCAGCCCCAGGCCGTTCCGCAATTTTTTTCAGCCATTCATAAGATGTATTAACCTCATAAACCGAGCTTAAAAGTACCATTACACCTCGCGGATCAGTAACATGATTATGCGCAAGCATATCTTTAATTCTGGATAATTTGGTAAATAGATCCCGGCAAATAGAAATAATTCTTTCTATTTCTTCAAGATCATCACTTTTAACAACATCCAGATTGTTTTCCTGATGCAAAAGATCTCCCAGCTGATGAAAAACCATACCAAACTCAACATGAATCCGCTCAACTGTAGAAAATCCCATTTCTTTGCGATTAAAAATTGCCGCGGCATATTCACCAAAATCAGTAAAACTGTATCTTGTTCCCCCCTTTGCTCCTTTGTTTTTAAGATCCGGGATAAGATATCCCTTTTCTACAAGCTCGCTAAATCTCTGTTCAATCTCTTCAACAGATAAATTCCGGGCCGCAACCCGCTTAAAACGCCTCGCGGTTATCCTGGCCTCCTGGGCAACTTTATAGAGATCGGCATTCGTAACAATTTTTTCAAAAACATCGATCCAGTCACTTTGCTCTATAGTAATTTTTTGAACATCAAACTGTTGAAATGCGGACTGAAACTGCGGGATAAAAATATTTAGTTGCGGAGAGAGATTGTCTTCTGCCCAAACAACCTGCCCAAGCATAAGCATTTGAATAACAATAGCAATAAGCACTATGTTTAATCTTAATTTTTTAGATATAAAAAAACCGGTTTTCATTCTCAGCTCCATAGCTGTTTTAAACGACAATTTTTCACACACTTATTACAAAGTTAATAAAAGCTCTAAAGTATACCATAAGTTTATATATCCTGCAATGTCAGAACCGGACTTTATGAAAAAATTTTATCACACCTAACATATTGAAAATAAATGTGATATAATTTAGGTAGTAAATGTTTTTTATCATTTGAAAGACCCCTTGATTCTGGGATTTAAATTCAGTAAAAAAATAGTGCGCGTCACTTGTAAACTATATATTAATATGGTATACTTTTTTAACTATTTTAACTCGCAATTAAACTTGATTCTAACAAGGAAATTATTTATGATAACTCCAATAAAGACAAACAATAAAGCGCTAAAGAAAATTTTCGCGCTGATACTTGTTCAAATATTCCTATTTACCGGGATAGTCCAGTCCGCTCCTCAGGAATTCCTAGCGCCGTCAGTCCAGGTAACCCATGATGCATTTAAAACAGCCTTTGGAAATGCTACAACAACTATAAGAGGCCCACGGGATACATTTCGGGAAACTGAAAATCCTCCGGCACCTTTATATGTAATTCCCGGACACGGCATGGATGTACGATTTCCTTTTATCGGCTCTGGAAAAATCAATAATCGACTACGTACGTATAAAGAAGATTTAGTGCTCAGCACCATTGCAGCCCGTAACGCTAGAGCTGAAGCTTTTCTAAACACTGGAGATAAAGCAAATTTTATTTTTATAGATTTACATCTAGCCGACCATCTCTTAAGCACCTTCCCGCCAGAACATACAAATCAGGCATCGAAAGAAAGACTTATTCAGCAGCTGGAAGACTACACCTTACTCTTAGAAAAATTCTTAAATAATAATAAACAAGGTAATTACGCCTCCATATCAAATCCCGAAGGAGCTCATCACACAGAAATACTCACGCTTTCTTTAACAGAAATGAATGTGATTAATTTTGTATCACAACAGTTTAATGCTCACATTACACATTCTGCTACAGATAGCGGTGATCTTGTTGGCCGGACAAATGGAAAATGGGTAATGGTTGGATTATATGAATTTCAAGGACAGGAAACTTATAACCCAATTCCGTTGGATAACATATCCGATTCCCAGCTACCAAAACACTGCAAATGTACAGTAGTGGATTTAACCTCGAGAAAACTAGAGAATATGAAACTATTACGCAAAGCAAATGCACGTTACCATAAACAACGTCCTTTAGAAAACATAACTGATGAAGTTCGAGCTGAGATACGAAATGGATTTGAAGTTCACGGCGTTCCTAATGGTATTGGGAGAAAAGTCGTGCATGGAACTATGGTTGTTGCGGATATTATAGATTCCCGTCCGGACTTATCATATCCAATGCCCCCATACTCCCCGGAAAATTTTCGAACTGCACGAGGAGAATTAAGACTTGCAACATCTAAAATTTATGAGAGTTTTAGTTTTCAGGATAACAATAAAGATAGAGCTCGCAAGATTCTTTCTTCCGCCATAAAAAATGCCAGCACAGAATCCGGACGTACCGGATTCAACCCAACTCTTTTCTTTCTAGCTAGTATTAGAGATGTAATTCTGCAACTTAACACTGCAGAAGACAAGACTTTGAAAGAAGATTTAGCCAATATCTCCAAACAGATATCTGATACTATTTACCCCCCATTACATGCCTCTTTCGATGATGATCAGATAAAACCTCAAAGTAAGAAAGAAAATAATCTGGCTAAAGCTGCAAAAGAATACCTGGATAATTATTTAGCAAAGGAAAAACAATATAGAAAAGCAAAAGAAGCTCTTGTACCACAAATACAAGCTGAAAAAAGCATAGAAGTAATAGAACTCGAAAAGCAAATAGCAGAACAATCAGCACTAAGAACAAAATCAACAGATGACACAATTAGAGAACAATACATAGACACTATTAATAAACTAGAAATACAATTAGAATCAGTTAAAAG
This sequence comes from Candidatus Omnitrophota bacterium, assembly GCA_043826565.1. Classification (GTDB taxonomy): domain Bacteria; phylum Omnitrophota; class Gorgyraeia; order B26-G9; family B26-G9; genus JBDRPX01. The sequence continues at coordinate 21,043 of JBDRPX010000034.1, forward strand.
CGACAAGCTAAAAGCTCTTGAAGACAACTTCAATAAACAAAAAACTCTTGAAGAAGATATGCACAAATATTGGGGCCTTGGGAAAAGCGTATGGCATGTTGCAGTAAAAATTTTAAGAGAACAAGATTGTTCTATTCCAGAAGCAATTTTCAGAGCTGCTAATCCTTATTGTGTATATCTAATGCGTTATGCAGATAGTGATCACTTTGCGGGATCATATACTACCTTTGCTGAAATATCCAGTGAACTTCTTTCAAACTGGGAAATAGTAACCAATGCTCCGATAACCCGGAAAGTCTCTTTAAAAAATGTTCCTGAAAATAAACCTTTTATTCTCTTCTTGCCCAGAGATTTAAAAAACCCAACTGAATATTTTGAACTTCGTGATAAATATCCAAACATGGTAGCTATCATCAGCCGCGCCGGATTGAAGCACTATGGAACCTCGGCTAAACAAGAACGCTTTCCAGTACTTAATGAAGCTGCTTCTCTTGTCAATGGACGTAGAGTCTCTACCCGACAGGCAATCGAGGGAAATGAGCCGGCTATTCTTGACACTGAAACACATATTTTGAAATTATGGCCAACAAGGGAAGAGCTTATTGCTGCACAACTAGAAGAAAAAATGGAACAAGCAGAGGAAATATTTCTCAATCGAAGGATTTCTCTACCAGTTGTAACCACCGATGGAGTATCTGTCCAGGTTATGGCCAATCTTGATCGAGCTGAAGATGCCTCTAAATTAGCGAAGCTCGGCATAAAAAATGTCGGTCTTTACCGCACAGAATATGCTTATATGCAGCGTGGAGACATAACCGAAAATGAATGGGTAAGAATCTTTACCACCCTGGTACAGGATTCTCAAGCAGATTTTATCAGCATGCGATTAGCAGACCGTAAAGTTACCGGAAAAGGTGAAGACATAAAAAATGTACCTGCATTCGGTAATAGTTCTGAAGAAGGTATCCGATTTCTACTTTTTGATAGTGTTGGCAGAAATATTGCGCTAACCCAGTTGCGAGCAGCAATGCGCGTATATGCTAAACATAAAGTAATTGGAGCTATGTTCCCGATGATCTCAACTACCGATCACGGAACCCGCGCACTGGCACTTTTCGATGAAGCTAAACAAAATCTCATTGATAAAGGGCTCGTAACAGAGCGTGACCTCGAAGGATTTAACAAGGGGTTAATGTTTGAAACACCATCTGCAGTAGATGCAAGCAAAGGATTAATGGAACGATTTTCTTTCGGGAGCTTTGGTTCTAATGATTACACCTCATTATCCGAATCTTTTTCGCGCGGTGATGAAGGATCAACAGAGCGTCTCACGGAATTTACCCCGAACATATTACATGCTTCAGCAAAACTGGTTCAATCTGGTATGCCAGAAATAACAAGTGGACGTACCTCTAATTTCCCCCTATCTATCTGTGGAAATGTCGCTTCAAACCCTTATTATCTACTCTATGCTGCATATGCAGCTTCTAAAGGAGGATTAATAAAACCAAGTGTTGGCCTGGGAGAAACAGCAAAGGTAATGGAATTCATCCGTCATATTGATACACGAAAATTAGCTGAAATTTTTGAAGATTCCCGGACACAAAATGATGAAATCACCTTAAAAACAGCTTTGACTCCGGAAGTAGAGCGAATCACAAAGGAAATCGCACTAGCTACTGATGCTGTATTTCAGGAAATAATGTTTAATACACCTGTTGAATCTTCATCAGATGATTCAATTTCGGGATTTCCGGCAACTCAGTTCACTCAGATGGATCTCATAGAACAGGCAATATAAAAAATAGCGTGTAGCGTAGAGCGAGTAGCGTTTAGAAATCCTCTTAGCAGATTATACACGACAGATTGCCGATTGCATATGGCAAATTACTGATTTTAAAGTTATTTCCTCATTCATGGCGATCCAGCAAATAGACGGTTCCTGCTGACGGAACCAGGTTAACTGGCGTTTAGCATATCGGCGGGAATCACGTTTTAAGATATCTTTGGCTTCTTCTTGGGAGCATTCATTATTAAGATAAGCCCCGATCTGTTTTATACCCAAACCCTGGGCCGCGGTCCGGCTTAAAGACAAGGCGCGTAATTTTTTAACTTCTTCGACAATTCCCGCTTCAAACATCTCATCAACCCTTTGTTCGATCCGGCTGTATAACTCCCAGCGGTCCCACTCAAGTCCGAACAATTTGTAATCACACCAATCGCCGATCCCCTCGGTTTTTGTCTGCAGACTGGATATTGATTCCTTATTGATTTCATAAGCTTCTAAAGCACGGATGATCCGCAAGGAATCATTGGGATGAATTCTTTCCGCGGCCTGCGGGTCAACTTCTTTTAAACGTTCATGTAAAAACACACTGCCCTTTTTACCGACGGTCTTTCTTAATTCCTTACGTAACAGAGGATCCTTTCCCCCATCGGCAAACAACCCCCGGGTAAGTGATTTCACATAAAGCCCGGTACCTCCGGCAATGATCGGGATCTTCTTGCGCTCACTTATTTCCTTGATCAATCTTTGCGCGTGCGCGCAAAAAATAGCCGCGCTATATTCTTCCTCAGGATTTAGAATATCAATAAGATGATGCGGAACTTTTTTAAGGAGTTTTTCCGAAGGCTTGGCACTGAGAATATCCATTCCCCGGTATACCTGCATAGAATCCGCAGAAATAATTTCTCCGTTGATTTTCTTGGCTAATTCCACAGCAACTTCCGACTTCCCGCTTGCTGTCGGCCCAACGATAAATATCACTGGCTGTTTAGTTGATTTTAATTGCATATTGCAAATCCCATATTGCAGATTTTATATTCTAAAATCTATTTTAATTTTCAATTTTCAACATTCAACACACAATTTTCAATTTACTACGGGAACATATGGGTTGGTAAATGTTCTTTTGTTCTTAACCGCTCTTCTTCATATTCCGCGGCGATCCGGGAAACAAATTTTCCCACTCGCACGCGATATAAAGTTTGACCGTTCGACAGTAATTCGGTTATATATGCATCATAGTTTTTATTTTTTAGATCTGCCTGTAAATCCCGCGCATTCTGCTGATTCGTAAACGAACCAGTCTGTACGGTAAAAAAATTACCGCCGCTGGAATCACGCGACACAATTTCGTTTTCAAAGCTTTCCGGATATTCCCGCTTTAATCTGTTAAAATATTCTTCCGAACTTACCCATTCACTTTGTTTTTGATATGCCTTTCCGATCTTATAATAAAGCATAGCTTGATAATTATCATTTTTATATTGATTAAGCACCTGCTCATAAACACTTATAGCCTGATCAAACAACTGCTGATTAAAATATGTATCGCCGATACCCATATATATTTCTATACTTAATTCATCTTCCGCGCAATCCAGAGCCTTCTTAAAAACCTCTCTGGCCTCTTTATATTCATCAAGGCTGATCAAGGTCACTCCCTGTAAATATAAAGCCTCGGCTTTTTCCGGCCCCTGGGTTTTCAAAGCCATACTCCGGCTTTTATCCAAAGCATCCGCGGAATCTCCGCGCAGAAGAGCGGAAACTATATTATCCGCCTGCTTACTCAACGCATAAGCGTAACTTGTTGCAGTGTTAAATATTACTAACAAAACTAAAAATATAAGAAGAAACTTTTTCATGCTAACCTCAATTTGGACAATTGACAATAGACCATAGACTATAGACCTTAAACTATTTCTTTTTCAACTGCAGAAATCAAACCATACAAAGTTCTTGCTAAAGATTGGAATAAATTTTCAATATTTTTAAAAATCAAATCTTCTACATACCCCAATTCATTTGCTAATTGAATCAAACACTCAACTTCTGCCATAGAACCTCTCGCTATATATAAAAAGTTTAAATAATCCTTTTTATGCTGCCTACTAGCTCCTTCTGCAATATTAGCCATTATAGAAACCGCTGCTCTTCGCAACTGAGAAGTCAATCCATACATTTCATCTTTAGGAAAGTTTTTAGTTGCCTGATAAATAAAAAGCACCAATTTGCTTGCTACTTCATAAGCTTTTATTTTTTTATAATCTCTCATACTATTAATCTTTTTTAGTCTATAGTCAATGGTCCTGCATATCCCCACATTGACACATCATTGTCTATTGTCTAGACCTATATAATTTTTTCTGAAACTGCAACAGCACCTGATTTCTCTGTTTTTTAACCTCTACCGCAACATCATCTTCCAACCCCGCGGCTTTGGTATGCGGCCGGGGTGAATATTTAAAAATATAAGCGGCGTCAAATTTAATTTCTTTAAATAAATTAAAAGTATCCTCAAAATCAGCATCGGTTTCTGTAGGAAACCCTACCATAACATCTGTCGTCAGTTTTAAACCCGGAACTATGTCCCGGCCTTTTTTTACTAATTCAATATAATGCTCCCGGGTATAACCGCGGTTCATCAGCTTTAAAATTTTATTTGATCCGGACTGCACCGGTAAATGCAGGAATTTTTTACATTTATCTAATTCCGCCATAGATTTAAACATTTCTAATGATGCGTCTTTAGGATGCGAAGTCACAAAATCAAACTTCTTTAAACCTTTAATATCATTCACCATCCTCAGCAAATCAGTAAAGGTTACAGGTTTCATGTTACAAGTTTCATGTTTTTTATTTTTTTGCTTTTCTACCTGTGACCTGTAACTTGCAACCTGGGACTGGTAGCTATTCACATTCTGCCCCAGCAATGTGATCTCTTTTACTTCTTTATTAACCAATCCTTTGATTTCCTTTAGGATATCCTCTGCCGGACGGGAACGCTCCCTTCCTCTTACATATGGCACAATACAGTATGAGCAGAAATTATTGCACCCTTCGGCAATGATTACATTACAATGGGATTTATCCGCGATATACTCGGTATTATAAACAACCTCATCCCGCTGTTCCTTGCCCACAGCCAGGCCTTTGGAAAATTCTGTAGTCATATCCGCAAGCAGTCCGGGTATGGAATTAATATTATTCGGGCCTACGACCAGATCGATCAATGGCGATCTCGCGAACGCGGATTGCTGATAGTTCTGCGCCATACATCCGATCAAACCCACAATAACTTTTTTAGCTTCAGGCTTCAGGCTACAGGCTTCAGGGGCAAAACCATTAGTATTTTTTTTATACTCTTTGTTTTTAAAACTTGTAGCTTGCAGCTTGTGGCTTGAAGCTTTTAGCTTTTTAATTCTGCCGATCTCAGACCACACCTTATCCTCGGCCTTTTGCCGCACCGAACAGGTATTAAACAAAATCACATCCGCCTTTGCCGGAGAATCCACCAGTTTATAGCCGTGCTTGATCAGCATCCCCGCAACTAGCTCAGAATCCCTGTCGTTCATCTGGCAGCCGAAAGTCCTGATGTAGATTTTTTTAGGCATATTTTTGTAAGTTTTTGATTCTTTTGACATTGTGATTTTCTTTCTGTTTCTGAAAGCAAAAAACTGTTATAACCTGTTTTATTTCGATTTTTCTAAAACGCTTCTTAATTCATCAACTGCTTTCTTATGTTTGCCAACACTCATCTTCGATAAGTTAACTAGTTTCCATTTAACAGCTGGCATATCTTTTGCTCTTTCAACGCCTAACAGATCCCATTTGGGTTTTTGTTCCTTGAAAGACAAAAGAAAGGTGCGTTCATCATCAGTTAACTTCTTATTAATCTCTTTGATTAGTGTTTTTCTAACACTTTCCAATTCCTCATATTTTACCCCAAATGATGTCATCCCCGAGAACTCATTTTCAAAAACCAATTTCATGTCTTTAAGGTTCGGAGACAGCAATTCAGAAATTGGACGATTATGACTGATCAGATAAACAAGGAACGCTTTACGTACTTCGTTTGTAATGCCTTCGTTGTGAAGCAATAACATTATATCAAAAATATCTCGAGGGTGTTGACGATCAAGTGCCGCACAAATCTTAGATCCATAAAGCTCAGCAAACGACAATGTCTTAATAGTTACGAATTTCTCAAAAATATCTTCCGCTTTTTTGCAAATATCTTTTTCTTCACAATTAAATAACGCTCCGCGAATAACTTGATTCGGCTCGATCTTGACGATTGCGTTTCGCCTTTTAACAAAAAGCTTTGTTGTAAAATTATTAGGAGTTTCTATTTTCTCTTCAATTTGTACAGCTGGTAAACTTGTAGAAATTCGCCCGGATATCAACTTCAACTTCTCACTTATCTCTTGCAACGTTTTCTCTCGAGAACCAACATTTAAATAAGTAAGATCAATATCAACAGAAAGGCGCGGCATATCCTGCACAAAGAAGTTAATTGCCGTGCCACCATGCAAAGCAAAGCTGGGATCTTCAGCCATATACGGAAGAATCGATATCAAAAGATCTGCTTGTTGATAAAATAAATTTTTATCCATATCTTTCATTTATTTAGGAACGACTATTTTATATTTACTATTATAATGACCATTTTTAGCAAGAGACCTCTTCCCTGTTCCAAAGCTAACCTTTTCAAGATTTAGTTTATTAACCCACGCATGATTATGCTTCTCAGCTAAATACATGAAAAGTCTTTTTGCCTTAACTGAACCGCATTTTTCTAAGAGATTCTGAACCATATGTGGACGTAGCGTTACAAGACCAGACAATATATGATCTAATTCATCAAAAGATTCCCGTATAGGAACATCATAACAAAACTCTAATGCCGCTCTTTCAGGTGAAGATATTTTGATATCGTAATTACCTGCATTATATGTTGTAAGACCCAAGGATATATCTTTTCCAAAAAGATCGGTCATTACATAACGGATTTCCACTTCCCATTTATAGCTTTTAAACCATGCCGGAAGCTTTTCGTTTTTAGAACCGAAAAGTACTATTTTTGATTGCTTTAAATTTGCCGGGAGGTAATGTGCGTTTCCTTGTAGTTGGAGAGCAGTTTTCCCCGAGGGATGAACAGACATGTTTAAATGTGATTGTAAAGCATAAAGTCCACTACTCCACTCAACATTTTCACCAGCCCTTTTAAAAGCACCTTGGCCTATTCGTTCTATCCAGCCAGTCTTAACGTAAGTATCAGCTAATTGACGATATACACCCTGCCTCTCAAGGCCAGCGTAAACAACAACAGTATTTTTAGGCCAATTCTTAAGCAAATTGTTTATTATACTTCTATTTTGTCTACTCATAATAGACAGTTTAGCATAATTTTAAACTAATGTCAAGGTTTTCTTGCAGAATTTTATGGTTTGAAAAGATGCTATTTTGTCAATCTATTATAGACATCTAGGAATAATTATAAACCCTGAACCCTAGCGCCATATACAGTTCAGTAACATGAGTTTACAATTCGAGAATATTTGCTAATACCCATTTTATTACACCCACACATTAACTAAAAAACAATTACTGTTTTGCTATCCCTGAAGGTCATTGGTCATCCGAAAGTTCGGATGAAGAAAGTCTTTTTCATAATGTGCCCATTATATACGGAAGGAATTATTATCCAATAAAACTGCTTTTACTAATATCTTAAAGCCTCTATGGGATTTAACTGCGATGCCTTACGGGCGGGCCAAAGGCCAAAACCTAAGCCTACAGCAATTGAAAAGCCTGTAGCGAGGATAATAGAAAAAAGTGAAACTCTCGTTGTCCAACCGGCAAAAATCGATACAAGAAAAGCCATGCCCATGCCAAAAATAATACCTAAAATTCCACCAGTGAAAGTCATAACTACTGATTCAATAAGAAACTGCATCATTATATCTTTCTTACGTGCCCCTAAAGCCTTGCGCAATCCTATTTCCCTGGTACGTTCGGTTACCGAAACAAGCATAATATTCATAATGCCTATTCCGCCCACAAGAAGAGAAATAGCCGATATAAACCCCAAAAGCATGGTCATCGTTTTTGTCATACCCTGAAGCGCTTTCTGAATCTCAGCCATATTCATGATATTAAAAGATTCTTCCTGATCTTTTTTAAGGCGATGACGATTGATTATAAGATTACTAATAGCTTCTTTAGCCTCATCCATAAAATCAATATCATCTATTTCCACATCAATAGAATCAACATATTCTTTACCCAATAATCGATACATCGCCGTAGTAACAGGAATTATTACCACATCGTCCTGATTCCCCATCGGGCCTCCCGCGCCTTTTTCCGGCAATACTCCAATCACTTTAAAATTTACACGATTTATTTTAATAGTTTCCCCAACAGGGTCATCATAGCCAAAAATTTCTTTTGCAACGCTAAGCCCGAGCAAAGCTAACTTCTTACGACTCCTTACTTGTTCCTCTGTAAAAAAACTTCCCGCGATAGGCACCGATGATTTCATTTCTGCGTAACCGGTTCCCGTCCCTTGAATCCGTGTATTCCAATTTTTATTTTTGTATACTACCTGTCCTCGTCCCGAGACTGAAGGAGACACTCTTCTTACTTGTGGAATTTTTAATATTTCCTCTGAGTCCTTAATAGTAAAACGAGTTATTGATCCTGACTCTAAAGATACCCCTCCCATTCGACGTGCACCGGGACGAATAGTCAGGATGTTTGTCCCCAAAGAAGAAAGTTCATCAGAAATAGATTCTTTTGCTCCTTGACCTAATGCCAGCATAGCAATTACCGCTGCCACACCAATAAGAATTCCCAGCATAGAAAGAAAAGACCTCAGCTTATTGGAAAAAATAGCCCGGAACCCCTGCTGCAAATTATCCGTAATTTCAGTCATACGAAAACCATTATTCTGACCGGGGTCCTTACTATTAAAAAACTCTTTTTCCGGCATTTTCGCATCTTTTTGAAATTCATTATTATTCATCTTATCGGAAACAATCTTTCCATCGCGCATATAAATAATCCGTTTTGCTTTCTCGGCTATTTCGAGTTCATGAGTAACCATTACAATTGTCTTACCTTCCTGATTCAGTTCTTTCAAAATCGCAATGATTTCTTTTTCGCTTTTTGTGTCTAGGTTTCCGGTAGGCTCATCGGCAAAAATAATCAAAGGATCATTCACTAAAGAACGAGCAATAGCTACCCTCTGCTGTTGTCCACCGGAAAGTTCATTCGGCCGATGAAGCGCCCGGTCGGATAACCCGACAGCTTCTATTTTTTCAGCGGATTTTTGTTTTAAGGCTCTCTTACCCCCATAGATCAAAGGCAGTTCCACATTCTCAATAGCAGTCAACCGGGAAAGTAAATGAAACTGCTGGAAAACAAAACCAGCCAAACGATTCCTTAATTCAGCCAAGTCATCGTCAGTAAATCCGGACACATCTCTTCCTCTTAATAAATACATTCCTGAATCCGGCCTATCCAAAAACCCCAAAAGATGAAGAAGTGTAGATTTTCCGGAACCGGATGGCCCCATGATAGCAATAAATTCCCCTGAAGAAATCTTCAAGGACACATTCCGTAAAGCCTGAACTTCTACTTTCCCCATGGCATAGTTTTTACTAATATTTTTTAATTCGATCATTTTGACCTTTTGATTATTTCTTTTTCCTGTCAAATTTCGGTATAAAAGGGTTCCTCCCAGATTCCTTGTTTTCGGGAAGCAGATATTTTTTACTTGTTATTACTATAATATCACTTGCTGTTACCCCGGAAAGAACCTCAATATTCTCATCGTCAGAAACCCCTAGTTCAACCTTTTGTTTAACGATCTTATGTTTATCATGTTTTACTAAAACAAATTTTTCATCTTTATCTTCTATAACCGCTTTAACCGGGATACATAAAACATTATCTTTACTTTTGGTAACTATATCCACATTCGCGCTCATGCCCGAACGAAAAACATCAGGAATATCAGCCGGTAAAATATCAACCTCATAAATAGTAACATTGTTTAGAACTGTAGCTTCATATGATATATGATCAACTTTCGCTTTAACTTCTATTTCAGGGTAGGCATCCAAACTAACTATAGCCTCATAACCAATTTTTACCTCTCCGATATCTGTCTCATCAACATCTGCTTTTACTATGAGACGATCCGATAAAACAATAATAGCATCATTAGCAACTACTGTCTGCCCCGGCTCAACTGCTCTCACAATCACCACTCCATTGATTGGCGCAATTAGCGGAGTGGCATTATAAACTTTTTTCCAGTACCCCAATTCTTCCTTGTTGTTAAGATATGCTGCATCTAAAAGCGTTGCCCTTTCTGTTGAACTCATTAAAGCAAGGATATCACCGGTTTTGACTTTCTCCCCTTCTTTAACTAAAATTTCTTCTATTCTGCCGCCTATCGGCGGTTTGATCTCCAAACGATTCTGAGGTTCAACCTCTCCTGTTGTTGATATTATAGTTCGGATATTTCCATGCCCAGGCACTATTTCCCGGGCAGATTCCGGAAAATCATCTTTTTTACCCTGTTTCATAAATATAATTACTATAATAAAAGCAATAGCTAATAAACCAATATACCTCTTTTTATTTATCATATTCCAATATTCCTCCTCTTGCCTGAATCCAGTTAGCTTCGGTAATTAACATGCTTGCCCGAGAATCCAAAAAAGATTTCTTAGTGGATACCAAATTATCTTCTATGATTATCCAGTCATTGAATGATATAAGACCGGCTGAATACTGAGCATTGGCTATTTTTGCCCGTTTTTCGGCAGCTTCAAGGTATTTTTGCCGCACAGAGATATTATCTATTGCGTCCTGGAATTCTACCCAGGTTTTTTCCAATGTAAAAAGAATGCCATCACGCCCGCTTTGTTCATCAGCCTTAGCTTGATTTAATTCAGCTTTGGCTTTTGAAACTTTAGCTATACGGCTTCCTCCTTCAAATAAGGGAAAAGACAAACTTATTCCAGCTGACCATTGTTCTGCGCTCGGAGGCCATGAAGAATCGCTCTTCCCTAAAGATCCATCCAAATAAACCTGAGGGGAAAAATCAGCCTTAACCGACTTAACCCCAAACCGAACTGCTTCTCTTTTAGCAATAAGTTCCTTGAGCAAAGGAGTATTATCCGCTAAATAGTCAAAATCAGGTTTTACTCTATCAATTTCTGTAATTTCAAAATCACCAATGACTTTAATCGGCGCAAACCTCTTTCGGCCTAATTCCTTCATTAATTGTCTTTGCGCCAGCGTAATATTTCTTTTTGCCTGCATAACCTCAAGCTCCGCCTGCGCTAAATCCGCCTCAGCAGTTAATAAGGAACCTTCGTGTTCTCGGCCCGCCTCATATCGCAATCTTACAAGCTCTAAATTCTGGTTTCTGCGTAATGCGATATCCTCGGTTATAGACAAGAGTGCCTGAGCCCTGAGAAGCCCGGCAAAAGCCGTACTTAAATTCAGTCTTACATTAGAAGAGGTCACTGCATAGTCATATTGTGATGCCTTTATATTTTCTGAGGCAGCTCCAACATCATTGGATGTTTTAAAGCCGTCGAATAATAACTGTTTTCCGGTTACCCCATATGAATAAGTATCGCTTGTACTCCTTGTTACACCGGTATCTACTCCTGTTCTCCTGCTATTGACCTCGCTGCTGATCTGAGGCAATGTAGAACTTCGAACAATTTCCTTATCTGCCCGAAACTGTTTTAATTTTCCTGCTGCTGAAATAAGATCCGGATGGTTCTTAGCCGCCTCAGAAACACAATCATTCCATGTCATGCCATCCTCTGCATAAGCATCAGGCAAAAGAAAACTCAAAAATAATATTGTCATAGCGCCTTTTACAATTATCTTCATCGACAGATACCTCTTTATTTCCAATATCTAAAATAGTTCAAGTTCTGGGAGAAATATGATAGTGCTAACTTTTATTTTTCTTTTTGATCTCTTTTTTCATTGTAGTTAAATGCCCCTCTAAAAGTCCTAAAAACTTATTAAATTCTTTTTCAGGAATAAGACTAATCACTTTTTCATGATGTGGTGGCCCGGAAATAATCACAACACTATCTCCTGATTTAATACCCAGCGCCTTCCTTGCTTCTGCAGGAATAACTATTTGTCCTTTTGTCCCCACTAATGCCTTGCCAAAAAACTTCGGTGAGCCTTTCATTCTTTCCTCCTTTATTTATCATGTGTCCTCAAACAAAGCTAAGTATGACTTGTATGAAATGTACTACCTTACATACAAAGCATACCCTATGGTCAAATAATTGTCAAGTACGTTTTATAATTTTTCCCTTTTAAGGGGGGCTTTGAGCGCAGGTAAGCGAAAACACGACGTGGTTGAGCCCGAGCTCTAGGGAGGGCGAACGGTATATTCAAGTCAATTCAGGTAAGAAAATGTAAGAAAGGAAGGGTTTGAGCACTTTGTAGAGCGCAATCCAAGGGTCATCCGAAAGTTTTTATATAAAATGTCTTTTCCATAGTTTATTCATTATATAATCTGAGAGGAATTTAGGCAAGCTTTATTGAAACTCTTTAGTTTTGAGGAACGTCCGGTTTCGGGACAAAATCCGCTTCATTGCCAAGCAGATAAATGCTGTTGCCGTTATACCCGGAAGTTTGGGTTGTCCCTCCGGAAACCGGCTGCGGCGGCCGGGTAGTTTGCGTAGGCGTAGCGCTATTACTGCGCGGCGGTTTATAAGTAGGAATATTTGATGTCGGACTGGGAATATTCGGAAAATTAATCGGAGTGTTCCCTGATGCCGGAGGATTAACACTCAGACCTCCTCCGGTACGGGTATTTGGGCTCTTATCTTTCGGCTTATACGGGAAATTTCTCAGTATCGGTTCCAATTGTCCAATAATCCCTCCGATATCCGGGGGAGTTTGCTGCGGCTGCGGATTCTGTCTTACCGGCGGACTAATCGGCAGCTGCGGTACCTGCGTAATCACCGGGTCAGGAGTTGTCTGCAAGGTGCCGTATGAAGGAACATCCGGTTCAGGTGTTACAGGACGTACGGTATGTACCGGTTCCCAGCCGGTTGTTTCCCCAAAACCAGGGTCATCATCAGCCTCTCCGGTTGAATCTTGCTTTTGATTAAAGTCAACATCAACGCGCACGCTGTTGCCGTTGAAATCCTCACCAAAAATTACAGTTCGACGATGCACCATGCTTCGGTCCTGCGTGCCGTAACTGGCGGTGCGCTGATGAATACTGCCTTCGCTGCCGGCATTGATAAAAATTTTCTCGTGTAAATCTTCTTTAACGATTTTTCCTTCTCCCAGTATTTCCATACGATTAAGAATCACCCCGACATTTTCCGCCTTAATCACAATATCATACTCCCAATTGCAAAATGTTATTGATGTTTTGGAAAGATCTTTGGTAACATTCGCGATCGCCCCGGTAAGCACTGCTTTTTCCTGCGACTTAAGCATGATCGTCCACTGCGCTTCATGAGCAAACGGCAATTCCCCTTCATAAGAAGAGTAATTCTTGCATTGCGCAGTAACCTTAGCTTTCTTATTTTCCTGAGAGATATATTTATCATCAAAAGAAAGCTTGAATTTCCCGTCTTCCTGCGTGACAAAATCCCGGCGGATACCGTCGACCATGGCCGTTACCTGCGCCCCGGATACCGGCTTGGTTTTCATGCTTGCGCCCCAAAACTGATCGCTTTTTTCACTGATCGATTCGCACTGCACCGTACCGCTGATGATCACCGGGCCGAAATCAAAAAGCGTCAAAGTGATTTTTTCATCTTCCGCCACCCAGCTGCCTTCTTTGGGTTCCTGTTTTTGAACCGTAAATTCCTTGATCTTGTCCGGAGCACGTTCACCTTTTTCTTCCGTGATTTCAAACTTATTAGACTGGCCTTTTAATATGTTGATCGCACCGACCCGGTCGCTTTTAAGCACCTCCTGCAGTTTTATCGCTTCAACTTTTATTTCAGATAAAGGAATATCACATACCGCTATGCCCGAGTCCGGCACATTATTATAACTGCCTTCGACCACAACCCGCAGAAACGCTCCGGACTTATCCGAAAAACGCAGCTGTCCCTGTTCTTCTTTCAGTCCTTTAACGCGTACCGTACCTTCCAGTTTTTTCCACTCACTGGTCTGGCTCTTACTGATCGTGTCCTTGATCGTGCCGGCAAAATTACCGGATAAAAATCCCGGGGCTTTAGCCTCTATGCGCACCTTCACATTCTGCGCCAAATCTTCCGGTTCAAGGTTCTGTACACGCACCTTAATATAATATTCATCTTCTTTGCCCTTAGCTTTAACCAGCACAATATCTTCGGGCTTTACCAGCAAAGCGCTAAAGCTTCCCCGCCAAAGAGTATACGTTGCCTGGATCGCCCGCGACCAAGCTTTAAACGGCGCCTGCATATCCGTGGTAATCACCGAGTACGTATCCAAAGAAACGTTTACTCTTTTGCGGATGCTGCCTACTAATGTATCCGGATTCTGCTGCAGTGTCGTTTCCAAAGTGCGCATCCTCTGCTGGAAATCATCCGCGCTGAAATACACATCAGGATCTTTCCGGTCCAAAACGTTTCTCGTTTCCAAAGCCAGGTCCTTTGCCAGCTGTTCCGCGGATTTATCTTTTTTCCAGAACGGGCTGATAAATCGGTTGTTTATATTTATGGAGATCCAATCCAGCGGAGTGAAAATATATTTTCCTTCAATAAGACCTTCGTAGACAAAGTGAGTACTGCCCATGACCGGCTGCATATTCGGGCCGTCATAATACAAAGGATCAAACCAGTTGGTATTTGAATCCGTATCTTCCTTTGCCCTTTCCACCAAAAGACGCCACTGCTCCGGAGTATAACTCTGACGATAAGAACCGGTAATATCCGGTCCGGGAACTATGTTTGCATTTATCTCCGAACGCGGCTGTCCGCTGACATGGAAAGAACAATTCATATCCTGAATAAAATGCGCGCTGTATGCCGCGTATTTTGCCGCGCGCTCCATAAGATCCTCAGCTCTTGCTTTATTATCGTATTTGGCCAGATCCTGCAAAGAATGCTTCAGCCCATTAAAATTAGTCTGCACGCTTTTCGGAGCAGATCCGGCTCCGGTGCGGGGATTATAATAATGTTCATCGTACTTTGAATTCGCGGGATTATCCGGGCCCTTTCCCTGCTTTGAAGAATCAATACGCGAATACTCGAATATTTTTTTCCGGTCAGGGAATTTTATTTCCTTAAACACCGGATGCTTTTCCAACTCATCATAGGCTTTATCATTAAGAAACTCATGCGTGGCCAGGCCCTTTGCACTGGGATGGTCCAGAGAACTCCACGCGCAGGCCAAAGACAAACTTATATTTAAAAATAAAGCACTCAGAAGTACAATACTTAAAAATTTTTTCATAACAAGATCCCTATTACCGGATAGTAAATTTTGCGGATCTGCCGGCAAAGGCATTTCCGTATTTAATCGTAACCTGTAGCTCATACTCGCCGGCTTGCTTCGCCGCGGTTAACCCTATTTTGGCAGCGCTGCGCAGTCCGTTCGAAGCCTGAAAATCCGTAGTTTTGCTGTATTTAATTTCCCCTTCCTTGAGTATTGCATATGAAATAGCTATTGGCAAAATATCATCAAGGAGCGCGCTGTCACCTGCGGTATAATCAATCTCCAGAAAAAACTCTTCTCCCGGAGATACTTTTCCAGGATTTACTTTAACATCATGAATGACCACGCCCTGCTCAGCAACCAGTTCCTGGCTTTCAGCGGTATTCCGCTGTAAGCGTATATCTTTGGTAAAAAGCTGGTCTTGACGCACGCCGGTAACATGTATCTTTCCATTGGAGGCATTGACCCTGGCGATCACATCCTGGGAAGTCTTGACCGCGCTGTTATCGATATTAAGAATAATATCTTCTTTCTGCAGCCCGGCTTTTTCCGCGGCTGAGCCCGGAGCAATATCTTTGATATATATGCCTGCGCTATAACCTATATCCAGCAGATGTTTCGCCAGCGCCTGAGAAGGTGTTTCCATGATCACGCCTAAGATATATTTACTTTGTAAAGATACTGTCTGCTGCAATGCCATCCCCGGCAATGCTGTTTGAGCAAGCGATTGCATTTGCGGCTGCTCCGGCATCACGCATTGCAAATATACCGGAAGATATTTCAGGGTTGCGTAATTCCAGCGATCTACTTCCACATGCATTTTTCCGGCCGCGCAAAAACCCACATTGTGGTATTGCTGCGGCAGCACGCCCGTGGCAAATACTTGTCGCCGATTAATAAAGAAAAACGTTCCCTGATCTTTCTTAAATACAACCGCCAGCGTATTATATTCTCCATGCCGCAGGAGAACATCGCTGGCTGTCCAATCACAGATCACATTCGGCTGGCCGTTAATCATCTGGTCAATACGAAACTGTTTATTGCCGGAGATCAAAAAACGGTAGTATTCTACAGCCCGCGGCGCAACCGCCCAGACAAAACCAAAACCCTGCTCCGGAAAGCCTTCTTTCGTGCGCATTGTCACTTCCACGGAAAAGTCGCGATTGCGCGTGATCGCGGTCATAAGCAGGAAGGACAAATATCCTGCATCGGTCTTACCGATCACGTGATACGCGCCGTCTTTGTAAAATGTCTGGCCGTACTGGTCATTAGATTTTTTAAACCCGCCGCGGAAGGCGCTCTTGAACTCATACTCATAATGAACGCTCTGCTCAAATAAAGCATAGGAAACTGGAGACAGAAAAAAAGAAAAGATAACTGATAGGATAACGGTTAAGAAGATAATGTAAAAAAAATTCCTCAGCGTCATAATTCCCAAGTATAATATATGCCGGTGTTTTTGTCAATCCGGAATCTATTTCAACCCTAACCCCTTAGCAATGCCCGCGCCGTAATCTTTAGCTATTTTTTTAACCAGTCTTTGCTGCTCACCTTCCGGTAATAAGCGCTATAGATTGCCCGGCTGAACATAAAGCGTCCATTTAGGATAATCTCTATTTCTTATTATTTAAAAAAACATATGACTTTCTGTGAAATCACATCCGACATTATTCTTAACCCGCTAGCTTCAACATCATATACTCCAATAATATCTTTATACTTAACTGCCTGAGGAATGAGTTCTGGGAATAAATTTTTTAATTTCACAAACCATTCATGATTGAACAAAACACCTTTCTTTTCCGGGAACAAGGCAATGTAGAATATATTGGTTTCCACTAAGTCCTGAAAAAAATGTGTTCCTAAGGATAACTCCGGCATTAGATTTCCCGCGGGAAAAGCAATCTCCACAAGTATTGACACATTATTAATTTCGGCAAACTTGACCGGCACCCCTAAAGATGGAGTTGTTGTACCCCATCTGCCCGGCCCCATAAGCATCGTTCCCCTCTGATCTTTATTTTCTATCGCTCTATTTAAATTTCCGACTAGGCGGCCGACCTCATACTTATCTACCCAGGGCAAATCTATATATTTCTGCGGATCAACATAAATAATTCTTTGGATCTTTTGAGAAAAATTACCGCCCAAAAAATACCCTTGTGAGTCAAAAAGTATATCTTTCTTATTTATTTTATCCGGCATTTGAATCCTTTTACCTACTCCCCATGTTTGCAAAGGCCGGCACTGAAGAAGACTTATTTTAAATAGATTATCTTCAATGAAATTCACGGTAAATTCTATCTCAACCGGATAATGGTAACTAGACTCAAGTATCCCGAGTACCTTCTTAAAAGTTTCCGCAAAAGTATTATCGCTAAATATCCGATCAAGTGTCAATATCCAGTATTCTTTGTCCGGCTCATTAGTTTTATTCATCAAACTCATCGATTCATAATCTTTTACGGCAATCCGATCGATATCGATATCGATATCGATTCTTGCGTCAATTAACGTCTGAAAAGGAATTGTTCCGAAAATATTTTCTTTTATGTTTATCAAATCTACGTCGTGCTGGGAAAATTTTCTTAAATCACTCTTTTCCGAATAAGGCCGGCGTAAAGGCTCATCCAAGGCAACCATCCTGGGATAATCACCTTCAACGCGGTTAACCGCCCGCGTGCCCAAGCCAAAAACCAGCCGCAACATCCCGGCTTTGGGATCCATGCTTTCGTTCCAAACATATGTATTATGGGACACACCCACTCCGGCTAAATCAGGAAAAAAATATTCACTATGGTTTGCTCCGGAAACCCGCTGTACCAAAAGAGCCATTTGCTCATCTAATTTGTCCAGGCCTCTTTGTTTTCTGTAAACCAGAGCATCTTCACTCATCGTGCTGGCGTAAATCTTTTTTACGGCTTCGGCAAATTGGATATACCTCTGCTCAGGACTTCCCTGATTAGCCAAAAAAATACTTTCATATTTGCCGGCAAAAGCATTGCCAAATCCGTCTTCTAAAAGTGAACTTGAACGTATGATAATCGGAGAAGCGCCGAAATATTCTATGATCTGCTGAAACTGCTCCATGATCTCCGGAGAAAAAGAACCAAAAAGCATTTTTTCTCCTAAGATTTTCGCGACTAAGAAATACCCTTCTTTTTCTCTTTGCTGCACACGAAGCTTCCACCATTTATTTTGGACGATATATGAGTAAAAGATATCCGATCCTATATAAAATGAATCATGCGGCTCGGACAGCTTCGGCCAATCCAACAATTTACTTTGGGCCAGGATATTGCGGGCCAGGAGCATGCCGGCTGTTTTCCCTCCGATAAACCCTGTTCCGATCAATCTTGATTTTATAGCGATAAGCTCTGAAAGTGAGAAGTGTTTCATCGCTAAAGATAAGATCTTTTTATTCCTGCTTATCATTATACCGGAGAGCTTTTTCATAATATCTTTTATTTCTTCTTTTGAAGCCCGGCTGTCGACTATCTCCTGGGCTGTTAAAAATAACCTGTCCCAATAATCAAGGTTCCGCTTAGCACTCTCAATACCCTTTTCGCTAATATGCGATAAGATCTCTACGGCATTAACACTATCGGTAATCGGAATAAAATTATCCTTATCTTTCTTATGCGGAAGAAACATGGTCGGTGAATAGCGGTCCCATACTTTCAAGGGATGAATGTAGCAGCTGCCTTGGCAGCGATAAACATCTATAAGCAGCTGGGTAGTTTCACGTATGCGGGCTATAGATTTAAAAGAATGATTATTGCGCAAAATCGAAAAATAGGTAAAAGTTTTAAGCTCATAAAGATAAGGACAGGTAACCATAAAAAAATTCCCGATCATAATATCTGAAGCCCAGGCGGAAAGAAGCTCGGAAAGACAATCAAATATATAATAAGAACCTTGCCCTTCCCGGGTAATAATATTATTCACTTTAGCCGTAAATGATTCAAATCCGGCTAGCGGGTTAAGCTCATAACGCTTAACCTTATCTGATTGTTTAATAAGCTCTTTATGTGAAGCAAAACGTATGTAAATAACCTTCTTATTTTCCCCTAATGCCTGACGCACAAAAGGCTTAACCAAGTCAATGTAATCGTTTAAGTTATCTATCTGCCAAACGACATTATCGCCTTTGCGAAGGCCGGTAATTACATTATCCAAACCTTTTATTCCGGTACTTATCATATTAATAGTCTCTTCCCTGATTGTGCAAACTATTCCTGAAAAAGCTTTCTATATTCTCCATAACCTTCTTTTTCTAAATCTTCTTGAGGAATAAAACGCAAAGCCGCGGAGTTCATGCAATAACGCAATCCCGCTGGTTTGGGGCCGTCATCAAAAACATGGCCCAGATGCGAATCCGCGTTTTTGCTTCTGATCTCTGTTCTTACAGAAAACAAACTTCGGTCTTCTTTCTCCACAATATTAGCCGGCTCTAAAGGCTTGGTAAAACTTGGCCAGCCCGTACCGGACTTATATTTATCCAGCGAACTAAACAAAGGCTCTCCGGAAACAATATCAACATAAATACCTTCTTTTTTATTATCCCAGTATTCGTTTTTAAACGCCGGTTCTGTACCACACTCTTGAGTAACTCTATATTGCATTGGTGTAAGTTTTTTCTTAATTTTTACTTCCGGCGGTTCTTCATACTCCCCGAAGTTATTAACCGTCTTATCGCTCCATTTTTCTTTAATGAAATTCTCCCGGCCGGAACCTTTTTTATAAGCATTATATTTAAGCGGGCATGTTTTATAATAATTCTGATGATACCCTTCTGCCTTATAAAAAGCAGCTGCCTCTAGTATTTCCGTAACAACTGGTTTATCAAATATCCTTGATTCTTCGAGTTTTCTTTTTGACTCTTCCGCCAACTGTTTTTGCTCTTCATCCTGATAAAAAATAGCGGTCTTATATTGCGAACCTTTATCGGCAAATTGTCCGCTTGCGTCAGTCGGGTCAATCTGGCGCCAAAACACATCCAGAAGTTTCTCGTATGTTATTTTTGCCGGATCATATATCACCTGAACCGCTTCCATATGTCCGGTTTTACCCGAGGATACTTCTTCATATGAAGGATTTTCTTTCCGGCCGCCGGTATATCCCGAGATAACTTCTTTTACGCCATCCAACTCCTCAAAAGGTGATTCCATACACCAGAAACATCCGCCGGCAAAAACCGCTTTATTCAACTCATTTGCAAATGAATTAACCTGCATAAGCCCCCCCATGATTAAAAATAGGCTCACAAACCATAGTGCTTTTTTCATTTAAAACTCCCCGCGGCATTAATTAAACTAACTACTCACAATCATCATCTAATTTTTCATAATGATGTTTTATAACTTTAGCATTGATCATGTAAACAACGTCCTCGGCAATATTGGTAGCATGATCACAAATTCTTTCTAAGTGGCGGGCAATCAGAAGCAGCGGCACTGCCCGCGTCGCGCTGGAAGCATCTTTACTCATGTAATCATTGATCAGCTCTTCCTGAATTAAATTCCTCAGATCATCCGCTTCGGAATCGGAAAGTATCACTTTTTTAGCTAAATTTTCGTCACTGTTTACAAAAGAATCAATAACATCTTTGACCATTCTTCTGGCAACTTCAGTTAACTTAGGAATATCAATCAGCGGTTTTAATATCGGCTTATCGCTAAGTTCCAGAACCCGCTGGGCGATATTTACCGCCAGATCCGCGATTCTTTCTAACTCCGCGTTAACTTTCATTCCGGTGGTGATAAAACGCAGGTCGCGTGCCATAGGCTGATAGCGGGCGATCAGATCAATACATTTCTCATCTATTGCCAGCTCCAAGTTATCAATATCGGCATCTTTATCAATAATACTTCTGGCTACCTCAGCATCTCTGTTCTTCAATGCTTCAATAGATTTATAGATCGCTTCCTCAGCTAAAGCGCTCATCTTAAGAATATCTTTATTTAATTCTTTCAATTCCTGATCAAAATGTCTTTCCATAATAAACCCCTTCTTTTATCGGCTCTTTCGCAATTAATGTGATATTTTCTTTGTTTTTATTTTATAATCGATTGCCAAATCAAAATTCAAAAAGCAAAAGTCAAAAATACAAGGCAAAATTAAAAAGTTATTTACCCAATTTTTATTTTTCACTTAGCATTATTTTTCTTAAGAATTTTATACTCAATAATATTCAACAATTGTATCTTTAAACTTTTGATTTTTTAATTGCACTTTTGAGTTTTGATCTTTGACTTTTGAATTTTCTATCCGTATCTTCCGGTAATATAATCTTCCGTACGTTTATCGCGCGGAGCATTGAATATTTTCTGAGTTTCCCCGGATTCGATTAACTCGCCTAAAAGCATAAAACCCGTATTATCGGAAACCCGCGCCGCCTGCTGCATATTATGCGTTACGATTATTATAGTATACTTGCTCTTAAGTTCACGCATTAATTCCTCGACTCTCTCGGTTGCCTGCGGGTCCAAGGTCGAACAAGGCTCATCCATTAATAATACATCCGGCTTAACCGCGATCAGCCGGGCAATACAAAGCCTCTGTTTTTGTTCCAATGATAATTTCAAAGCCGGTTCATTAAGCTTGTCTTTTAATTCGTCCCACAAAAGCACATCGGAGAGGCTTCTTTCGACAATTTCATCTAACGTGTCTCTGGTTACTTTTTCGGCATGGATTTTTTCTCCAAAAACAATATTCTCATAAATTGACAAGGGAAATGGATTAGGCCTTTGGAAGACCATTCCTACTTTTTTACGTAAAACAACCAGATCGGTATGAGCATCCAGAATATTCTCATCATCAATTAAAACTTCTCCCTGTGTACGCACTCCTTCGATCAGATCATTCATCCGATTAAACACCCGCAGTAATGTTGACTTACCGCAGCCCGAAGGCCCGATTATCGCCGTGATCCGGTTCTGCGCAAAAGACGAATTAATATTCTTTAAAGCCGGAAACGTCCCATACCAGAAATTTAAATTTTTAGTGATTATCTTTTGCATTATCCGAACTTTCCTCTGATATAACCATCAGTACGTTTGTCGTGCGGAGCAGTAAACATCTTATCGGTCTTATCCAGTTCGATAAGCTCCCCATTTAGAAAAAAAGCAGTTCGATCTCCTACTCTCGCTGCTTGCTTCACATTATTAGTTACTAAAACAATAGTGTATTTTTGTTTTAATTTAACCATAGCCTCTTCGACCTTTGCCGTAGAAATAGGGTCCAGCCCGGAGCAAGGCTCATCAAATAAGATAACTTCCGGCTCAACCGCCAGAGTTCTGGCGATACAAAGCCGCTGCTGCTGGCCCCCAGATAATTTAAAAGCTGATTCATTTAATCTATCCTTAACCTCTTCCCAAAGATAAGACTCCTGCAAAGACTGCTCTACTTTATTTTTCAATGTTTTTTTATTATCCAAGCCATGCATTCTTACTCCATAAGCCACATTATCAAAAATTGACAAAGGCAACGGCAAAGGCAAGGCAAATACCATCCCCACCCGCTTACGCAGTAATTCCGCATTAATTTCTTTTATATCTTGATTTTCCAGTTTTACTGTTCCGGTCATCTTTAAATTTTGATTTAAATCATTCAAGCGATTAAGCATTCTCAAAAAAGTTGTCTTACCGCTGTTAGACGGCCCGATAATGCTTAAAATTTCATTTGCTTGAATTTGCAAATTTATATGTTTCAAGGCAGCTACAGAATCAAACCAAATATTAAGGTCTTGGATATCAAACTTTACCATTTTTTCTTCTTCCTGAATTTAGTCCGGATAACTATTCCCACTAAATTCATGCATAAAACTAAAGCTAATAAAACAAACGCTGTCCCATACCTTATTTTCTCATCGACATTAGGCACCTGAGTAGAAATAACATACAGATGATACGGCAATGCCATGGCCTGATCAAAAATTGACTTTGGTAAACGCGGCAGATAAAAAGCCGCCACAGTAAAAAGGATCGGCGCGGTTTCTCCCGCGGCCCGGCCTAAACCTAAAATAGTTCCGGTTAATATACCAGGTATGGCATTGGGCAACACAATGTGCCGAATAGTCTGCCATTTACTCGCACCTAAAGATAAGCTTACCTCGCGAAAAGAATCCGGCACACTTTCTAAAGCTTCGCGCGAAGTAGTAATGATCACCGGCAGAATCATGATTCCCAAAGTAAGAGAACCAGAGAGAATCGATGCTCCGAATTTGAAAAATACCACAAAAAGCGCTAAGCCGAAAAGTCCGTAAACTACCGATGGTACTCCGGAAAGATTGACAATTGCCAGACGAATAATCCGGGTAAGTATATTATCTTTGGAATATTCACTTAAATATATCGCGGCCAAAAGCCCTATAGGCAAAGCAAAAAGAATCGCTCCGCTAACTAAATATAATGTTCCGACTATTGCCGGAAATATTCCTCCGGCGCGCATACCCTGCCGAGGCATAGCCGAAAGAAATTCCCAGCTAATCCCGGGTAATCCTTTTTGAATAATAATAACCACGATCATCCCTACCGGAACTACGATTAAAAGTGTGGCTAAGAGTAATAAGAAAAAAGCGATTTTTTGAGTTCGATGCGGGTTTCGCATTATTGTCCTTTATGTAAAAACAGATCCGCGGTTACATTTATCGCAAAACTGATAACAAACAAAACTATACCGATAGCAAATAAAGCAAAATAATGTTCACTGCCGACAACAGCTTCTCCCATTTCCGCGGCAATTGTCGCAGTCAGAGTTCTCACCGGAGCTAAAATACTATTGGGAATAACCGCAGCATTACCTGTAATCATCATTACTGCCATTGTTTCCCCAATTACCCTACCGATGCCTAGCATGATTGCGGCCAAAATACCGCTGGAAGCTGCCGGAAGCATTACCCTCCAGATGGTCTGCCATTGAGTCGCGCCTAAAGCTAATGCACCTTCCTTATATGTTTTGGGAACTGAATATAAAGCATCCTCGGCAATGGAAACTATGGTCGGCATAGCCATAAAAGCCAGCATTATTGAACCGGATAAAGCAGTTAAGCCGGTGGGTAAATGAAATACGTTCTTTACTAAAGGCACTAAAGTTACCATGCCGATAAAACCTAAGACAACACTGGGAATAGCAGCCAATAATTCAATCCCAGCCTTAAGAATCTCTTTGATTTTTAAAGGAGCGATTTCTGCAATATAAATCGCACAGCCAACTCCAATGGGAATTGAAATAATTGCCGCGCCCACTGTAATTAAAAAAGAACCCAGAATCAAAGGCAGAATACCTAATTGCGGCGGTTCAGAAATAGGATACCAGCTCTTACCTAAAAGAAACTTAAAAGGGCTGACTATTTTAAATACCGCAATTCCTTCTCTAAGTAGAAAAAGGAAAATCAAAACCACAAAGAATATGGAAGCTATTCCGCAGAGAAGTATAAGTTTCTCAATAATAAATTCTTTAAGTTTACGCACAAAGCTCCTTGAGTTATCTACTCACCGGCACAAAATCAGTTGCTAAGACAATATCCTGGCCTTCTTTCGAAAGCGCAAAATCCACGAATTTTTTTACCAGGCCTTTAGGAGTATCATTGGTGTAAAGAAATAAAGGCCGCGATATGGGATATTTACCGTTTACGACATTTTCAATCAACGGAGAAACATACTCTGATTTTTCATCTTGCGCTACAGCCAAAGCTTTTTGTTTTGGAGAAATATAGCCCATTCCATAATATCCAATAGCCGTTGGATTACCCTCAACTTCATCAGCAATAGCCTGTGAAGAAGAAAGCAGTAAAGCCGCAGGAGCAAATTCTTCTTTCCGAGTCGAGTCATTATTTCTTAATACATGTTCTTTAAAATAAACATGTGTTCCGGAATTAACTTCGCGCGAAAGAATAACTATTTTTGCATCCATGCCGCCAAGCTCTTTCCAATTCATGATTTTACCGGTAAAAATTCCCGCTAACTGGTCAATGGTAAGTTTGCTCACCGGATTATTCGGATTGACCACAACCGCCAGCCCATCCAAACCAACTTTAATCTCATTCGGTTTTATTCCTCTTTGATTAGCTAAAGTAATTTCTTTCCCTTTAATATTTCTGGAAGCCATGGCAATCTCACAAGTCCCACTGATCAGACTAGCCAGGCCAGTACCAGATCCTCCTCCGGTAACCGCAATAAAATCTGCGGGATTTTTATCCATATATTCTTCAGCCCAGGCCTGCCCCAGATTTACCATAGTATCCGAACCTTTAACCTGGATCATATCCTCGGCATATACAAAACTACTACACAACACCAAACTTATTATTAAACCTATTAAACCAATCCTAATTTTTTTCATTATCTCCCCTTTCTTCAAAGTCTAAATACAATATTTAATATTTAATTTATTGTATTAGGCGATTGTGACAATTGTGTGACAATTGTGTGACAAGTTTAAGGAGATAAGGATCGGTTATATTTTACAATTCTTCATAATGATGTTTGATGACTTTTGCATTGATCATGTAAACAACGTCCTCGGCAATATTGGTAGCATGATCGCAAATTCTTTCTAAATGGCGGGCAATCAACAATAAAGGAACTGCCCGGGTAGCAGTAGCGGCGTCTTTACTCATATAATCATTGATCAGCTCTTCCTGAATTAAATTCCTCAGATCATCCGCCTGAGAATCGGAAAGTATCACTTGCTTAGCTAAATTTTCGTTTTTATTAACAAAAGCATCAATAACATCTTTGACCATTTTCCTGGCTACCTCAGTCAATTTCGGAATATCGATCAGCGGTTTTAATATCGGCTTATCACTAAGTTCTATTACCCGCTGGGATATGTTTACGGCCAGGTCCGCGATCCGCTCTAATTCCGCATTGATCTTCATCCCGGTAGTTATAAACCTCAGATCCCGCGCTATAGGCTGCTGTAAAGCCAAAAGAGAGATTGCTGTTTCTTCCACGGCTAATTCTAACTCATCGACCTTTTGGTCATTTTGAATTACGGACTGGGCTAATTCCATATCCCTGTTCTTTAATGCCTCTACAGATTTGAATATCGCCTCTTCCGCAAGAACCGCCATTTTTAAAATATCCATATTTAATTTTTTCAGATCATCATCAAAATGCCTTTTCATAAAACCCCTTTTCTTATCCGAATCTTCCGGTTATATAGTCTTCCGTAATTTTTTTAGACGGCTTAGTAAAGATCGTACTGGTGATATTATATTCAATTAATTCTCCCATCATGAAAAATGCCGTATAATCGGAGATCCGCGCCGCCTGCTGCATATTATGGGTGACAATGATTATGGTATATTTTTTCTTTAATTCGTGAATTAATTCTTCCACTTTCGCTGTCGCGATCGGATCAAGCGCGGAAGCCGGCTCATCCAGCAGTAATATTTCCGGTTCCACGGCCAATGCCCGCGCGATACATAACCTTTGCTGCTGGCCTCCGGATAAATCAAAAGCGCTCCGGTTAAGCCGGTCCTTTACTTCTGTCCACAAAGCCGCGTCTTTTAAACTCTTTTCTACTTTCTGAACAATATAATCTTCGTCTTTTATTCCGTTAACTCTCAAGCCGTAGGCAACATTCTCAAAAATTGATTTTGGGAAAGGGTTAGATTTCTGAAAAACCATTCCTACATTACGCCTTAGATCCACAACATCAATTTCTTTAGTAAAAATATTATCTCCGTCTATCTTGATCGCTCCTTCATAACGTATCCCGGGGATCGTATCATTCATCCGGTTAAAACAACGCAAAAATGTAGACTTACCGCATCCGGACGGGCCGATAATTCCCACGACAACATTTTCCTTGATATCGAGACTGATCCCTGCAAGCGCCTGTACGGATTCATAATAAAAACTAAAATCACTTACAATAATTTTTGTTTTATTGTTCTTAATATTGCTCGTCGCGCTTGCCCGGGAAATGGATATACTCATTTAATTTTTACCTTTCTTAACTTATACCTTGTAAGTATTGCGAAAAAATTCATACAAAAGATCAAAGCGATCAAAACCAGTGCCGTGCCGTAAGCTAAAGGCCGCACTTTTTCGATCGCGTGATGCTGTGTCGCCATAATATAGAGATGATACGGTAAAGCCATAAATTGATCGGAAAATGATTTTGGTAAGAACGGCAGAAAAAAAGCCGCTCCGGTAAATAAGATCGGCGCGGTCTCACCGGCCGCGCGGGAAAGCCCCAAGATCGTTCCGGTCAGCATCCCCGGGATCGAATAAGGCAGAACATTGGTACGGATCGACTGCCATTTTGTAGCGCCTAAGGCCAAGGCTCCGTCACGATATGCCTGCGGGACATTTTTTAATGCTTCTTCACTGGCGGTAATTGTCCAGGGAAGGGTCATCAGCCCGAGGGTTAAACCCGCGGATAAAATTGAGGTATTTAACCGCATTAACTGAACAAACAAAACAACTCCAAAAAGCCCGTAAACGATCGAAGGCACTCCGGATAAATTACGTATCGACATCCGGATCAAGCGGGTGATCCTGCCCTTTTTTGCGTATTCATGCAGATAAATAGCACAGCCCATGCCTAAAGGAATGGATAGAACCGCGGTAATTAATGTAACCAGGAACGTTCCCACAATTGCCGGGAATATTCCTCCTTCGGTCATGCCTTTTCTGGGCATAGCGCTTAAAAATTCCCAGTTTATAACTCCCGCTCCTTTTTTAAAAATATCATTAAGGATCACCGCTAAAATAAAGATAACGATCCCCATACAAACTCTTAAGAGAAGAAATCCGAAAAATTGTTCTGTTTTACGATTTTTCATCGGTTCACCTTTTCGTATTTATTTAAAATAATATCCGATGATAAATTTACAAGAAATGTAATAATAAATAAGACCAATCCTAAAGCAAACAAAGCATAATAATGCGTAGTATTATAGGCCACTTCTCCTAATTCAATGGCAATTGATGAGGTTAATGTCCGTACCGGGCCTAAAAAGCTTTCCGGCATAGCCGGAGCGCATCCGGTAGCCATAAGCACAGTCATTGTCTCTCCGATTGCGCGGCCCATTCCCAGCATACAAGCGGCAATGATCCCGGACAGTCCAGCGGGTATTTTCACCAAGATAACTGTCTGCCATTTTGTAGCGCCTAAAGCTAAGGAAGCCTGATAATACGAATCCGGAATATTTGTTAATGTATCCTCAGAAATACTAATGATCGTCGGCAAAGACATGACCGCCAAAAGGATCGAACCGTTCAATCCATTTAGCCCGTTATGCGTGCCGAAGACCTTCGCGAGGACCGGGCCGAGCAGAACTATGCCCAGGAATCCGATAACCACAGACGGAATACCCGCAAGAATCTCGATTATCGGCTTAGCGATCTCCCTGACCCTGGGACTGGCAACATCGGATAAATATGCTGCTGTACCAACCCCTAGCGGGATCGCAATGATCAAAGCGCCTAAAGTAACCATTAACGTACTCAGCAGCATGGGAATGATCCCGTATTCTTCTTTAACATATGAAGTTGGATTCCATTGACTGCCAAGCAGAAAATCCTTTAGATTTATCTCCTGAAAAGCCGGGATAGATGTAAATATCAAAAGCGTAAATATTCCGATCATCACAATAACGGAAATAATCCCGTTAAAGAAGAAAAAACCATGGATAAGCTTTTCCTGTAAAGCTCTGCTTATCCATGGTTTTCTTTTATTTCTTCCCAAAACATTCTGCATTTATTTATAATCCTACTTTAGAATTCAATTCCTCATACTCCTGCGGGATCTGAAAAAAACCTTCCTCTTCAACAATTTCCTGTCCCTGCGCGCTTAACTCAAACGCGAGAAAAGCTTTTACCGCCCCGGTTGGAGTTCCATTGATATATTGATTCAAAGGACGGGATATCGGGTAGTTGCCGCTTTTAACATCAGCTCCGTTTAGCGGACTGGCATAAACTCCGCCGGCCCGGGCCGCGACTTTCAGCACATTTAAACCTGTCGCTTCTTTAACATAACCAACCCCCACATAACCGATACCGGAACGATCCTGTTTCACCGCTTCCACGATCTGAGCGTTTCCGTTCATTCTATTCATTTTCTGGGAATAATCACCTTTTAAAACAGCGTCCCTGAAGAAAACAAATGTCCCGGAATTAGACTGGCGTCCGTATAAGGTTATGGACATATCTGCTCCGCCGACTTCCTTCCAGTTAGTTACTTCTCCCCGGAAAATTTTGCCGATCTGATCTACAGTCAGCTGGGTTACAGAACTGCTGCCATTGGTAATTACACTCAACCCGTCCATCGCGATAACAACACGATTGACCTGAACTCCGTTATCTGTAGCCTGAGCAACTTCTGTTGATTTCATTAATCGGGACGCATTAGCGATATCACACTTTTTATTGATCAGCGCGGCAACACCTGTTCCTGATCCGCCTCCGGTAACCGCTATATACTGGCCGGGATATTCTTCCATGTAAATTTCCGACAATCTCTGCACCAGGTTTATTAATGTATCCGAACCTTTGATCTGTAACATATTTTCGGCATACGCGAAACTGTTCATAAGCATTAAGCTGATGACTAAGCCGGCGAGCCCTATACTAAGTTTTTTCATTTTATTCTTCTCCTGTTAATAAGTTTACTTTGTTATTGTTATAGTAGTGTTACATCGCCGCAACACTACTGTTACGTTAAAACTTCAATACCATATCTATCTGATATAAATCCTGATCATACTTTGTAGTTCCGGCTATTGATTCAGTTTTGTAATAATCAAACCCTAGAATTACGTTTTTAGCTACGGCATACTGCATAATAAATTCATAGCCTTTAGCATTTGTCTGCCCGCCTAAGAAATCAGAATCCGGTAAAAAGTCCGGCCAGGCATCTTTTTCCAGTTCCCGATAAAGCACTTTTGACTGCCAGGTGCCGGGATTCTTAACCTTCTTATCCCCGAATTTGATCCCCGCCAGATAACCTGTATTATCCGTAGAAGGGTCGCTATTGCTGATATAGTCACCGAATACCGCGACATAATTAATGATCTCATCAACTTCCGCGTCTTCCTGTAAATTCACTCCTAATTCCGTGCTGAACCCTACGGAATCATAATCATACTTAAATGATGCCGGCGTTGTGCTGGTACTGTTTGTGCCGCCGCCGTCAACAATATTAGAATATGGAAGCCCTTCAATAGAATTAAAAGTGTAATAATTCAAAGAACTCTTTAAAGTCACGCTTTCATTAGCTTCCCAAATAAATCCCGGCTGAAAAATAAACATCGACGGTTCCGCTCCGCTGCTTACTTCATCAATAATAAAATAACCGGTATTCAGAAAAATTTCGGTTGACGAATCCAAAGGTAAATTACTCTTAACAAAAACACCTTCCGGGTTAATATCTCCGTCCCAAAGCAGGTCGGAAGCCAGCCATAAAGTGTTTTTCAGTTTGATCTTTCCGCCCATGACATCGACATTGTTATTTAAAGCATATGTCCCGAACGCATAATCAAGCATAATCCCTTTGGAAGAAAAATTATCCTGAAATGTCTGATTAGTTGAACGCGGGTCTGTACCGCCGGAAGCTAAACCAAAATCAACTTTCCAGCCATCGGTAACTCGGGCTTCGGCACCCAAACGAAACCGCACTCTGGCTCTTTCTCTTTTCGCTTTGGTAACTCCGGAAGTTTTGGCCGTATCTTTTTCTTCATTCTGATAACGCAATCTCAAATCGCCTTTGAACTTCATGGTTTGGATCCAGGCCGGCAGCGTTCCTGATTTTCCTTCGGCAATTTCTTTAGCTACCGCTGTTTTGGTTTCATCAAGCAATATTTGAGCTTCCACCGGGCTAAGCACATCTTTCTCCACTAATTTATTAACAAGCAGATCCACTTCTCCGGCAAAAGTCTTACCGCAGACAGCCGATAAAGCAATACTCAGCATAATTGTTAAAAACACTATTTTCTTCATTATTAAAACCTCCTTTAATTAATTACTGCATTCTTTTCTGAAACGATGTATATTTTTCTCAATATGTCTCATCGATTCTTTAAAATACCAACCGTTATATCTTTTAGCGTTTTCAACACTGCTTAATACATTATTCAATGTCGTAAGCTGTAAACGCAGAAATCTAGCCATATAATCCTGCTGCAATCTTGAAAGTTTTTTAACTTCTCTTTCTGATTGTCTATGAAAATTCTGAGCAAAAATCATATGACCCATGTTAAAATCCATTCTTCACCTCCTTTCCTTTCTTTGTTCTCAAGATAAAGGATACAATCATTATGTGAAGAACATATGACAAACAAGTAAAGATTTGATATTATGGGTTTAAGCTTGAGGAATGGTAAAACTAAAGGTCGAGCCCTGTTCTTCCAAGCTCTCAACAGAGACTTCGCCATCATGGGACTGGATAATATGTTTGGCAATGGAAAGCCCTAAACCGGTACCGCCTAATTCGCGGGAACGCGCTTTATCGACCCGGTAAAAACGCTCAAAAAGACGAGGCATATCTTTCGGCGGGATACCGATCCCGGTATCCTGAATATCCACCTGAATAAATTTATTTATTGCACAAGCAGAGATAGATATTTCACCGTTTGGACGGTTATACTTTATCGCATTATCAATAAAATTAAGTAAAACCTGTTTTATTCTGGTTTCATCAACAAAAATATCCGGCAAATTTTTCGGAATGTTAATTTTCGCAATGATTGATTTTTCATCTATCTGCTGTTTTAAACTGGAGACAACCTTCTCAATAATCGGTAATAATTTACAAGCCTTCTTCTCCATCAAAAGCTTACCGGACTCTATGCGGGAAAGATTAAGCAGATCATCAATCAGGTTCGCCAAACGATTTGAATCAGCCAGAATAATCTCCAGAAAATCCCGGGCATTATCCTGATCCTTAATCGCTCCGGAGAGTAAAGTCTCGGCAAAACCTTTAATACTGGATATGGGAGTTCTTAGTTCGTGCGATACATTCGCCACAAAATCCTGCCGGATCTTTTCCAGCTTTCTTAGGTTTGTCACGTCATGGAAAACTAAAACCGCGCCTTCAATGTTTTTATTTTTTTTAATCTGAGTCGCGTGTATTAGTAATACTTTTTCTTCGGGGAGCAAAGTCGCGATCTCTTTGGAAACAAGCCCCTCTTGAGTATGCAGTGTTTTATCAACTATTTCCTGTATCTGCAGATTGCGGATCACTTCAATTGGATCTCTCCCTGAATAATCTTCCTCAATATTCAGCAGTTTGATCAGCGACTGGTTAATTAATAAAATTTTTCCTTCGCAATCAACAACCATAACTCCTTCGACCATGCTTAAAAAAATCGCTTCTAAACGGGACTTGCTTTCGTTTACTTCTTCGATTCTCAATTTTACCTGCTCAGACATATTATTAAAAGCCGCAGCCAGGTCTCCGATCTCATCATTGGATCTAAGATATATTTTTTTAGAATAATTCCCTCGCGCAATATCCTGCGCTGCCCAGGATATTTCACTTATCGGCCGCGAAATAAACAAAGAAGCCCAATAACTAACTAACACAGCCAAAATAAACGCAGCTAAAAGAGAAACTACCAAAAGATGCTTTAAGTGCCTTAATAAATCATCTATTTCCGAAAGCGGCATAGCTAAACGAATAATACCTTGGGTATCATTCTTATTAAATACCACAGCGATATAAAGAAGATCTTTTTGTATGGTCGTACTAAATCTCCGGACTTGGCCAATCCCGGACGCAAGAGCTTGCTGTACTTCCGGCCGGTAGAGATGGTTTTCTACATTAACCAGAGCGTCTCCGGATAAATCAGAATCACCGTAAACAATGCCGTCAAGACCGATAATTGTAACCCTGAGATCTAGATCTTTGCCAATCGTATCTGCGATTGCATCTAAATCATAAGATTTGGCATTCGCTACCGGAACATCTGCTAAATACGATTTACTCAATTCCAGTTCTTTAATAAGATTAGTTTTTATCCGGTTATAGGTATACTTTTGAAGATTATTGCTTAGGTAAAGAAAAACTCCCCAAAGAATAATCGCGCTGATTATCATAAAAATAAAAGTAGTTTTATGATGGATATTGATCCGCACCCTAATCTCCTTCATCGAATCGATAGCCGATACCTCGGACAGTTTCGATCAACTTGCCGGCTTTACCTAATTTTTCCCTGAGACGTTTTATATGTGTATCAATGGTGCGCGTGGTAACATCCGAAGCCATATCCCAAACATTTTCCAGTAATGCATCTCTGGATTGAACCCGGCCCTTTTTTTTAATAAGCATAACTAAAAGTTTAAATTCCAGATGAGTTAAAACCACTTCTTTTTTGTCTACTGTTACTTTATGGCGGGAAATATCCACAATTATTTTATCCACTGTTAAGATATCTTTTTCATTTTCCTGTGGTTTTCCGCGTTTCAAGACAGCTTTTACCCTTAAAATAAGCACTCGGGGGCTAAACGGCTTAACCACATAATCGTCTGCGCCTAATTCAAAACCCACGACTTTATCCACTTCTTCACCCTTAGCTGTAAGCATGATAACAGGAATTTTCGCCATGTTCTTGTTTTGCTTGATCTGCCGGCAAGTTTCAAACCCATCCATTTTCGGTAGCATAATATCCAAGATGATCAGATCAATTGATTCTCGATCTAAAATTTCCAAAGCATCTTCACCAGTTATCGTTAATGTGCAATCAAATCCGGCTTTTTCTAAATTATACTTAATAAGCTTGGAAATATGCTTATCATCTTCAACCACAAGAATTTTTTGCTTCGTCACGTTTATCTCTCCTAATTGTTTATCCTTGTACTGCATCATATATTATCTAATATTAACATGAAATTCAAGTTACGGTTTTGTGACCTTTTTGTGAATCTTCCAATTTTATTTTCCTTTGGAATCTTTTTTCTTTTTTTTCTTTAAACTCAGGCTGTATTTGCCCGCGCCGATTAGAATAAAGCTTAAGAAAACAATACCCAGCTCAATCGCATGCGAAGCTCCGGCAAAACCATCCCCATTTTTAAAATGAAAAATCGCGGCCACAGTCATGGTGACTGACAGCAAAACACAAGCCGATTTAAGCATAAACCCCGTGATCAAACATATTCCCCCAACCATTTCCGAAAAAGCCGCCATAAAACCCCAGAAAGCCGGGGCAAAAGTAATTCCCAGATTAGCCATAGCCTTGCCTAATCCCGCCCATTGTTCCGGTCCGGCGAGAATTTTCGGCCACCCGTGAATAATAAACATTATTCCCAACCCAACCCGCAGGATCAACAACCCCGCATCCCGATACTTATCCCCAACATTAGCCTTCATAAGCACCTCCTGGTATTTTTAAACATATTCCCAAAGTATAGGTTAATTCAATATTTATCAGTAAGTTTTTCTAAATAACCTACTTTATAAGTCAAAAATCAAAAGGTAAAATTCAAAAATTCAATTCAAAATTTAAAACTTACTTATTATCATAAATTCATGTTATTAAAAATAAAGGGAATTAAAATCTTTTTTGATTATTTTTGACTTTTAACTTGCACTTTTGAGTTTTGACCTTTGACTTTTGAATTCCCTACTCTTGACATTACCTATTTAATAGATTGCTAATAATTCCCAATTTATTTTTAAGCGTTACGGAACGAAAAATACACATCAGATAATGCAGTTTAACTGCCAAAAATCCCTTTACCTTAAACCCCAGCACAATACCGCAGGCTTTATTATTCGCCATGGGAATAATATAACCTAAATCCCGGGGGCTATATTTCAAAAACGTCAGCTTATCCATATTTCTGATCACATTCATAGCCGCGGTCTCTCCCTGCATAATCGCGAACTGAACCGACATGCGCAAAGCAGCAGGATCCTGCTTAAAATGCGCTGTATCTCCGCAGCAAAAGCAATTATTGCTTAAACGCAGGTATTCATCGACAAATATCCTGCCCTGAGAATCAACATCCGCGGTAATATTTTTTAGAAAATCCTGAGCTTTCACTCCCGCCGCCCAGATCAGCATAGCTTTATCAAAGCACTCTTTGTTCTTAAGCACAACCTTATTCTCTAAAGCGGATTCTACCTCTGAATCCACCCGCATTTCCACACCAAGGGCAGATAAATTATTAATAACATACTCCCGCATATATTCGGGAACCAGGCCCAGGAATTTCTTGGATTTTTCGATGATAATAATTTTTTTAGTTTTTCTTTTCCTTATAAAATAACGATGGATATTCGTAGCGATCTCAATTCCCGTATAACCGCCGCCGCTAATCACAAAAGTATCAAATTCATCAGAATCTAAATTATTCAAAATGATTTTCGCGTCTTCAATATCGTCAAGTTTAAACGCGGATTTACTTAGCGGGATATTATTGTAGAAATTAGTTTGGGAGCCCGCGGCAATGATCAGATAATCATAATAAATATTTTCTTCAGCAAATGAGACTTTATTTTCTTTAAGATCAATTCCGCTGACACAGCCGTGGATAAACTTAAAGGAAAACTTTTCTGCCAGAACAGCTAACTCCGCGGATAAAAATTCATAATTTATCCGGCAGCTTAAAATATCCGGCAATAAGGGAAGAAAAACAGTTTCTTTCTTCCGGTCAATCAGCACAACCTCAACCTGCTCCTTATACTTCTTCAGGTATGCGGCCGCGGCTAGCCCGCTAAATCCTCCGCCGATAATCACGATACGTTTCATATTATTAGGTCCAATACTATAAGTACTCCGGTTACTGTTTGGCTAAGAATCGTTAATTTAGAAGCCTCCACCAGTTTGTCCTTATTATTATAATCCTTTTTGAGAATAGTACCAGCTTTAACGACTAAAGGAATACAGACAAGCACTCCCAGGCAGATAAGCGACAATACGCCCCTTTGGATATTTATTAAAACCAAAATCATCCCCGTAAACACCAGAATATAATAAAGAACATAAGCATATTCTGCCCCGGTCAGCTTGACCCAGGTGAATTTTTTAGCTTTTAAGTCTTCTTGATAATCCGGCACTTCATTGCAAAAAAGAATTGCCGCGGTTAATAAGCCGAACGGTACAGACAAAACAAAAGCAGACATACTGGGGAAAATATGGCTTTGAATAAAATATCCTCCCATGACCAGGGCCGGGCCGAATAAAGTAAAAATAACCGGCTCGCCTAAATACCTATAGGAAAACCGCAAAGGCCCGTGAGAATACGAAACCCCGAGAAACAGAATAATCATATAAAATCCAACTACGGACGCGCTCTTTAGCAGAACAATAAGCAAAAACACCGAGAGCAAAGCCAAAGCAAAAACACCGATAGATGCCTTTAAATATGACTTTTCACTCAAGACTTTTTCCTGGATAAGCTTAGAGCCTCCGAAAAAACCGTAAAATTTCATATCCTGCCAGTCGCAGCCGGATCTTGAATCCGCGTAATCATTGATCAAATTAGCACCCAGATGCGTAGCCATCACAGCCGCCAGTCCCACGCTAAACTTAAGGAAATCAATCCTGGCATTAAAAAGAAATGTTCCGGCGATAAAAGGCAGGATGCTCGCGGTAATAAACGGAAGCCGTAAAGCCCGGATCCAGCATTTTACCCAACTGATTTTATCTTGAGATATATCCTTCACTTTTAATTGTTCCATATTAGTATATATGATATCATAGTCTCATGTTTAACAAACTAAAAAATAAATTAGACTCAGAATTAATAAAATTTATCGCTTATACCAATATCCGCTATGGACTTTCCGGGATCTCCCCCCTGCTGTTTGATAATATGAAGCAATTTATTTTACGCGAAGGCAAAAGAATCCGGCCCATACTTTTTATCGTCGGCTATAAGGGGTTTTCTCAGAAAAATCCCAAAAACCTTTTCCGCAGTGCCCTGGCCATAGAACTTTTACATGACTTCCTGCTGGTCCATGACGACATTGTGGATAACTCGGACTTGCGCCGGGGTAAACCTTCCATGCATAAATTAATGGAACAAAAAATAAAAAGTAAAAAAGCCGGTTTTTCCGGTAAAGACCTGGCCATGATCACCGGAGACATCATGTACGCTATTGCTATTGAAGCTTTCCTGGCCATAAATGAAAATCCTCAGCGCAAAGAAGCCGCCTTGCGGAAGTTTATTGCCACCGCCTGTTATACCGGCTGCGGTGAATTTATTGAACTGCTCTACAGCCTTGAGGATATCAGCAAAATAAAAAAAGACCAGATCTATAAGATCTATGATTATAAAACCGCTTATTATACTTTCACCGCTCCTTTGATCACCGGAGCGATCTTAGCCGGCGCATCAAAAAAGCAAACTGATAAACTGCATAAATTCGGCATAGCTTTGGGCCGGGCGTTTCAGATCAAAGACGATATTCTCGGCATATTTGCCCAGGAAGCAAAAACCGGAAAATCAAGCTTAAGTGATCTGCAGGAAGCTAAAAAAACCCTGCTTATCTGGCATGCTTACACTCATGCGAATACAAGAGAGAAAAATCAGCTTAAAAAAATCCTCGGCAAAACCAAGATCACCCTAAAAGACCTTGAGATTAGCCGTAAGATAATTATTAATACCAAAAGTCTGGAATACGCGAAAACTCAGATCAGGATTTTATTAGGACAGGCGCAAACAACGATGCGGGATTTAAATATGCGTCCGGTATATAAAAAAGCACTTCTTGATTATACCCAGCGCATATTAAACATCTAAAGTTTACTTCAGAGAAGTTTCAACCTCATTAGCCAGATAATTTTTCGGGTCTTTTTCTAAAGCCATACGCAAATATTTTTTTAAATTCTCCATATCCCCCTGACGCTGATATACCTGGCCCAGACGTACATAAGCGTCAATAATATGCGGATCAAGCTCTATTGTTTTTTTTAAATATTCTTCGGCTTTATCAATATCCCCTCCGGCAATGGCCGGAGCCAGTAAATAAAAACTTCCCAAACCAAAATAAACTCCGGGAAATTCCGGGAGCAGGCTTCTCGCTCTTTTTAAATTAGGAAATACCTGTAATCCATAAACCGCTTTGGCGATCGGCCCTCCGGTATCCGCAAGCATGCCCTTAGCTCCGGCGCAAATTAAATAAGCCCGCGTATAATTACTAATATCCACATTTTCTTTTCCCTGCCGGATAACCTGATCCGCCAGCCGGACAGCTTGTTTGTAATTCTTTAAACTGAATTCCAGATAAGCCAGGGTAATATATGCCGGAGAAAATTCCGGATCGGCTTTAATGATCTCCTGCAGTTTAGTTTGGCTTTCGGCTAAATTATATTCACTTCTTTGTATTTCGCTCATGCCCCATTTAGCTTCGATCGACTGCGGGTTGATCTTGAGCATTTTCAAAAATATTGCCTTCGCCTGATCCGGCTTATATTCATTAAGATAAACCAAGGCCAAAACATACAAAGAATCCAGCGAACTTTGATTTACCCCGACTAATTCTTCGGCTTGGCTGATATTCAGCTTGTCCGCGGATTCATGGAGCATTTTCCAATCCAGGCCATAGCCATAAACACATTGTCCCAGGCAGAGAAAAACTAATAAAGTTATTTTAAGTTTTTTCATAGATTTATGGTAATTATATGTTGATAAATGATAATTGAGTATTGAAAATAGATAATATGGAAAATATTTTTGTTTTTACAATGTTTAACTCTCTATGGTCTATGGTCTATGGTCTATGGTCTATGGTCTATGGTCTATGGTCTATGGTCTATGGTCTATGGTCTATGGTCTATGGTCTATGGTCTATGGTCTATGGTCAGCTTCTAACATATTTAACTTAATTACTGGTTCTTTCTTTTTATTTAAATGGCCTTGCGCGGATTGGACCTTTTGCAAAAAATTGTCTTTCTTAAATCCCGCTTTCCATTTTTTTAAAACGATCCAGCCGCCGAAACGAATCAAAGAATTACGCCACGGCCGATACCATCTTCGCCATCCGGCCCGGATATTATGCAAAAAGAAAACTAGTGAAGGAAAGGAAAATATATTCAGCCCGATCATAAACATATATTTAAACTCATAAAACCGGCCCATGATTTTTTTAACCGAATAAAGCATATCTTCGGCACTCAGCGGTTCATCCGGGGTAAATAGCGGAAAATTCCCGTCATAATATTCCCAGCCCACATCCGCCATAGGATAAACCCGGTTTTGTTTAATTAATCTCTCCCGCAATTCTGTGCCCGGCAAAGGCACCGGCAATAAAACCTGGATCGTGTCCAGTTTGGCCTTTTGAATAAAGCGCCGGAAATACCGAATGCGTTTTTTCGCGGACATCTTAAAAGAAACATTTTCCTGCATCGGATAACCGAAGATAAACATGCCGTGGACGAGAAAACCCATTTTACTATACACTCTGGTTAAATTGATCATCTCCCGCGGATTAATATGTTTATTCATGGCATTTAATTCTTCTTCTATCGGCGATTCATAGCCGATCGCCACCATGTTTACCCCGGCCGCGCGCATGGCTAAAAGAAGCTCGGTATCTTTAGCCTTGTCTAAGCGTATCTGCGTAATTAAATCCAGCCTTCGGTTAATGCTTTTCTGGTAATGCGTTAACATGCGGCAAAAACGTATTGTTTCCTCACGCTGCTGGCCAAAAAGGTCATCCACGACAAAGAAGGCTTTGGCATTTTGCGTTTCGACCAAAGCACTGATCTGCTGAAGCAGCCGCTCCGGAGTGGCGCAGCGCGGTTTATCTCTTACCGTACAAAATTCACAATTCATTCCACAGCCGCGGATTCTTTCTACCGGATATACTTTTAAGTCCGCGTAACGCAGCAGCGAAAAATCCGGCAAAGGCAGGCTGTCAAAATCAGTGATCTTTTCTCTTTCCGGGTTTACAATGATTTTTTCTTTATCTTTATAAGCAATGCCCTTAACCGCACGCAAATCTTTTTTATCTTTTAAGGCCGGGATCAGCTCTCTGATCGTATACTCACCTTCGCCGATAACCACATAATCAATATTTGAATTTAAAGCTTCCGCGATATTATCCTTAGCAAAATGCTGGCCGCCGGCAATCGTAATAATGCCTTTGGCTTTATAAAAACCGGCAAGTTCATATAATCGGGGGATGGTACTGGTTAAGCCGCCATAGAAACCAATAATATCCGCGGGCCTAAGTTTTTGCAGCAGTTCGTGGTCGGCACCTTTTTCCGGATTTTTCGGAGCATTGCGGTGAAGGTTATTTTCATCAATAACCTCAACATCCCAGCCTTCGATCTCATTGACCACACTGGCAATAGTAATGGGGCCTAAAGCCGTGGTTTTCCTGGCGATACCCGAGTAGATATTAAACGCGGGAAACGCCGGAAGAATAATGCGAAATCTATATCTTTTTTTAACCAGATCAACCATTGTATATCCGGGTAATGATTATTGAAAATTGAGTATTGATAATTGAATATTGAAAGTAGATAATAGAAAAAATATTTTTACAATGTCCAACTCTCTATGGTCTATTCTCTATTGTCTATTCTCTATTGTCTATTCTCTATTGTCTATTCTCTATTGTCTATTCTCTATTGTCTATTCTCTATGGTCTATGGTCTATGGTCTATGGTCTATGGTCTATGGTCTATGGTCTATGGTCATTATCTTTTCTCTCTACTCGCTATTTATATATTATACTCCAACAGCATATAATTCTTCACGTTGTTTTTTTATAGACTCATTAGCCAGATACTCATCTAAAGTATAACGCGGCCGGTCAATATACCCCTGCGGAGTTATCTCCACAATGTGATCCGCCACGGACTGCACGATCGCATGGTCATGCGAAGCCAAAAGCAAAGTACCCTTAAACCGCACCAAGCCGTCATTAAGCGCGGTAATTGATTCCAGATCAAGATGATTCGTCGGTTCGTCCAATATCAGAGTGTTTGCCTTAGAAAGCATAACTTTAGCCAGCATACAGCGCACCTTTTCTCCACCGGAAAGCACTCCCACTTTTTTAAACACATCATCACCGCTAAACAACATCTTTCCTAAAAAACTACGCATGAAATTTTCATCCGTATCCTTTGAATATTGCCGCAGCCAATCGATCAAAGATAAGTCCTGTTGAAAATACGGGCCGAAATCTTTGGGAAAATAACTATATTTTACGGCCGGGCCCCATTTATATTCTCCGGAATCTGCTTCGGTTGCTGCGGTCAATAATTCAAACAGCGCAGTCTTGGCCGCGTCATTAGGCCCTAAAAAGGCTACTTTTTCTCCTTTGTTTATCTGCAGGGTAAAATCTTTAAACATCTGCTCTTGGGAAATTGTCTTACTCAATTTTGTCACACTTAATAAATTATCTCCGCTGTCTTTTTCAAAAGCCAGGTCAATATACGGATATTTGCGCGACGAAGGTTTGATCTCCTCAAGATTAAGTTTTTCCAAAGCTTTCTTGCGCGAAGTTGCCTGACGCGATTTGGAAGCATTCGCGCTAAACCGGGCAATAAATTCCAGCAGTTCTTTACGTTTTTCTCCGACCTTGTGGTTTTTATCCTGCCGCTGGCGCAGAGCTAATTCCCGCGACTGTGACCAAAAGCTGTAATTACCGGTATAGAGTTCAATTTTGTTAAAATCAATATCCGCCATATGCGTACAGACTTTATCTAAGAAATGCCGGTCATGAGAAACAATAACCGCGGTATTGTTAAACTCGATCAAAAATTCCTCCAGCCACATACAGGTTTCCATATCCAAATGGTTCGTCGGCTCATCCAAAAGCAATACATCGGGATTACCGATCAAAGCCTGGGCTAAAAGCACGCGCACTTTCATATTGGCATTAAGCTGTTTCATTTTCTGCTGATGCAACTCATCTTTAACGCCCAGATTACTTAAAAGTTTACCGGCTTCAGATTCAATGCTCCAGCCGTCCATTTTATTAAAGTCTTCTTCGAGTTCGGCCAGGCGATGCCCGTCAGCATCGGTAAAATCACTTTTCGCATAGATCAATTCGCGCTCGAGCATAATATCATAAAGATGTTTATGCCCCATGATCACGGTATTTAAGGCGGTTTCTTCATTAAAAGCAAAATGGTCCTGCCTTAACACAGAAATGCGCTGTCCCCGCGGCACAGAAACGGTTCCGGCACTTGATTCAATTTCTCCGGAGAGGATTTTTAAAAATGTTGATTTTCCGGAGCCGTTAGCTCCGATCAATCCATAGCAATTGCCGTCGGTAAAGATGAGGTTCACATCTTTAAACAAAGGCTCTTTGCCGAATTGTAAGGTTACGGAATTTACTTTGATCATCTTACTTCATACTCCTGGTATAATTTAAATAATATTATACCTGATTACAGAGAATACTTAATTCATTAGTAAAAGGCATCCTGAACTTTATAAAATGTCTTTAATTTCCCAGGAAACGGATATTATATACTGGATTGGTTTATTATGCAAGAAAATGCGTCAGGAGATCATTTCCGCGAATAGCATTCGTACTCCGGCTTAGAAATTTTTAGAATTT
Organism: Candidatus Omnitrophota bacterium; assembly: GCA_043826565.1. GTDB lineage: Bacteria > Omnitrophota > Gorgyraeia > B26-G9 > B26-G9 > JBDRPX01. Next base: position 63,746 of record JBDRPX010000034.1, read on the forward strand.
GTGACCTAAAGATATTTCGACCGCTCTCCCCGGACGGGCAAGAGGACGCGTGACTGTTCCGCCAACCTCATAAGCTTTATCCAGAACATTCGTAAGCGTAAGACGGCTATCCCAGTCTTTTACATTATAATTAAGGCTTAGATCCATAGTCGCCCATCCTTTTACCGCGTCAGCTCCGGTAATAGAATCGCTTGTTCTAACTTTTGAATAACGCCTACCCCTCACCCCGGGGGTGCGATTTTGGGGTATTTGTGGCATAACAATATTTACATCCAAACCGGCAGGTATTATTGCTTCCTATATCTTTGGACTTAACGCAGCCGCAGGCTTTTCTTTGCGCCGGGTCTTTAGAAGAAGTTACTTTGCGATCAATGATTCTCTGGATTAGCGCATTATCAATACATTTACCATGCTCTATGCCATAACAGGATAAATCCATCGGCTCCGCGCAGGTAACTACCCGGATCCCCTTCTCCGGCATAGATGATCCGATCCATTTCCCTAGTTCTAAATATGTTTTTGCTTCAAAAGCATGATCATCTAAAGTAAAAGTCTTGCTGGTTTCTTTTTCCAGGCGAATTTTTGTTTTTCGGTATGGATCAATAAAGCTTATAACCATTTGTTCTGTTTTTCCTTTAAGCTTTCCGAATATTTTTTCTATTTGATCTTTATGCCATGGCAAAGGCGTTAGATTAGAAAATAGTATCGGGTCATATCGCCAAATCACTTTTTCTTTTCCTATTCTATCGCTGAGTTCAAGAAATGTTTTGATCGCTCTATCCACAGACGGACATTTAGGGTCGATTTCCCGGGGATACCCCAGGATCGTATATTGGAAATAGTATTTATATCCCCGTTCATCAAGCTCGGATAAATATTTCATTAAAGGCCCGGGGTCACGCGTCCAGAAAACGATTATTTCCACATCTTCCGGACGCAGGCTGATAGGTTTAGTTTTTTGTTTGGGATACATAGGATTGGGAACAATACAATATCCTTGCCTGATCCTATTCATAAACCACTCCGAATAAAAAGCAGGGATATCTGTTCTGCGGCTGGCGCTAATTATGGTTTTATGTTTTCTGTTCATCACGATCCCGCTTCACAGGATAAAGGCAAGGTTCGTCACTATGTGTCTAAAGTTCCATCAAATTTTCCTCGACGGAAACTTTCATCTTAAAATAAAAACCCAGATAAATGGCTGCGGACATAATTCCAAAGCCCAACAAAACATGAATCAGCTCCAGCCTCAATATGCCGGGTCTGATAATATGTGAACAGTTAAAAAAAGTGATTCCTCCCAAGAAAGCATTTATAATAGTTATAAGCACACAACTATTAATAAATCTTTAAACAAAAATAGAGAGCGATTACTAATTAAAGTAATCCTCTAAACAAAAGGAGGAATCACCATGAATTATGTTGGCGTTGATTTGCACAAAGAACAATCTTGGTTTTGCGTACTCGATAAA
>JBDRPX010000035.1:0-119607 GCA_043826565.1 Candidatus Omnitrophota bacterium
GGGACAGGGCTTGCCCCTGTCCGTTTATTAATAATTATAATGCCATGAATATGATTAGGCATTATCATAAATTGATCCAATTCAACGTTATTATATTGGTTTGGCATATCAATCCATTGTTTTTCGATAATATTTCCTAATCTGGTTAATTTAATATTGTTTCGGACAGCCGCAAGGGCTGTCCCTACGGTATGTTCAATATATTCGCCAAATATAATTTTTCTATTTTTCGAACAAATGGTTACATAATAATATCCATTTAATGAATAATCATAATTTTTTACTCGAATTTGTTTTCTGGTTATTAATTTTGGCATTTTTTATTTCTATAACATTTGAGCTCAGGCAGAGCGACCGACGCTATTTGGCGGCGGGTTGCGATTGCTTGAAGCGAATTGTTATAGGTTTATATTTTCATATAAAACATTATTGTTACTACTACCAACGATAGTAAGGTGATATGATTGACGATTAAAAAGGGTTTATCGTCTGGTAAAAATTTATTTATTTTTATCCTTTTATAACAATTATAATAACTTAATGCCCACAAGATAAATAAAGTGATTAGAAATATTGGAAAAAGCGGATGAAAAGCAACACTAAAGAACAGTAATAATATTCCCTTCAAATAATTAAAGAAAATGTTTTTAGAAAACTGTTTCTTATATATTTTTATCATAAGAAATACTAAAAGCCATCCTAAGAATACTCGAATCCAATATCCATAAAAAGGAACACTGTTATCTAACATTTTAAAAACACACGTAATGCAGGCAAATGCTTTTTGGGGGAAAAGCAGTAATAATAGGACAATGTAAATGCTTCTATAAATATTCTTATTTTGATTTTTCATTTTTCTCCTATAACATAGAATTGAGCCGCCTGAACCGGCGCCATTCAGCGGCGGTTCAGGTTGGTCTCAAATGACTTGTTAGAAATTTTTAATTTATTTCAAAAATACCTGTAACAGTTGCTGAAATCTTCATATAATCAACGATTTCTGCATCAACTTTAAAGCTTTTTCTTATTGTAATACATTTTTGCATCGATGAATAATCATACAATGCTTCTTTTTCTTCTAATTTATCGGCTAAAGATTCTCCGCTTGTTATGTAAACGCGTTTAGGAGAAGTTATTTTCTTTTCTAACGAATTTGCAATGCGAGTTGCATTGGAATTAAGCTTTTTTAGCGCGTTCTCAGTAACTTCTTGTTTTTTTTCCTGTTCGGTTTTATCATCGATAAATACATTTATGTTCTCTAAAACAATAGCGCTATCGATTGCCAATGCTTTATCAATGACTTGTGCTATCATTGTGTGTAATTTCCCCTGAGGGCAATTTTTTACTCTTATAGTTACTTTAGTCGATATAGTTTTGCCTTTCGAGCCGAAAGAGATTTTTGCTTGCCTCAATAAATCCCATCCTTTGATTACTTCAACATCGGACAACCCAAGGGTTTTGATTTCTTTTTCAATGGCGTCAAATATACGATTAGATTCTTGACTTGCTTCATTGAAAGATCCTTTTTGAATATCAAACCCAAACTTTATTTCGAAATTGTTTACTGGAATAATAATTTCAGAAGTTCCCTCAACAAAGATAAGATTTCGCTTTAAAGGATCGGCTAAAATAGATTCGTTTTCAGCAAAAACGTTTAGCGGACTGAAAAACACCATTACAAGAACAAAAAACAATATTTTTCTCATATTTTCCCTTTCTTTATTTTTTCTAACATTTGAGCTCAGGCAGAGCGACCGGCGCCATTTGGCGGCGGGTAGCGATTGCTTGAAGCGAATTGTTATCTGTTTTTATTTAAAAAACAACGTAATCCCAACAAAATAAAAGATTACCATTATTATAAGATGAATCCTTAATCTTGGCAAATGCTCAAAAATAGCTGATTCTTCTTTATTTAATTTTGAAGTTCTTCGCTTTGCTTCTAAAAAACTTTCTTTAAAAATTAAATAAAGTACATGCAAACCTATTTGTAAAAATATAGCAATCTTTCCGACAACGAAGAAATCTTCTTTATTTTGAAAAGTTAAGAAATCCCACCAAAAAGCACCAATAGCATGATAATAGTGAGCAGTATCTTGAAATTGATATAACAAAAGTCGGTAAGGCCACGCAAAACCCACAACCATAAGAATTAGTCCGAAAACAATAAGCACCTTATGCGCGGTCTGACAAAAATAATAGAATAAACCTTTATCCAAAATTTGTTGGTAATATTTCTTATTATCTAAGTCTTTTTTTCGCTGTTTAGCTTGTTCTTGTAGGTTTAGGATGAAATCCCCATAGTCAATCCTAAAAAATAATAAATAAATAATCAAAAGATTTGCAAAAATGACGAAAAACATTAAATTTTTATTCATGAATAAAACTGCTGTTGATATACCAAGAGCTATGAGGTAAAAAACAAAGGTTCCTTTGAATGAAATTTTCATAATTTTATTATTTCCTCAGATAATGCCGAGCTGAGCGACCGAGGCACGAGTCCGCCAAAAGAAAATTGGCGAGAGGAGTGCCGCGGTTGCTCAAGCGACTTGTTGGGCGAGAAGCGAAAGAAAGCCGCTGCCCGCCGGAAAATATCAATCGTACTTAGCAATAGTTAATAAGTTAGCACATAAAATGGAGCCCGGCAAGTCGCGGGATTGAGCGCCAGCTCAGCTCGGCATTGGGTGTAACGTCATCTTTTCTTTGCCGATTAAAGCTTCTTGCTTATTTGTTTTTATGAAAACCTCCATTTTTTACTATTAGTTACGCCCAACACTCAAACTCACCTGCCTGAAAGCGCCGAAGGCGCTGTAAGGTCAGGTGGAGTGCGTTGTTAGACGCACTCTTTTTTTAAACAGAAATACTATACCCCAGGAATTTAACGATAATATTGCAAACATAAAAAACAATATTATTCTGGTTTGTTTTTTCGTTTCTATTTGTTCTTTTTCCAATATTTTTTTATTTTCTGCGGTTGGATTATTATGCCAGTTTGCAACAGCTTTCGCATGACTGCGTCTGTCAATCTGATTAGCCCCGAATAGCCCAACTAGCAAAAGAATTTCAAAGATTACCAAGAGCGTTAGAATAAAGGTGATTAAATATTTTTTCATTTTTCCGTAATATTATTTACGTCTAACATTTGAGCTCAGGCAGAGCGAACCGACGCCATTTGGCGGCGGGTAGCGATTGCCTGTAGCGAATTGTTATAAATTTTTATTCATTAAACTTTTTAATTATTCATTCAGGAAATAGGTTTAAAAACTGCCTTTATCATTTTCACAAATCCATTAATAGCTTTGTTAAGATCCTGTTTATACAATTCGGTATCATTCATGAAATCGTCAACGTGTCTTGACTGACAAAATTCCAAATCAGAGCTCTTTACATCTTCCATTATTTTTTTTCTTGATGATACATCAAAAATAGTCACTGTAGCATCTACAACAACACTCGACGGAGTATTTTCATATACAGCTAATCCATGACTAATATTAAAATATAAAACAGCATCAGCACTCTGAGAGCGTGCTTTGTCAAAGCAATCATCGAGACATATCTTTTTTTGATTTTTATGCTTAGTATCATCAGTTTTTTCTGTATCATTAGAAGATGCCCTATATACTTCTATATCAAAAACATTAGATAACTCTTCTTCTAATTTTTTTTCTATAAGAGGCTTTATACCACAGTCCCCTACCATATCTATTAGAGGCTGCGGGTCTCCACCCAAAGATGCCTTTGTTTTAGAGCTTATCTCGGAAGTTATAAGAATCCCATCTATTAAGCCACCGATAGCACCAAACTGCCCCCCACTATAACTTTTGCCAGAAGCCCCAGTATGATCCAATACTTTTAATGTATCATTTTTTTGATCTACTACTAGCATGACTCTTTTTATTTCAGACAAATCTTTGTTACTTAAATTTTTTGGAGCGGCAGCACATCCAGCTAACAATAACACTATTAAAACTAGAAAAATTTGCTTAAAATAGTTTACCATCTTGAATCTCCCTTATTTTTATTTTGCATATCTCTTCTACGTTTTCCAGTTGCTCTTTTTTTATTTATCTTTTGTATTTCCTCATCACTTAATGCACCATATCTAAGTTTTTGCGAAAGAGCTTTGCCTTCAGGGAGAGGCAAAACTTGCATTCCGTAACTCATAGAGCTACTAAACCAGGCTTTTATAAAATATTCCGTCCCAGGACTTACATCTAAAACAACAAACTCTTCTCTACAACCATTACCAGTAGCAGTTATTTTCAATTTTCTTGGCTCTACCTCATACGCAAAATACGTGCCACTATTAGTCGCACCAATAATCTGATCATCTATTTCCAAAAAAATACTACCACCTGAGCCTATAAAGCTATTATCCCTTAAGATATAAATTAAACCCTTTGAATCGTCATATCCTGAAGCATAGGGATTCTCTTGAACCTGTAAAGTTGCACACCCAAACAAAAACATTAAAACAACCAGCAATGATAACAATTTGATATTTTTCATTTATTCTCCTATCTATTCTTTTTTATAACATTTGAGCTCAGGCAGAGCGAACCGACGCCATTCGGCGGCGGGTAGCGATTGCCCTGAAGCGAATTGTTATGAGTCTTTATCTTTTTCTGCACCAAGAATATATTCTTTTCTCATAGTTACGGGTTTTAAAGCATCTACCCCAACATAATTTCTAGCTTCATGTATAAAATCAACATATAGAGAGTTTATTTTTTTTGTTACTTTATTTAAGTCTGTAGTATCGAGATTATTAGAAGGGACCAAATCTTTAGATAGGTTCCTTCCTTTGTTAAGTTCGTCAATTATTTCTTGCATTTTATCGTAAATATTTTTTGGGAACAATAATTTTTGTTTTGAATTAAGAAGATTAAATTCTGAAGTTAAATTATTAATTTCTCTCCAGTATCTTGTGTGGGCTGTTTCAATAGTTTTTTCTTCTGGAAGTTCCACATAGGTAACTTTTCTTGCAATATCATCTAATAAAATGCTAATTTTTCTTATAATTACTATGCTGTCAATTAAGCATTTAAGCATTTCTGTGTGAACTGTTGACACTCTATTGGATTCTGCTGTTTTTCTGATTGAGAATATTGCAACTAATGTTGTTAATATAATACTAATAATAGGAATAAGAGTCATTGCTAAATTATTTATTTCATCGCAGGTTAATGACATATTTTTCCCCTTTTTTGAATTTATTTATTTTTCTCATAACATCGGAATTCACCTGCCTTTGGAGCGGCGAAGCCGCGGAAAAAGTCAGGTGAAATGACTTGTTATATTCGTATTTTTTTAGAATTGCTTTAAAGCATAATCCTTTAATTTATTTTCTTTACTTTTCCCATACAAGGAACAAAAAGTTATTTTCTTCGAAGAAAGCTCTCTTAATATTTCTTCCTTTTCTATATTTGAAATAATGTATTTAATAAGCAAGTCATCTGATTTAGATAGTACTTCATGATGAACCCCAAAAAATAGATTATTTTTGTCTTTGCTCAAACAAGTTGAAAAAAAACTTTTTTGTTTCAATGCTCTACGATTGAAAGGATCTTGAGGAGGCTTAAAGAAAGTAACATCATATTCTTTGAATAAGTAATCATATTGTGGTTGCATTTTTAAATCAGCTCTGAATGCATAAATTGCTTTATTATCCTTCGAATAAATATCAGAAAATGCAAAAAATAAGGCGATGTAAGGATCAGCCGTCCAATCTAACAATGAAGATGGTAAACCAAAATGTCTTAAGAAACTATTGAATCTTTGATAGTTCTCATAAGCATTCTGTGTAGTCCCATTCTTTGTTGCAAAGGAATAATATCTTTGCTGTTTAGGGCTAAGTTGGGCAAATGCCTGACCGAAAATTTTATAATACTTACTTAGCGTCATATTTCTTTTTACTCTATCCAAGCTAGTTTCTAAATCGTAAGATGCTTTTGAAACACCTCTAAAAAAAGGACTATTACAGTCTTCATTAATTCTTATTTCTCCCGGTAAGGGTGTTGGCAAGGATATAGATTTAGGACTTTTCTTGCTCTCTTCCTCTATCAAATTTGCTTCTTTTAAAAACTCTTTCCAGGTTACTGTTTTTTCTTTCATCATTTACCAATTCAAATTTTAATATAACATTTGAGCTCAGGCAGAGGAGGCCGAACCGGATTTTTCGGGGCGGGTTCCGATTGCCTGGAGCGAATTGTTATGCGTTTTCTTTGTAATTTTATTCCTTTGGGAACGACTCATATTACGTTTAATTTGCAAATCAACGCATAAAAATTTTTATAATAATGACGATAAAAATACCAATAATTGGACCAAGGATAGAAATTATTGGCCACATCCAGCCAGTTGGCTTGTAACTATGTCCACATTTAGAGCACATACCTTCTCTCCAGCCATCATTTCTTTCTATTATTGTTTGAAAAGAAAAACATGAGGCCCAACAAAAGCCTGTTTTTAATTTTCGCGCAGCGTTATCTTGGCTTATAAAATGTCGTGTAAACTTGAAAGGACACCTTCGAGAATCAAGAAAAACAGCTAAATCGAAGTATGAAATTTCTTCACCAAGCAGTGTTAGTATCTCAAAAAGCATGTTTGCGCGATCTCTTTCTTTAGGAGTAATTTTGTCTTTAAGTTTTGCCAATTTATCATATTCAGATAAATAAACTTTTATAGTATCTGTTCTTTTTTTCATGGTCTCGAAGTCAACACAATCATATAAGATGCGGTGATATGTTAAATCAGCAGAAAATGTAACCATAAGCTTGTGAAAATAAAAAACAATGCATATTAACACAGTTGTTAATAATAAGAAAAATGGGACTACCTGCACATAGTCTCCTGTGATAGCTCTTGCAATTAAAACAAGACCTATAGGAAAAAGCAGGCTTGAAATAAAAAATGTACGATAACGGTTTTTCATGATAGTGAATATTTTTAATTTAGCTGTTTATGTTATTTTAGATAGAATTAAAACACATCAGCGACAAGTTAGCGATGTTCGCTGAATCACCTTATTATCTGGTGATTTTGTATTTTGATAATATCCTAAGTTTTTCTAAATATTTATTCATATTCTTTGCGCTTGATGTAGGGATACAAGAATCGCTGTACAAATAAATAGAATCAACATTATCATCATGATTGAAGGATAATGTCATTGCTGTCTTCTGTTTAATACCTTTAATTTTATGACAAATAGGGTAGTCTTTGTAGTCTAATTGGTTGCTTGTATTAAATCCTACTGGTTTATATTTACGATTAAGGATAACATATGTTCCGTCATCAAGTTTTTTTAAACAATATGGCAGTGCAACACTTTTGAAATCATTCATTTTTGTCTCTCCTGTTCATTATTCTCACATAACATTTAAACTCACCTGATGGGTTGGACTTGAATCCGGGCGCCCACCAGTCAGGTGTAGTGCGTTGTTAGATGTTTATATTATTTTAAAATACCTGCATCCCATTGCCTGTACTCTGAGTGATCATTAACTGATGCCTCATTATATCCTGAATCTACTAATTTTTTATTTTCATCAAAAGTTAAATAAGCATACCAAAGCTTATCTTTAGGCATATAGGAATAAATAATGTGGTGATATGAATCACCATTTGTATAAAAAAGATCAGGATCACCTACATTTTCAATAAGAGTATCTAACTCCACATTACCACCCTCAAACTTCTTTGCCCCATAAGCACTTATAAGTTTGAATTTATTTTCTCCCGAAGGATTAATATTATACGAATCCAAAGCATCGTTTATCCTTTGGTCCACAGTATAAATTTTAACAGAATGTTCTCGGGGTGAAACCCAAGATTTGTTCCAGCCAAGATAGCGCCCACCTATCAATAGTAAAATCCAAACAATAATTACTATTAATGTAAGCTTTTTTTTATTCTTCCGAAGCACATCAAACAATGGCTTCTTAATAGATTTCTTATCGTCAACATGCCCCCATATTTCTTTCGAAGCAAATCCATAACGAAACATGGCGATATAATATGGTAATGCTATTAATAAAGTCGATGGAAGAGTCATTTCTAGAGGATAGTGATGTAATTTAGGATTGGGGATAATCCAGCTATCCAATAGATATACCATAAAGTCCACAATTAAATAAAACCTCCAGAATTCCTGGAATACAATTTTCTTTTTTAACGCATATCCCCATATTGCTAATGCTCCAAAGAGATGTAAAATTCCTAATACCTTGTCTAAATTATTTAACGGGAGTTTGGCTAAACCTAAGCACACCCCTTTACATACAATGAACGTATAAATTAAAGCAAATAAAATCCATCCATAATGTTTGTTTTTATTTAATATAAACATTTTGCCTTTTCATTTTTTCTACATCTAACGTTTGAGCTCAGGCAGAGCGACCGACGCCATTCGGCGGCGGGTAGCGATTGCCTGAAGCGAATTGTTAGATTTTAATCAATTATGTCAGTTATTGGCGCAACGTATCTACAATCTAATTCTATAAGTTCTTTTTCAGCAACTTCTTGGTCAAGAATAGATACTATTGATGTAAATGTAGTTTCTATCATTATAATTTTGTGTTCACCGCTGTAGCTACCATGAAGTTTTAAATAGTAATGTTGTTTATTTTTAACTTCTAATTCAAATTCCACATCAGCTCCACCGCTGAGAGTTCCCCAATTAAATTTTATCTTGTGCTTTCCGTCTTTAAGATATACCCATGAATACGCTCTCTCTTTAGGTTGAAATATTTTCTTATCATCAATTGTAACCATAGGCGAGTGTAGTAAAGGATATGCGTTATCCCTATATATATACACTATAGCATAACCATCTTTTAATGATGTTATTTGCTCATATTGAGGAAGCTTTTTTGAAACAGTAGCACATCCACTAATAAACATTAGTAAAAAAATCAATATAATTACACTTAATTTAATTTTCATTTCATTTCCTGAATCTAACAGTGAATATACGCCTAGTCGTTTTTTCTTAAAAATACAGCTTATTTTTGTTATTTCTAAAATAATTCATAAAAATTTATCTGGTAAGGTGTCGCTTTTTATGCGTAATAACATGATCTGCGACAAATCCCTTTACCTCAGGAAATTGACAAAACATTAACTTCCCTGCCTAATTCAAACCTTTTATAACCCCATCACAAAGCAAAAAAGGCAATCCGTTGTTTCAGCCGGACTGCCTAAAAATATCACAAAACTCATACTTCCAAACCATCAAAAAACACCTCTTTACCTAAAATAATGTAAACTTATGATATCACAGCGGTAAGAGTACGTCAAGTATATATTAATATTGTTAAAACTACTTTCGGATGATCGGTTTGCCTTCAATCGTACTAATGGAAATACTCTCCGCGTCCCAGATAGTCAGCGCCCGGCCGTTTATCTTAAAAAACTTCGGCTGGATCGTGGCCTGAATATGTATCTTTTGGTTTGACCGCATCAAATTTACCGGAGACTCCTTCCAGCAGGCCTTATAATCAGCTTCACTGATATAAAAAGAGGATTCCTCTCCGGCGGAGTTAATTACAAATAATTTTTTCTTATCAATAAGCCCATTTTCCACTAAAACATCATTGACCAGATGCACAAACTCATAATCCTCTTCAACTAAAGCTATGGGCGCTTTTAATTTTCCGGCCCTGATCTTATCCTCATACTCAATGGCGAATTTCACACTTTCAATAAAACTATCATGAATCACATCAAAGATCACATCACCATTAATCTTTTTTGCCTGCTTACTTCTTGAATGCATATGCGTTTCCGGGAACTGATTCCACACATCATCAAAATAATACATCTCTTCATCCAGCGGAACCGGCACAGCATCCCGGTACTTAGAACAGCACCCGCTAAGCAGTAATCCCAGACAAAAACAAATCAGAATATTTTTCATCATAATTATCAACCCTTATACCGGGTTAAAAACCAGTCTTTAAACTCCATAAAGCGGTCTTCTTTAATTGCCTTGCGCACCTTCTTCATCAGATTAATATAAAAATGCACATTATGTAAAGATAATAAAATCGGCCCCAGCATTTCCCGGGCATAAAATAAATGCCGCATATACGCGCGGGAAAAGTTCCGGCATGTATAACAATCACATTCACTATCTATCGGAGCCATATCCTCGGTAAATTTAGCATTTTTTAAATTAATCTTTCCCATACTGGTAAAAGCCACTCCGGTCCGGCCATAACGGGTGGGAATAATACAGTCAAACATATCCGCGCCGTGTGTAATACTTTCTAAAATATCTTCCGGCGTTCCCATACCCATAATATACCGGGGTTTATTTTCCGGCAATAAAGGTACGGTGAAAGAAATTATTTTATAGATCAATTCCGGCGGCTCCCCCACACTTACTCCGCCCACTGCATACCCAGGAAAATCCAGCTTAACTAACTCTTGCGCGCACAGCTTACGTAAATCTTCATAAGTTGAGCCCTGCACAATCGCAAACACATGCCTTCCCTGTTCCATTTTATAATCCCGGCTGATCTTTGCCCAGCTGATCGTTCTATCCATGGCGCGCTTAGCAAAATCATGATCACAAGGATACGCCGCGCATTCATCAAGTACCATACAAATATCACTGCCTAAATCATTCTGTATCTGTAAACATTCTTTGGGCCCGATAAAATGAGCACTGCCGTCGATATGAGACTGAAATTTAACTCCCTCGTCGGTAATTTTATTTAAGATCGCTAAACTAAAAAACTGATAACCGCCGCTGTCGGTAAGTATCGGCCTTTTCCAGTTGATGAATTTATGCAGGCCCCCGGCTTTTTTTATTAACTGGGTTCCCGGCCTTAAATATAAATGATAGGCATTACCTAAGATTATTTCCGCTTCCGCATCTTCTAATATATTCGGCGCCAGCGCTTTTACCGTACCTTGCGTACCCACAGGCATAAACACCGGAGTGGTAATATCACCATGCAAAGTAGTTAAGCGGCCTAATCTGGCTTTTGAACTTTTATCTGTATGGATTAGTTTGAAACTCATATATTATTCCTTCATTGAATATTGATAATTGATCATTGAGAATTGTAAAATTTAAATTCCAACTCTCAATCGTCAATTTTCTATTCTCATCTCTTTTAGTTATTTTATCAGCATGCAATCGCCGTAGCTAAAAAACCGGTATTTTTCTTTTACCGCTTCCTGGTATGCTTTCATCATTAATTCTTTGCCGGCTAAAGCGCAGACCAGCATAAGCAAAGTTGTCTTCGGCAGATGAAAATTAGTTAAAAGCATATCTGTGACTTTAAATTCAAAAGGCGGATAAATAAAAATATCTGTTTCTCTGTCCCCGGCCTGCATTTTTATTTCACTGCCGGTTTTTGTGCTGCAGCTCTCCAATACCCGGCAGGCGGTCGTACCTACCGCGCATATCTTACCGCCGGATCGTTTTACCTGTTCAATTTTTTTTGCTGCTTCTTCGGATAACACAAAAGATTCCGCGTGCATTTTATGTTTTTCTATTTCCTCTTCGCGCACCGGAGTAAATGTGCCTAAGCCCACATTAAGCGTCAGGTAGATCGTCTGCACATTCTTCTTCTGCAAATTCTCCAATATCTCGTTAGTAAAATGCAGTCCGGCAGTAGGCGCGGCAATTGCTCCGAGATTACGCGCGTACACTGTCTGATAGCGGTTAGCATCATCGCTTTCAACCGCGCGCTTAATATACGGCGGTAAAGGCATCAGTCCGATCTCATCTAAGCTTGCTTCAATATCATCTTTTCCCGTAAACTCAAGCAGTTTCATGCCCCGGCTCTTATCTTTATCAACCGGCAGGCACACCGCATAACAATGCCCGTCCTTAAATTCGATCACAGTGCCGGGCTTTAATTTTTTACCGGGATTTGCTTTCACCAGATACTGGTTCTTCTGAATTCTTTCAACCAGTAAAACATCGATCTCTTTTTCTCCGATCCGGCCGATCAAACGCACGGGTTTTACTTTGGCGTCATTTAAAACAAGAGCATCCCCGGGGTTTAAAAGATTACCTAATTCCCGGAATACCGAATGAATAATTTTTCCCGACTCGCGCTCAATAATTAAAAGCCGTGAATTATCACGGCGTTCAAGAGGAAATTGAGCGATCAGCTCTTTGGGCAGATCGTAATCAAACTCGGATATATTCATAGAATAAATGGTTCTTTAGTGATTAATGTGATCTTTTCTTGCTTTTATTTTACAACCGATTGCCAAATCAAAACTCAAAAAGCAAAAGTCAAAAATTCAAGGCAAAATTAAAAAGCGAATTGTTCACTGACCTTCGGTCCTATGTCTTTATTTTTTCTGAACTCTGACTTCTGTCATCTGCCCTCTGACTTCTTGTTTTTCTCTTCCAAGCTGAATTTGCATCCGCAGTAATTCTGACGGTACATTCCCAATTCCTTGGAAATCCGCACCCCTTCCTGAAATCCGCTGCGGAAATTATTAAAATAAAAGCCGACCCCGGTTTCTTTAGATACCTGGTCGGCAATTTCCTTCATAATACTGATATCCTGATGCGGACTGCCGAACAGCGTAGAAGTAAACATATCAAATCCATGCTCTTTGGCCTCATCAGCTGTTTTTTGCAAGCGCATATTCCAGCATTTCCAGCAGCGCATCGGCGCTAAAGTATCCTCACCGACTATATGCGGAAAAACCTCTTCATCAAAACCGAATTCGAGTAATGCCTGCGCCCCCTGCTTAGCCGCGTAATCCCGGAGTGTTTGTTTTCTTTTGTGATATTCCTCCCGCGGCTGAATATTTGGATTATAAAAAAATATTGTTACCGCCAATCCTTCTTCCTGCAATTTTTTTAAAGGGTATATCAGACAGGGGCCGCAGCAGGCATGCAAAAGAACTCTCTGCTTACTCATCACCAAACAGCTCCTTTTGAGTATTTTTTTTCGGCTGCTTATTCATGTGCGCATACGCGGCTTCCGTTACCTGGCGGCCGCGCGGAGTGCGCTTTAAAAATCCGATTTTTAAAAGATATGGTTCGACAACGTCTACGATAGTATCACTTTCTTCATTTAAAGTAGCGGATAAAGATTCGATCCCGACCGGCCCGCCGTCATAAGTATCCATGACCACTTTTAATACCCGGCGGTCAATATCATCAAGGCCCTGCGCATCAATACCCTGCAGATCCAGCGCGGCATTAGTAATATCCGCGGATATCACCCCTCCGGCTTTTACCTGTGAGTAATCCCGCACTCTGCGCAGGAGACGGTTCGCCACCCGCGGCGTACCCCGGGAGCGCTTAGCAATGATCACCGCGCTCTCCTGATCCATATCCATACTCAAGCGGCCGGCGGATTTCTCAACGATCTTTACCAGTTCTTCCCAGGGGTAAAAATCAAGGTGATAATGCATGCCAAAACGGCTGCGTAAAGCCGAGGTCAGTAACCCTGAACGTGTCGTGGCTCCGATCAAAGTAAACGGTTTAAGATTAAACTTTATCGTTTTAGCGTACGGCCCTTTATCAATAACAAAATCAATTTTATAATCTTCCATCGCCGGATATAAAAACTCTTCGACTATGTTAGAAAGGCGATGGATCTCATCGATAAATAAAATATCTCCGTGCTCTAAGTTTGTCAGCACTCCGATCAGGTCTCCGGCTCTTTCAATTGCCGGGCCGGAAGTCGTGGTGATCTTTGTGCCCATTTCATGAGCGATAATATGCGCTAAAGTTGTTTTTCCCAAACCCGGAGGCCCGGAAAAAATCAAATGGTCTAAAGGTTCATTGCGTGATTTTGCCGCTTCAATTCCGATCTTTAGATTATCTTTAAGCTTATCCTGTCCGATAAACTCATCAAACTTCATCGGACGCAAAGAAAGATTCAGCACCGCGTCTTCGTCTGTTTCCTGCTCAATAAAAACCGGCTCTCTTAAAAAAGCTTCCGGGTCTTTTTCATTTTTATCGGAATTATCTGAGGGTCTGTTTATAGACTTCATTTAATATCTCTTCCGCATTAGTTAATCTGGGGTTTCTTTCTAAGGCTTTCTTGACCATCTGCTGAGCTTCGGCCTTTTTATACTGCAGCTGCAGCAGGACCGAAACAGCTTCATCTTCGATCCCGTCTTTTAAGTCAGTGGCCGCGGTTTCCTCACTACTGTTTTTAATCAAAGCGAACTTACCGACTTTCCCCTGCAGTTTAGCCACGATCTCCCGGGCGCGCTGCTGCCCGATACCGGGCAGGGATTTTAAATAACCGACATTACCGGCATCTATGGCCGCGGCGATCTCGGGAATCGGTTCACTGATCGCTCTGACCGCGGCTTTGGGGCCGATACCGGAAACTGTAATAAACTTTTCAAAAAATTCTTTTTCTATCTCATTTAAAAATCCGATCAACACCGGAATACTCTTGGAAGGGTCACTCTGGTGATAATGAAAAGTGACAAACTCTATCTCCGTTTCATCGCCTCTTAAGCATTTCATCACTCCGTTGGGGATCAAGACTTCATAACCGATCCCGTTTACCTGCAGCAAAACCGAGTGTTCTTTTTTCTGAATTATATTTCCGGCTATTCGGCAAATCATAAAACCCTTTTCTGCATACTTGCGTATTGTCAAAATTATAAGTTAATGCAATATTTGAAAGTAAGTTTTTCTAACTAACCTGCTTTATAAGTCAAAAATCAAAGACAAAATTTAAAAATTCAATCCAAAAATCAAAACTTATTAATGCTCATAAAGTCATATTATTAAAAAATAATAAAAATTAAAACCTTTTCTAATTATTTTTGACTTTTAACTTGCACTTTTGAGTTTTGACCTTTGACTTTTGCATTCTCTTCCCTTGACAAAAAATTCAACTTCTTTAATATTAAACCGTTTCATTTCTTTTTTTTCATAAAACTTTTGACATTACCCACATTTATATGCGTAATCGCCAGAGCTAAAGCATCCGCGACATCATGCGGTGAAGGTAATTGTTTTAGCCCTAAAGTTTCCTTAACGACATTCTGCATCTGTATTTTCTGCGCACTTCCGGTTCCGGTGATCGCTTTTTTTACCCGCTTTGCCGGATAACCAACTACTTCTATTTTCTGCCCGGCCGCGACAATGTAAACCACGCCGCGCGCGTGAGCCATTAATATCGCTGTTTTAGGATGCTTATAATGAGAATACAATTCTTCTAAGGCGATCACATCGGGATTGTATTCCTGTACTATTTCTTTCAGGCCGCGGTATATCTTATTAATCCGTGCAGTCAGCTTCTCGTTGGCGGAAGTCTTGATCACTCCCGCCTCCAGAAGGCGCAGGTGATTATGCTGTCTTTTATCGTCTGTTTCGATAATTCCGTAGCCCGTACACCTTAATCCGGGATCTATCCCTAATACACGCATTCATTATCCTTTAGCTACGTATCCAGCTCATCCAAGATCTCGTCAGGGATATCAAAATTTGCGTACACATTTTGTACGTCGTCATGGTCTTCCAGCGCGCCAATAAGATTAAGTATTGCCTGCGCTACACCTTTTTCGGTGATCTTTACGGTATTATCCGGTATCATGGTTAACTCCGCGGAGTCCGGTTCAATTCCGCTGTCAATAACCGCCTTTTTGACATTTTCAAAGTCATTGACCGGCGTGGTTATTTCATAAGCCGTATCCTGAGTAACCATATCTTCGGCACCTTTTTCTAAAACAATGTTCATTAATTTTTCTTCATCACTTTTACTTTTATCAACAAGGATCAAACCCTTTTTCTGAAACTGCCAGGCCACCGAGCCCGCGCCGGCCATGTTCCCGCCTTTTTTAGTAAAAATACTGCGCACTTCAGCCGCGCTGCGGTTTTTATTATCCGTGAGAACTTCCAGCAAAATCGCTACTCCGGCCTGTCCATAACCTTCATAAGAAAGTTCTTCATAAACAACACCGGGTAATTCTCCGGTTCCTTTTTTAATTGCTTTATCAATATTATCTTTAGGCATGTTTGCTTCTTTAGCTTTTAGAACAGCCATGCGCAAACGCGGATTAGCTTCTATTTTTCCCCCGCCCTGCCTGGCAGCAACAGTTAACTCCTTAATAACTTTAGTAAATAATTTACCGCGTTTTTGATCGGTTGCTGCTTTTTTATGTTTAATACTTGCCCACTTTGAATGCCCTGACATACTTTTTCACTCCTATTTGTTCTGATTCCAACCTTCAACTCTCAATTTTCTACTTTCAATTCTCTATTTGCTGCCTATTATAGCACAAAACCATTTATTCCCAAAATCCATCTTATGTGGGATTATATTTAACAATCTCGGTAGTAAACACATCGCTATTGTTTTTCCCCCGGAATGTCCACTGCACGGTAACTGTAACCGTCTTAAGCTGCTTACCCGCGACATCGGCGACATCAATCATATAAGAAAATCCGGAATAATCCGCATCAGCAACAAACAACCCCCCGGTATCTTGAGTATCAGCATTCGCAAAATTAGTATAGCTGGCGGCTTTGACTTCGGAAATCCGGCTTTGCGCGATCAGCGCGGCCTTGTTAATATCCGAAGCTTTTCTGGCCGCGTCTAAAGCTACCGGCAGATAAGCCATTGCCGAGACCAAGCCGATACCTAAAATGGTCAGGGCAATAATTATCTCGATCAGGGTAAATCCTTTTTTATTAATCTGCGTCACTCTCTCTACTCTCTACTCTCTACTTGCTACTTTGTATCTTAGTGGCTATGCGCTTCTTCGTGCTCAACTTTAGACTGAGCAATTATTTTCTCCGCATTACGTGCCGGCACTTCCTCATAATGAGAGAAATGCATACTATAAGATCCTTGTCCCTGAGTCATTGAACGCAGATCATTGGCATAACGCAGCATTTCCGATAAAGGCACCTGAGCCTTGATTGTTTCATACTTGCCGGCAGCTTCCATTCCCTGCACTCTGCCGCGGCGGGAACTTAGATCACCGTTAATTGCCCCCATATACTCACCCGGAATAACTACATCAACTTCCATGATCGGCTCAAGCAATATCGGAGAAGATTCCAATACGCCCTTTTTTAAAGCCATACTTGCCGCGATCTGAAACGCCATATCCGAAGAATCTACTTCATGATAAGAACCGTCATAAACAGTAACTTGTACATCCACCAAAGGATATCCGGCTAGAGATCCTTCCTCCATGGCTTTTTTAACGCCTTTTTCTATCGAAGGAATATACTGGCGCGGGATGGAACCGCCGACGGTCTTATTAAGAAATTCAAATTCTTTGCCGCGTTCTAAGGGAGTTAATTCCAGCCAGACATCTCCATACTGACCGCGCCCGCCGGACTGTTTTTTATATTTATGATGCACCTTAGTGCTTTTTTTAATAGTTTCTTTATAAGCGACTTTCGGAGTCCCGACTTCTACTTCCACATGATAGCGGCTTTTCAATCTTTCGATCGTTACTTCCAGGTGCAAATCTCCCATTCCGGAAAGGATCAGCTCTTTAGTCTGAGGATCACGCCCGACTTTAAGCCCCTGATCTTCAATAGTAAGCTTAGACAAAGACTGCGAGATTTTTTCTTCATCAGCGCGGGTTTTGGGCTTAAGAGAAAATGATATTGCCGGCTCCATCGCGATATCTCTGACAAATAATATCTGGTTTTTGCTATCGCAGACAGTATCCCGGGTATGGGTATTTTTCAATTTTGTCACAGCCGCGATATCTCCGGCACAAACCGCATCTACCGGAACCTGTTCTTTTCCCTGCAGTAAATATATCTGTCCCAATCTTTCCACAACCTGCTGATTAACATTATAAAATTCCGAGTTAGATTTTATTTCACCGGAAAATACCCGAAATACACTCAACTGTCCGACATACGGATCGGAAATCGTTTTAAAAATATAAGCGCTAAACGGCAGATCACTTTTTATTTGTATGGTTTTTTCTTCTTTTGTTTTCGGATCGACAACCGCAACTTGCCCGCGGTCTGCCGGAGCCGGAAAATAGTTATCAATCGCCGCGATCAATTCTTTAACCCCGACCCGGGCAGTTGAATTTCCGCAAAAAATGGGAATGATCCGATTCTGTTTCATCGCCTCTTTAAAAGCCCGGTTGATCTCCTCCGCAGTCAGCTCATCACCGTTAAGATATTTCTCCACCAGGATGTCATCAACTTCGGCAACCTGTTCGATAAAATTCTCTCTATACTTTTCAGCTAGGGCTTTTTCTTCATCAGAAAGAACCTCCCAGCCGGTTTTAGTCAGGATATTGGCTACGCCTTTAAAATCCAGGCCATTACCTCCGGCCATAATAACCGGTATGCATTTTTTGCCGAAAGTACTTTGGATACTATCTACAGTTTTAACAAATTCAGAATTTTCCTTGTCGATCTTACTTAAATAGATCGCCCGGGGAAGATTATTTCTTTCTAACACATTCCAGGCCCGCTGAGTGCCGACTTCAATACCGTCATGCGAGCTGATCACTAATATCGCCGCGTCAGTTGCCGGCATAGCATTACGCAGTTCCAGAATAAAGTCCGCGTAACCGGGAGTATCCAAAAAATTGATCTTGGTCTTACCGACTATTGTATGCAGTAACGAAACATTTATGGATATCTTCCGCGTTATTTCAATCGGATCATAATCACTGACTGAATTACCGTCATTAACATTTCCCTGACGGCTTACAGTCCCCTGGGCAAAAAGGATTGCGTCAACCAGGGTTGTTTTACCCGCTCCTAAGTGAGAAACCAACGCTACATTACGAATGTTGTTTTCCGAATACTTATCCATTACCAATACCCTCCTTTAATGAACACATTATTTATGGCAGCTTTAGCAACATAAATAATATGTGTGAATTATGTCCGTGACACGTCTTTTTGGTGTCCGGACTTCTTTAATTTATAAAATATAAGAAGCATAAGCGAACATAAATAATATGTGTGAATTATGTCCGTGACACGTCTTTTTGGTGTCCGGACTTCCGTACTCTTTATTCCAGCATTCTTTCTTTAGGTTCTACCTTCCACTCTTTTCCGGCAACAATAACCGCGAAAAAAAGCGTAAAGATCAGCCAATCACGTCCGATAACCACAGCCGCCAGCCGGGAATACCCGCCGTAAGGCTTGGCGATTTCATCAAGTACCGATGAAACTAATAATCCGGACAATATAACCGGTGCTACAACTCTAATGGATACATCCCACCACCATTTTTTCAAGTTCCAAAGGCCGTCGCGATTTATGTGATTCCTGAGTTTCTTAGCTTTAAAAACCCAACCGACCAGAATACATTCAAAAATCGCCGCGATGACAATTCCGTAATGAGTAATATAATGATCGGCAATATCCAGCCAGTATAATCCGGCGCGCGTAGTAAAAATAATTCCGCCTAAAAACCCGATTACGGATAAAACAGAAACCACTGCCTTACGGGAATAATGGAACTTATCAATGACCGCGGAAGTAAATCCTTCTAAAATTGAAATTGCCGAGGATAGCCCGGCAATCACCAGAATAGCAAAAAAGATCAGCCCAAATTCACGGGAAAATGCCGGCAGTAAACTGATCGCCTTAGGATAGGCGACAAAAGCCAGGCCGATAGATTCGGAGACCACATCACTGACTTGTACTCCGGTAGATTGCGCCATATAGCCCAGGACAGAAAAAACCCCAAATCCGGCAAATACCGAGAACAGACAATTAATCATACTGATCGCAAAGGCATCTTTTACAATCTGGCTTTTCTTAGGCAGATACGAAGCATAGGCCAGCATAACACCAAAGCCCAAACTAAGTGAGAAAAATATCTGACTGAATGCGTCCATCCATACTTTTATATCTTTTAAGCGTTCAAATTGCGGCGTAAGGTAAACAGCTATACCCAAGGATGCTCCCGGCAGGCGGACACTCCAAATAACGATCACGGCGGTTAAGAAAAACAATAAAGGCATAAAGACCTTATTCGCGCGTTCTAAGCCTTTTTGGATACCGACAAATACGATCAGCCAATTAGAAATCCAGACCGTCAATAAAGCAAACAAAATCGGAGTTCTTAAATCACCCAGATCAAAAGGCCCGCCTTCACTGACCATAAGAAATTTCTGAAAAAAGAAAGTATTCGGTGAATCAGCCCAGGCATTGCTAAAAGAAAAAAAGAAATAATTCACACACCAGGCTATAACCACGGAATAATACAAAAGGATCCCGAACATCGCCAGCATTACCGGCCACCAGCCCAGCCATTCCCATTTTTTGGATATACTGGCAAAACTCGCCGGAGCCGCGCCTCTCATCTTATGCCCTAAACCGATCTCGAGAATCATAACCGGAATACCGACAACAAACAAAGCTATAAAATAAGGGATAAGGAAAGCACCGCCGCCGTTTTTATAACAAAGGTAGGGAAACCGCCATATATTACCTAAACCTACCGCAGAGCCAACTGCGGCAAGTAAAAAACCAATATGGCTTTTCCATTCCGGGCGATGGTGGGTAAATGTATCATTTTTCATTAAAAATCCTCTGAATATGGTATTTTTTAAAAAAAGGATATAGAGATATATATACCAAAAATCAGCATAAACGTCAAGTACAACCCCGCAACAGGTCCTACCGGGCTAAAATAAAATCCATATTTGCCGGAAAACTATCGATCAACTCTTCCTTTATTAACAGTCCTGCCGGACCGGAAAAATCCGGGTTATTATCCAGATAAGCAAAAGCCTCTTTTCGGGTTTGCTGTAAAATATCCATATCGGTAATAATATTACCGATCCTTAACTCCGGCATTCCATGCTGACGGGTCCCAAAAAACTCTCCCGGGCCGCGAATCAGCAGATCATACTCCGCGATTTTAAATCCGTCGGTTGTCTTGGTCATCGCCGTCAGCCGTTTATTAGATTCCTCGGTCTTAGCCTCGGATAGAAGAATGCAATAGGCTTTCTTTTGCCCGCGGCCGACCCGGCCTCTGAGCTGATGCAGCTGGCTTAAGCCGAAACGTTCCGCATGTTCAATAAGCATAATCGAAGCGTTCGGCACATCAATCCCGACTTCAATCACCGTGGTCGCGACTAAAATATCTATTTCTCCTTTTTTAAACCGGTCCATGACCTGTTTTTTTTCGTTGTTTTTCATCCGGCCGTGTAATAAACCGACATTGAATTCCGAAAATATATCTTTTTGAAAATGCTCAAACATCTTGGTCGCGGCTTTTAAATCTTTTATTTTTGATTCCTCAACTACCGGATACACTACATAAACCTGATTTTTTTCTCTGACCTTTTTCCCTAAGAACTGGTAAAGATCCGCTCTTTTTCTTTCGTCAATCCAAAATGTTTCCACCGGAGTTCTTCCCGGAGGCAATTCGCGGATAGTCGAAACATCCAGATCTCCGTAAAGGGTAATCGCTAAAGTCCGCGGAATCGGCGTCGCGCTCATCACCAGGATATCCGGCATTACTCCTTTTTTCTGGAGCTTGATCCTTTGCACTACCCCGAATTTATGCTGTTCATCTACTATCGCTAATCCGAGTTTTTTAAATTTCACTTCTCCCTGGATCAAAGCATGCGTACCGATAACTACATCCGCTTTGCCGGTTTTGATCAAGGCAATTTTTTCTTCCTTTTCCTTCTTCTTCAACCCCCCGGACAAAGACACAATCCTTACTCCCAAAGGCTCCAGGTATTTACTTAAGGTCAGATAATGCTGCTGCGCCAATATTTCCGTCGGAGCCATGAATGCCGCCTGATATCCGTTCTGCACGCAGACAGCCAAGGCCCAGATACTCACGATCGTCTTTCCGCTGCCCACATCCCCCTGCAATAATCTATTCATCGGTTTATCGCAAATCATATCCTGTTCGATCTCACCAACAACTTTCTTTTGGCTTTCGGTCAGGTCAAAAGGCAAAGACCGCTTAAATCCGTCTAGAAGTTTTCCGGCTAATTTAAATTGAATACCTTTTCTTTCTTCCTTTATATTCCGCCGCTTTAAGGCTAAGGCTAATTCAAAAAGAAAAAATTCATTAAACACCAAACGTCTTCTAGCTTCTTTAATCAATTCCGAAACCTCGGGAAAATGAATATTTACAATTGAATTTCTTAAAGGTAAGAGTTCATATTTTTTGATCAACTCTTTCGGCAGGAATTCCCGGGTATATTCAGAATAAATATCCACACAACGCTTACTGAGCATCCGCAGATAACGCTGGCTTACCGATTGGGTTAAAGGATAAATCGGGACAATGCGTCCGGTATGGATCATACTATCTTCTTCATCGCTTTTTAATATTTCATATTCCGGCGCGCTCATCTGCAATTTACCGCCGTAGCGTTCAATCTTACCGTGCAGAATTACTTCATCATCAACTTTAAAATAATTTTTAAGATACGGCTGATTAAACCAGGCCCCGTAAATAATTCCGGTATTATCGCCCAGCGCCAGATTAAATATACTCATTCTCCCCCGGATACGGCGCACACCTAGGGTTAAAACTTTTCCGCGGATAGTTTCGACGTTCCCGATTTTTATTTTATTAATCGTGATAAAGCGGCTGCGGTCTTCATACCGCCGGGGAAAATGATATAAAAGGTCTTTTACAGTGTGGATATTAAGCTTGTTGAGGAATTTAATCTTCTTCGGGCCAACACCCTTGATATATTGTGCGGATTCCTTAAGTTTAATATTATTACTCATCCAGGATTATGCGGATAAATTGTTTTTTCCCTACTTTGATTAAATATGCGTTCTCAGCAGACATTTCTGCCGAGGGACAAGGCAATTCCAAATTCATATCTGTAACGGTATTACCGTTTATTTTTACAGCATTCTGCTTTATTAGGCGCCTGGCGTCAGAAGTACTTGCTGCCGCACCAACGAGAGTAATAATTTTACAAATCCAGAGTTTCCCATCTACCCACTCACTCTTAGGGATTTTTTTATCTTCAAAATTATCCTGGTTATTCCAATCCGCGCCTTTACTAAAACGGCTTTGAAAAACTTCCCGGGCTTTATCCGCGCTGTCTTTCCCGTGATAGAACTCCGCAATCATAAGCGCAAGATTTTCTTTACAGGTTTTCGGATGTAAGGCGCCGGATTCAATATCCTTTTTCATTTTTTCAATATCAGCAAGCGGGATATCCGTCAGCAACTCATAATAGCGGAACATAAGTTCATCAGATATAGACATGAGTTTTCCAAACATCTCATCAGCCGGTTCATCAATACCGACATAATTATTCAAACTCTTACTCATCTTCTGCACCCCGTCAAGGCCTTCTAATAACGGCATCATGAGTACGCATTGTAAGGGGAGATTAAAATCTTTCTGCAGCTGCCGGCCGACAAGCAAATTAAATTTCTGGTCCGTACCGCCTAACTCCACATCAGCTTTTAATTCCACTGAATCATAACCTTGTAATAAAGGATAGATAAATTCCAATACACTGATATCTTTTCCCTGAGTATAACGTTTTTTAAAATCATCACGTGCTAAGATTTGCGCTACAGTTAAATGGCTGGTAAGTTCTAAAAATTCATACTGGCTCATTTTTTCAAACCAGTGGCTATTAAAAACAATCTCTGTTTTTTCCATATCCAGGATTTTACCGATTTGCTTCTGATATGTTTTAGCGTTCTCCTGAACTTGCTCGCGGGTAAGCTGTTTTCGGACTTCTGATTTACCGGTGGGATCACCGATCATTCCGGTAAAATCACCGATTAAGAACACAACTTTATGCCCCAGCTGCTGGAAATGACGCATTTTCCTTAATAATACAGTATGCCCCAGATGAATATCCGGTGCACTGGGATCAAATCCTGCTTTAATTACCAGGGGAACGCCCTTTTCCAGTTTCTTAATGAGTTCTTCCTCGGAAATTATTTCTACAGAACCCCGTTTGATCAGATCTAATTGTTCTTTTACGCTTTTCATAATTCTGTATCATAACATCATAACAACCTATTGTCAACGCTTGACATAAGCGGCGTAATTAGGTAATGTGTTAGGTGTAATAAATCCAATTGCGTAATAGATAGCGCAAAAATTCTCTTTGAACGGCGCTTTCGAACGTATTTTCAGGACGAAATAATCGGGCCGATTTACAGGATGTAAAAGTTTTTAGGCGCGGTAATTTTGACAGGGATGTCAAAATAGTGAGAACGCGCGGCTGCCAGGCAGGAGGCCACAGCAGGCTTAGTTCAAAGACGTGTTTTTGTGATATCTAATTTCAGCTCTAATATGAGAAAGGATTACCATGAAAAATATAGCTTTACTCAAAAAGAAAACCCTTCGTCAGATCGCGGAATTCATCTGTATCAGCGCGCGCACCGCGCCCAAAGCCAAAGGCATCGATAATATTCTTACCTATATCATCGACAATGATAAAGAAAAAACCCGGTTGATTTCACGCATGCGCGAAATCGCTAAGAAGGAAAATAAGCCGGGATTTAGCCGTGATGCTGATAATATAAACCAGGCACCGGTATTAGTGCTTATCGGAACAAAAACAGAACCCATCGGACTTACCTATTGCGGATTCTGCGGATATCCGGATTGCGCGGCTTTAAAGAAAGCCAAAGGTATTTGCGCGTATAACACTATTGATTTAGGTATTGCGGTCGGCTCAGCCGTAAGTAAGGCTGCTGATTTTCGCGTGGATAACCGTCTAATGTACTCCGCGGGCAAAGCCGCAATTGAACTGAATTTCTTTAAAGATAAAAAAGTTAAAATCGCTTTAGGTATTCCCCTTTCGGCAACCGGGAAAAATCCTTTCTTTGACCGGAAGTAAAAAATCAGAAAACCAGGACAAACCATTTCTTGACAGTATGATTATTTCATTATAATGTAATATTTATATGAGAAGCATAAAATACACTCCACTAATTTTAATCATTTCACTAGTCTTTCCCTGTTCATTATTCGCACAAGTCAATGTTGAAACGGCTACCCGGGAAATTGATCACTCACTCAGCGATGAATTTGTAACTAAACTCAAAACCCCACCGGAGAAAGAACCGGAAATAATTTTTGAAGAAAAAGAAGAAGAAAAAAAGGAACCGGAAGAAAAAGGCCCGGAATTCTTTATCGAAGAAATAGCCATAATCGGCTCAAAAAGTGTAGCGGCAAAAGACCTTTATCCGATTACGCAAAAATACGAAAATAAGCAAGTAACTTTTAAAGACTTAGAAACTCTAGCAAAGGAAATCGAAAAAGAATACCTCAAACAAGGATTTATTTGCGCCTGCTTTATTCCCCCGCAGGAAATAGAAGCGAAAAAAGTATATTTGCAGGTCGTAGAAGCTAAAATGGGCACCCTTATCGTCCATGAACACAAGTATTTTAATGTAAAGCGCGGTTATTATTATTGGAATATCTATGAAGATGAAGTTCTTTCCTATGATAAGATTTCCCGGCAGCTGCATTTATTAAATAAAAATCCTGACCGCGAAGTAAAAACTTCATTATTTGCCGGGACCAAGCCGCAAACAACCGATGTGCTTTTAAGATTTAATACCAAAATGCCTTTACACCTCTCTACCACCATCGATAATGAAGGATCATCATCAACCGGAGTACTCCGAAAAGGCGTAGGCATAAGACATAATAACTTTTTGGGATTAGATGACAGTTTAATCACCGGCAGTACCTTTGGTAAAGAATTCAGCGGATTATACGCCTATCATATGCTGCCTTTAAACAGTACCGGATTGTCCGTACTTTACGGACATAGTTACAGTAAATCATTCCCGAAAAAAGAATATGCAATCTATAATATTGATTCCCGCGCCAAAAATTCAAGTGTATTATTTTATCAGGATCTTTTCAGCCGGGCAAAATATTTGGGCGATGTTCATTTCGGGGTCGAAGCAAAAGATAAAACAACCAAGATCAACAGTGCTACAGTAAACCGGGATAGATTAAGAACCTTGCGGTTGGGTAGTAATTTTATCCGCCAAGGGAGAACCAGTAATTCCACCCTAGCGCTTGATCTATATCAGGGAATTAATGCTTTCGGAGCAGACAGAAAAAGCGCGCTTTCAACCAGAGGAGCAGAAAACACATTTACTAAATTTAATCCTTCCCTATATCATAAGCAATCACTGCCTCTTGATCTGCAGATGAATTTACAGTGTAAAGCACAATTTGCTTCAGCTAAATTAGCATCCCAGGATGAATTCTCACTCGGCGGCATTGATTCTGTACGCGGTTACCCTTCCGGTGATTATCTGGGTGATAATGCCCTGCAGTTTAACGCGGAAATGCTAATTACCCCTTTCTTTATTCCCACCGGAGGTAAAGTCCCTATTCAGGTTTTTGCTTTTAAACAAAATACTTCCCTGGTCGCTTTTTTTGATTACGGGTTTGGAAAGAAGCGCGGCCCCAGTGCTACGGAAAAAGAAACCGCGAATTTAGCCAGTATCGGCGCCGGGATCAGAACACGCTTATTTGAAAAGGCCTTACTTAGATTAGAATGGGGATTTCCTGTCGGCGATGATACGATTACCGAAAAAGCAGATTCGCGCTTTCACCTATCTTTGGACTTTGAAATATAACATCTTTTAAAAATTCATTCATTACCTGCGGGAGATATTTATCATCGATCATCAATGTTTTTTCGCTGTATTTATTGCCGTTTTTATCAAACAATTCGGTAACGATCTTTGCGCCGGTAACATAAATAACTTTTTTATAATGAACAGGTTTATTCGGGACATTCAGCAGTTCTGTATAATTTTCCTCTGCCGTAACTATCTCCTGAGCAACCTGCTCTCCCTTATTATTATAATAGGTGTTTATTGTCTGGCCGTTTTCTACCCGGCTGACCACTTTACATTCAAACTTTGTATCCTCAGCAAAACTAAAACCCTCTGCCGAGAGCTCATCCCCTGCGGATAATGATACAAATAGATCTTCATCAGACATTTCTGTTATGGCTAATTGATTATTTTCTTTCTGTCCCGGAATAATCTCCTGAGCAACCTGCTCTCCCTTATTATTATAGTAGGTGTTTATGGTCTGGCCGTTTTGCACCCGGCTGATCACCTTGCATTCAAACTTTGTATCATCAGCCAAATTAAAATCTCCTGCGGAAACCACATCGTCATCAGGCATAGATACAACCGGTGTTTCAGTCGGAATAGAAACTATATTCTGTGCTGTTTTCGGATTAATCGCCAGATTAGGCTCATTCCAGGCCGGTTTAGTATCTGAATCCTCCGTACCTAAGGCTTCTTCAACGGTTGAAGAGATTAGAGACCACCCTTTACAATTAGTAAATTTATTTGTCTTATCCAACTCCAACTTACTTCCCGGATGATCGGCATCAATCACATCCAAATACTTCAGATCATAATTGCCGCTAGTAATTGCCAGCCTCCAAAGATTGCCCGCAGATGAGCTTCTAAGCATTAACTTATTGCTCAGGCCAAGACCTTTTAAAGTCAGCTTACCTACCACAGTCTGCATTTTGCCGTTTTCAAATTCCAATAATCCGCCGTTTGTTTTGCTCAGATCATAAAATATATTATTCCCGGTAACATTCTGGTTTATCCCGTCAAAAATCACCTTATTATTACCATGCATAAAATTCCCGGTATTATTCCAGTTGCCGCCAACAACTATTTCCTGTCCATTAGCATCCAAGATTCCTCTGGCTATAATTAAATTTTTGTCTACATCCAAATTATCCTGTAAAGTCCACTTACCGGTCGCGCTGTTAAAATGTATTGTATTAAATGAAGAGCCGCCGCTGGTAATTGTATTGTCAGTATCAGATGCTGTAAAACTAACCATACTGTTTTGATGATTATATATCCCGCTATTTAGCCAATCACCGGTTATGGTCATATGATATCCTGCCCCGTTAAAAACCCCAGAGCTAATCGTAAAATCTTCCGCGGTAATTGCTCCGGCTGCTGTACAAGTTCCGGCTGATGAATTTACTGTTAAAGTATCGTATGTACGACCAGGAATAATATTGTTTCCGGTGAACATAAATGAACCAACCGCACCTAAAGGTAATCCGCTCATATTCCCCGTACTTACAGTAATTAACCCATCATTTATTAAGCTGGCTGCTGTAAGGCCATTACTTCCCATCGCCAAAATACCACCACTTAAGTCAAGCACCGACGCGCTGATATCACCGCCGGCTGTAAAAGTATCGACGCTGCCGGTTAAGTTAAGGGAATCATATATACCCGAAGCTAATGTATTAGTATCTGTATAAGTAAAATTACCTAAACTGCCATTCGGCAAACTCAATAATCCTGAACCAACAGTAATAAGTCCATTATTAGTAAAGTTGCTCGTTGTAAGCCCATAGTTTGACAAAGCTAAAATACCGGCATCAAGCTGAAAAGTTGTGGCATTAATATCAGCTAAAGCTGTACCGCCGTTTTGCAAAACTAAATTATTATAAGCTGCGTTTGGAATATCCGGATTAGCCGCGGTAAAAGTCACACTGCCTGTACCTAAAGTAGGATTTGCCCCCTGAACAATATCCCAAACTGAAGCAAAATTCCAACCACTATTAAGATATCTTGCCGGGTCCTGCATCTGAACTGTAGTTAATCCGGTTCCTCCGGCACTGGTTGAACGTCCGGATGTTTGCGTATTCCAATATGAATTGGTAACAATACTGCCGCTTCTCCACTGCACACCGATTAATCCGCCCACAGAACTTGATCCTGAGACACTACCTGTGGAATAGCTATTTGTGACTGTGTTTGCCGCGTCAAGGCTAGCTAAACCAACCAAGCCTCCGACATAACTGGTTCCGTTCACATTGCCGGTAGCATATGAATCACTGATTATTGCCCTACCCGGAGTATTTCTTCCCACCAAACCTCCTGTAGAATTTCCGGAGGCACTAACATTTCCTTCCGCATAGCAGCGGGTAATCGTCCCGTAATTATTACCGGCAAATCCGCCGAATGCGTACACACCGGTACCAGTAACATTACCGGTAGCATAACTATCAGAAATAGTCCCGGTATTTATACAGCCGATAAATCCCCCGACATTATTAGAGCCATGAACATCTCCTGTCGCATAAGAATTAGACATTCCACTCCAGCTATATCCGGCAAATCCGCCGACATAATCAACACCGGTAACATCTCCCAAGGCATATGAATTGTTAGCATTACCATAACCAACCAGGCCGCCGACATATCTTTGCCCGGTAACCGTAACATTTGTATTGCAGTTTGAAATGCCGCTGCCGGTTTTCCTGCCAATAAGCCCGCCAACATATTCTCCGCTGGAAGCCGTAACCGTTCCGGTTGCTGTGCATCCGGAGATAAGACTTGTACTATCACCGACAAGAGAGCCGGTATTATCGTCTCCGATAATAGTTACACTCGTTAAATTCACATCGCTTATGGCACTACCCGCAGCCGTACAGCCAAATAATCCCACATAGCTTTCTGATCCGCGATTAATTCTAAGATTACTGATACTGTAATCATCTCCGTCCAATGTACCGCTAAACGAAGAAGTGCTATCTCCAATAGGAACAAACCCCAATCCTGCGTTCCAGATAGAAGTTCCTGAAGCATCAATATTATTTGCTAAGATATAGTCTGCAGTTAAGTCTACCGCCATTAACTGCAAATCAACCACATCAGAAATTGTAGTTGTATGTTCCATTTGCAAGTGCGGATACCCCGCCATAATCCAGTTACCGATAGTTCCATCTCCGACTACTGTAAAATCCCAGGCGGAAAAATTAGCTGCGTCCATCATTTGTGCTGTCGTTAATCCGGTGCCACCGCTACTTGAAGCCTGCCCAGTAGTCTGAGTATCCCAATAAGAATTAATTACTGTGCCGCCATTAGATCCGATTAATCCACGCATTGTACTGCCACCGCTAACACTCCCGATTGCAAAACAATTCGTAACCGTACCGCCGTTATAATACATCAGCCCGGCAATAGTACCACCGCCGCTAATAGCACTTGTTGAGTAAGAATTGCTAACCGCAGGAGTACGTCCCGGATAATAATTTAAGCCCACTAATCCGCCGCCGTTCGAACCGCTATTGACACTGATAGTTCCTGTGGAATAGGAGCTTGTAATTGAATTTCTATTAATTCCTACTAATCCACCGGTTTGATACATAGAGCTATTGCTGGTAACATTCGCACTAGAATAGCTATTAGCAATGGTTCCGGTGTCCTGATATTGAATTCCTACAAACCCGCCAACACCAGTCCACCCTGTTGTTGCTGTCGCTGAAACAGTTCCTGCTGAATAACAATCTATAATTGTTCCACCGTTAGCACCAATAAACCCTCCCACATCCCCCTGACCGGAAACATCGCCGTCAGCATAACAATTTCGTACTGTTCCGGAGTTTGAACCAACAATTGATCCTACAGAACTACGAGCAAATATATCATGATTAGTCATTCCCAGGTTTTCCACGATACCGCCGCTGCCTACTGCCCCGAACAAGCCAACCTCATTAACTCCGGTTCTGCTTATATATAATCCATCAACCACATAATTCTGCCCGTCAAAAGTCCCGGTAAAAGTCCCTACCGGGGCAAAACCTAATCCACCATTCCAGCCGGAGGTTCCTGAAGCATCAACATTATTATTCAATTTAAAATTTGAAGTCAGATATCCTCTCATTGACTGTAATCCATAAACATCATAAATCATGTATGGATCTGCCCCTGAGCCAGCTCCGGTAAAACGGTTGAATTTTCCACTACCCAGTCTAAAATCTGTTACAGCAAAATTAGTCGTCAGAGGATCAGACAAATATACTGGAGAAGATCCGCCTTGCGACGCATAAAAAGTAAATATATCTACTCCGGTAATATCTTTTAAAGTTGAATTCTCCGACGCATAAAAGGTCAAGTCATAGTTATTGCCCACAATCGCTGATCCGCTGTTCATCATTATATATCCCGTACCGTCAGCGTCTGAATCCGCGCGGAATATAGTATCACCGATTAAATTGACCAAAGCATTATCATCAATAATAATATTTGCTACATCCGCGGTTTCTCCGCTGTAATCACCGGTACTTAAAGTAATCGCATTATCATCATTGGCCACATGCGCGATTCCTACTTCATATTTCCCGCCGACTTTAAATGACGCGCCCTGCTCATCCAAAGTCACTGCTTTTAAACTGCCTAAGCTCGTAATCGCACCTTCTGCTGTAAGTTCCAGATGATCTGCTTCTAATTCCGCAGTTGAATATATATCTCCCGAAGATGTGATCTTAACTATGCCGCCAGCTTCTTCTACCTTATTCGCCCGGATAATCCCTTCTAAGTTTATGGCTTTTTCAAATAAATCAGTCAATACTTCCGCGTCTAAAAGAACCATGCCGCCGTTAGCTTCTAATGTTCCTAGGTTCTTTATCGCATCGGTTATCGGATTGCCATTTCGATCTAATATCGTCGAAGCCACTTCTTTATCAATCGCTATAGAGATCATCCCGCCACTGGCAATATCTAATGTTACCGCGTCGCCGCAGGCTAAAGCGATTGTCCCCATCGGAGCAATGATCGTACCTTTGTTCTCTATACCACCGGCGATCAATACACCAAATCCGCCTTCACGAATATTAATTGTGCCTTCATTAAGCAAAAGCATATCCGCTAACTGGTCCGGATTTTTCTCAAATACATAATTACCGCTTAAGAAATTACTATTGGTAATATCTCTGGTTGAAGCAATTAATGATCCGGCATCAACAACCGCGTTCGGACCAAAATATAATCCCGCTTCATTTATCAGGATCAGCCGGCCGTTACAGGTTAAATTACCAAGTAATAAACTTGGATTAGCGGATAGAACTCTATTTAATATTTCATCATTGAGATACGGCAGATTAATGATTACAGATTCTCCCGGTCCAATATTAAACGTAGCATAGTTAATAATTGATTTATCTGTGGCATTAATTTGCAGTGTGGAAGAATTCGGATGTGAAAATTCAACGTCACCGTTGACCACCTCTGAATACTGTGGTAAAGCTAAAGCGCTGACATTAGCTGAATATATAATAAAAATATTCAGCAAGATTATTGCTGTGAACTTTTTTAACATCTCTTTTACGCCCCCGTAAAACATTGGCTAATAAAACAAAAAACCCATTCTTTATTAAATCTAGAATGGGTCACATTTTTTCTTCGGCAACTGACTGCCTTTCCGCCACAATGCTTGGCGGATTAAGGCTCTTGAGTTTTGTGCCCCATCCTTTCGGATAGTTTACCTTTTCGTGAACTAATATTATATTATAAAAGAACTAATTTCCTTATATATAAAGTATAACATATATATAATTATAATACTAATTATTGAGTAAAAAAAATAGGCCATAACATATCACTATAGAACAAGTTACGAAAGAAGCTTAAAAAAAGCAATCGTTAATTTAATAACTATACAAAATTGTTAAATCTTTAACAACAAAACGCGGACAGGATTAATTCCCATCCGCGTTAAATTTGTTATTTTTAGATCTTCCTACGATGTCTCTTTCATACTTAAACCGACTTTTCTCTGTTCATTATCGATTTTAACAATTTTTGCTTTTACTTTGTCATCAACCTTAAAAGTATCTTCCAGTTTCGCTGAAGCTTCAATATTTAATTCTGTAATATGCACCAAACCTTCTAATTCTTTTTCAATTTCAACAAAGATCCCAAAAGTTGTAACTTTCGTAATTGTCCCTTCAATTTCTGTACCAATCGGGTAACGCTCTACGATTTCCGGCCAAGGATCATCCGTAGCCTGTTTTAGCCCCAATGAGATCTTATGGTTTATCTCATCAACACTCAGGATAACAATTTCTACTTTTTGACCTTTTTTCAGAAACTCCGCAGGGTTATTCACTTTCTTGGTCCAGGAAATATCAGAAACGTGAATCAATCCATCTATACCTTCTTCGAGCTCAACAAATGCGCCGTAATCAGTAAGATTTCTCACTCTACCTTTTACTTTCGTACCCGTAGCATATTTACCGCTAATGCCCTGCCAAGGATCTGTTTCCGTTTGTTTAATCCCTAAAGCGATCTTCTGATTATTCGCTTCAAGATTTAAAACTACCGCCTCAACAATATCACCAATAGCCAGCATTTCCGAAGGATGGCTGATTCTTCTGACCCAGGAAAATTCTGAAATATGAATTAGCCCCTCAACCCCCTTTTCAAGCTCAACAAAAGCGCCGTAAGGAACAATGTTAACTACTTTCCCTTTTATTTTTGAGCCGACAGGATATCTTTCTTCAATTCCCTGCCAAGGACTTTCGGTTTTCTGTTTCAAGCCAAGTGATATTTTTGTATTTTCTTTATTGATGTCCATGATCACAACATCAATCTTGTCTCCGATCGCCACCATTTCCGAAGGATGGCTGATTCTCCCCCAGCTCATATCCGTAATATGCAAAAGCCCATCAACTCCGCCTAAATCTATGAAAACACCAAAATCAGCAATATTTTTAACTAATCCTGTGCGGACCTGACCTTTGGCTATTTCCTTGAGAAGTTTTGTTTTGCTTTCTTCTCTTTCCTTCATCAAAAGTTCTCTTCGGGAAAGGACAATATTTTTTCTCGGTTTATTTATCTTAACGATCATAAACTCATATTTATTTCCCAGATACTGATCTATGTTTTGCGCCCCGCGCAAAGAAGCCTGCGATGCCGGTAAAAATGCTTCCAATCCGACATCAACCATCAAACCGCCTTTAACCTTACGAGTTACTTTTCCTTCAATAATATCACCTTCATTAAAGTTATTGACAATTCTTTCCCATCCGAGAGTACGATCGGCTTTTCGCTTAGAAACGATAACCATTCCATTTTCATCTTCTTTAGTCTCAAGCAGAACATTAATCTCTTCTTCCATATTGATATTATCAGGATCATCAAACTCATCAAGAGCGAGAATTCCTTCAGATTTATAACCAATATCCACCAAAACTTCTTTTTTGGTAATTCCGACAACTCTTCCGGTTATAATTTCGCCTTCAATAAGAGGTTTCACCCCCTGCTCATAGAACTTTTCCAACTCCTTAGCAAATTTACTGTCTTTTCGGGGGTCTAATTCCTCGAATAATTCTGTTTTTTTCTTTTTTCGTGACATTTCATCTACTACCTCCTTTTCTAAAATAAGCCCCGCTATTTGCATAAAAACAATTTGCGCGACTGATCACTCATACCTGAACACCCGGCATAAATGATGTAACCCCTTATGTTATTAACTAGTTATAAGGGCCTCTGATTTGAACATATATTATAACAAATAGACATTAGCATTACAAGCAATTTTTACTTTTTAGTTCTCTGATACTCTCGATAACCTTATCGGCAAATATCTGATAGTCATTCTTATTCTTCGGGTCAAGCCCCAATCCATCAAAACTCAACGGCGCAGCAAAATGCACACTGATCGGGATAAATAATGAGAATTTCTTTTCTTTTGCCGGCAAAGCCAGATCAGTTCCGATAATATATGTCGGCACCACAGCAACTCCTGATTTCGCAGCCAGCATTCCCACCCCGGACTCAGCGTCTTTTATCTGTCCATTAGTACTTCTCGTCCCTTCCGGAAATACGATTAATGCTTTACCGTCTTTAAGCTTCCCCAGAGATGTGCGTATCGCCTTTAAATCCCCCTTACCCCGCTCAACAGGAAAAGCATTAAGCGCACTGATCATTACCCCAAAGAACCCTTTAAACAGATCCCTTTTCGCCAAAAAATTCAAAATTCGCGGACTAGCAATACTCAGGACCATCGGGTCTAAATAACTTAAATGATTTGACGCGATAATACATCCGCCTGACTTCGGAACAAATTTTCTTCCGGTTGCTTTAAAGAAAAAACATATTTTATAAAAACCATGCAAAATAAATCTAACCGATAAATATAGCAATATATTTTCTTTATTCATTTTTTATATATCCAAAAATTTTATCTACAACTTCCCGAATACTTAATCCGGTGCTGTCAATTAAAACAGCATCTTCTGCCTGTTTTAACGGCCCGCTGGTTCTGGTCTTATCCCTTTGGTCACGATCTTTGATTTGCTGTACCAATTCCGGGAAATTTACCGGCATTCCCTTTTCCTGGAGTTCTTTGCTTCGGCGCTGTGCCCTTACTTGAACATCCGCATCTAAATAAAATTTCTTATCCGCCTTGGGAAAAACAACCGTTCCGATATCCCGGCCCTCCATAACAATATCACTATTATGACCATACTCTCTTTGCCAATGCACCATCACTTCCCGTATCTGGGGAATCCCGGCAACTTTAAATACAGCATTAGTCAATTCCGGCGTACGAATTTCCTGGGAGACATCTTCTCCATCGAGAAAAACTTTTTCTCCCCCATCTTCTGTTTGTTTTAAGGTTATTTGCGTACGCATTGCCAACTCAACAAGTTTTTCAATCATTTTAAAATCAACCTTAGAACGCAGTACTTTTAAAGTAAATGCCCGGTACATCGCTCCGGTATCAATATATAAAAATCCAAGCTTCTTCGCCAGTTGGCGAGCTATTGTACTTTTGCCTGCTCCGGCAGGCCCATCAATACAGATAATCATAAAATATCCTTTTTGCTCGGAAATTAAAATAACAAAGGATAAGGAATTCATCCTCCATTGCGGCAATCCCTTATCCTAAAGCTTATCCAATAGAGTCGCGTTTTTTCTTAGCCTTAACCAATAACTGTGTAAATGCAGACTCATTATTTGCTGCCAACGCCTTTTTCATATATTGCAATTCTTTTTCAAAAAATCGGATACTCTCTAAAATCGCCTGACGATTACTAAAAGAAATATCCCGCCACATTTCCGGGCCGCCGGAAGCTATGCGAGTTGTATCTTTAAATCCGCTCGCGGCATATTTTAAATAAACCTTATTAGTGCTATCTACAAGTGCGGCCGCTATAATATGCGGCAAATGACTTATCTGCGCAACGATCCGATCATGATCAGACGGATCAACCAAAACAATTCTTGCTCCTAAGCTCTCCCATAATTTCTTCACACGACTTAATGCATTTTTATTGGTTCTTTTTGTTTTACTTATAAAACATATCGCGTTTTTAAACAAAGCAATATCTGCGTTAACAACCCCTAATTTTTCAGATCCAGCCATGGGATGGGTTCCAATAAAATTTACGTTGACCGGTAAATGCTTTTGCGCGGTATCAACTATTTCCTTTTTCGTACTTCCGACATCAATAACTATAGCTCCTTTGGCAAGCTTATTCTTAATTTTCAGTATGGTCTTCTCTATCACTCTTACCGGAGTAGCTAAAATTACCAAATCAGCGCCCAAAACTGCTTCTTCTACATCCATTGTTCCGTAATCAATCGCCTGCTTTTCTATTGCATTTTCTAAACTCTTACTATGCCTGGTAACACCCACCACACATCGTGATAATTTCTTTTTCTTTAAAACCATCCCGATTGAACCACCGATTAATCCACTACCAACAATAACTGTTTTATTGAATTTTTTCATCATCATCTTCTCTACTTCTTGATCACAGTCCCAAGCCACAAGCCTCAGGTCACAAGTTAAAACAAAAATACCTTTTTTCTCGAGTTTTCCTATCAGCGATGAACCTTTTTATTGTCATTTAGCTTTTAGTCTTTAGTTTCTTCTTTCTTCTTTTGCTTTTACTTCTTTCTGCTTTCTGCTTTTTAACTTGCAGCCTGTGACCTGCAACCTGTAACTTTTACACTGTTCTGCCGACAGCTTGAGCAATTTCTCCTACTTCTTTAACAAGTTTTTCAAAATTAACAGGATTCAAAGACTGCACCCCGTCTGAAGAAGCTTCCTCAGGCGCAGTGTGAACCTCTACAAGTAACCCATCACTACCAGCAGCTATTGCTGCCTTACTAACCGGGGTCACTAGCCCCCATTTACCGGTAGCATGGCTAGGATCAACAATAATCGGCAAATGGCTAAGCTGCTTTATCACCGGCACCGCATTAATATCACAAGTATTTCTGGTATAAGTTTCAAAAGTGCGGATACCCCGTTCGCACATGATCACATTAAAATTACCTTCGCTTAAAATATATTCCGCGCTCATTAAAAATTCTTTAATCGTAGACATCATCCCCCGTTTTAAAACAACCGGATGATTTGACTTCCCGACTTCTTTAAGCAGATTAAAGTTTTGCATATTCCGTGCCCCGATCTGCATAATATCCACATATTTAATCATTAATTCTACATCACGAGGATCCATAATCTCGGTAACCGTAATCAGATTGAATTCATCAGCAACCTGCTTCATTATCTTAAGCCCTTCTTCTCCTAAGCCCTGGAATGAATAGGGAGAAGTCCTCGGTTTAAAAGCTCCGCCGCGCAATACGGTTGCCCCTAATCTCTTAACCTCTTTGGCAATTCCGTGCAAAGTTTCATAACTCTCTATCGCGCAAGGCCCGGCCATGATCACAATTTTTTTTCCGCCGATTTCCAGACCCTTAACTTTTATAACGCTGTTTTCCGGCTTAAATTCCCGGGAAACAAGTTTATATGGCGCTAATACCGGAATAACTTTCTCAACACCGGAAAAAGCTTCCAAAGGCTGAACCCGGACAACATCTTCTTCTCCGATAACTCCGATAATTGTCCTCTCGACACCCTCGGAAACCATTGTATTCAATCCTAAGGAGTGAATTTTGTCAATTACTCTCTTCTTCTCTTCTTCAGTAATTTTCGGTTTAAGTACAATGATCATTTTTTAGGCTCCTTAATTTGTGTTAGCAAATTAACCTCGAACCGGCAAAGGTGAGAGGTCCTTCTTTTTTTAACAGTTTTTTAAATTCGCGCATAAATAATTTATTTTCTTTCATTGATCCGATGG
Organism: Candidatus Omnitrophota bacterium; assembly: GCA_043826565.1. GTDB lineage: Bacteria > Omnitrophota > Gorgyraeia > B26-G9 > B26-G9 > JBDRPX01. The sequence goes on from JBDRPX010000035.1 coordinate 37,825, forward strand.
TAACCCGGATAAAATTTTTCAATCCCCAACCGGACATTTCCCGGACAATAATACCCTTCTGAAGCAGCTGCTGATATATTGCCGTACTTTTTCTGCCGGCATTAAACAAAATAAAATTGGTTACACTGGGAACAAAAAATAATTTCAAAGCTTTAAATTCACCTGTCAAATATCTCATCCCCTCGCGTACGACCTTTTTTGATTTTTCTATATGCTTTTTATCTTCTAAAGCTGCCTCCGCAGCTGCCTGAGCCAAAGAGTTTGCGTTAAACGGTTCTCTGACCTGATTTAAATATCCGGAGATTTCCTTACTCGCCGCTGCCCAGCCGATACGCAAACCTCCCAGACCATATATTTTAGAAAATGTCCGGCTGACAATAATATTGCCTTTTCGCAGATATTTCATTGTATCGGGATAATCTTTAACGCTGACATATTCAAAATAAGCTTCATCAAAAAATACAATAACATTTTCAGGCAATCCTTTTAAAAAATTCTCAACTTCTATTCTGTTGACATAACTTCCCGTCGGGTTATCCGGGTTGGCAATAAAAATCAACTTTGTTTTTGATGTGATTTTCGCTTTCATCGAAGCGAGATCATAACGAAATGCTTTTAGCGGAACACTTATTATGCGGGCATCACTCAGTTTTGCCGCCAGTTTATATATCAAAAAAGTTGGATCAGCAACAATTACTTCTTCACCTTTATTAACAAACGCCCTCAGTGCGAGAACAATCAATTCATCTGAGCCGTTTCCCACAATTATGTTTTCCGCCTTAAGCTTATATTTTTTTGCTAAAGCTTTTTTCAAATAGAAAGATTCCCCATCCGGATAACGGTTAATTTCGACTAAGGACTTTTTAATCGCAGCAACCGCGCGAGGAGAAGGCCCCAGGCTGTTTTCGTTGGAAGCCATCTTGTAAACTGTTTTAAGGTTCAATTCACGCTTAAGCTCAGATATCGGTTTTCCCGGTTTATACGGTTTTATTGTTACAACACACGGCCTTACTAAGTCTTTAATACCCATTACTATTTACTCCAATTATTAAGGTTCTTTCTTGTTTAAGTTGAATAAAAGAACCTGATTTACCGCCAAGTATTTCCTCTCGAAGCAGCTATTGGCGAGTTCTCGCCGTGGGCCGCTTCAGAGATGTAACTCGGCGGACATAGATTTTCAAAAGATTACAGAGATACTAATATATCTAATTGTCGACACTAAAACTGCTTCTTAAGTTACATTGTCCAATCGGTATAATCAGTTTTTTAATCACTGTAATCAGGGTCATTCTTGTTTTTATATGATCTCTGTACTTTTATTGTGTTACAGAAATTATCCCACTTCAAATAAGAATGACCCATTATTAACGATCATACATTTTTTGTACAGTATGCGGATAAGAGCCAAGTATCTTTAAAAAATAGCACTTTTTCTCCAGCTTATCCAATGCTTTTTTTACAATAATATCATTTTTATGCCCTTCCATATCCATAAAAAAGTAATAATCCCAAACTTTCTTTTTTGAAGGACGTGATTCAATTTTGGTCAGATTTATTTTCGCTGCTTTAAACGAAAGCAGCATATCATGCAAAGCACCAACCCGGTCTTTAATGGAAAAAACTACCGAAGTCTTATCCTTGCCTGTCTGTTTTGCTTCATTCTTACCGATCACTAAGAATCGGGTCATATTATGCGGGCTATCTTCGATTGACTCAGCTAAAACATTAAGTTTATAAACCCTGGCAGCCAAACTGCTGGCAATCGCGGCGCTGCCTTTTTCTTTTTGAGCAATCTCTGCCGCTCTCGTTGTACTCGATGAATCTATTAATTCTCGTGTCGGCAAATTGCTTTCGAGCCATAAACGGCACTGACCGAAAACCTGAGATTTGGAATATATGCGTTTTATCTGATTTAACGGACATTTGGCCATTAAATTATGAGAAATATCCAACAAAATCTCCGAGCAAATTTTTAGATCTGAATCAACCAGCATATCCAAAGTATGATTTACCGCGCCTTCAATGGAATTCTCTACCGGGACAACTCCATAATCACAATTACCGCGCTCTACTTCACTAAAAACATCGGTTATAGTGTTTGCCGGCTTATATTCAACCTGAGAACCGAATTTTTTCAAACCGGCAAGGTGAGTAAAAGTAGCCACCGGTCCAAGATAAGAAACTCTCATCGGTTTTTGAAGCATAATTGTTCCCGACATAATTTCCCGGAATACAGCCATTAACGCTTCATTAGACAGCGGCCCTTTGTTAAATTTTTTAATATTATTATATACCTGCTGTTCACGAGCCGGCATATATACAGTTTGTTTAAACTGCTCTTTTAATTTACCAATATCAATCGCTTTGCCTGTACGTTTATTTAGAATTTCGATAAGCTGTTTATCAAGGATATCAATCGCCTTGCGCAATTTTGGAATGCTTGTCCTGAGATTGGCTTTCTTCTGGTTCTGCTTCATTGTTTTCCTCCTCCTCTAAAACTTCGTCTGAAGGCTCCTCTGGCATATCATGTTCATTATTTTCTTCAGTTTCTAAATGAATATTTTCAACATCTTCTTCGCCATCACTACTTTCATTTTCTAAAGCTTGGGCAGTAAATTCCTCCAATGTCGGTAAATCTTGTAATGATTTTAATCCGAAATATTGCAAGAATTCTTCTGTCGTTCCATATAAAATCGGCTTACCCGGGACATCTTTTCTTCCTTTGATTTTTATTAACCCACGTTCGGAAAGTGTCTTGACTACTCCGTCAACATTAACCCCTCGAATAAATTCAATCTCAGAGCGCGTTACCGGCTGCTTATACGCGATAATCGCCAAAGTTTCCAAGGAAGGCCCGGAAAGACGCCAAACCCGCCGTGTTTTATACAATTTTTTTATATACGCGGCACAATCCGGATTAGTGCAAAATTGATACCCCCCGGCAACTTCAACAATCTGAATCCCTCGATCATTTTTAGCGTATTCTTCTTTTAAATCCTTTAGAGCTTCTTTTATTTGAGAAACTTCTATTTTATCACAAACCTCAGTGATTTGTTTCATCGTGATTGGCTTTTCACTGACAAATAATAATGCTTCAACTATTTTTTTCACTTCTACTTCTGACATCCTTATCTCCTTCAATGAGCGCACATTTTACCGAACAAAGTTATGTAAAATTTCAACGCGAATTGAACCCCGCCCTTTGGGCGTATCAATCAAACTTCAAACATATCACAAACAAGCAATTCTCAATGCAAAACCTCTTACCCGGCCAAAGGGCGGGGTAAATTTCAAGCAAATAAGTTATAGCTTATTTGTAGCCATAACTTATGCCTTCAAGTTACATTCGCGTGAATCGTCGGAAGAATACGTTCTTCATTAAGAAAAACATATATCTGCCCAAAAAGCCCTTTCTGGGCCACGACTATTTCTTTTTGCCTTATCAATTCTAAAACCGCGAGAAACGTAGCAATCGTTTCATATTTATTTTTAGACTCATTAAACAACTCATTGAGTAAAATCTTCCTTTTTTTAACCAGGACATGCAGCAAATCATGAATTTTCCCTTCTACAGTAAATTCATCTTTGATGATCTCCCGAAAAATATCCTTGGGAAAATCTTTTAATGCTTTAGAAAACGCACTGATCAGATCAAATACGCTTGTCTCAAAAAATACTTCCTCTTCCCCTTCAATATCCGAAGCAACATTAACTCTTTTAAATATTTCACTTTGTTTTGTTTCCTGCTCTTCAAGGTACCCGGCAATTTCCTTAAATTTTTTATATTCTAAAAGTTTCCTAACCAGTTCATCCCGAGGATCTTCTTCTTCCTGATTTTCACCATCAGTCTCATCGGGAGGTAACAACATTTTTGATTTGATATGCATAAGTGTCGCCGCCATAACCAAAAACTCACCGGCAATATTAAGGTCCAAAAGCCGCATTAACTCTAGATATTGCAGATACTGCTCAGTTACCTTGGACACCGGAATATCATAAATATTAAGATGGCTCTTTTTTATCAAATAGAGCAATAAGTCCAATGGCCCTTCAAAAATTTCCAACTTTATTTTATAACTCATAATCCTACAACGTTTCTGACTTCATTCATCGTCGATTTAGCAATCTGTTGCGCTTTTTCTTTACCATCTGCGAGAATCTTCAATAACTGCCCTTTATCATCAAGCAAAGTCCGCCTTTTCTCCTGAATCGGAGCAAGATAATCTACCAATATCTGGCCTAATTGTTTTTTACAATCCGTACAGCCGATTTCCGCCGCCGAGCATTTTTTAGCAATCTCCTGAGGTTTTCCGGCATCGGCAAAAACTTTATAATAGCTATGTACATTGCAAACTTCCGGCCGGCCCGCATCTGTCTTCCGTAATCTTTGAGGATCCGTAAACATACTCATCACTTTTTTTCGTACGCAATCATCCGGATCACTTAACCCGATATAATTGTCATAGCTCTTAGACATCTTTCGTCCGTCAAGCCCCAGCAAACGCGGCATCGCAGTCAATTCAGCCTGCGGCGCAGGAAAAACATTTTTCTTCATAACATTATTAAAACGTTCGGCGATTTTGCGGGTTAATTCAAGATGGGGTAACTGATCTTCACCAACCGGAACAACTTCAGCTTTATATAAGAGTATATCTGCCGCCTGCAAAACAGGGTATCCCAAAAAAGCATAGTTATTGACCTCTCTGGTCTTCAATTCTCTTAACTGTTCTTTGTAAGTTGGGCATCGTTCCAGCCAGCCTAAAGGAGTCATACAGGAAAAAACCGTGAATAGTTCCAAGTGTTCGGGGATCTGAGATTGAATAAATAGCGTAGATTTTTTAGGATCTATGCCGCAGCTGAGCCAGTCGAGGACATTATCCAATGAATACTCTCTAATATGCGCAGGATCTTTATACTCACTCATCAGAGCATGCCAATCAGCCACCATGAACAAACAGTCATATTTTTCCTGTAATTGACTCCAGTTCTTAAGTGCTCCGACCAAATGACCCAAGTGCAGCTTACCCGTGGGGCGCATTCCGCTTAATATTTTTTTCTTCATATCTAAAGTCTTCGAACTATTTTTTCGACATGAAAACATTCAATAATATCTTCGGGAAGAATACTGGCGAAGTTCTCCAATGAAATACCGCATTCTAAGCCTTCACCAACTTCTTTAACATCATCTTTATAACGTTTTAATGATTCCAGTTTTCCTTCAAACAAACACTGCTCATCACGATATAACCTTACCAATTGTGCCGAACGCATGAATTTTCCCTTTACCACCATACATCCGGCTATTTTACCAACCTTAGTGATCTTAAATATCTGCTGAACTTTGGCCCGCCCGATGAAAATTTCCTTTATTTTAGGTTCAAGCAATCCTTCCATACTCATGCGGACATCATTAATCGCTTCATAAATAATACGATATAACCGCACATCAACACTCTTATTATCCGCCTCTTCTTTAGCTTTAGATTCAATAGTGACATGAAATCCGATAATAACCGCGTCACTGGCAACAGCCAGCATTACATCTGATTCATTAATGCTGCCGACCTGAGAATGGATAATTTTGACCACAATGTCATTTGTGCCTAATTTTTCCAAAGAACTGCCTAAAGCCTCCAGTGAACCCTGGACATCTGCTTTTATAATAATTTTGAGTTCTTTTAGTTTTCCTTCCTGCGCCTGCTCAAACAACTGGTCAAGGCTTACCCGCTGTGAAGGCATTAATTTCTGCTGACGCTGTTCATCTTTTTTTTGCAGGGTTATTTCACGGGCTCTTCTCTCATCTTCAACCACATAAAAAACATCACCGACCTGAGGAACATAATCCAACCCGAAGATCTCGACCGGAATTGCCGGTCCGGCTTCGGTAACCCGTTCTCCCAAGTCATCTATCATCGCTCTTACTTTTCCGCAAGTTTGTCCGCAAACAAAAACATCCCCAATCTTCAGTGTGCCATTCTGAACCAAGATAGTTACCGTCGGGCCGCTGCCCTTGGAAAGTTTACTTTCAATAATTATCCCCCGCGCCGGCTTATTGGGATTAGCCTTAAGTTCCAGGATTTCCGCTTCTAAAAGAATACTCTCCAGCAGATTATCTATCCCGGTCCCCACTTTTGCGGAAACCGCTACAGTTATGGTCTTTCCACCCCAATCTTCACTCGTAAGATCATGCTCGGCCAAACCTCTTTTTACTTTATCAATATTAGCTCCGGGCAGGTCAATCTTATTAATGGCCACTACTATCGGGACCCCGGCAGCTTTAGCATGATTAATCGCTTCTATTGTCTGCGGCATCAGCCCGTCATCAGCCGCGACAACCAGGATAACGATATCCGTTACCTGTGCTCCGCGTGCCCTCATCGCGGTAAATGCCTCATGGCCGGGGGTATCTAAAAAAGTGATCGTTCCATTTTTGAGTTTAACTTTATAAGCGCCGATATGCTGCGTAATGCCGCCGGATTCTCTTAGCGTTAGATTGGACCGGCGAATAACATCAAGTAAAGACGTCTTTCCATGATCTACATGCCCCATAAGGGTAACTACAGGAGAGCGCGGCATAAGCTCATCATCATCTGCATCTGATTCTTTATGTTGAGAAAGCAATTCTTCTTCTTTAGTAGGTTTCTCTTCTAATAAAACATCATATTCCAAAGCAATTGCCTGCACCGTATCCTGATCTAGGCGAGTGTTAATATTGGCCATCACTTTATTTTTCATCAACTTTTTGATAATTTCGGTAGCGGAAATCTGCAGTTTAACAGATAGATCTTTCACTGTTAAAGGAAAAGAAACCAGGACTTTTTTCATTTCTTGTTTTTTCTTTTCTGCCTTCTCTTTTTTTACCTCTTCTTTTTTTCCCAGTAACTCATGACGTACTATTTCCGTAGTATCATCGTCTAAAGCACTCATGTGCCCCTTAACTTCAACATGCATACCCTTAAGTATTTTTACCAGTTCTTTACTGGAAACCCCGATTTCTTTAGCTAATTCGTATACACGAACACTCATAAGTAATTACCTATACCACTTTCTTAGCTTCTTCTATAATCTGTTCAGCACGCTTTTTGCCCACGCCCTTTACTTTTGTTAATTCATCGGCGCTAGCTTGCGCCAATGATTGAACATTATCATACCCTGCTTCAATAAGCGCTTCTTTAGTCTTGCCTCCGATGCCCGTCAGCTGCGCAAAAGATTCTTCTTTTTTCCTGTCTTTTTCCTTCTTATCTTTTTCAATTTGCGCGTGGCTTCCGATATTTATTGACCAGCCTATTAATTTCGAAGCCAGCCGGACATTTTGTCCGCGTTTACCTATAGCTAAAGAAAGAAACTCATCATCAACAACAATATCAACTTTATTTTCTTTTGGATCAAGACAGATATCCAGAATCTTCGCCGGACTCAATGCCGCTTTAATATATTCTTTAACATCTTCATTCCAACGAACGATGTCTACTTTTTCTCCATGCAGCTCGCGCACTATATTTTTAATCCGGGAACCGCGCACCCCGACACAAGCACCCACGCAATCAATTTTATCATCTTTAGAACTTACCGCCACTTTAGTTCTCTCCCCGGCTAAACGAGCAATCGATTTAATTTCCACAATCCCTTCATAAATTTCCGGAACTTCCAGTTCAAAAAGACGTTTCACAAATCCCGCGTTTGTTCTTGATAAGATAATCTGCGGCCCTCGATTAGTCTTTTTCACATCAAGAATTAGAGCCCTGACTCTTTCACCCTGCCGGAATTCTTCTTTTGGCAAAAGTTCTCTCGTCGATAAAACGCCTTCAGTCTTGCCCAAATCAACAATTATATTTCCCTTTTCAAAACGGTGGACGATCCCATTAGTAATATCCCCAACTTTAGCCTGATAATCACTAAAAACTACTTCCCGTTCCGCTTCTCTAATCTTTTGGGTGATTATCTGTTTTGCCATCTGCGCGGCAATCCGTCCAAAATCTCCGGATTTTATCTCTTTACCGTCCTGGGTAACTTTTATCTGTCCTGACTCAGGATCAATCGATACAGCTAAATTTGCCGTCTCTCCGAAACGCTTACGCGCAGCAGAAAGCAAAGCCGATTCAATAGCCGAAATAATAACCGTCTTATCAACACCTTTTTCTCTCTCAATATGATCTAAAACCGATAATAACTCATTATTCATAACTACCACCTAACTTCTAATTTTGCTTTAACAATTTCATCTATATTTAAACTAAATTTTTCATTATCTTCAGTTTGTATCTCTACAATATTCTGCTCAACCGCGGTTATTACCCCGGTTATATTTGTTTTTTTCTCCATTACCGGCACCCGGGTAATAAAGCTTACGGTTTTCCCCTTGGCCCAGACAAAATCAGATTCTTTTTTCAAATCCCTATCTAATCCGGGCGAAGATACTTCTAAAGTATAATCATTACCCAATGCGCCATTTTCATCAAAAATTTCGCGTAAGTGCTTATTAATAGAAGCGCAATCGTCTAGGGTAATTCCGGTTCTTTCCTTATCCACTGTGATTTTTATATCACAACCTCGCTTAGAAGACTTCACATCAAGGTCAATTAGCATAAAATCCTGTCCCTTTAAAGCCTTCTCGACCACCTGTCTTGCTATATCTTGAATATTACTCATAAAATTTTCCACAAAAAAAGCGGGAATAATCTCCCACTTCTTATTTTGACTACCCGCGACTAATCTTAATATATTATACTATTTAAAAAAATCTTGTCAAGTTAAACAAAAATTATCCTCACTTAGTTAAATTCTCGGAATTGCCTACCTCACCCGTAGCCTTACCTTGTATCTCTATCGCTGTCTTCACTTTACCCAGAATCTCCTTTAACTGTTCTTCTTCGATATCGAGAACTTTTTTGCGTTCCATAGCGACAGCTTGTCTTTTAACATCTTCTTTTTCTTTAGGATCTTCCGGAACCTCTGAAGTGGAAAGAACTTCCCGCAAAAGTTTCTCATCCTGCTCTTCCAAAGTAAGGCCTTCCTCACCCATCATTTTTTTTCTTCTGGCAGCTTCACTAGCCGCTATCTCCTTAGCCTGTCTCTTTTCTTTACGCTTATTCATATAACCGTCAAATCTCTCTAACTCTGAATCTTCATCAATAGTCAAAGGCTTTTTCTGATCAAGCGCCAGGAACATATCAATTTCCTTATCCGTAAGCCTTGTATCCCCAATTATATGCGGAGTAACAAATATCATTAATTCCGTTTCTACTTTACTAATAACTTTTTTCTTAAAGAATAAACCAAAAAATGGGATATCCCCAAACCCGGGAATTTTATCATAGGTTACAGTATCATTTACTTTCCGCAATCCTCCAATAACAATTGTCTGTCCGTCTTTTACGAGAAGATTTGTTTCGGCTTTACGATAATCAATAACCGGGTTATCCAGAATTTCCGCGGATTTAAAACTTTGTTCCGGCTTAACATTCATAGATATGAAATTCCCGCTGGTAATATGAGGAGTTACATATAGTTTTATCCCAGCTTCTTTAAATTTTACGTTTGTCGTTGTTCCTGATCCGGAATCAACAGTTTCAAAATACGGGATTTCCTCAGTTATTTCAATTTTCGCCTCCTGATTATCCAAAGTCAATACTTTTGGATTAGCCAGAATTTCCGCTCTATTCTCCTGCTGCCAAAGATCCAGCAAAGCACTTAAATTAAGAGCATCCAGTACCGCGGAAAACTCAAACACACCGCGATTTTCGAGTGAACTATTTTCCATCACATGCTGATAATAATTTCCACTGCCCTTTTCATCAACTAACAGATTTACTCCGCGGCGTTCATCCTTAGTTATCTTTACATCAACCATCATTGCTTCTATCAATACCTGCGGGGTATCCGTATCCAAGGCAATAGCCGCGGCTTCAACTTTATCAACCACATCAGGGATATCCGTAATTATAAGAGAATTAGTCCTTTTATCTACAGTAATACTTCCGCGTTTACTAAGAACTTTTGCCAATGAAGCTTTAAGCTCTTCTACATCAGCAAAATTAAGCGGAATGATTTTTGTTGTCAGAGGAACTTTTGTCTCTTCATCAAGTGCCCGCTGCAAACTCATTACCCGTAAAAGTTTTCCTTCTTTTTTATAAGTAAAATTATATGTTTTTAAAATGGCATCAAGCGCATTCTCCCAGGGGACATCTTTAAGCTGCACACTTACTTTTGCCGTTACGTCATCACCGGCAATTATGTTCACTCCGCCCTTATATGCCAGAATATTCAATACTTCACGCATATCCGTGTCTCTAAAAGTTATCGACACTGTTCCTGTTGTGCTGAAATCATCAGCTTCCCCGGCTTTACACGGATCAAGCCCACATACCCCAAAGCAAACAAGCATAGACAATAACAAAAACCTGCTTATCCGCTTCTTTTTTTGATAATTAAATACTCTCATTTAATCCTCCTTGACAATCTCGTTTTCCTTTTTTACAAGTGATATTACCTGGGTTAAGTCCTGATACCCGACAACAACACTATCTTCTTTTATATCCATAACAAACAATCCGTTAATGTTATCCCCTTTTTTGCGGATTTTATTATTAATCATTACTAACGGCATTTGCTCATCCCATAATATTCCGTTGATCGTAATATTCGCTAATAGTTTCCTGAACTCTTCCTCTCTGAGTACCGGCTCAAGTTTAGGCTTAGTCCCCTGGACATCTAAAAGAGGGATAAAAGGATCTCGTTCATTTTTAATAGTATAGACAAAAGATTGCACCATACTATCATCATCAATACCAAACTCTTCGGCCTCTATCTCGGCATAGGCCTTAGATGAAAGCAACAAAACCGTTAATAATAAAATACAAACTTTTATATTGCGCTTCATCATTTTTCTATAATGCTCCCTTGGGTTTTCTCTCTGATTTAGCTCTAGTGCTTAATGAATACGAACTCACTTTTAAATGTACGGTATGCTGATGCGGTTCAGACTGATCCGGAGATATTTGAAAACTGTCAATTTCCATAAATCTTCCGGAACGCTCAATCAGGTTAATAAACTTTCCCAGATTATGATACGCTGCTTTTAAGGATAGCTGTATCGGCACCTGCAGATAACTATCTTCACTTTCTTCTGAAATTTTAATTTCATCAACATCAAGCGGTTCTATGGAAATAAAAACCACCCCGCTATCTTTACCCATTTTGATAAGTGAATCTAAAACCTCCGGAACATTAATTTCTTGCGGAAGTCTCTTTTCATAATAGCTGATTTTCTTCTTAATGTTTTCTACTTCTTCAGTTAATTTATTCTTATCGGCAAATACCGTTTCGGCATTTTTCAGCTGATTCATTATTTGTTTTTCCTCAGCAGAAAGTTTCATCAGCCTGGATACCAAAGGCATAAAAACAAACATTACATAAAAAACCAAAAACACAAACACTATAAGTATTCCGGCAATCAAATATTGATTTTTTTCCAGTGTCGCTTTATCCATATAAACACACCTTACCTTAACATCGCCTGTATTTCAAAACGCATAACTGTAGACTCACCGATCCGATCACGAAAGGTTTTAATCAACTCTACATTTTTAAAATCATCAGCAAAATCAGAATTGTTTTTTAAATTGTTTATTAAATTATTGATAGAAAAGAGCATTTGGTCGCTATCCGCCGCAAAAGCAACTCCGTTAAGATTTAAAAACTGGCGTATTTCCTTTTTACGAAATGCCGTATCCATCAACCTGGTAAACTCATCTTCGTATCTCTTATCCGCGACATCCATATTAGTAGTAAAAAGTCCGGTCAACCAGATATCTTTAGGTAAGACACTGCTGATTTCCTGTAATTTCTGAGCCCAGCTTATCCGGCGCTTAAGCAGGCCCCGAATGCCGTTCATTTGGTTGTCGAGTGTCGCTCTGGCTGTTTTTAAAGCATCTATTTCATCCATAACTAATGTTAAATCACCGTATTTCTGCTGCAGCCTGGCTTTATTTGCTTCTTTGATTTTAAGCTGCGTAAGCACCATTATCCAAATACCCACCAGCACAAAAGCTACGGCTCCGGATATGTAAATGTATTTTTTGTATTGCCCAAAAAGTTCTACCAGCTTGTTTCTATTAACCTTAGCTTTTGTTGTGGAAAGATTAATATCAAAAGCACGGTGACAAGCAAGCCCCGCGCAAAGAGCCAACATCTTGGAATTATGCTCCAGATCCGTCTTTTTAAAAACCGCTGGATCGTAAGCTACATTAGCCATCGGATTCCATATTTTGACATTTAAACCAAGAACATTATGCAGGTATTTATCCACATTCTTAAACATGGTAATTCTACCGCTCAAATAAATCTCTTCAACATTATCTCTGCCCTGACTTTCGTAAAACTCTATTGTTCTTCTGATCTGGTTTGATAATGCGTTCAATATAAATAGACACAACTCATAAAGATCGTCACTTCCCAACACTCCCTTAAGAGAACTAATATTGTTAAAATCTAATTCCATCTCTTTGGGTAAGGCATCTACCAAATTACTCCAGGCGACAAAACCATCTTTGGTAAGGCCGACAATTCTACCTCTGATAATGTCAACATTAGTAACCTCCATACCCACATTTATAATCGCAATGGTTTTATCCGGAGAAACCTGAGGACCGTTGATATAAAAACAATTCAATAAACTGAATGTATCAACCTCTATAAATCCGCACTCATAACCGGCAGAAGTTATCAGACTCGCATAATTCTCAATTAAATCTTTTTTTGCCGCAACCAGGATTACCCGGGTTTTTGTTTCCGCGATACTTTTATCTAAAACAGAATAATAATCAAAAACAATATCTTCCATTTTATAATGGACCTGCCGTTCAACCTCAAACTTCAATGCTTTACGAATTTCCGCATCACCCATTTGCGGCCAATGAATATCACGCACCACGACAGATTCACCGGACACCGAAATATTCACCTTAAATTTTTTTTTCTTTAACGGAAGTTTTTGGATTACATCTTTAATAGCATTTATAATTCCCTGTCTTCCTTCCCGAAAATTAACCTCGACCATTTCTAATCCAAGTAATTTATTTTCTTTTTCATTAGACGCAATATAGATAGCCTTAACCAGGCCATCGCCGATCTCCAATCCGACTGACTCTTTGTATTTACTGAACATGAAACTCCTCCGGCTCCGGATAACAAACCCTGTTTCTTCCTTCGTGTTTGGCTTTATAAAGCATTTCGTCAGCTTTTTGAATCAACTGATCCATACCCATGGCTTTATCTTCCGGGAATTTACGCACGACAACACCGACACTAATCGTAAGCTTAATATGTTTATCACCCTGCATTATAAAATCTTCTTTTTCCACGCTCAGACGTAGACGTTCGGCAATAGAGAATTGGTCCCCTTCTTTTTCCGCGAGGCCGGGAAGCACAACAACAAATTCTTCGCCGCCATAACGAGCACAAATATCTGTCATACGAATACTCTGACTTAAAATTTGCGCGATTTTTTTCAGAACCATATCTCCGTCCTGATGTCCGTAAGTATCATTAATATTCTTAAAATAATCAATATCAATCATCAGCAGGCTCATCGGCAATAACTGACGATTACAAAATTCCAACTCTTCATTTATACGTTTTTGTAAAAATGTACGGTTATAAAGCTGAGTTAACCTATCCACAGAAGCAAGCCCGCGATGAATCGCGCTTCCTAAAGCAATCGCTCCTTCAGAAACAAGTAGTAGAAAAAATTCTTCTTCATTTTTAATTCTCATGGCCGCGCTCTCACCGCAAAAAACTACGATAATACCCCAAACTTCATCTTCAAGCACAAGCGGTATCAAAGCAAGAGCGGAAAGCCGGGCCAGATAAGCCGGCCGTTCTCCTTTTAGAAAATACGATGTCGCCGCGTCATTTCCAAAAGCATCGCCCCGGTCGGTAAAAATTTTTTTCGTTAACATTACCTTCTTGAGCAATTCATCAGACTGCTTATATCGCAGAGCCTTTAACATACTGCGGTCAAAATTACAACCCGTCACATAGTCAAATTCATCAGTTCCCGGATCCTGGCAAAGTAAAAAACATTGGCTATCTCCCGACATATCGGCAGTGATTTTGGAAAACATATTCACGATCAATCTCAATAACTGATCCTTATTTATTGCGGAAGCAAGATCCTTCCCGAAATTTCTTAACTGAGCAAATTGCTCACGCTGGCGTTTTTCTTTTCTTCTTATTTCCTGAATAATTTCTTCTTTTTCATTTTGAAAAGACGCGACAACTGCTTTTAATTCTTCTTCTACTTTAGAAGCATTGATTTTTAAATAAATTGCCGCGGCTAAAAAAGGCCCGCTAACCAGCAGTAAGGCCCCGCCCATTAATGGTTTTATAAATAAAAATGCGATTATGAAAATTATGCCTACTGCCAATAATACAATTAAAAATTTCTGCATGCTCTTACCTTATGATTGCCCTGACCGGCCCAGTATTTTCAGCATTTTTAAAATATCGTTCTGAGTATATTCTCTTCTATTATTTACCTTATTGCGGCGCGGCGAAGGAAACTTTTCCAATTTCTCATATCGCCTAATTGTCTGCACCGAGACGTTTAGCCGCTGAGCAATCTCGCCTATTGAAAAGAATCTTTCCATCATATCATTCACTCCTTTTAATTTGAAATTATTCTTGATATACTTTGATAGTGTTTGATATGATTTTATCATCTTTAAATACCTTTTGTCAACTAAAAACAACACTGCTTAAGCTCAATATGACTATTCTGAATATTTACTATAGGGACTTGTACACCTCCTTGTTTAGGAGCAGAGTTTATCCATAAATTCTTTAAATTCTAATTACAAACAGTAAGTGCGTAATACGCAGCTTCGGTATTAATTATGGCACCTCCATTGTCTCCTGACCTCAACACACCGGTCTCATTAACACAAAATGTCCGTTCACCTGTAGCCTGATAAACTTCCGGAGAGGCACAACAGACAAATTGATTATCATTAAAACGTGTAAAACTATAATTATATCCTTTTCGGGCAATCCCAACAACCGCTGTATCCAGGGAAGTATCCAGATACGGCGGTACTGCTGCCGTCAACTCCGCAAAATTAAGCGGTACACGCATCGGAGTTTGCGCCGCGCGAAAATTCTCACAAGCGGCAGTAACAACTCCTAAAGTTCCCTGGGCCACAGCCTCATTGGCATTAAGTCTGGACCTGAATAAATTAGGGATTGAAATAGCAGATAGTAGAGCAATAATTGCCACAACAATCATTATTTCAACCAAAGTAAATCCCTTTGGCCGCCTAAGCTTCACTATCTTTCTCCCCCTTTCTAACCTCATTATATCAAACAAAAATTGTTTCTTCAAGAAAACTTAAACAAAAAAAAAGGAACGACGGGCAAAGCCGCCGTTCCTTTAATAACCATATTCTTACTGTACAACTGTGTGTCCCGCATAAGTAGCTTCATCAGCTACCGCACCATCAGCACCGGAACGTAAAACTCCGCTTTCATTAATACAGAACATACGCGTACCGGTTACACCAATAGTAGCCGCTCTTGCTGAGCATACAAACTGATTGGCATTGATAAATGTGTAAACAAAGTTATATCCCTGCTTCGCAGCTCCGGTTGTAACCGTATCAACTGTAGTATCGATATAAGCTGGAGTTGCACCAGTCATCGCTGCTAAAGTTGCCGGATATGTCGGAACTGTCTGCGCGGCACGAAAACTCTCACAAGCTGTTGATATTGTCTTGCATGTAGCTTGTGCCGCAGCTTCGTTAGCATTGTGTCTGGCACGCAGCAAGTTAGGAATAGCAATCGCCGCCAATAAAGCAATGATTGCTACAACGATCATAATTTCCACCAATGTAAAACCTTTGCGATCCATAACCACACCTCCTCTTTCTTTCCTTCCTAAAACCATTTCCACCCTAGTTAAATTTTTGTTTCCCGGACCCAAATCCTTTGAGTCACACCTCTATAGAAGCACTTGACGTGCCAACGTAATTTTTTTAAACTTTTTTTATTTTTAACATAACGCATCACTAACAAAGAAGTTATAGACATACCATTAGCTGTTAAATTGTGGATAAGATTTATCATCAGCCTTATTTAGAAAAATCCTTCCAAATTTCAACAAAAATCTTCTGTCATGTTAGATTTTATCAATTTAAAGGCAATACTATAATGTAGGGATATTATTCTTGTAACTTGCAGCTTGGGACTTGAAACTTGTAGCTTTCAACTTACAAACCATACCTTTTAATCTTATAATCCAGATTGCGCCGGGTCATTTTAAGTTTTTCCGCGACAAGATTTTTATTGCCGCCAGATTCTGTGAGTGTCTTTGATATTAATTCTTTCTCAAACTGTTCGACTTTTTCTTTCAAAGAATCCTCTTCAGAGACAGACAAGCTTGCCGAAACCGGGCTTTCCGTAATTCTCGCCGGCAAATCAACCAGAGAAATTTCATCTTTTTCACTTAAAGCAATCGCGCTCTCGATGGCATTTTCCAGTTCCCGGACATTTCCCGGCCAATTATAGGAACGAAATACATCTAAACATTCCGGAGAAATTCTTTTCGCCGGAGTTCCCGCGGATTGATATTTCTTCAAAAAATGATTTACTAAAAACTCAATATCTTCTTTTCTTTCTTTTAGAAGAGGCAAATACAAAGAAATTACACTAATTCGGTAGAAAAGGTCCTTACGGAAATTCCCGCGTTTAACCTCATCCTCAAGGTTTCGATTAGTTGCCGCGATTATCCGCACATCAACTTTTGCACTCTTTGTTGCGCCTACTGATCTAATTTCTTTTTCCTGCAAAGCTCTTAATAGCTTAGTCTGCATCGCCGGTGAGGTTTCTCCAATCTCATCTAAGAATAATGTTCCCCCTCCGGCAACTTCAAACAACCCCTGCTTAGTAGAAATAGCCCCGGTAAAAGATCCTTTTACGTGGCCGAAAAGTTCGCTCTCCAGCAGCTCGTCCGGCAATGCCCCGCAATCAATAGAAACAAACGGCTTAGTTTGCCGCAAGCTATTAAAATGTAGCGCCTTGGCAATCAATTCTTTTCCCGTACCGCTTTCTCCATTAACCAGAATCGTAGTATTTGTTTTAGCCACTTTGTCGACCATATCAAAAACTTTATGCATGGGTTTACTTTTTCCAATAATATTCGCAAAGCGGTAACGCTCCTGTAATTTTTTCTGCGTGGATTTATCTTCAGAAAATATTCTCTTTTGACTGAAAGCTTTTTTTATTACTAATTTTATATCATGCAGTTTAAACGGCTTGGTTAAATAATCATACGCTCCGTAACGTAAAGCTTTAATCGCGGTTTCCACCGACGCGTACGCGGTCATCATCAAAACAATTATTTCCGGGTTGTGCATTTTCACCTGCCGCAGCAATTCAATCCCGTTCATCTCCTTCATCCGGATATCGGTAATAACCATATCAAACGGTTCTTTTTTAAAAACCTTTAGCGCCTCATCTGCCGTAGCCGCTCGTTTAATAACATATCCTTCGGTCTCTAAGACTACCGTTAGCCATTCCAAGAGATCTTTCTCATCATCAACTAAAAGAATTTTTCCGCTCATATCCTAAACCTCATCTTTAATTTCTAATTTAATATTGATAAATATCTAATGTTTTTCCTATTCTCTACTCTCAATTTTCAATTCTCAATTCTCAATTATCTGCTTATCTGCTTATCTGCTTAACGGCAGAAAAACACTAAACGTCGCCCCTTTGCCCGGAGAGCTGCTTACATCAATATTCCCGCTGTGTTCTTTTATTATACTATAAACTATCGCCAATCCAAGCCCGACCCCTTTATCCTTATCACTGGAAAAAGGTTCAAACAGGTTTTCTTTCATCCCCTTATTAATACCAATTCCATTATCAATAACATCGATCCTGACCATATTCGTTTCTTTATCAATACTTCCCTTAATCGTAATCTTTCCCTTTTCTCCCACAGCTTCAACCGCATTAATCAAAAGGTTAAAAAACACTTGTTTCATATGCTGTTCATCGCAGGCTGTCTTGATCTTATCCACACTGTTTTCTTTTTCTATACTCACCCCGGATTTAAAATCCCGGCTATTTGTAACCAGCGTTACGACATCATCAATTACTTCTCCCAGGGAAACTGTTTGCATTATTAATTTACGCGGTTTAACATACTCCAGCAGGCTGTTAATTATATTATTCAACCGCGTAGTTTCTTTCATGATCAGACTAAACAGCTTCTGGTGGTTCCCATCTAAAACTAAAGTCTCACTTAAAGCTTCCACACAACCTGAAATAGACGCCAGAGGATTGCGGATTTCATGGGCGGTACTCGCGGCTAACTTACCGATCGCCGAGAGACGGTCTTCTCTTCTGAGTTTTTCTCTTAAAGACTTGACTACTTTATCACGCTTTTTTACCTGACCGGAAATATAGGCGCTTAAGAACCCGATAACCGAAAAAATCGTAACCCGCAAATACAATAATGAAAACACATATGTGCTTTCATGCTGAGTTATCCCGGCAGCATCAACCGGCAATGGGATAATCTCATAAAATTCCAGGCTGACAATTCCGCTATATAATGAGCTTCCTAATAAAGCGATTATTACAGCGGCCCGCGGAGAGATCAGAATACTGGCGGCAATAGACGAAAGCGGAAAAAGTATATCCAGAACCGATTCAATGCCCCCGGTATAATGAACCAATAAAGTTTCAATTAAAAGATCAATGATTATTTGGGAATAAAGAAAAAATTTACTATACTTGCCGCTAAGCAGCAATACCGAGTAGGCAATAGTAATCAGGTATATAATGGCTACAAAAAAATACACCGGGGTTTGGGCTAAACCGAACAATGCGGTGTTAGCAATTAAAATAACCGTGGCAATCGTAAATCTGAAAATGATGATTTTATATAAATCCGCTTTATTACTTAACATAGAAACTATTATAAAGAAGGTTCCGGGAAAAGTCAAATTTAAAAAATATCTTCAGGCAGGAAATCCATTTTCGGTTCTTTCGCATTTAGGGTGATTGAAAGAACCTGATTACAGCGATTAAATACAGATTACACCGATATACTAATAGAAAACAATCTCTGTAATCTTCTTAATAATCTGTGTAATCAGGGTCATTCTTAAATTTAACATAACAGCCTATAAGTCAATAAGTTATATAAATTTATTCACCCTAATTAAGAATGACCCCCATTTTCTCCGCTTAATATACCTATTATTTCGGCATATTCTTAGACATATTCTCTTTATACATCTGCTCGATCTTCTTTAATACCTCGGGATCTGTGTCCGGATTTTCCAGTTTTACTGCTTCCATCATATCTTCGGTTACCTGTTCAGGAGTCACTTCCGGCATGGGTTCGGCAATAGACGAGTATTCCAGATCTCCCATTAACATCTCCGGCCTTAACTCCAGATTTTTTAACAGCTGTTCCTCCAGCGGGACAGTCATCTCATTCGGATCGACTTTTTTCCTCTGGGGATCTTTTTTGGGAAAATAATCGGTATTGCGGATAATCCTGGCTCGGGCGGTAACCGGCATATTATTAGCATGAGCTTTTAGTTTTTCCAGATTTTGACGGCTTTGAATCTTGTCAGTTTTTGCCGCGTCCTTATCCGGCGCGATAATATAATTCTTTATCCCAAACATAATTACCAATACCAGCAGTAACATGGTAATTCCCACGGTCATTTTTACACTTTTATCCATAACCTTATCTCTCCTAAATTAATTAGAAATCCATCTTATAAAAGAAAGCACATTCCGCTTCCGCCCACAAAGATTCGGCCCCGCCGAAAAATACATCTGACGGTGAACGTGAAGCACTTTTAAATCTCCCATCATATTCCATAAACTTGGAGGGATAGTAACTTTTTAAATAGTATGATCCGGAGTATGATGTACTCGGCGCTATCCTATCCCGGTCATCATAATACATTCCTGATTCACTGTAATAATCAACAAACTCATTATTAGCCGCGGTAAATCCATCGCTCTGAATTACAAAATAAGCACCCTTTAAATCCTGAGTTTTCGAACCCCAATATTCCAAGGCCGCGCCTTTACATCCCGCGCCCCGGGTATCCAGCCAGCGGTTAGAAGCAATTAGACAATTATAATCCTGTGATTGTGTAACACTATTGGCCATCATGCCGTAGGTAAATGATTCACTTTCCCCGCTATTGTCACCATAAGTCCAGGTAAATGTATCGGTCGCCGCCCCTGTTGTATCAGGCTTATCAAATTTACTTCTATATTGTGAATCTTTACTGTTTATTCTATTATATAAAGTCCTTTCATAGCTATCTGGAATTTCTGAATAATAATCAGTATCATCAACTGCCCCGTCTGTATCCAAACGGTCCCGGTTTACCCAAACACCGTCGTCATTATCCGGATTAGTATCTGTCCAGTATTTAATGACAATAGGCTCAGGCAACCAGGGGAAATCGAAAATTCTTTCTGCTTCTTTAACATACATATAGGGATAATCCGGATAATGATACGTTGCCGGAGTTACCTGCGGGTCATTAAAATCATCCGAAAGCAAAAACACTCTTTTTTTGGAAAGGATCGCGCTGGTGCGCCAATCGCACGGATTCGCTCCTCCGGTATTATAATCTCCTTTTAAATATATATTCTCTTCACTTAAAACCGTAAACCCGTAATGCTCTTTGGCGCGCGGTAAGACCTCCGCATTAGTAAGCCGCACCGGCACCTGGGAATAGACAATTCCGTTTCTCGGATATACCGCGGTTTTCTGCATCTTTTGCAAATCTAATTCTAAAACTGTATTCCATTTATTCGTAAACGCGTTTATGAATTTGACTTTTTCGGCTACTTTTTCTCCTCCGGCAGCTTCATTAAAACGCTTTACTGCCGCATCCACACTATCTTCGATCACACTTTCCCATTCACTATAATCACTGAATTCACCGTCAAAATTATCAGCCAAGCCTATATACGTACCATCTTTTTTCGCTAAAACAGAATAAGTTTTGGAAAACTCCGGGGTATCCAAATACTCACCTCCGGTATTCTTGTCACGCAAAACATTATCAAGTTTATTTTTTGATAAAAATTCTTTCCAGGCTTTGGGCTGTTTTTTCGAATTAGTATAATTTACCATCGCGTTTCCGTTATTCGAAGACCGGTCTGTGCCGTATCTTCCGTCACTGACAACCTCATCATTAAGCATATTCGCATATCCCGGAGTCCCATTTACCGCGCTCCAAAAATCCGGCTTTTTGAACATCTCCCAATAGGTCGCGGCATCCGGATGAGCCGCTTTAAAATCCTCCATGGTAGGATAATCTAGGGGGTTAAGCATAACAACTTCCTTACTCGCGTCTATTTCCCACCAGCTTTTTTCCGCGCTAACCTGAGCGCCATGATTATCAGTAACATAAAATTCCAGCGGGTTCTCTCCCACAGCGCTTCCGGTTCCGTATTTACTGCCGAAGTATTTACCCCATTCCCAGGGGCTGTCTAGTTTGGCGGGAATTTCCACCCATTCTCTATCTACCAGCTCTCCTTTTTCATCCTGCTGATACGGCTTAACCCAAACATTGTATCTGTTTAAAGGCGTACTATCATTATAAAACTCAGAATCCGGGTCTTTAGCATAAGGAGCAATATTATTCTTAGCCTGATCATCACCGACAAAATGAGAATCGAAATCAGTATAAGCATAGGTATACCGAGGCCAATCGGTAACAAGATCTCTGGTGAAATAATAAGCATAGTCTTTCCAGCACCATTCATCTTTAGAATTATAATACCCAAAAGGCCCGGGAGTAAGCGTACTATCGTCACGGCCGCCCATACTCTGTAAATCATCCAAACGGGAGATCGGAGCTTGGCCGTCTTTTACTCCATCATAATTATCCGCATAATAAGGCGCCGGATATCCTGTGGCCGTATAATAAATCGATCCCTCCGCACCCGTACTGATCTCCGATACATTTTCAATACGCATCTGGCTGTCTATATAAATATCACCGTTGGAATGAACACCTCCGCCGTTCAATTTTGAAGCCCGGCCCAAAGCATCGTATAAATCCAAATTATACGGGCTATAAACAAAAAAATCATAAATTCCCTGGCGGGATAAATAATAGGTTATTACTCTGGTCTCCTGTCCGCAGGCTCCTTTAGAAACGATTACGGTTGTATCCGACTGGGTCTGATCCGGATAGGCCTTGACCATAAAATCGCCCTTATCATGCACATAAAAACCATCACCGTCAAAGGAACAATCTGATCTGGTTTTTATTTTATAACTTTGATCCCCTGATTCTAAAGGGAGAAGCTTATCTCCGGCATCATTCCACTTATGGGTATACCATTGCCAGCCCAGATTATACGATTCATGATACGCGTACGAGACGCCTTTTTCCGCCATATTCAAGGCTTTAGCCGCGTCATTACTGCGGGTAACATTTTTGCGTTCCGTAACGATCAAAGTAAAAAAAGCGCTGGCCACCACAATAACAACAAATAAAACCATGTACGTGGAGATAAGAATAGTACCTTGCTTTTTTCTTAGTGATATCATCGTACGCCTCCTCTATTGATAAAACCTAATTGTTACGTGTAGAAACTCTGTTCGTTAATGTTAATCTTAACGGGCTCGCCAGATTTCTGCCCCTTACAGTATTTTTTTCCGTACGTATCGTAATGTCAAAAATCTCTACTGCGGAACCGGAAAGCGCTTGCGCGTATTTCTTGCCGCCGGTATCCCAATATAATCCTTCCACCCAAAAATTCGCTAATCCCCGGGCAATCTCCGTTGAAGAAACCAGTTTATTACTATCGTCCCAGACCCGGCGCCACAAACGCCCCTCAGTATCCCCGGCAATAATACAATACTCCACATTATAATCAAGTTTCCCGTCTATCCCCCATTCGATACGGCCAAAATTATCAAAAACATTTCCGTCACCGTCCCAGTCCACCGGCACCTGAAAAACAATACTCGGGCCTTGAAAAGTTATCGCTGCCCCCAACTGATCAATTGGCTTATCATAAATAAAACAGAGATCTTTTTTGGACATCCGCAATTCTTTTACCATTATGATCATGGCTTTCCGCGCGTTTAGATCAACATCCATTCTCGCGGTATTATTAGTAATAAATGTATTCTGCGATATAAGTAATGTAAAAAGCGAACCCACGATCACCGCATATATGCCCATGGATACAAGCATTTCCACCAGGGTATAGCCGCTGTTTTTTTTTGATCCCTTTAAAATCCTTTTTATTTTTTTCACTTTTTAATCCCGGTTATAAATTGCCGCTTCTACGGCGCACGGAGAATCAATATCTCCATTACCGTCAAGATCCGCCAAGGTTATCCCTAAAATTCCTTCTTTACCATTATTAATAGCTTCGCCGATAATTCTTTCCCCTTGTTTCCAGCAGACAATTACTCTGATTCTTAACATCGCATCTGTTCCGGTTCCGAAACTTTCCAGCAAATCCACTTTTACTAATCCCTGATGCGCGACATTACGAGCCATAAGTTCATCCACATAAAAAATCTGTCCGTCATAACCTGCTCTAATATCATCAAAGGCTACGTTACGAATTTCATCCATAACCCCTTCCGCCGCGTTCATGCAGGTAACTGATAATTCCCCGGATTCGGCCAGGCGCGAAAGATACAATGCGGACTGAAAAGTAGTACCCACAGCCACAACCATAATAGCCATGGACATAATAATTTCAATAATTGTAAATCCTTTTTCTTTCTTGATCCGCCTGCTCATTAATTAAATCCTCTCATCTAACTACAATCACTGCGGTTCATCATCGGAAAACAAAGTATCCCCCCCATCAAAACTTGGCCCGGGATTAAGCCATTCCGGGATATTTTCCTCCGGGCCCCCCTCTTGCCCAGAAGCAGTTTGTTGTTCAATCAGCTTTTCGGGCTTTTCTTCTGCGGCCTGATTATTGATCTGATCTCCGGTGATCAGAATCCCCGAATTCTCGATCAATTTTTTATTTCCCCCGGGATCAACACGTTTAACTTTTTTCTTAGGGAAAAAATATGAATTTTTTCTTACGGCGAGATTTGTGCGGGCTTTTATGCCTAATGGCGCTTTAGAAGGAGAGCCATACTCTGAGGAATATTTTGCTTTTCTGGACACTTCCTCGCGCAAATTTTTTTTCGTATCTGTTTCAATTATCGAAACCCACCCGTCTTTACTTCTGATTATCTTTATGGCATCAACTATAATGATCAACACTAATAAAAGACTACATATCGCTATGGTAATTTTTACCCCTTTTTCCATGTCTTTTTCCCCCAATTAATTATTTTTAAAATACCGCTTTAGAAATTCTCCTGATAAAAGAAATCACAGGACTCTTCTTTCCATAAAGACTGCGCCCCTCCGAAAAACACATCCGAAGCCGATCTAGTCGCGGTTTGAAAACGCTTATCATAATTCAAACTCCAAGGAGGTGATTTCGTACCATAATAAACCGTGCCGCTGACATAACGACCGCGGCTGCTGGTCCCTAACCCGGACTCATAATCCACAAAATCACCGGTAGGCGCGGTAAATTCGCCATCTTTATCCAGCACAAAATACGCGCCGTTTAAATACTTTTTCATGTCCTTACTGCCATTATTCCAGTTTTCCAGGTTATCGCCTTTTGTCCCGCGGTAACAAGCGATCAGCGTATTGAAAGTATAGTTATCATAAACCCGATTCGGCATCATCCCGTAAGTATAATTTTCTCCGCTGTCCGGCCAGGAAAAAGTCGCCGAAGCTGTTCCGGTGGGATCATGCTTATTAAACATCGCGCGGTACGTTCCGTCTTTTTTATCAATGAGATCTTTTAACTGCTGTTCATTAGCATCGTCAATATTGGTGTAGCGGTCATAAGTCAGGTAATTCAAATAATCCCGGTAAACCCACTGCCCCCCGCCTGCATCCGGATTTGCTTCTTCATATATTCCGCTGCCTTCGTCTTTCTTAACATAAAGATAAGGATAATCCCGGTAATGCTCAGTTGCCGGCACTATTTGAGGATCATTAAAATCATCGGATAAAGTAAAAATACGCTTTTTACCGATAATCGCAGAAGTAACCCATTCATCAGTATTAAAATTTCCCTGCAAATAGATATTTTCCTCTCCTAAGACCGTAAACCCGTAGGAATCCATTTTTCGCGGCAGTTTTTCCGCATTGGTCAGGCGCAAAGGAACCTGGCTGTAGACAATACCGTTATCCGGAGTTTTCCCTTCTTTTTGCATCCGTCCTAGATTTATCTCCAAGACAACATTCCATTGATTCGTAAATGTATTGATAAATTTTACTTTACTGGCCACGGGCCGGGCTGTACCGTCATTAAGTTCTGTCACAGCCTTATCAATACTCTTTTCTAAAACCTTCATCCATTCTTCATAATCATTATATTTACCGTCAAAATCATCCGCAAGATTAATAAGCAGTCCGCTGCGTTCGGCCATGCGCGCATAAGTAATATCAAATTCCGGCGGCGCCAGATACTCTCCTCCGGTATTGCCGTCCCGCACAATCCCGTCTAATTTTGATTTCTTTAAAAAAGAATCCCAAGCATCCGGCTGTTTCTCCGAGTTCGTATGCTTAACCGGTATCTTTCCTCCGGAAGCCCTCTCCGAACCATAAGTGCCGTCTTTAATATCTTCACTCATATTATCCGGCCAATCCTCTGAACCGGAAAGGTCTTTGCCTATAGCTGTCCAGTACCGCGGATCTTTAAACATATCCCAATATGATTTAGCCTGCGGATGTTCATCCAGTTTAGCGGGATCAACCATTTCTACTGACACGGGAGTGTGATGCCCACCTCCGGTTATTTCCCAATAAGTATTCTCCACATTCACTTTATTACCGTCATTATCATAAGTGTAAAAATGCAATGGCTGTTCTCCGGCACCGCTTCGATATCCATAAGCATCGCCTTTATATTTGCTCCAATCCCAGGTCTGATCCATTTCCGCGGGTATCTGGGTCCATTCTCCGGAAATGATATCGCCGCAATCAGTTTCTCCTAAATATGGTTTGACCCAGGTATTATAACCGTTTAAAGGCTCAGAGCTGTCATTTATAATTGATGAGCTTACCCGGTTATCTCTGTTCCCGGGATTAATATTATTATAATCAAGCATATCTCCGTAAAAATACCATTCCGTACTCCGAAAAGCACTGGTCAGCCAA
Organism: Candidatus Omnitrophota bacterium; assembly: GCA_043826565.1. Classification (GTDB taxonomy): domain Bacteria; phylum Omnitrophota; class Gorgyraeia; order B26-G9; family B26-G9; genus JBDRPX01. The sequence goes on from JBDRPX010000035.1 coordinate 64,086, forward strand.
GTACTAGTGCTCCCGAAATAACTCGCGTTACTCTGATAATTCCAATGCCGGTCACCATATTTATCCCAGTAATAATAACCAAAATCACCGGGATTATCTTTAGCATCATCACGAAAAATATCATTCGGACGGTCAAGCCGGACCATCGGCGCCATACCGTCTTTTACTCCGTCATAATTATCCGCGTAATATGGAGCCGGGTACTGGTCAGAAGCCGCGTAATAAATGACCCCGTTTTCTCCGGCACTTAATTCTGAAATATTTTCCAATCTTACCGGATTATCAATCCGGATATTGCCGTTGGTATGGATACCTCCGCCGTAAAGCTTTGGGAAATTACCCACCTCATTATCGAGATCCATATCATAAGGACTGTAAAAGAAAAAATCATATATACCCTGGCGGCTGAGCGTATAGGTGATCACGCGCCGGTTTTCCCCCTCAATGCCCATGGCGACAATAACTGTCTCATCTTCGTCATCCCGGTTTGGATATGCTTTAACCATGAATTTTCCGTCATTAGACTGATAATATCCGTTAGCATCAAAAGAGCAATCCGCTCTTAAGAGCTGGCCATAACTGCTGTCTCCGGGAGCCAGCTTAAGGAGTTTATCTTCATCATTATTCCATTTATGCGTATACCACTGCCATCCGTAATTTTGTGATTCATAATAAGCATAAGCTACGCCCATTTCCGCATAACCAAGCGCTTTTTTCCCTCCGGACTCGCGGGCTATACTTTTCTGTTCCGTGATCACAAATGTACACAGAGAGCTGGCCACAACAATAATAATAAACAATACCAGATATGTCGCAATAAGCATTGTACCTTTATTATTTATCTTCATAACATACTCTCCTTTTCTAATTACGCCAACAAACTCTATTATTTAAAACAACAGTAAGAGGGTTATCCAAAGTCCTCCCCTTAATTGTATCTTTTTCCGCGGTAATATTAATTTCAATAAGTTCTATGGTTGTATCCACAACATATTTTTTTAAACCGGTATCATAACTGTACCCGATAATTGAAAAATTTGAGATATCATTAGCCACAACTGTTTGCTCGACCAGAGTACTGGTCTCATCCCATACCCGGCGCAAGATCTCTTCGGCGACCGCGTCCCAGCAATATTCTATCTGCCAGTCCAGGTTATTTTCCGCTCCCCATTCCACACGCCCGAAATTATCCAGGGAATCTCCGTCCGCGTCCCAATCAACCGGAACCTGGAAAACAATACTTTTAGCATCACTGGCATCAATGAGAACACCGGCTTGATCCAGCGGCCGGTCATAGAGCGTGGTATTTAATCCCGACCCTACCCTAACCTCTTTAACAATAGAATTCATACCTTTTCCCGCCAGCCGTTTAACATCCCATTTCGCAAAACACTGCTGAGAAATCCGGTTATAAGATATAAGCATACTAAATAAAGAACCAATCACTACTGAATAAATCCCCATAGATACAATGATCTCAGTCAAAGTAAATCCCTGTTCTTTTTTTCTTTTTCTACATTTTAATATTTTTTTAATTAGGCTCACAAATAACTCCTTTTAGTAAACGCTAACGAAAAATAACCGCGGTTTCCATAGCACAGGGCGAATCAATCAGGCCGTTTAAATTAGTATCTTCTCCGCTGTCTAAAACCCCGTTTAAATTAGCATCTTCTCCGATCATTCTGTTTCCCTGCCGCCAGCAAACAACAATCCGGAATTTTAAAAGAAAAGAAGGTTCCGTAAGATCTACAGTGATTGTTCCAAGATTAGGCACCCCTTTATTGGTCAGTTCATTTAAGGTGAATTGCGTATTATGATAGTTTGGCGAGATATCGTCAAAGGGGACATTTTTTATCTCATCTCTTATCCCTTCAAGAGAATTCATAACCGGAGTAATATTGTCATTAAGTTCATTAAGCTGTAGTAAATAACTTGTCGCCTGAAAAGATGAACCGATCGCTACAGACATTATGCCTACTGAAACAAGAATCTCTACTAGAGAAATTCCTTTGTTATTTTTCAATAACCTCATTATTTTACCCCTCTAAAAAATAAAATCCGACCTACCGTCCTTTTCCTTCGGTAGCTCGGCTATCATAGGTTTTTCCTTTTTCTTCGGTAACCCGGCTGTCTGAAAAGGTATTACCTTTAGACCCGTGGCTTTGCTCCGGACTGACCAATGTCCAGAATCCCTAGCGCAAATCTCAACCGCTATTATGGGATGTCCCCGCCTTTCGACGGGTTTGCCATTATCGGTAAAGGACACAAATTAATAAAACCTTATAAATTGTGTCTATCTATACTTCTACTATAAGTATACCCTATATACCGAACTTTGTCAATGTTAGCCCAGGACACCTAACCGCTTTAAAATAAAAAAGTTACGCAACTTTTTATCCGATAAGTTCTGTAATTTTGAAAATCGGCAGAAACATCGCCACAACAATACCGCCGACAACAATACCCAAAAAAGCAATAATCAGCGGCTCAATCAAGCTGGTAAGGCCGCTTACCGCCGCATCAACCTGATCTTCATAAAAATCAGCGATCTTACTTAACATTTTTTCCAGCTCTCCGGATTCCTCCCCAACTGAAATCATTCGGGTCACCATCGGAGGAAAAGCACGGCTCTTCGCCAAAGGCGTGGAAATACTTTCTCCTTCAAGAATACCAGCACGAGCTTTATCCACAGCGCCTTCAATTACGCTATTTCCGGCAGTCTTGCCGACAATTTCCAAAGCACCCAAAATAGGCACACCGCTGCGTATTAATGTTGCTAGCGTTCGGGAAAAACGCGCTACCGCCACTTTTCTTAACAATGGACCGAACACCGGCATATTAAGTTTAAGCTGGTCTATCTTTACCCGGCCTACGGGTGTCTTAATAAATTTGGCAATAACAAAAACAAAACCCGCCAGACCAATAACAACATATATAAAATAATATCTAAGAGTATCGGAAACATTAATCAGCAGCTGCGTAGGAGCAGGCAATGCGCCGCCTAAAGATTCAAATATCTCCTTAAAAGTCGGAATAACTTTCAGCAGTAATACCAGGGTAATACCAATAGCCATACAGGAAACTACACTCGGATAGACCATTGCCGATTTTACTTTACGCACGAGTTGAGTATTTTTTTCCAGGTACCCGGCAAGCCTGTCGAGAATTTCATCAAGCATACCGCTGGTTTCTCCGGCTTTGACCATATTCGTATATAATAGGGTAAAAACCCGGGGATGTTTCTCCAATGCCGCGGATAGACTTGATCCGGATTCTACATCCTGCCTTACCTTAGTTATAACCGCACGTAAAACTGGGCTTTCCATCTGTTCACTAAGAATGTCCAGACTTTGCACTAAAGGAATACCCGCGTTTACCATCGTGGCCAGCTGTCGGGAAAAAATTACCAGCTCCTCGGATTTGACTGATTTTTTTCCCATGGATTTTGCCTCGGCTGCTGCTTTCCCCGATTTTTCCTCTGTAACAGAAATGATAATCAGATTTTTAACACGCAGCATGTCCAAGGCTATAGATTTATCTTTAGCCTCAATCACATCCGTAACTGTATTACCTTCCTCATCTTTAGCGGTATACTTAAAAAATGGCATATTCTCCCCCTTTTAATTAGCTCATTGTTTATAGCTAATGGCTCATAGCATCTTTCCCATCAACCATCAACTATCAACTATCAATTATCAACTATCAATTATCAACTATCAACTATCAACTATCAACTATCAACTATCAATTATCAATTATCAATTATCAATTATCAATTATCTTATTATATATTAAATCCACAATATATAGAATAACTTTTTTATTCTGAAGAGGTCACCCGTAAAACTTCTTCTAATGTAGTTTTCCCTTCCAAAAAATTATGTATCCCGGCCCCACGTAAAGTAACCATGCCCACTTCTTTTTTAGCATAGCGTTTAATCTCATCGCTGGAACATCGTTTCATGATCATCTCCCGGATATCATCATTAAGTAATAAAATTTCAATCATCGCAAAACGCCCGCGATATCCTCCGGTGCATTTATTGCATCCTTTCCCTTTATACACAGTTAATTCTTCGGATTTTTTATCAATCTCCATCCGATCCAGCACTGACTGAGGTACCTTATACGCCTCTTTACAATGAGAACAAACTTTACGGGCAAGCCTTTGCGCAACTACAGCCACAACACTCGAAGCAATTAAAAACGGTTCAATACCCATATCAATAAGTCTGGTTACCGCTCCCGGCGCGTCATTAGTATGGAGAGTACTTAAAAGCATTGCTCCGGTTAATGCCGCTTTAATCGCGATATCACCTGTTTCAAAGTCTCTGATTTCTCCCACCATTAGAACATCCGGATTCTGCCTTAAAATCGATCTTAGCCCGGAGGAAAAAGTAAGTCCGATATCCGGTTTAACCTGTACCTGGGTAATTCCTTCAACCTGATATTCAACCGGATCTTCGACGGTAATAATATTTTTTTCCGGAGTATTAAGTTTATTTAAAACAGAATACAAAGTCGTTGATTTCCCGCTTCCGGTAGGCCCGGTAACCAGGATCATGCCATACGGCCGGGTAATCGCGTAGTTAAAATCTTCCAGTGCTTTTGGCAGGAATCCTAAGGCTTCCAATCCAATGCTTAAATTGGATTTATCCAAAGCCCGCATAACAACTTTTTCCCCAAAACTGATCGGCAGGACAGAAACACGAAAATCAACTTCTTTTTGCGCGAATCTGACTTTAAACCTGCCGTCCTGAGGAATATGCCGCTGCGTAATATCCAGATTTGACATTATTTTTAAGCGTGCGGCAATAGCGTTCTGTATTTTTTTCGGCAAAATCGCGGCTTCGTGCAATGCTCCGTCAATTCTATATCTAACTCTAATATTATGTTCATACGGTTCAATATGTATATCCGAAGCTTCTTTGATCAGGGATTCGGCGATTAAAGCATCGATCATCTTAACAATCGGAGCTTCTTCACTGGAACGGATTACATCACCGATATCAACCTGGTCGTGCTGCTGAACCACTTCGATATCGTCTTCAGTCATATTCTTAACTAAATCATCAATTGACTGATTAAGCTTTTTCTGCGCCTCCACCCCTCCCGGATGATATAATCTATCTATGGTCGAAGTAACCGCACTCACGGTACAGACAGCCGGAGCCACATCATAGCCGGTAAGCGCTTTTATATCATCTATGGCTAATACATTTGATGGGTCACTCATGGCAATGCTCAGCATACTTCCAATCCTGGAGATAGCTAAGAGCTGGTAATGACGGGCTACATGTTCCGGGATTATCTTAACCGCTTTTTCCGCAGCATTAAACTTAGTAAGGTCAATTAGCGGCACATGCAGATATTTACAAAAACAAATCGCGATATTTTCTTCGGTTGTGAATTTATTTTCTACTAATATAGTCGCTAACTGTCCGCCTTTCTTTTGCTGAATATTCAAGGCTTCATTGAGTGTTTTTTCGTCAATAAGATTGTGCTCTATTAGTAGTTCATTAAGTCTTTTTTTTACTCTACGCATTCATTATTCCTTTAATCATCCGCAGTTAAACGGGTGATCTCTTCTAAACTTGTAAGCCCTTTCAGTGCTTTAATAACACCGTTTTCCCGTAAAGTGGTCATTCCTTCCTCTCGCGCTTTTTTCTTGATGATCCCTTCCTGGGCTTTTTGCATAACCAAGTCCCGGATATCCGGAGTAAAAATCAAAACCTCACATAAACCGAGTCTTCCCCGATAACCGGTATTACTACATTTAGCACATCCTTTAGGTTTGAATAACTCTTTAGCATCCTCGTTAATAAAAAATCTTTTTCTTATCTCCGGGGTTATCTCATATGCTTCTTTACAATTATCACAAAGTTTTCGGATCAATCTCTGGGCACATACCAATAAGCACGAGGAAGTGATCAGAAACGGTTCAATACCCATATTTACCATTCTGGTTACCGCTCCGGAAGCTTCCGTCGTATGTAATGTGCTTAAAACTAAATGCCCGGTAAGAGCAGCTTTAATCGCGATATCCAGAGTTTCTGTATCACGAATTTCACCGACCATAATGATATCCGGGTCCTGACGTAAAAATGATCGTAAAGCACCGCTAAAAGTAAGCCCGATCTCCGGGTTAACACTAACCTGATTAATTCCCGGCAATTGGTATTCAACCGGATCCTCTGCGGTAACCAGATTTAGTTCCGGATTATCCACATATTTTAAAACCGAATACAAAGTAGTCGATTTTCCGCTTCCGGTCGGCCCGACAACAAGGATCATTCCATGCGGTTCCTGCGCAAGGGTCTTAACTCTTTGTATTGTTTCAACCTCAAAACCTAAAGCGTCCAAATCAAGAATTACCGTAGTCTTATCTAATATACGCAAAGCAATTTTCTCTCCGTGGGTGCACGGCATAATCGAAACACGAAAATCAATTTCCCGGTCACCGATTTTAATTTTAAAACGGCCGTCTTGCGGTAAACGATGTTCCGCTATATTTAAAGTGGACATGACTTTAATCCGGGAAATAATCGCGTCCTGCATATGTACCGGCGGTGCCGGAAATTCCTGTAGAATTCCATCGAGGCGATAACGTATCCGCAGGCGTTTTTCCTGCGGTTCAATTAAAACATCGCTCGCTTTGTGTTTAATCGCTTCCGCAAGAAGCATATTCGTAACTTTTACAACCGGAGTATCTTCAACTTGAGCAAGAAGTTGTTTTTCACTAAGCTGCCTATCTTCAGAAGCACCTTCATCCTGAAATATTTGGATATCCATGTCCTTTACATCATCAATAATTGCTCTCATCTGATCATCCGATGACCCGCTATAATGTTTTTCAATTGCTTCCTTAAGCTCCTTTTCAGCCGCAATAACAACTTTCAGCTGATAATTGGTAAGCACTTTAAGTTCATCAATAGCCAGGACATTAAGCGGGTCGACCATGGCGACTGTTAAAACTTTTCCAATTTTAGAAATCGCAATCGCCAGATATTTTTCCGCCAGCTGCCGGGGAATGATCTGAACCACATCCTGATTTATTTTGAACTTAGCAAGGTTGATCGGGGGGATATTCAAACTTTGACTTAATACAATTACCAAGTCACGCTGACTAATATAACCCATTGTCGTCAGGACTTCACTTAAACGCCGTCCCGTTTCTTTTTGCAAAGCAATAGCTTCCTCAAGCTGCTCCTTTGTTAAGAAATTAGAGCGGGTTAAAACCTCCAGCATTTTGTCTTTAATACCTTGAACCATTAGAAGACCTCAATAAGGCTATTTCGGCTCATAATACTGGGCGATAGCATTATTAATATCCGAAAAGGTAGAAATAAACGTCTCAACATCAAGTCCGGTAATCTGTTTTATTTCTTCTTTCGCAGCAGAGTTAAGAGGATCAGCCATGGCAACAGTAAGAATGTTGCCAATTTTATCGATCGGGATAAGATTGTATTTCTGAGCAATATCTTTTGAAATAATTTTTACTAATTCGGTTTCAATTTCATAATTTTCCAACTGTAAATAAGGAAATCCGTATTGAGTCACCATAGTACTCACAAGGTCTTCTTCCGAAAGGTAACCCATTTCGATAATTAGTTGAAATAAAGATCCTCCCTTTTTAGTTTGCATCTCCAACGCTTTATCTAACTGCTCCTGGGTAATAATGCCGATATCCAACAGAATGTTTTCCAGTTTCTGCGCTGTATGCGTCTGCTCATAAATACTTTCCTCTATCTGCTCCGAAGTAACATACTTAAGTTTGACTAAAATCTGACCGACTAAACCACCTTCCTGAAGCTGAACTTCCAGAGCTTTTTCCAATTGCTCCTGGGTGATCAGATTCTTCTCGATCAAAAGTTGTCCGATTTGTTTCTTTTTATTTTTTTTCAATTCCAACCACCTATCGTTTAAACAAACGAATTAAATCATCCGGATCCGTAGAACGGGATATCGCGTCCTCATAAGCAATTAATTTACGTGTATATAACTCATAAAGGGCCTGATTCATAGTCTGCATCCCTTCTTTTTGTCCGGTTTGAATCAGTGAATAAATCTGATGAACTTTTTGTTCTCTGATCATACTTTTTACAGCCGGAGTAGCCACCATAACCTCAGCACCAAGTACCCGTCCGAATCCACCAACTTTAGGAACCAACTGCTGAGAAAGAATTCCCACCATTACAAAGGAAAGCTGAGTTCTAACCTGCTGCTGCTGATGCGAAGGAAAAACGTCAATAATTCGGTTTACTGTTTGCACCGCGTCAGAAGTGTGTAATGTGGCAAACACTAAGTGCCCTGTTTCCGCAATTGTTAATGCCGCCTCAATTGTTTCTAAGTCGCGCATTTCGCCGACCAGAATAACATCCGGGTCTTGTCTAAGAATATGTTTAAGAGCTAAACCAAATGATTTTGTATCCTGCCCTATCTCCCGCTGATCCACAACCGACATCTTATTTGCATGTACAAATTCTATCGGGTCCTCTACCGTTATAATATGACAAGCCCTATCTTCATTTACTTTATCCACAATAGATGCCAAGGTAGTTGATTTACCACTACCCGTAGCTCCGGTAACCAAAACCAGCCCTTTGGGTTTTCGGGAAAGTTCTGTAACAACCTTCACCGGTAACCCGCATTCGGTAAAGCTTAAAATCTTAAACGGAATAGCCCGGATAGCCGTTCCGACAAAACTGCGTTGAAAAAACACATTCATACGAAAACGGCTTAAACCTTCAATTTCAAAAGACCGGTCAAGTTCCCTGTTTGTCTCAAACTTCGCAATTTCTTCCGGGCTGAGCACCGCATAAATAATGTCTTTGACCTCTCCCGGAGAAAGTGACGGCATATCCAGTGGAACCATTTTTTCATCAATACGCATATGCGGAGGCGTATGCGCGCCTAAATGCAGATCCGAGGCATTGCGCTCAATTAGAATCCTCAATAATTGGGATAAATCAGCACCCATGCTCGTCCTCTCTTCCTTCTGTTTTTTGTAATCCTTTATGTATTCTTAACGCGGTATGGATTAATCGCGCGGCTTCCTCGAACCCTTTTTCTTTGGCAAAGAAACCGGAAATTCCCAGTTTAGTCGCCTCCTTCATGCTTTCCATCGTTCCGAAAGCGCTAAAAATCACAACCGGTATTTTCTTGTCGATTTCCCGGACTTGTTTAAGTATCTCTATTCCGCTTAGCCCGGGGAGCTTTAAATCCAGAAAAATTATATTGTATTTATTAGCCCGGATCTGCTCAATAACTTTTTCTCCGCTATAAAGCACATCCGCATCAAATTCCCGGCTTTTTAGCCAGAATTGCATCATGTTAATAAAATCCATCTCATCATCAATTAACAATACTTTAATTTTTTCATCCATAACAAACCCCATCATTTAAAATTTTTAGTTCATTACGTACTGCTGTGCTTAAAAAACCGTTTAAAATCATCGTGATCAGTAACATGCAAAGCCGCTTCCTGGTAACTAATTAACCCCTGTTTATATAATTCAAAAAGTGACTGATTCATCGTCTTCATTCCATCTTTTTGTCCAGTCTGGATCAAAGAAAAAATTTGATGGATCTTTTCTTCTCTAATCATCGCCCGGATACCAAAATTAGAAATCATTATCTCTACCGCAAGAGCTCTTCCATTTTCATCAGAACGCGGTATCAACTGCTGAGAAACAGTTGCCAGCAGCACAAATGATAATTGGGTACGTACCTGCGATTGCTGCGACGCGGGGAAAACATCGATAATTCTGTTAATTGTCTGTACACAATCAGATGTGTGCAGCGTAGCAAAAACAAGATGTCCGGTTTCCGCAATATTTAATGCCGCCTGAATCGTCTCCACATCCCGCATTTCTCCGATAAGAATAACATCAGGGTCTTGCCTTAAAACATATTTCAGCGCTCCGCTATAAGAATCGGTATCCGTACCGATTTCTCTTTGTGATACAAGACTTTTTTTGTTCAAATGCACAAATTCTACAGGATCCTCTACCGTAACAATATGGCAATGCCTCTCGGAGTTTATATGATCAATCATCGCGGAGAGTGTTGTTGTTTTTCCTACCCCGGTAGCCCCGGTAACCAGAACCAACCCCCTTTGACTTCTACAGATTTGTAAAAATTGCTCTTCCGGTAATCCTAAAGCTCTAAACCCGGAGATTTCCTTAGGAATAACGCGCAGGGAAGCACAAACTGCCCGACGATGATAAAACACATTAACCCGAAATCTGCCGATATCACCAAGATCATACGATTTATCAAGCTCTTTTTTATCTTCAAACTGTTTTATTTCGTCAGTAGTTAATAATAAATAAATCATTGTTTTACAATCATCTTCAGTTAAGCTAGGATATTCGAGCTTCACTAATTTGGAATCAACTCTGATTTGCGGGGGGCTATCTACGTGGATATGCAGATCCGATGCTCTTCTCTCCACCATAATTTTAGCAAGTGTTTCTATCTTTAAAGTCATTTCAAGTCCTTTTTTTATACCGGCTAAATTGCTTTCAGGCAATTTTATAACATTTATCTATTCTCAGATAGGTAAAGAGAGTTTAAAATAAATATAACAGATAACTAAAGCTATGTCAACTGGTTAAATGCCGGATTTTCGCAAGGCATCACGAAGAACCTCACTAGGAATTCCGCAATCTATATACTCCCAGGGTAAATCCTGGGAAATATCTCTCTTTTGGCAAACATATTGCCGAGGATCAATATCATGTTCTTTAAAAGCTTCCTGCCAGAGAGCAAAGTTAAATGATTCTGACCAGGCATCAAAACGGGCTCCTGATGTATACGCTTTAAAAATCACCTTATGTAACTGACGGTCTCCCCGGGTTAAATATGCCTCGAGAAAACTCATTCTCACATCATGAAAACTAACTTTTAAATTCTTAGCGGAAAGCCGAGACCTAAGATATTGTTGTTTAGCCGCCAGCTCCTCCGGAGTATTCATTCCCAACCATTGAAAGGGTGTATGTGCTTTGGGAATAAAATTCGATATGCTTACATTTATCTGTCCGAGTCTTGAGTCAACAGATTTTCTCAAATAAGTGAATTCCTTCACCAGACTAACAATATTCTCCAAATCCTCATTGTCTTCGGTCGGCAGGCCGATCATAAAATATAATTTTAATTTTTTCCACCCTATTTTATGCGCGGCAAGAACAGCATCTTTTAATGACTGAATATCAATATTTTTATTAATAAGTTTTCGTAAACGCTCACTGCCTGCCTCAGGAGCAAATGTTAACCCGGTTTTTTTTAAATCACCTATCATCGCCAGAATTTCCGAAAAATCCTTATCGATCCGCAAAGACGGCAGGGAAATCCCTAATCCTCTTTCCCGGCAAAATGAGTGCATTTGGGTGATCAGCTTTTTGAGATTTGGATAATTCGCGCTGGAAAGCGCGCAAAAAGCAATTTTTTCAAAACCTGTGTTTCGATATGTTTTCTTGGCAAGCTCCAATACTTTATCCACACTGCGCATGCGCACAGGATTTATCGTAAATCCGGCCTGGCAAAAATAACATTGGTTTGGACATCCCCGCATTATTTCCAGGCTTATCCGGTCATGAATCACTTCAACAAACGGCACCGGCGGCGCTGTAGGAACTTCCGTTTCTTCAAAATTTTCAACATATCGTCTGGTTATACGCTTGGGCGTTTCTGTAAACGTCGGGACATAAACACCTTCAATTTTCGCCAATTCACGCAGTAGTTTTTCTCTTTGACTTAAACTTTCTGCTTCAGGTAAATCCTCAAAAGATTTTTTAAACTCACGGCATTTATTCACCAATTCAATAATTACTTCCTCTGCTTCTCCAATCACAAAAACATCAATAAACTCAGCCATAGGCTCAGGATTATAACAACAAGGACCGCCGGCTATGACAATCGGCAATCCGGCTCTGTCCTTTGCATAGATGGGAATACCGCCAAGTTCAAGCATATTCAATACATTGGTAAATCCAAGCTCATACTGCAAAGAAAAACCCAGAACATCAAAATCTGAGAGCGGTCTTTGACTTTCCAGACTAAGTAAAGGAAGATTACGTTTGCGCATTAACTCTTCCATATCCAACCACGGAGCAAAACATCGCTGGCAGAACACTTCTTCCTGTTTATTTAAAATATGGTAAAGAACTTTAATCCCCAAATGACTCATTCCGACTTCATAAGCATCGGGGAAACATAAAACAATATTAAATGTATTGCTGTTTATTTTTTTAACGACACTATTAAACTCCCGGCCGATATATCTAGCCGGCTTTCTCACTTCCAGTAAATAGTCTTCTGTATTTTCTTCCATTAACCACCTAATCTATTTTATAATATTTGAGTATTGAATATTGAGAATTGAGAGTTGGGAATTTCAATAACTAGTTACCAGTAACCAGGAAACATAAAGGTTCCGCAAAAGAAGTGAAGCGTAAAAAACACGCAAATTAATTTTTGTTTTTGGCTTATAGTCTATTGAGTACTTAATATAAATATCGACAAATAGTTATTGTTAAATAATACATTTTCAATCTTTTTTCTACATCCTATTCTCAACTATCAATTTTCAATTGTCTAGAATCATTAATCTCTAATATCAAGCAGTTCTTTTTCCTTCGGGATAGTAAAATAAAATCTGCTTCCTTTACCCAACTCACTCTCTACCCAGATTTTTCCGCCATGAAGTTCAATGATTTCTTTTACAATCGCAAGCCCTAGACCGGTTCCTTTGGGCGATCCCTCGATCGGAACAGTTTTCGACTGCTCGAATTTCTCAAAAATCCGGACTAAACTCTCCGAAGGTATTCCGCAGCCTGTATCCGCAACGCATATCTCGATTAATTTATCTTTGGGCTGCGCAGATAAGACAACCGATCCTCCGGCCGGCGTAAATTTAATCGCGTTTCCCACGAGATTAGTAAATACCTGATTCATCATTTTTGAATCCACATCAAATTCAATGGATTCATCAATATTTTTTTCAAGTTTTACTTCTCGGCTCTGGGCCCAGGCCCCGATCAAGTCAAACACTCCGCTAACGATCAAGCTCAAAGAATCACGAGTACATTCTAAATGCATCTTACCTGCTTCAAGCTTTGATATATCCAGCAAATCATTAACCAGTTCCGTCAAACGTTTCGCATTATTACTGGCAATTTCCAAAAATTGTTTCTGCTGGGCATCCATACCCCCTTTATTTGCCGTATCTAAGATCAATCCCAGACTCTTTTGAATAGAAATTAACGGAGCGCGCAATTCATGAGAAACATTTGAAACAAAAGCATCTTTCATTTTATTTATCTCTTTTTCCTTGGTAACATCACTTAAAACCGAGACCATTCCGACAGCCTGCCCATTTTCATTTTCAATTACCGCCGTACTCGCACGAAGTGTTTTTTTAGTCGCGTCATTCGGACCGGATAATTCTATTTCTATCTCCTGCAGCTTATCTTTGGAAAGACTCACGATATGTTCATCCTTTAATCCCTCCAAGATATTATTACCAATCTTTTCCTCTTTATTAACTCCCAGCAACACCTCAGCCGCCGGGTTAAGCGCCATAACTTTACCGTCATTATCAACAATAACCAACCCTTCGGCAATATTTCTTAACACCGAATTTATCCGCTCCTTATCTTTCTTGATCTTGCGGTTTTCACTCATCAACACCTGCGTTGCTTCCGCTACTCTCTTTTCGACAAACCCTTCAATATTTTTCAGTTCACTCTTTAAAGCTAAATTCTCTTTTTGTGTCTTTTTTAATTCATTTTCCAACTGTTTCTTAGTAACCTTCGGCTGTTTTAACCTGATCGTTTCCGCCTCTATTTTTTTAAGCAACGGAACCTGTTCGACATCCGTAAACCCGGCTTGATCAAAACGCTCCTTAATAATCTCAATCACTTCTTCGACAGCTTTTTCCGGACCGACCAATTCCAGAAATTGTTTTACCAGACGACGCGCATGTTTTTTAAATTCCAGAGAAATCAATTCCTTTTCCGGCATAAGCTCGGACTGGCCTCCTAAAAAATCACTAACCATTCCTACAATATCCTTTTTTCCTGTTCCGGTCCCCGCTCCGATGCCTTCGCCTATTCCTGCCCCCTCTCCGATGCCTTCGCCTGTTCCTTTTCCTTCGCCGGTTACTCCCGTTGCCTCCTGGATCTTTTTAACTTCTTCATCTTCGGTAATCCGGGCATAGTGTACTTCAATAATCTGCACATTTTCAATCTGCTTTTCTTCAAGAATGTTTTTCACCCCGCCTTTTTTATCAGCATCTTCAGGCTTTAAAACAAGCACCTCTAAAAATTTTTCCAATTCTTCCTTGGAAAGCCCCTGTTTAAATAACAATCCCTGGATATGAAACTTTTTTAAATTGGTAATTAGGCTTTTGGAGGCATCGGCTACATCTTCTAATAGTTCCCCATAAAACATTACATTGTGCTCCATAATATCCAGCGACATATCCCCAAACTTCGCCAGGAATGCAGTTAATTCAATGGTTGCCTTTTCAATTGCTCCTTTGACCATCGGATGTGCTGCCGGATATAAAGGAACAATCCGTAAGGCAGAAGAAAATGCCTTAAAAAAATCTCGGATTTTTGTCTTTATGATTTTGTCGTTTTTTAACGCCTCGGTAAAAGCGTGATTTTTTTGATGTTCGTCACTCATTTAAAATCTCCTCTTTTATGAACGCTTAATTTATAGCGCGCTTCATGTGATTTAAATTATTTGCGCGAATTAAAAAACTGTCCGATGCATTTTCACATTAAACAGAAAACCCATAGCAATAAAATTACATATCAAAGCAGATCCCCCATAACTAATAAACGGTAAGGGCATCCCGACAACCGGCATCAGCCCTAAGGTCATACCTATATTTATTATAGCATGTAATGCCAACATTGTCGTCACCCCTGTAGCAATAAGCTGTCCGGAGATATCATTAGTATTTTCCGCTATTTTTAAGCCCCTTAAGATCAGCATTAGAAAAAGAATTATTATTGCCCCGGCAGCTAAGAACCCGCCTTCTTCTCCAATCACAGAAAAAATAAAATCAGTATGACGTTCCGGCAAAAAATTCAAACGGTTTTGGGTACCGATAAATAAACCCTTTCCTGTTAACATGCCCGAACCGATAGCAATTTTAGACTGATTAATTGTGTATCCTACTCCCAAAGGATCAAGATTTGGATTTATAAAAACCATTAACCTGTCTTTTTGGTAAGGTTTCAGGAAAAGCCAAAAAAACGGTAAACTCACCACCCCAGCCGCTATCGCAGAAACAAGATATTTTATTTTTATCCCGCCGACTAAAAACATCGCCATTAAAATCGGCAAAAAGATTATCGCTGTTCCTAAATCCGGCTGTTTAAAAATCAATACCATCGGCACTAAAGTAATTAAAAACGGTCCTAAGAGGCCTCCCAGGGTTTTTAATCTTTGCGGGTTATCGCCAACCATTCTGGCTACAGCTAAAATGGTAAATAATTTTGAAAATTCCGAAGGCTGAAAACCTATTCCGCCGATACTAATCCAGCGTTGCGCACCAAAAGCTGTTTTGCCCATCAGCAAAACAAACACTAATGAAATTATATGAATACCATAGATTATATAAGCAACGCTCAAAAAAGAATGGTAACTTGTCTTAGCTACGACAAACATTAAAAACAGGCCAATAGAAAGCCACACTATCTGGCTTAGGAAAAAATTCTTCCCGGTATCTATCTGTTTTTGATATGAAGCGCTAAGTATCGCCATCAACCCAAACACAATCAGAATCACGAGAATAACTGCCAAATATTTATCAAATCCCCCCATTGAGATATTACTAAACATATTTTTAAAAATTCCTTTATATTTTCTTTTTATCCCTTAAGTATTCCACTATCTGCTTGGCGATATCCGCGGCTTGCCCGCCGCCGTGTCCGCCATGCTCAAGAAACACAACAAAACAAACATTCTCCCGGGCAAGCTGAGCATACCCGATAAACCAGGCGTGAGCAGTATGCCCAGACACCTGTGCGGTACCTGTCTTGGCAAAAACCGGAACATTCTCAACATTAGCACGTATTCCGGTCCCATAACTGGTATTGACAACTTTTCTCATTCCATTACGAACTATACGCAATTCCTCAGGTGAAAGCACCTGCGGGCTTAGAAACTTCCCTCCTTTAACCAGATGAGGCTGAACCTGTTTACCTTCATTGGCAACTAACGATACCATTTTTAAAGCCTGTAAAGGACTTAACAGCAAATATCCCTGCCCGATCGCAAAGTTAACTGTATCTCCGCCATACCATTTTTGGCGCAAAGCTGTTCTTTTCCATTGCGGATTTGGCACAACACCTCCCTGCTCTGCTGGTAAACCGACTCTAGTCGGCTCCCCAAGGCCAAATTCTTTAGCGTAATTAGATAATGTTTGTGCCCCCAATCTAGTCCCTACATTATAAAAGAATACATTGCAGGAAGTCGCTAACGCATCTTCTACACTGACGCTACCATGGCCTCTTTCTAACCAACACCTAAACACGGCCTTGCCCAGATCGTAATGCCCGGGACAGAAAAAGGTAGTACTAGGATCAATTTTTTTCTCTTTAAGTCCGGCATAGGCGGTAACAATTTTAAAAATTGAACCCGGCGGATATACCTGTAGGCATCTATTAAGCATTAAAGCATCTTTATGTCTTAAGATTTCATTGATTTGCTTATTTTGCTTTTGATCCATAAACACATTCGGATTGAATGAAGGCCCGCTATAAAGCGCTAATATTTCCCCTGTCTGAGCATCCATTACACTCACCGCGCCTTTTAATTCCTCCATCGCGTGATATATCAAATTCTGCAGGCCGATATCTATAGTTAAATGTATATCCTGACCACGAACCGGCGGTTTATATCCCAAAACTTCGATAATATTACCTTCACTATTAACTTCAAGCTGCATACCCCCGGGCTGACCGTGCAGAACATCCTCGAGCTCTTTCTCTAAACCACTTCTGCCGATAACGTCATTTATCCCGTATCCGAATTCTTTTAATTCCTGGTATTCGCTTTTATGCATCATCCCTACATATCCCAACAAATGCGCCGTAGCTGCTTCATATATATATTGGCGCTCTGCGCGGGGTTTAATAAAGATACCGGAAAGTTTTGTTCTTTCCTGTTCAATAAGAAAGGCCACATCGCGCGGAACATCCGCGGAAAGCAATACCGGATAAAACGATGTCCGGGAGCTGTAATTATAATTAAATGTATCGGCTAATACCTGGGAACTCACATCTAAAAACTTACTCAGCTGCTCAAATAAAACACTTTTGTTTTTGCCTTCAAGTTCTTGCGGAACAGCAACCACATCAAAAGCAAGCTTGTTTTTAACAAGCGGAATATCATTACGATCATATATAATACCGCGCGATGCTTCTTCCGGAACCAAGCGAATACGATTACTTTCACTTTGCTTAAAATATTCCCTTCCTTTAAGGCACTGCATCCTGAATAAATGAACAAATAAAATCAGGAATAAAAATATTATTATATTTCGAACAGCATATAATCGCATGACTGCCTTCAGTTTCTTTGTAATGTATATTGCTTAAGAACCGTTTGTTTTTCTAAAAAATTAAAAAATACCAGGCTTAAAAAAGTCGTATATAAAACTGACCCCGCGATAACACCGATGTGTTCAGAAAAGGCTGGTAATCCATAAAAATTACCGGCCAGAATATAATATGCGGTTACGGAAAAAATACTGCCGGAAAATGGAACTAAAATCTTTGTTAAGAAATGTGTCCGATAAACCCTGTCTTCTAATAACCCGGTCATCATGCCGACAGCCCCTAGGATAATACTGTTTATGCCCAGAATCCCTCCGCTTAAACTATCAACACAAAACCCCAAAATTATTCCACAGAAAACTCCTCGATAAATACCATTATACAGACCGAAAAATATTACCAATAATAAAATAAGGTCCGGTTTTATAACTCCTAAAGAAATAATATTTATCAACGTTGTCTGAAATACCAAACTTAACAAAGCAATGATCACAAATCTTACTGTTTTGAATCTGATTTTATACATAAAATTTCTTCCAAACCGGAAAGAGGTGAAAGTGGTTTAACAATACAGTTTTTATAAATCCCCCCTCTTTCGACCTTAATGCTTTCAATCTTTCCGATAACTAATCCTTTAGGATAAACTCCGCCGACGCCGGCGCTGATAACAATATCACCTAACTCTACATCCGCATCTACAGGTAAATATTTCAGACGGCATAATTCACTGCCGATACCTTCTAATAGCCCTTCTTCTCTTGTCCGCTGAACCATGACCACAACCCGGGAATTAACATCACTAATTAGAAGTATTTTTGACACCCAAGGACTAACTTCAAAAACTTTCCCGATTAATCCGGAATAACTCATAACCGGCTGATTGATGAAAATCCCCTGATCATAACCTTTATTTATTATGATACTGTTGAGCCAGTTTGTCGGCTCCTTGCCGATAACCTGAGCAACAATGTAACTATGCGGACTTTTTTCCTGCAGTTGGAGAATCGAGCGCAGTCTTTGGTTTTCCAATTTCTCTTCTTTTAACTGATTGATCTGAAACTTAAGTTTTTCAATCACCTTTAGATTTTTCTCATTATTAGAAAATCCGGTTACCAGCTGACGGGTCTCAAATATAGCTAGATAAATACGATAAGTAATCGTAAGGGGAGCTTTTAAAAGGCCTAAAAAACCACTTTTAAAATGCACTGATTTATGGGGTGGAAAAATAAAAATAGCGATCAGTAAAAAAACAACGGGAATAATGAAAAGTGGTTTTTTTTGTTTAAGCACTGTAAAAAATTATCTTTCAAAACCGGGATCTTTTTGCACTAACCCTGCGAAAATTATGAATTTCATTTAAAAATTTCCCTGTTCCCAAAGCTACCGCAGTTAACGCATCTTCGGCAACCCGTACCGGCAAGCCTGTTTCATCAGCTAATAATCTATCAATGCCTCTGAGAAGACTGCCTCCTCCCACTAAAACTATTCCTTGGTCCACAAGATCAGCGGAAAGTTCAGCCGGAGCTTTTTCTAAAATTATTCTTACAGACTCAACAATCGAGCTTATCGGTTCTGATAATGATTCACGAATTTCCTGAGATGTAATCTTTATTGTTTTGGGCAGACCGGCAATTAAATCACGTCCCTTTATATCCATCTCCAACTCTTCCTCTAACGGATACGCTGAACCAATTCTTATCTTTATTTCTTCCGCGGTACGTTCTCCGACCATCAGGTTATACGCGCGCTTAAGATGCTGAATGATCGCTCCGTCCATTTCATCTCCACCGATACGTAAACTTCGAGAACAAACAATCCCCCCCAACGAAATAATCGCAATTTCCGTTGTCCCGCCTCCGATATCAACGATCATATTACCGATGGGGTCTTGCACCGGCAAGCCGACTCCAATAGCCGCAGCTTTCGGCTCTTCAATTAAATAAACTTCCCGAGCACCGGCTCTTTCTGCCGAATCAACAACCGCTCTTTTTTCAACTTCAGTTATCCCTGAAGGCACTGCGATAACAATTAAAGGTTTGACAAAACGACGGCGTTTGTGAACACGTGAGATAAAATAACGTAACATCCTTTCACTGATATCAAAGTCAGCAATAACTCCGTCTTTCATCGGACGTATTGCAATAATATTACCGGGAGTACGGCCAAGCATCTTCTTAGCTTCTTCTCCGACGGCTAAGACCTGATTCGTCCCTTTTCTCACCGCGACAACAGACGGTTCACAAAGAACAATTCCTTCGCCTTTTACATACACAAGAGTATTAGCTGTACCAAGATCGATGCCGATGTCGAAAGACAGGAAAGCACGTATTGAATTAACTAGTTTAACTAACCGTTCAAATAATTTATTCATGCAACACCTTCCTTGTTTCGTAGAGATTAAATATAAAATTATATATAGTTATAACATATTCGAAACATTATGTCAAACGAGTATTTTACCCCTTTTTCAAGCTCTTTAATACTTTCATAAACTCAGGGAATGACTTATGAATACATTCTGTATCTTTAATCGTTGTCTGGCCTTGGGATAATAACCCTGCGATAGCCATACACATGGCACTGCGGTGGTCTTTAAAACTGTTAACCACCGCTCCTTTTAGCTGAGCCGGACCGCTTATGATCAAATCATTTTTCTTATTAACAATATCCGCACCCATTTTTTGAAGATTAGTAACCATAGAATAAATCCGGTCAGTTTCCTTCACACGCAATTCACCTGCTCCGCGAATATACGTTTTGCCTTTGGCAAAACAAGCAGCCACACATAATATCGGCAATTCATCAATACAGTAAGCAGCTTCTTTTTCCGAAATATTAATTCCTTTTAAAGAACTTGATTTTATCATCAGATCCGCGGCCGGTTCCCAACTTTTGAGTCTATTATTTTTCTTTAAAATTCTAATATCCGCACCCATTTTTTTTAAAAGCGGAATCAGGTAACTGCGCGTTGGATTGAGCCCGACATTGCGAATAGTAATATTTGAGCCCTTAATTATTGTTGCCCCAACAATAAAAAAAGCAGCCGAGGAAATATCCCCGGGTAGAGTAATTTTCCCGGGAGCGAGTAATTCATTTTTTCCGCTTAAATTTATAATTTCCCCTTTAACCTTTATATCGGCATTAAACAGTTTTAACATTCTTTCAGAATGGTCCCGTGTCTTAATTATTTCCTTAATCCGGGTCTTCCCTTGGGCATATAATCCGGCTAAAAGAATCGCCGACTTAACTTGCGCACTTTTTATCGGCATATCATAACGTATCCCTTTTAATTTTTTTCCGCTAATTACTAGAGGTGGGTATTCTTGTCCGCCCTTTTTTTTACCGTAAATATCCGCGCCCATTTTCCGCAAAGGGAGAATTATCCTTTTCATCGGCCTTAAGGACAAAGACGGATCTCCGCTTAAAACGCTTTTAAATTTCTGTCCGGCCAAAATCCCGGAAAGCAATCGCATCGTAGTTCCGGAATTACCAATATCCAATCTACCTTTAGGCGCTTTCAACCCATTCAACCCTTTGCCTTTTATTTTGACATTTACAGTCTTTCTATTTTTAATAAGCTTTATGGAAACCCCCATATTCCGAAATGCCGTAATCGCATTACGCGAATCACTACAATCTAAAAAATGCTGTATGAGAGTTTCTCCTTCGGCAATAGCCCCAATCATGACCGCGCGCTGCGAAAGAGACTTATCACTGGGAGCACTAAAAACCCCTTTAAGTTTTCTAATTTTTCTTACCTTTATCTGTTCCATAATTCTCCAAAACTACCCCGTTCAAAACTTGGCGTCCTGCCAATGAACCCGATTATTTCATCCTGAAACTACCCTGCCTAGGAGCTTTTGCGTCCGGCAAACCGGCCCGGTCATTTCATCCTGAAACCCGAAGGGTTCCGCGAGCGTAGCGAAGTGCAACTAAAAAGGGGAAGCTCAACACTCCCCCTTCTAAAGTCTTAACTTATCCCACACTCCTTAAATCTGTTTTACTGCATCTCCTTCTTTAATCTCTTCGGTAGTATATTCCGGCAGGATCACAGCTGAGGACATGGTATCATAAATTCTTTCCACCTGTACTTTTCCTAAATAATTTTGCCCTCTATAAACTTCTAATATTTTGGATTCTTCTAAACCGTCTTTTTGTCCGATATTAATTACAACAAACGCAAACTCTTTATTTACAACAAGCACCTGCCCCTCTAAACTAGCCGGTGGCGGCAAGCTTATATAATGCCCCTGATCCTCAGGGTTGGGGATCATTGTCTTTTTTTTTTGCGTTCCGGAGCTGTCGTCTCCCACGACAATTTTTTCTAATTCAACAGTATTCGCGCTTTTTTTGCGGCTTAGCTGTATAATTCTGTTTTCCAATGATTCCTTAGCCATTCTAATCTGACTAAGCTGTACTTTTAAATGCTGCAAGTCCCGATTTGCTTCCTTAAATTTATTATCCAACTTTTCCTGCTCTTTATCTTTTTTGGACAAAGAAGCGTTCAAAGAAGCAACCATATTATTCGTATCGTCAATCTGTTTTTCTTTTTTAGCCAGCTCTTCTTCTTTTTCGGCAAGTTCTGACAAAGTCTTTTTGAAATCTTGTCTGGTCTGGGTTAAATCTGACTCAAACTGATCTTTAACAATAATTGTATCCTTTAACTCTTTTTCAGTTTGCTCTTTAGCCAGCTGGGTTGCCTCCAAAGTCGCCTCAACTTCTAAGCGTTTATTAACCTCAGCCTCCTTAATGACATACAATGCCACTGCTCCGGAAACAGAAAAGACAGTCAAAACAACAAGCGCTATTGTTAAAATCGAAGTGTTTGATTTCTTAGGCTCCGGAATATCTGACCCAGACAAATTTTTATCCGGAAATTGGCTTTCTTGAGGTATCTTATCCTGTGGGTTCATTTCAGCCCCAAACGGAATTTCCTGCCCGACCCCGAATCCCTTATCCATTAGTCCCCCTTGGTTATTTAGCCCTTTGAATACTTTTGCAGTTGTTATCAGAATATCAAAAATAAAAAAATATGTCAACCATTTTATCTACTGCACACAGCTTAACTTATTAATAATTCACTTTCAAAAGACATAGTCCTTTAGCCGGAGCAGTGGGGCCGGCTTGGCTCCTGTCTTTTGACTTTAAGATGCGTTTTACCGCTCCTTTTTCGAACTTCCCCTTACCTACTTCCAAAAGAGTTCCGACAATATTTCTCACCATATTATAAAGGAACCCATCTGCTTCGACATCAATGAGAATGTAGTTATTACGTTTTCTCACTAAAAGTTTCTTAATCGTACGTATTGAATTACGGTGTATTTTGTCACTTGCCTGAAAAGATTTAAAATCATGTCTTCCGATAAGCGTCTTTGCTTCCTCCTGCATTGCTTTAATATCAAGCTTTCGGGAAATTTGGACTACCCAGCTTCGATCAAAAACAGAATTATATTCTCTGTTTATAATCGCATAGCGATATGTCTTACTTTTAGCACAGTAACGGGCATGGAAATCCTTACCCGCTAAACAAATGGCTTTAATCCGAATATCTTCCGGCAGCAGAGAATTAAGCGCGATCTTTATTTTTTTTAAAGGGATCTCTGAATAAGTATTAAAATTAGCTACCTGCTCTTTGGCATGAACTCCGGAATCTGTACGTCCGGAACTAATAAGATTTACATTTTCCTGCAATACCTGTGATAAAACTTTTTCTATTGTTTCCTGAATAGTAACAAACCGGGTTTTCCCTCGTTTGCGCTGAGTCTGCCAACCCTGATAATTTGTTCCGTCATATTCGATTTTAAGTAAAATATTACGCATATCAACTCAAAATTCAAAACGCAAAATTCAAAAATTCAACTTAAAAATCAAAAATAAAAACATTTTTAAAAAAGTTTTAAGTTTTGGATTGCAGTTTTGACTTTTGACTTTTTAGTTTTGAATTCATTTAGTACTTCCCGATAAGATACTCCGCTATCTGAACCGCATTAGCTGCCGCGCCTTTTCTCAAATTATCGCTAACTACCCAAAGCCACAATCCGTTTTTAACAAACGGGTCTTTTCTGATCCGGCCCACAAAAACCTCATCTTTTCCTGAGCATTGTGCCGGCATGGGATATTGAGACTTTTTCGGATCATCAACTACGACGATGCCTTTAGCTTTGCTTAGAATCTTTTTCACCTCTGCCGGACTAATCGGTTTAGAAGTTTCAATATAAATCGATTCAGAGTGCGAATTCAATATCGGAACCCTTATGCAAGTTGCCGATACTTTAATTTTCTTAGTTCCAAATATCTTATGAGTTTCATGAACCATTTTCCATTCTTCACTAGTATAATCATCTTCAGCAAAACCACCGATCTGAGGAATAGCATTAAAAGCAATTTGATAAGCCAAAGGAGTACCCTCAATATTTTTCATATTCTGCACAGGATTTTCATAGGCAGATTTTGCATCATTCTTACTGACCATATAATCAGTCTCTGCCCAAAGTCTCTGCAAAGCACTTCTTCCAGCCCCGGAAACTGCCTGAAAAGTTGAAACAATAATTCTTTTAATCCCAACTTTGCGGTGAATCGGAGCTATTGCCGCAACCATCTGAATAGTTGAACAATTCGGATTAGCAATAATGCCTTTATTTTTTTTAGCATCAGCTCCATTAACCTCCGGGACGACCAAAGGCACATTTTTTTTCAAGCGAAAATCAGCGCCGTTATCAATAACGATCGCACCTCTTTTTACTGCCTCCGGAGCATAAGTCACGGCCGCGCCTTTCTCTCCTTCGGTTCCGGCAAAAAGCGCGAAATCCATATCATTAAAGCTATCGGCGGAAATCTGTTCCACCTCATATGTTTTTCCGTCAACTTTAATCTTTCTGGCACTGCGCGCCAAAACCTTTAATTTATTAATCGGAAATTTATGCTGGCACAACACCTTGAGCATCTCCTCTCCTACCGCGCCAACTCCGACAACCGCAACATTGTATTTTTGTTTTTTCTTCATTTTCTTCCTTTGTCTCGGGCGGGCACAAGGCCCGCCCCTACAGGTTACTTAAGATTTTCCACCACCAAGTCACCGATTTCAGAAGTAGAATACCCCATTCTACCGGCACCTAAGCTCTTAACCTTATTTTTCACAATATAGATTACCGCATCCTCGATACTCTTAGCGGCCTTTTCTTCTCCTAATGTCTCCAAAAGCATCGCTAAAGCACAAATCGCTGCCAGCGGATTAATTACATTCTTTCCTGTATACTTCGGAGCTGATCCGCCAATCGGTTCAAACATGGAAACTCCCTGAGGATTGATATTGCCACCGGCGGCAATTCCCATCCCTCCCTGAACCATCGCGCCCAGGTCGGTAATAATATCTCCAAACATATTATCGGTAACAATGACATCAAACCATTCCGGATTTTTCACAAACCACATGGTCGTTGCATCAACGTGCGCATAATCTGTAGTAATATCCGGGTATTCTTTGGCGACTTCATCAAATGTTCTCTGCCAAAGGCCCCAAGCATAAGTTAATACGTTTGTCTTCCCGCACAAGGTAAGGTTTTTCCTTTTATTACGTTTACGCGTATATTCAAAAGCATAGCGGATACACCGCTCAATCCCCTTCCGGGTATTATAAGAAAGCTGAATCGCTACTTCTTCCGGAGTCCCTTCATTCTGAATTTCTCCCATACCTTTATATAAACCTTCGGAATTTTCACGGACGACTACAAAATCAACATCTTCTTCATTTTTATCTTTTATCGGACAAAAATCTTTATTATATAACTTTACCGGACGTAAATTAATATACTGATCCAGTCCAAATCTGGTTTTAAGCAAAATACCCTTTTCTAGTATACCCGGTTTTACATCAGGATGCCCGATTGCTCCTAAATAAATAGCGTCAAACTTCTTCAACCCGTCAACTTCTTCATCAGTCATAACCACACCGGTCTCAATATAGCGGTCTCCGCCATAATTGAAATTTGTAAGCTCATATTCAAATCCGAACATTTTGCTAACTTTTTCTAAAACCTTCAGCCCCTCATCTATCACCTCAGGACCAGTACCATCTCCAGGCATAACTGCAATTTTATACATTTGCGTCACCTCTTTCTTTCCCGCCGGGTACCTTCTTCGAAGTATCCCACGGGAGGCTCGCCACTGTCCATTTCTTAAGTGTCCACATGGCGGCTTATTTTTTGTTTTTCTTGCGCTTCGCTTTGCTCGCGGAACCTTTCGGGTTTTTAATCCAATTTAATAGTCCGCCGCAATTGACAATCTCCTGCATAAAATCAGCAAACTTATCAGTCTTATAACTTTTTTTATTTGTTAAATTGTAAATCACACCTTCGGTCACATCTACCTCAATCACATCTTTTTCCTTAATATCACAGGATGCCTGCTTACTCACAAGTATCGGCAATCCGATATTAATTGCATTGCGGTAAAATATCCGGGCAAAACTTTCCGCGATAACACATGATATCCCGCAGCCCT
Source organism: Candidatus Omnitrophota bacterium (assembly GCA_043826565.1). Taxonomy (GTDB): domain Bacteria; phylum Omnitrophota; class Gorgyraeia; order B26-G9; family B26-G9; genus JBDRPX01. The sequence goes on from JBDRPX010000035.1 coordinate 90,161, forward strand.
TAATCGCAATCGGCGCATGCTCACGAGAAGAACCGCATCCGAAATTCTTACCGGCAACCATACAGTCTCCTATTGAAATCTTTTTCAAAAATTTTCCGTCAATATCTTCCATGCAATGCTCTCCCAGTTCCCGAGCATCAAATGTATTTAGATATCGCGCGGCGATAATTTCATCAGTATTGATATTATCGCCAAACCGCCAAGCAGTGCCTTTTAATTTCATAATCTAACCTCATTTTTCTATCTTCTATTTTCTTGTTTTTTGATTTTCTATACGCTATCCGCTATACGCTCCACGCTATATTTTACTCGGATGAGTAACACAACCGGTAATCGCGCTCGCCGCGGCAACAGCCGGACTGCTTAAGATAACTTCACTTTCCGGATGCCCCATGCGCCCGACGAAATTTCTATTCGTTGTCGCTATCGCCCGTTCTCCCTTAGCCAAAATACCCATGTGCCCGCCTAAACAAGGACCGCAGGTAGGAGTAGAAACAACCGCATTTGCTTTAACAAAAATTTCCAACAATCCTTCTTTCATTGCCTGAGAATAAATCTTCTGGGTAGCGGGAAAAACAATACAGCGCACATCCGGATGGACTTTTTTTCCTTTTAGAATTTTTGCCGCAATACGTAAATCAGTGATTCTTCCGTTTGTACATGAGCCGATAACGACCTGATCAACACGCATTTTTTTGAGTTTGCTGACCGGCCGGGTATTGCTCGGTAAATGCGGCAAAGACACCTGCGGTTCTATCTCGGAAACATTGATCTCTATAGTTTTTTCATATTCAGCATCGGAATCACTTTTTAAATAATCATAGTTTTTCGCTAATCTGCCCTTAGCAGGATTATTATGCGCCTTTACATATTCCATAGTAATCGCATCCGGTTCAATCAATCCGGCTTTTCCTCCGGCTTCAATCGCCATATTCGACATAGTAAAACGGTCATCAATCGCAAGATGCTTAATAACCGGACCGGTAAATTCCATCGCTTTATAAAGTGCACCGTCAACACCGATCAATCCGATTGTATAAAGAATCAGATCTTTTCCGGAAACCCATTTATTCATTTTCCCCTTATACACAAAACGAATGGTTTCCGGCACCCGAAACCACGCTTTTCCCGTAGCCCAGCAGGCGGCCAAATCAGTAGATCCCACTCCGGTAGCAAACGCACCTAAAGCCCCGTATGTACAAGTATGCGAATCTGCTCCGATAATAAGTTCTCCGGGACGAACTAATCCACACTCCGGCAGTAGAGCGTGCTCAATACCCATCCGCCCCACTTCAAAATAATTCACAAGTTTCTGCTCTTTAGCAAATTCCCGCAAAACCTTTGCCTGCTCAGCGCTTTTTATATCCTTAGCCGGAGTAAAATGATCCGGAACAAGCACGACTTTCTTTCGATCATATACTTTTTTAACCCCGATCTTTTTAAACTGATCGATAGCTATAGGTGCAGTTATATCATTCCCCAAAGCAACATCTACATCAGCGTAAACAAAATCACCGGCCTTAACTTTTTTTGCTCCCTTAACATGAGCATTAAATATTTTTTCCGAAATCGTAAATCCCATAACAAATTTCCCCTTCCACAACTATACTTGTCTTTTTCTGTTTTTATTTTTTGTTTTTATTTTTTGTTTTTTAGTCTATGGTCCATAGTCTATTGTCTCTAGTCTATTGTTTTAATCATTGCTGTTTCATCACAGTCGGGGAATTTGATACATTCGACACAATCACTCCATATTTTATGAGGAAGCGTCGCTTTATCCACAATTTTAAACCCGAATTTTTCAAAATACCCGATATGCGCAGTAAGCAAAAATGTTCTAGTTATCCCAAAGTGTTTTGCATCTTCTAAACAAAAATTAATTAATTGTGTACCAATCCCTTTTTTTTGATAGGCGTCATCTACAATAAGTGAGCGTATTTCCGCCAAATTCCCCCAGGTGATATGTAAAGCACAACATCCAATAATAATACTATTTTCCGCACAAACCACAAAATCACGAATATTCTCATATATATTATTTAAAGAGCGGGGCAAAACCTGGCTTTTTTTCGCGTGAGTATTTATCAGCGCTTGAATCGCTTCAACATCTTTAACATTAGCTTTTCGAATCATAATTTATACCTCATATTATAATTTCTACCGCCCGGTAAGGACACAATGGAACACATAAACCGCAGGCAATACATTTATTCTTATTAAACTCGACCCGCATATCCACTTTGTTTGTAAAAAACGCTCCCGTCGGACACACTGTAATACATTTCGTGCAATGGATACATTTCCTTTCATCCCACTTAATATCCTGAATGAGTGATTCTATTTTAACTCCTGTTTTTTTAAGATAATCAATGCCGGCATCAAGATTCTGCTTATTACCTTCAATCTCTAATACCAGTAACCCGAGTTCATTAGGTGTAATATTAGCCTTTAAAATATTCACGATCAGGTCAAAGTCCTTAATCAGGTGATAGGTTATCGGCTTACTCAGCAGATCATGCGGAAATGTTAAAACAACTCTTTTTTTATTCATCAGGTCACCTTAACTTCTAATTATTCTCTTTAACAATTACCGTATCCACAGCATCAAGCAAATCCTTGGCGATAAAATCCGGTTTTAACTCAAAATCATTGATCTCTTCCCGATCTTTAGTATTCCCGGAAAGAACTAATATTGTTCGGAATCCAAGTTTTTGTCCTGCCTGAATATCCCTGGCACTATCTCCAATAACAAATACCTGCCCCGGGTCTACTTTTCTACCAACAATCGCCTGTTCAAAAAGTCCGGTCTTAGGCTTACGGCAATCACATGCATCCTCATCTCTATGCAGACAATAGTGAACTTTATTAACATTTCCGCCGCCTGCTTTTATTGCTCCCAGCATATTTTGTGTCATCCGGGATAACTCTTCTTCTGTATACAGCCCTTTGGCTACACCAGCCTGATTAGAAATCACAAAGATTTCAATCCCAAGATCCGTAATTTTTTTAATCGCCTCTATAGAACCAGGTAAAAACTCGAAGTGCTCCCAAGACCGGACATATTGGTCTTTATTGTTTTTATTTATAACTCCATCCCTATCTAAGAGAATGATTTTTACCATGATTTTGTTCCTAAAAGTTGTTTAAATATTTTCTTTCATATTAAGTCGATTATTATATATTAACCTACGGCGTTTGTCAAATCCGTCATGTCCGAAAAAAATCTCTGCCTCCGAGAGTAAAAACCAATCACTAAAACCACAAACAAGTAATAAATAGACACCCCTGCGAAAGAAATATCTTTTATTTCCCAATAGGCCCCGGGAAAACCTAAGAAAACTATGTTTATTTTGTATAGCAAAGCAACTAAGAGTTCACAGCTTAGCGCTAAAGGCCCGAGCAATCCGGGGATTATTCCTCCTAAAATAATCATCAAAAAACCACTAGCAATAACGATAAACAAAAACGGCACTATGATAATATTCGCGATAACCGCTATCGGGGTAAAGAGTTGAAAATAATAGGCAATTATTCCCGTTGCTCCCAGCCAGGCGGAAACAGACACACTGAAACTTTTCAAAATCAAAGCTAACCACTTATTTTCCTTCCATTTAACCGGAAAAATACTCAATATTGTATTTGTGAACTTAAAAATAGAAAGAACGCAGGCAAAAGACAGTTGAAATCCAACTTCAAATAATTGCCACGGATTTACATATAGAATAATAAGCGCGGATAAACTTAAAGCACTGTACGGATCATAATCTCTGTTTAATAACACTCCGGAGAGAAAAACTACGGTCATAATCGTTGCCCGGACAACCGAAACCCTCCCTCCGGTGAATATACAGAACCCGCATAAAGCAATAATCGCCAGCAAATATCTTAGCCGAAACGGCATTTGGCAGAGTTTCAGTAAGGATATTATTATCATCGCAACTATGCCGACATGTAATCCGGAAACAGCCAGAATATGTACGGTCCCGGTTCTTTGCAATGCGGTATTTATAAATCTCGGCACATCTTCCCTGTCCCCTAAGATCATCGCGCTCATTATTTTCCCCGCATTTTCCGACAAATGGACATTAATCATTTGCTTAACTTTACTTTTTAAAGACAGGATGATTGTTTTTATAGAGTTGTTTTGCTTTGATTGTTCAACTGTTATCTTGCCTTGCTTGCCGACGCTTAGAATCGAATATATCCCTTTTCGTTTAAGAAACTCACGATACCTGAATCTCCCGCTATTGGGGAAGTTATATGGTTTATATAATGTTCCGGAAACAGTGATCCTGTCTTGATCATTGATTTTTTCCTTTTTAAAAAAATTCACTAAAAGATTCCCCTGAATTGGAAAATCTTTATTATCAATTACAATCTTTTCCGTTTTCACAATAAAAATAGTTTTATTCTTTTTCTTTACCGGGGCAGAAATCACCAACCCTTTTACTGAAACAAACTTCCCTTTATGCGGAGTAATTTTGGCGATATGATTATTCGGTAAGATTTGTGCGATTAAAAAATGGCAATACCCTAAATAAAAACAGCACAGAATCAGCGAAAATCGGAATGTAATTTTATCCTCTAAATTAACAAATAAGCTGATAAAAGCAGCGATGAGACAAGCAAACGAAAACCAGACATTTAAAGAAACAAACGAAGCCGCAACAATTCCGCAAATAATTGAGATACACACCACCACCAAAGGACGTTTCATTGCCTCCCCTATAATTTTACATGATTTTCTATTACTATAAGTTTTTTAGGCCCGATTCCTTTGACTTCCATTAATTCGTCTTTTGTTTTAAATAATCCATTTTTCCGGCGATATTCAATTATTCGGTTGGCAATTACCGGTCCGATTCCGGGGATACGGCAGAGTTCTTGGGCATTGGCTTGATTAAGCGCGATTAATTCCGGGTGACTATCCTGAGTTGAAGCAACTAATGGAGAGATTCTATTGTCCTGGCTAATAGCCATGATCCGCTCAGCTGCTTGTGAGTTATTTTTCTTAACCCAGCTTAATCCCAACCCCAGAATCAAAACAGCGAGAACAAAGACAATAATTTTTCTTTCTTCTATAATAAAGTCCTGCATGACTCCCCCCCCAAAAAAACGCCTACAGGTATTTGCGGAAAATAATATTATTTATGAAACAATTATATTCACTAATTTTTTCGGTACAACTACAACCTTTTTAATTTGCTTGCCTTGCAACCACACTTTGATCTTTTCGTCATTAAGCGTTTTATCCTTCAATTCCGCCTCGGAAGTATCTGCCGGAACGATAAGTTTTGCCCGCACCTTACTGTTTACCTGCACAACAATAGTTAATTCATCCAGCTGCAATTTCTTTGGATCAAATTTCGGCCAGTCTGCTTTAATAATACTTTCTTTATTCCCCAGTGATTGCCACATTTCTTCGCACATATGTGGGGCTATCGGGCAAAGAAGGATCACTAAAGCTTTTACTGCCTCGGATAACTCAGCAGTTATTGCTTTTTTTTCACAAGCCAATCGCAATGCCGGCCCCAATTCATTCAATAATTCCATCATCGAACTAATCGCAGTGTTAAATTTAAACCCGCCTTCCATCTCTTCGGTAACTTTTTTGATCGTCGCATGAAGTTTAAAAGATAATTTCTTTTCAAACCCTAATTGTTCAACTACAGCAGCTCCGGCAGTTAACTCATTGAACTGCTGCACCAACATCCAGACACGATTCAGAAAGCGCCAGGAACCATCCATACCGTTTTCATTCCAATCAATTTCTGCTTCCGGCGGAGCAGCAAACAAAATAAATAAACGTAATGCATCCGCTCCGTATTTTTGGATCATCTCATCCGGGTCAACAATATTCCCCTTGGACTTTGACATAACTTCGCCGTCTTTAAGGACCATTCCCTGGGTCAGCAGTTTCTGAAAAGGTTCTTTGATATCAACTAGCCCTATAGAATTAAGAAATTTAGTAAAAAAACGTGAATATAAAAGATGGAGCACCGCATGCTCAATCCCGCCGATATACTGATCTACTTTCATCCAGTAATTTACTTCCTCTTTATCAAAAAGAGCCTGATTAAAACGCGGACTGCAAAATCTTAAGAAATACCATGAAGAATCAATAAAAGTTGCCATAGTATCGGTTTCTCGCTTGGCCGGAGACCCGCACTTTGGGCAATTTACTTCGACAAATTCTTTTACTTTTGCCAAAGGACTTCCCCCTTCACCGGTAATGGCAATATTTTCCGGAAGTTTAACCGGGAGATCTTTGTCCGGCACCGGAACTATTCCGCATTTATCACAGTAAATTATGGGTATCGGAGTTCCCCAATAGCGCTGACGCGAAATTAACCAGTCTTTTAAACGAAAGAACACCTGCCTCTGCCCGATTTTTCCCTGCTCCATCCAGTCGGCAATTTTTTCTTTTGCCTGCTCATTTGTCAATCCATCAAATTGTGCCGAATTAACCTGAACCCCATTTCCCTCATACGCCTCGGTCAAATTATCTGCACTGACTCGGGCTGAGGCAAGCCCAGCCCCTACAGCTTCTGGTTTCTGAATTACTATTCTCATTGGAAGGTCATGCTCTTTAGCAAATAAAAAGTCACGCTGATCATGTGTCGGTACAGCCATGATCGCCCCGGTTCCATAATCCATCAAAACATAATCCGCAGTCCATATCGGAATTTTCTCATTATTTACCGGATTAATCGCGTAAGCTCCGGTGAATAGGCCTTCTTTTTTCACATCCGCAGATACTCTGACGATTTTGCTTTTTTTAGAAACATCTTTAATAAAAGCTAAAACCGCCTTTTCCTGCGGCTTACCCTTGATTATTTTTTTCAATATCGGATGTTCCGGGGCCAAAACAACATAAGTCGCTCCGAAAATAGTATCCTGACGAGTAGTAAATACCGGAAGTTTTTCCTGCGTATCCGCTTCTTTAAAATAGATCTCCACACCAAAGCTTTTCCCGATCCAGTTTTTCTGCATAGTAATTACCCGTTCCGGCCAGTATTTCAAGGTGTCTAAATCTTCAAGCAAAGCATCTTTAAATTCGGTAATTTTAAAATACCACTGTTCAAGTTCTTTTTGCATAACTTCAGTGTGACAGCGCCAACACCCGCCATTGACAACTTCTTCATTAGCCAGGGTTGTCTGACAAGAAGAGCACCAATTAACACTAGAACCTTTTTTATAAGCCAGCCCCTGTTCAAACATCTTGGTAAAGATCCACTGGTTCCAGCGATAATATTCATCTCTGTGCGTAGAAAGCTCACGGTCCCAGTCATAGGCAAAGCCCATATGCTTTAGTTCTTTAACCATCCAGCTTATACATTTTTCCGTCCATTCCTTTGGATCGGTATTATGTTTTATGGCCGCATTTTCCGCAGGCTGGCCAAAAGCATCAAAACCCATCGGATGCAGAACATTAAACCCGGCTGACATCCGATAGCGCGCAACTACATCTCCGATCGTATAGTTACGCACATGCCCCATGTGAATACGTCCGGACGGGTATGGAAACATCTCCAGCACATAATATTTTTTCTTATTTTTATCCGGAACAGACTTAAATATTTGATTTTTCGTCCAATATTCCTGCCACTTTTTTTCAATATCCAAAAACGCATAGTCAGTCATTCTTAATTCTCCCTTATTTCTCAATCTTAAAATATGCGTTTTATTCTAACACAGCCGGCACTTTCAGAGCAAGTTGAATTTTATCCTTTAACAGAGAAGGATTGACATAAATTCGCGAGCGTGCTATAGTTTTTTAAAGTGTGGGGCTGTAGCTCAGCTGGGAGAGTGTCTGACTGGCAGTCAGAAGGCCGGGGGTTCGAGCCCCCCCAGCTCCACCAAGAATAAAAATTGAACAGGTGAGAACCAAAAAGGGGTTTTTAAGGGGAAAGATTGTTTCCCCTTATCGGCGTACTTGACCTTCCTGCAGAAGGAAAAGGAATAATAAGGAAAAACCATTAGGGTGTTTCCTTATGGAAGTGAGTGTCTGAGGAATGTCAAAGACATCCGCAAGATGCGACACGACGTTCGAGCCCCCCCAGCTCCACCAGAAAACAAAAAAACAGGAGCGGTACAGCTATGAATTTAGTAAAAAAGCTTTTATTAATTTTCTTCATATTTTTTATTCTCCTGTCGTTTTCAAATAAACTTCTCTCTTCAGAGCAAACTATTCCGACTGTTTACAGTATTCCCGTAACCGGAACTATTGACTTAGGCTTATCCTCTTTTATAAAACGCAGTATCGACGAGGCAAAGGCTCAAAGTGCCGATATTGTCGTGCTGGAAATTGATACTTTAGGCGGGCGTGTAGATGCCGCTGATGAAATTGTCATGGCTGTTCAGGCACTTAATGTACCGACATATGCCTATATTTCCAATACTGCCTGGTCCGCCGGAGCGCTTATCGCTTTATCCTGTAAGAAAATAATCATGAAAACCGGATCATCTATCGGCTCGGCTGAACCGCGGACTATGGGAGTTGGCGGAGGATGCGGACCGGAATCCACTGATGAAAAAATGATTTCCGCATTAAGAGCAAAATTCAAAGCCACTGCCGAAGCAAATAATCATTCGGTAAGCTTAGCCGAAGCAATGGTAGATAAAGATATCGAAATTGTTCAGATCTCTATTAAAGACAACCTGCTTTTAATGACCCGGCCTGAGTATGAAGAAAAAAAACAGGAATATAAAGTAAATAAGAACGAAGCGCCTCAGGTTATCAGCCAGAAAGGAAAATTACTTAATCTCACCGCAAAAGAAGCCTTAGAAATAAAACTATCTTCAGCAATTGTTGATTCAGAAGATGAATTCTGGAATTACATAAAAGAAAATCTGGGAAAGAAAATCGAGGAAAAATTAAATATTATCCATCCTTCCCCAAATTGGTCGGAAAATCTGGTCCGCTTCCTAACCCACCCGATTGTCAGTTCTTTATTATTAAGCCTGGGCTTTCTCGGGTTAATCTTTGAATTGAAAATGCCCGGCTGGGGAATTAGCGGAACATTAGGAGCATTATTTATTATCCTATTTTTCTGGGGACATTATCTGGTCGGGCTGGCAAGCTGGGTAGATATTATGGTCTTTGTGATCGGAATAGCCCTATTGCTTCTGGAGATATTTGTGATCCCCGGATTCGGCGTTACCGGGGTAATGGGAATTTTATTTATTTTTACCGGGTTAATCCTTACTTTAGTTAAGCACCCGTTTACTTTTCCTTCTTTTGAACTGCAGACTGCGTTTAATATCGTTTCTTATTCCTTCATCACCAGTTTTATTATTTTAATACTCGCTTTTAAATTTTTCCCTAAAACACCACTCTGGAAACGTATCCGGCTTGACGCGCGGGAAACCAAGGAAATGGGCTTCCAGACAAAAACCTTGCCAGAACAATTCAGCGTTGGTAAAATAGGTAAAGCAAAAACAATGCTGCGGCCGGCCGGCCGGGCAACTTTTGATGATCAAGTCATAGATGTAATCACTCAAGGTGACTTTATTAAAAAAGACGAGCCAATAAAAATTGTTAAAATTGAGGGTAATAAAATTTTCGTAGAAAAAATAAGGAGATCCTAATGCCTATCTGGTTAACAATTATCGGTCTTTTTGTTTTGGGATTTATTTTAATTCTCATAGAAGTTATTATTATTCCCGGATTTGGGTTGGGCGGGATACTGGGGGCTATTGCGATCTGTGCCGCCTGTTACACTGCCTTTAGCAGTTTAAGTCCTCTTGCCGGCGGTCTACTCTCATTGATCAGCATTATTGTAGTCATTGCCTTAGTTAAATTACTTCCCAAAACTTCGGTCTGGAAAAAAACCCGCCTGTCCCTCACAGAGGATAAGCAAAAAGGATACCAGAACGCGCCGGAAGAATTTAAAGAGCTTGTTAATAAAACCGGAGTTAGCTTAACAATTCTCAGGCCCAGCGGAACAGCAATCATAGATGACCAGCGTTATGATGTAGTCGCTGACTGTGAATTTATCGAAAAGAATAAAAAAATAATCGTTACCGAGATTGAAGGAACTCGTATTGTAGTAAAAGAAATTAAACCCGTCGATTAGTGAAGACCTCTCACCTTTTCAAGGTTCGAGGTTAATTTGCTAACGCAAATTAAGGAGGTACTTGTATGCCGGTATTTTTATTTGTAATTTTTGTTGTCGCGTTTTTCTTTTTATTTTCTTATTTCATCCCGGTCAGATTGTGGATATCCGCGATTGCTTCCGGGGTAAAAACCTCTTTATTCGGTTTATTTGGAATGAGGTTAAGAAAAGTGGATCCTTTTGTCATCGTCCCTTCTATAATCATGGTCCATAAAGCCGGTCTCAGTGTCGATAGTGACGCGTTGGAAGCTCATTACCTGGCCGGCGGAGATGTGATCCGCGTAGTAAAAGCATTGATCTCCGCAGACAAAGCAAATCTCAATTTAAAATTTGAAAAAGCCTGCGCCATAGACCTTGCCGGACGAGATGTTTTAGAAGCGGTTAAAACATCAGTAAATCCCAAAGTTATTGACGCGCCCAAAACCGGACTTCTCTCTGCTGTAGCTAAAGACGGTATTGAAGTTCGCGCCAGAGCCCGAGTTACGGTGCGGGCAAATATTGAACGGCTTGTCGGCGGAGCTATCGAAGAAACTATTATCGCTCGTGTCGGAGAAGGCATTGTTACAACTATCGGTTCGGCTAATACATACAAAGAAGTATTAGAAAACCCGGATAAGATATCCCGAAATGTATTGGAACGCGGACTTGACGCGGGAACAGCTTTTGAAATACTCTCTATTGATATTGCCGACGTTGATGTCGGAAGAAACATCGGAGCAAAACTGCAGATGGATCAGGCGGAAGCTGATCTTAGGGTCGCCCAGGCAAAAGCAGAAACAAGAAGAGCTATGGCCGTTGCCCAGGAACAGGAAATGAAAGCGCGTGTACAGGAAATGCAGGCCCATGTAGTCGAAGCGGAAGCGGAAGTTCCTAAAGCAATCGCTTATGCATTCCGCGAAGGCAAACTCGGAGTAATGGATTATTACAATTTAAAAAACATCCAGGCCGACACTTCCATGCGGGAAAAAATCGGCGGAACCGATGAAAACAACCAAAAGAAATAGTATAGAAAAATGGAAGCCTTAGTCAAGCTTATAATATACGGAATAATCATTGTTATCTGGGTTATTTCTAATACAAAGAGAAAAGGCAGCTGGGATGAGAAATTGCCGGACTTTTCCGAAAATACTTTTCCCTCTGCCCGGCCCAGAAAAACAAAGGCTGATAATGAACCGCAAAGAGAAGGAGTTAATTACCAGCCGCCGGTTCAAAAGAAAATTGATAAATATAGCGAAACTTATGAGAGAAATCTTGCGGCCAGAAAAAAGCAGTGGCAGAGGGTAAAAACAGCAGGAAAAACACCACAACCTCAGGAAACAAAACCCGTTGACCTGCCCCCCTTACCTACTCCGGAAACCACTATGTTTACAGAGCCGCAGAATGCCTTTTTAATTAAAAACGAAAAAAAACAAACCTTGCGCTTGCAAAGCAGTATAAAAGAAGGTATAATGTGGTCTATTGTTCTAGGGCCACCAAGATCGCAGTTTCATTTCAGTTGGACGCAACCTCCAATTAGAAGATAAAATCTCGTGCCGAGGTGGTGGAATTGGCATACACGTCGGTCTCAAAAACCGATGGGGGTAACTCCATGCGGGTCCGACTCCCGCCCTCGGCACCATATTTTTATAAAAATAAATTGAAGATAAATTATCGTCATATCTTATTATTAATTGTTGCTTGTATAGTTATCTATGCGAATTCCCTGCACAACTCTTTTGTCTGGGATGACGCCTATCTAATCGTTAAAAACCCACTCATAAAACACTGGTCATCAATCTTTGAAATTTTTACCACTCCCCTATACCCCGGACACAGTGATCCGCAAAGCGTAATTTTTTATCGTCCGATTCAAGCGCTTTCATATATGCTGGATTATTCATTATGGCATTTAAATCCTTTAGGATATCACCTGACAAATCTTATACTGCATATTTTAAATGTTATATTAGTATATTTACTAATACTTGCGATAACTAAATGTCCGGGGACATCGATCATGGCAAGTTTATTATTCGCCGCACATCCGGCACATGTTCAAGCCGTAACTTATATTGCCGGCCGAGCTGATCTGCTGGCAAGTTTATTTATGCTTTTAAACTTGTTTTTATTCATCCGAATATCTCAGAACAGCAAATTAAATATTTTCTCTATTTACTTATATTCTGTGACGTTATTCATACTCGCAATTCTTTCCAAAGAAATGGCGCTTGTTTTACCCATACTATTAATTACCTACTATTATGTGCTATGCCGCAACCCGAAAAATCAATTCTTTAAACAACGGGAATTCCTTATTTACATGATTCCTTTTTTTATTATTTCCACTATATATATAATATGTCGGGTGGTATCTCCGGGGAGCAACAGCCACATAAACGGGGTATCTCTCTTATCAAGCTTGCCCGCAAGAGTGATGACACTTCCGGTAATAATCATGGATTTCCTCAAAATATTTTTTCTCCCGGTTGATCTGCATCTGGAAAGAACCATTGAAATTCAAAGAACAGTTTTTAGTTTTAGTTTTTTTATCTCGATCATCCTTATGAGCATTATCTGCCTAATTTCCGTAAAAGCATATAAACATTCACGCACAGCATTTTTTGGAATATGCTGGTTTTTCCTGGCCCTATTACCTGTTTCTAATGCGATACTTCCGATCAACGCAAAAATAGCTGATCACTGGCTGTATTTGCCGTCAATTGGCCTCTGCCTGGGGATATCACTAGCTTTCTCTGCCTTAAGAAAAAGAGCTTCTGGAAAGATTTATTTAAAGATGCTGGTTAATATTTTTTTCATATTTATCATTTTTTTTCTCAGCTTATTAACAATACGGCAAAACACGTTTTGGAAAAATGATTTGTCGCTTTATCAAAGAATCCTGACTTTCAACAAAGATAATGACAAAGCAAAAATAAATCTTGGACTTGTTTACTTAAGCAGCGGTCAGTTTAAAAAAGCGCAGGATCATTTTGAATCGGCAATTAAAACAAACCCGGCCAATTATGTTGCCTATAAATGTTTGGGCAATGTATATACACAAAAGAATCAATTATCCCAAGCCCTGGAATACTATAAAAAATCAATCGAGCTTTATCCCGAATATAGCGGTGCCCACCTTAATATGGGAGTAATTTATTACCGGCAGCAAAAATATGATGAAGCCCTCACCGCCCTTGAGCTTGCGATTAGATATAATCCCTATAACAATATTGCCTATCATAATCTCGGCATTGTTTATAAAGAAATCGGCAAACCTGAAGAAGCCTTATCGGCATTTCAACAATCTTATGCTCTTAACCCTGATCACCTTGAGACTAACCAAAGTTTAATTGATTTTTACAAGGAAAACTCAATGCTCGCGCCATTAATCGATGTTTATAAAAATCTCCTGAAAATCACCGCGCGCGATAAACGTACCGCGAAATTGTATAGTCTTTTGGCAATTGCCTATGAGCAGCACGGAGATTATGAGCTCGCGATAAAAACATTTTTAGAATCAATAAGACTTTTCCCCCAAGAGGCTTTTTTACATAATAACCTAGGTATCCTATACACGAAGACGGGGCTTTTCAAAAAATCAAAATATGAATGGGAAACAGCTTTGCAAATTGATCCTGAATATAAAGAAGCCCAGATAAATTTAAATAAACTTAAAGAAAAAATAAAAAATCAATAACCCATTGCTTCTCTTGACTAATTTAATCTAATATAGTAAGTTATAATAAATAATTACTAAACGTATCGCATAGGATTTATGACCACAAAACTTTGGCTGAGTTTCATTCTTTTACTTCTTATTTCAGCACTGCTGTTTGCTTTTATAAACAGCGGGCATCAATACAAATGTTATTTACCAAGCAGAGGATATTTTTTCATCCACTGGGATGAAAAAAAAGGGAAAATTGAACTTCTCAATTGGCAGCCAAAAGGCAACATTAAGCAAGCCCCGAAAAACATGCATGCCATCCACAATGAAAACAAAGAATCTGAAGAAAAACCAGAAAAAGTCTTTAAGTGGACCACCTCAGCAGAAACTTCCCCGGAACCGCAAAATATGATTATAATACATAATGAGAAAAAAGATGAAAATAAGTAACCATGGATAAACATTGGAAGGATGTTAAATACTGGATAATATTTATAGTAATATTAATTACCGTTATTGTATTTTCTTTTCTGTGCGAAGGGAACAAAATAAGCATTTGTCTTCCTGAACTCGGATATTTCACCCTAAGCTGGGATAATCATACCGGACACTTTCAGATTCTTAAGTGCCGGGTAAAAAAACAGGATAAAACCACTAACCTTTCCGATCAATAACAGACTCAATAACCCCGCCGCCGAGAACAATATCGTTATCATAAAATACTGCGGATTGTCCGGGAGTAATCGCCTTTTGAGGGCTTTGAAATTTAACCTGCCAATCATTATTACCGATATTTTTTATTTTTGCTTCGGAAGGCTGGTGGTGATATCGAATTTTAACCTGGGCATTAAACTTATCTTTCCGATAATTATCATTTGTAAAAAGAACATCAGTAATCTTAAAAACATCAGCAGATAACTCATCTTTTTCTCCAACAATTAACGTATTCTTCTGTTTATCAATACCCACGACAAACAATGGGCATTTGTATCCGATGCCCAATCCTTTTCTTTGGCCGATTGTGTAAAAAATCAAGCCCTTGTGTGTACCCAATATTTCTCCTTGTCTATTTTTAATCGGACCAGGTATAAGTTTAATAGCCGGCAGACATGATAATATAAATTTCACATAATCCCCCTCAGGAATAAAACAGATATCCTGACTTTCCCCACCCTCGGCTATGGGTAATTTTAATTCTCTGGCTATAGCAAAGGTCTCTTTTTTAGATAAACCTCCCAAGGGCAGTAATAAGCGGGATAATTGTTCTTGGTT
This sequence comes from Candidatus Omnitrophota bacterium, assembly GCA_043826565.1. GTDB lineage: Bacteria > Omnitrophota > Gorgyraeia > B26-G9 > B26-G9 > JBDRPX01. Next base: position 105,197 of record JBDRPX010000035.1, read on the forward strand.
AAGCATATGCAGAACGTATGATTGATCCTTACGGATGTCCTTGCCTTTTCGCAATAGATATTGTTTAGTTTCAGCATTATTCTCAACCCGGGCATAATGACCTGTAGCAAAATAAGGCCACTCATTTTTTTTACTATTCATTAAAAACCCAAATTTTATCAGCCGATTACACCGAACACACGGATTAGGAGTTCGACCGTTAATATATTCCCGGCAAAAACAGCTGATTATTGAATTTCTGAATTCTTCTTCAACATTAACAACGTAATGATCAATACCTAAGGCCTTGGCCATTTCTTTAGCCTTTTTAATATGAGCATTTCCGGAAAAGTTCTGCATCGTAATCCCGGCAACCGTATAGCCTTCCTGCTGTAATAAATAAGCCGCAATAGTAGAATCCACACCACCGCTCATCGCAACTAATACTCTTTTATTATTCATGATTTGATATCTTTGATCGGCCAATTTGACAGGACAAACCCTGTAGAGGTAAGCATCTCTTTATATTAGCTTCTTTCTCAAACGTTGTGAAATTTTCTTTCTTTTTATTTTATAACCGATTGCTAAATCAAAACTCAAAAGGCAAAAGTCAAAAATCCAAGGCAAAATTAAAAAGCCATCTATCTTTTGTCATTTTTACACTTAGCATTCTTATTCTCAAAAATTTTATGCACAATAATACTCAACAATTGTATCTTTAAACTTTTGATTTTTTAATTGCATTTTTGAATTTTGAATTTTAACTTTTGAACTATCTTTAACTTCTTAATATAAAATGTATTAATATGTCTGCAGTCACATTTTTCAAGAAAGATTCTTATATAACAGCAATAACCTTTGTCGGACAAACATCAACGCACTTCTTACAACCAATACACTTTGTGTAATCAATTACGGCCAAATTGTTCTGGATCGTTATCGCTTTCACCGGGCACACATTAACACATTTACCACAGGCAATACAACTTACCTTACATTTTTTCATAGCCGGCGCACCCTTTTCCTGGGAGCTGCAACGGATAATTACATTAAATTTATTCTTACTCTTGGGAGTAATCATATAGATAATCTTACGCGGACAAACTGCCACACATTTTTCACAACCTTTACAAAGATTGCCGATAACTTTAGGAACTCCTTCTTCGGTCATCTTAATCGCATCAAACGGACAGGCGCTAATACACGTTCCCTGTTCTAAACAAGCAAATTGACATTCTTTATTCCCGCCAAGGGCCAATGCTGCGGCACGACAATCAGCTAACCCATTATAAGCAAACTTATCTTTACAACGCGTCCCGCCCCCACAGGCAATAACCGCGATCTTTTTAACGGAATTTTGCGCACAATCTCCGGATAATCCCAAAACTTCAGTAATCTTCTGTTTACTTTCTCCGCTGCAGGCTACACAAAAGCTAAGTTCTGTAGTTTTTTCTACCAAGCTTTCCGCAAAACTGGCACATCCGGCTAACCCGCAAGCCCCGCAATTAGCTCCCGGCAATAATTCTTTTATTTTAACCACTCGAGGGTCTTCATCGACATGGAATTTTTTTGAAGTCCACGCGAGCAATACGCCAAAAACAAGCCCTAAGCCTGAGAGTGAGCTTACCGCTAAAATTAATTCTTTCATTTTACATTTCCAAATCTTTTTGGAACAACAAATCTATCAATTAAGGGCGTTAGCGCGTTCATTATTAATATAGAATACGAAACACCTTCCGGATATCCTCCCCATAAACGGATAATCCCGGTGAGAAGCCCGCACCCCATACCAAATATCAACCTTCCCGGTTTAGTTACCGGACCGGTAACATAATCTGTCGCCATATAAAACGCCCCGAGAACAAGACCTCCGGCTAAAATATGAAACATAAAATCTCCCCGGAAAAACCCCTCTCCGGCAAAAATCCAGGTAAATACCGCTACCGTACCTATGTAGCTTACCGGTATATACCAGGAAATATACCCGGCAAAAATCAAATATATGGCCCCAAGAAGCAGTGCGGCAATACATGCTTCTCCAATACACCCGCCGCGAAAACCAAAAAATAAATCCCGATATGAATGTTGAACAACTTCTGAACCCAGCATGTTACTCTGCGCAAAACCATCTTTAAATATTGCCAGCGGCGTAGGCGCAGTAACCGCGTCAACACCGGTTAAAGCCGGCCAACGTGTCATGAGCACCGGAAAACTTGCCATTAAAAATACTCTCCCGATCAAAGCCGGGTTAAAAATATTAAACCCCAATCCGCCAAATAATATTTTGCCGAATAAAATAGCAAATCCCGCCCCCAGAAATGACAGCCAAAGCGGCGATTGCGGCGGCACATTATACGCAACAAGTAACCCGGTTAAAACAGCACTACCATCTCCAATCGTAAGCTTTTTCTTCTGAAGCGTACAACAGCACCACTCGGTAGCAACAGCACCGATTATCGCACTTAAGATAATCCATACTGTTGACATACCAAAAACATATACGCTCATAATCCCCGATGGTAAAAGACAAAAGAATACCGTCCACATAATTTTCGGAATGGTTTCTCCTGAATGTACATGCGGCGAACTGGCTACTATTAATCTTTGTTCTTTGTCCTTACTCATCTTAAAACCGCCTTTATTAATCGTATGTATTGTAGAATTCGTCTCTGGGCAGGACACATATAAGTGCATATTCCACACTCCATACAATCAAATGGATTATATTTTGCTGCCAAATCAAAACGCTCTGTTTCTCCGCATAAACTTAAAGCATACGGCAGCATCTTTACCGGACAAGCATCTATGCATCGGCCGCACCTAATACAAGCATGATCAGAAAGTTCTGTAATTTGATCCTCCGCAAAAAGTAATACCCCGGAGGTACCCTTTATAACCGGAACAGCATCACTGCACTGAGCTAGCCCCATCATCGGACCACCCATTATCAGCTTACCAATCGGCCCAGTTGTCCCCTGAGCGAAATTAATAAGTTCCGAAAATTTTGTTCCCAAGCGTACATTTAAATTTGCCGGTTCTTTTACTATCTTACCGGTAATAGTTACCACCCTCTCATATAAAGGCTTCCCCTCATAAACAGCATTTTTTACAGCCAAAACTGTTCCCACATTTATAACAATAACGCCCACATCAAACGGCAATTTACCTCCGGGAACTTCTCTGTTTACAATAGCTTTAATCAATTGTTTTTCCGCACCTTGAGGATATTTTGCTTTCAGAGGAACAACATTAATCTCAAGTTTCATTTGAACAATTTTGTTTCTCATCGCCCGGATTGCTTCCGGTTTATCATCCTCAATACCGATATAAGCAACCGGCTTTCCCAGTACTTTCTGTACTGTTAAAATCCCCAGCAAGATATCCTTAGTTCTCTCTATCATCAGCCGGAAATCACAAGTAAGATACGGTTCACACTCAGCTCCGTTTATAATCAGAGTATCTACCGGAACCGGTGGATTAAGCTTTACATGTGTAGGAAATGCCGCTCCGCCCAATCCGACAATACCCGCCTCCTTAACGATAGTAAGCAACTCATCTTTAGACAAACCATCAACATGCTGACGACTCTTAATAGATTGATCCAACTCGTCTTTCCCATCTGAATCAATAAAAACCGCTTTACAGCACCCGATTACCGGATGATGATACTCGGAAATTTTACTCACTTTTCCGGAAATACTCGCATGGATACAACTCGAAATCACGCCTGACGCCTCGCCGATCTTAGTTCCGGTTTTTACCGTATCTCCTTCTTTGACAACTAATTCGCAGCTTCTACCTACATGCTGTATCAAAGGGATAATAACCTCAGACGGCAAAGGCAAATCAACAATAGCCTTATCCTTAGCAAGATTTTTAAAACTGCTTATGTGTTTTCCCCCGGGAAATGTTACTGACATACCGACTCCTGTGACCTAAATTAGCAGTAAAAATGCTCTTTTTCACTAATTACAGTTTATTATTCACATTATAGTAGCATATTTTTTAAAATTTGAAAACAAGTTTTAAAAGAAATTTTATTTGACACAATTTTTCTAATATGCTATAGTTAAAAAAACCTAACAATTTGCAAATAAAGCGTAAATGGATATATTTCGCTTAAATACATGCATATCCTATGGAGGATAAGGAGGTCTTTTAACTATATGGCAAATGATAATTTAGTCTTAAATGAGTTACATATAGATATGCTTAAGGAAGTAGGGCACATCTGCACAGGAAATGCTACAATTGCGTTATCTCAAGTCATAAATCAAAGAGTTCAGTTAACTATCCCGGATTTAAAAATTGTCGCTTCGAATAAAGTCTCGGAAATGTTTCAAAACAACCTGGAGATACTCGTCGGGGTAAATATCCAGCTACTTGGGCAATTATCCGGAAATATCGTTCTTATGTTCCCGGAGAAAAGTGCTTATGGATTAATTGACGGAGTTTCTGAAGAACATTCAGAATTAGGCAATGCAACAGAATTTGGAGTATCAATATTAAAAGAAATTGGAAATATAGTTATCTCCGCTTATTTGGCGACTATGTCTACTTTCACCCAAACCGTTATCCTGCACTCTACCCCCAGTCTTACATGTGGCACATTGGAAACCATCCTTAACATTGCTTTCCGAAAGGTGTTTGAGAAAACTGAAGAAATAGTCATGATTGAAACATTTTTCTCGATTGAAAAGACAAAAGTTGAGGGAAGTTTCTTTCTTATGTTCGAGCCGGCAATTTTGAGAAAATTGCTGGATAAACAGTATATCCAAACAGATCCTCACAACTAACGACTAAAGGAATTCTCCATGAAATTGGAATGTTGCGAAAGGTGTCAATTCTATTGGACTTGTGAAATTAAATGGTGTCGCGGAGAACGCAACGAACGACATGAATGCTGTGATATGTGCGATTATTACAGAGAATGCCTGAAGAAGGTCAAACGTAACGGCTCACGGTAACAAGCCGTTATTTTTTAAATTTTCTTTCTTTAAAAACCTTGAAATTAACTCCCGAACCATCACTCGGCAGCGGCTGAACAGGATCACTGAGTAGAAACTCTCCCTTGTTAATCCAGGATTTAAGTTGTTCGCATATTTTTCGCGCTTTAAAATAGCTGGAAAGTCCGGCGGTGGGAACAGCTTTCCCCCGCACAGAAATAATTCCTGATCTTAAATCCTTATAATTGACCTGGCCGATTTTGTTCGGCCGGCAATTAGGATAATCCTTACTATAATCGATAATCGGCGCAACAATATCCTCATCTTTAACTGAAACAAATTCTACCATCTCTTTATCTATAATCGGAATCGGCACTCCGATACCGACAGCCAAACTCACCCCATATCCGCGCATAGAAGCAGCCCGCAGCCATTGAGAGCTCATCTTCTTCAAATCTCCGTTAACAGCTAAAGCTCCGGAAGGTGCTACCGGGACTCCTCCCTTAGTTCTCTTTACACTGGTAGTATGTTGTGTCCCCTGCCAAAATATATAGCCTATTCCACCCCCTAAAAAAATCCTGCTCCCGATACCTATAGTACGAAAATACGGATCATTCAAAAGCGGAGATAATTGCCCGGCACTGCAATAGGTCGCATTACCCAAGTTAGGCCTGAGCATTCCCATGTATGTATATATTGTTTTTTTTGAAAGGTTTACTGCGACATTATAATTCTGATAACAATTACGGGGATTTACCAGCAACGCTTCATTCATGTCTTTTAAATTAATTAAACTCTCTAAACTCTTACGCGGATAGCAGTCAGTTCCATAAGCTGTGGCTCTTAATTTAACATCCTTTCCCGAGACCAAATCTTCAATTACATGAGCACCGCCATATTTAAATTCTCCGGGATAATTCATATTCACCGGATCATTTTCCGGTATTTCCGTTGCCCCGATAAGCATATCCACTGCCGCTAACCCGCAATAACAAGGAACCTCATTCATCCAGGCTTTGGCAATCTTCATTTTTGGCTTAGGATGCCCGATATTAAATAAAGCCATGGATGAACACATCGGACCAAAAGTCCCGGTTGTTACCACATCAACATAGTCTGCTGTCTTTTTTACGCCCCTTTGTTTAATGATTTCCAGCATTTCTTCTTTGGTAACAACTACAGCTTTACCTTTTTTAATTTTAGCATTGATTTGAGCTATACTTTTGGCCATCTCGGTTCTCCGTAATATCTATACCTGCTTATTTTTTCTTAGTTTTAGCCCCAGTTTTGGATAAAATCAATTCTGCGGCACGCTTACCGGAAAGAAGCATCCCTCCGAAAATTGCCCCCATTCGGGGCAATCCATAAACAGCATTAACCGCCATCCCGGAAACAACAAGCCCAGGAAAGACTTCTTTTGTATGTAAAGCTATAGATTTTTCTCCTTTATCCGCCCACATAGATTTTTCACCAATTACCTTGCCGGTTTTAGTTTTTAAACGAACACTCGGATTTTTTCTTTCCAGAATTCTCACCAGATCAACATCATGCCCGGTAGCATCAATAACATATTTAGAAAGTACGACTAAAGGATCTACATGCAATCCGGCAATTTTTACCGCTGACCAGTTAATCACAACACCGCTAACCCTATCTTTTTCCCGAATAACTAAATCCTCGACTGAGATAGCCGGATAAATACGCACACCTGCATCTATTGCCGCTACGCCTAATTTGGTTATCGCTTCTACTGAATCAGCAGTGTAATACTGCTTGTTATATTCCTTCATCTTTACATTAACTTCTTCCAAAATGGACGCAGCATTTTTTTGGATAACGATTCTCGGAAAAAGCATTCCGCCGCCAGGCATTCCGCCGCCATAATTCAGCTTGCGTTCAAAAATTACGACCTTTTTCCCTTTCTTTGCTAAATATCGAGCACTCGTCAATCCCGCCGGACCAGCCCCGGCAATAGCGACGTCAACCTCAAGATTATCGAGCAGTTCATCGGTAGCTGTTTTAATAATCGCTCGGGTAATTTCCGCTTCATTAAACATTTTTGTTTCTCCTTTTTTTATGAGCACATAAGTTACAGAACTCCGTGATGTAAATTATCTGCGCGTTTGTCCGCCAATTTTTATGGCGGAAATTAAACCCCGCTCTGGCGGGGCCATTTCAAACTATAAATAATGAATATTCTATCACAAATTCCGTCTTTTATCTTTTCCTTTTTGGTTTTTTGTTTTTAGCTTTTATCTTTTATCTTTTATCTTTTATCTTTTATCTTTTATCTTTTATCTTTTATCTTTTATCTTTTATCTTTTATCTTTTATCTTTTATCTTTTAACTTTTTAACTTGTAACTTGCAACCTGTGACCTGTGACCTGTAACTTTTAACTTTTTTCTTCCCATTCCTGGCGAAATTCCGCAGCTGCTTTTTCATGAAGATCTTTTTCATCTTCTATCTTCTTCATATGCCAATAATTAACATAGCTTAAAATCTGATAAGCCGCCCATTGCCAGGCCATCATGAATCCGATGACCCCATCTTTATAGCCTTTTTTCTGAATAAACATTTTAAAAAAGCGGGAAAAAGTGCGAATCCAGGCTAAACGAAAATTCATTTTGCGCTTATCACGAACCCACTTTTTTGCCTCCAATGTACTCTGTAAATTCATCTTTGCCACGACATTCGAAAAACCGCTATAGCAAAAATGTATAATATCCCCGCTTAACCGGCCTTCCTTCCCATCCAAAAAAGCCCGCGGGTGAATTTCCGCATCTTCATAGTGAAATTTACTTTTCTTGAATATCTTTATCCGGCTTGCCGGATACCAGCCTCCGTATTTAATCCAATAATGTCCGGCAAAAATACTTTTCATAGCCACAGAATATGCATTAAATTCAGTTCCCTTTGTTAAAAACTCCTCAATCTGTTTTTTTAAAACTTTGCTTACTCTCTCATCCGGATCTAAAGTCAGCACCCATTCATTTTTTGCTCTTTTATAGCCCCGATTACGAATCGATCCTTCCATATCCCAAGTATCCGGATATATAGCTTGGGTATATTCACGGGCAATCTTTAAGGTATTATCCGTGGAGTGATTATCAACAATCACGATTTCATCTGCCCATTTCACTGACTCCAGGCAATCCCTAATATTATTCTCCACATTCCTCGTAATAATTACGATACTAATCGGCAGTTTCTCATTCATTTTTAACCCTTTCTTAATTATTATCATGATCTAAATATCTAAAGTTGCTGAGAACTCATTATCTTTTCAAACACAACTTCCGGAGTGATCATCTCCAAACACTCCCGATATGTGCTCCGGACACATTTGAAACGACAGGGAGAACACGGTAATTTTTTATAGAAAATTATATTGCGGCTTCCAATCGGAGCAAACTTTCTTGGCGTTGTCGGCCCAAAAATTGTTGCACTCAGGATTCCTACACAACTGGCTAAATGCATTCCTCCGCTATCATTTCCAACCGCCACCGCGCATTTTTTTAAAATCGCCGCGCTATTAAGCAATTCTTCGCCAAAAGATTCATCTGCTTCGGCAGGAATCAGCACCTTGCTTTTTATTTTTCCCGCTACCTCCTTTAATAATTTCAATTCACTTGTACTGCCAAGTAAAATTATCGTATATCCTTTCTCACCCAGCAAATCAGCAAGTTTAATAAAACTCTCCGGGCTCCAGTTTTTAAACTGCATCCCGCAGCTTGGCAAAATCGCCGCGAATTTACCTTTATAAACAGATAAAAACTTCTCGGCTTTTACTTTATATTGTTCCGGAATATTAATATTATTATCCGCCAAATCAAAGTCCTGGATCCCTAAGCGTGCCGGTAATGCCAACAGCTGCTCAAGCGTATGCATCTTTTTGTACGGCAACCCCGGCATCGGCCAGTTAGAAAGAAAGGGGCTAGCGCTTAACATATATTTGGGACTTAAATTTTTCAACCAAAAACTGGTTTCCCAACGTCGCTGCGTATCGATTAAGAGATCGATTCTGCCACTAAGCTTTTTCTTAAATTCTAATTGCCTTTTTATGCCTTTTCCTTTGCTGACCCTTTCATAATGGATATAATCATCAATATAATCAATGGATTTGAATATTTTTTCAAAACGCGGATAGATCGTACCCATGTAGCTGATTTTCGCATCGGGAAAAGCCTGCTTAAGTGACTTAAACAACGGAATACCCACGACAAGATCACCTAATCCGCCACCGCCTTTATATACCGCAATTTCTTTTATCTGCGATAAGATATCGCGATAAATCTGCTGACGTTTAAATTTTTTAAAATCTTTCCTTTTCAGAAAATCAAAACAAATCGAATTATTCATAACTAATTAAGACTTTTCCGGATAAAAACAATTAACCCAATGCCCCGGAGATATTTCTCTTAACTGCGGCCGAGTACTCATGCATTCTAAGCCTCTCTGGGGACACCGCTCATAAAACAGACACCCTTTTTCCGATTTTAGCACAGTTAAATCATTCAGATAAGCACTTTTATTTTTTTTCTTGTTCTTTTTTTTCAATGCCGGCATACTGGAAAGCAATAACTTTGTATAAGGATGGATAGGATTATCATATAATTTTTCACTCTCCGCTTTCTCGACAATCGACCCGAGATACATAACCGCTACAGTATCACTTAGATAACGTACTACACTCAGATTATGGGCAATAAACAAATAACTCAAATTATACTTATCCTGTAAAGACGTAAGTAAATTCAGCACCTGTGCCTGAGTAGATAAATCCAAAGAAGAAACAGGTTCATCAAGAACAATAAGCTGCGGGGATGTTGCCAAAGCCCGGGCAATCCCTATTCTTTGACGTTCTCCCCCGCTTAACTGCTGCGGAAAGCGTTCTAAGTGACTCGGATCTAATCCGACCTGCACAATCAACTCGTTTACCCTTTTTTTAATATCTTCTTTCTTGGCTTTAAAGGCCTGTAACGGCTCCGCTATAATATTATAAACCTTAAGCCGGGGAGAAAGACTACTGTAAGGATCCTGAAAAACAATTTGAATTTTTTGACGATACGCGCGAAAATCTTTTTCTTTTAATTTAGTAAGGTCGTCTGCTTCAAAGAAAATATTACCTGAATCAGGCCTAAGCAGTTTAAGAATTAATTTTGCCAGCGTTGACTTACCGCAACCGGATTCTCCGACTAACCCCAGGGTCTTACCCTTATCTACAGACAGAGTTACTCCGTCAACCGCTTTTATTAATCTAGCTTTAGAGGAAAACCCTCTTTCTATTTTATAAGCTTTCGCAATATTCTCTATTCTGAGTACAGCCAACAGCGAACCTCCTGATTTTCCGAAAGTTTAAATAAAGGCGGTAGTTCCGTTAAACAACGGTCAAACGATTTCGGGCAGCGAGGATGAAACCGGCATCCCGACGGAAAATTTCCTGCTTTCGGCACCTCGCCGTCAATCGCATTAAGCTTCCTTTTTTTAGCGGATTGCTGTTCCGGTAAACAAGCAAACAGTCCTTGGGTATACGGATGCTTAGGTTCATCGATTAACTGTTCGGCTTTAGAAAACTCAACAATCTGCCCCGCGTACATGACCGCGATAAAATCGGAAAGTTCTCCCACAACATTCAGATCATGGCTGATAAAAAGAATCGATATTGCATATTCATCTTTGAGACTTCTTAAAAGATCCAGTATTTGAGCCTGAATAGTAACATCCAAGGCGGTTGTCGGCTCATCAGCTACTAATAATTTAGGCCGGGAAACCAGCGCCATCGCAATCATGACCCGCTGCTTTTCTCCTCCGGATAACTGGTGCGGGAAAAAAGCCACTTTCTCCTGAGCCATCTTAATCCCGACTTTTTCCAATTCGCTGATAATAAAAGCATCTTCCTGATCACGATTGACATCATCCCGATGTAATCGAACAATCTCTACTATTTGTTCTTTTATAGTTAAAACAGGATTCAATGATGTCGAAGGTTCCTGGAACACATAGGATATACGCTTGCCCCTTATCTTTCTTAACTCTTTTTCCGTTAAGACAGCTAGGTTATTACCTTCAAACACAATTTCTCCGGATATAATCCGGCAGTTACTTATCGGTAAAAGACCGGTTATTGAAAGCGCCGTCATTGTCTTGCCGCAGCCGGATTCTCCCACTACTCCCAGTACGGAATTTTTTTCAATAAAAAAAGAAACATCATCGACTGCCGGAATCACCTTATCATCGAGTTCAAAATAGGTTTTTAAATTTTTTACTTCCAGTAATTTTCCCATATCAATCTTCTTTATTTGTTGTCCCTTATCAGCTCCCAGTTACTAAACACATATTATTTTTTAAAACGCATATTTTGGAACGACCCACAATTTTAGCAAAAATATGAATTTTAACAATTGCCTACTTAATTTTTATCTTTTGCTTTTATCTTTTATCTTTTGTCTTTTAACCTGTAACTTTTAACTTTTAGCTTTTAACTTGCAACCTGTGACTTGTAACTATCTATTTCCTCGCCGTTATCAAATCACGTAAGCCTTCACCTAGCAAATTATATCCGAGTACGGTAATAAATATGGCCACCCCGGGGAAAACCGTCATCCACCAGGCCACGCCTAAGGTTGATTTCGCATCCATAAGGATATTTCCCCAACTGGGAGTCGGCGGCTGAACACCAATCCCTAAAAAGCTTAAACCTGATTCAAGTAAAATAGCTGCCGCAACTCCTAAGGTAGCATTTACAATAACCGGGCCGATCGCATTAGGAATAAGATGCCGGAAAATTATGGTAAGATCAGTTACCCCGCTGGCTCTTGCCGCTAAGACATAATCCCGCTCTTTAAGGCTTAACACTTCCGCACGTAATAGCCGGGATATCCCCATCCAGCTGGTAACACCGATAACTACCATAATAATAACTATGCTCGGGTCAAACAAAGCAATAAGTGCTAAAATAAGAAAAATTTTCGGAAAACACAGCATAATATCAACAAAACGCATAATTAAAGTATCGATAACTCCGCCATAATACCCCGCCAAAGCACCTAAGAAAACCCCGATCATAACGGCTATCCCGACAGAGATTAATCCGACCATAAGCGAAATACGCGCTCCGTAAACCATTCTACTAAATAAATCCCGGCCAAGCTGATCAGTTCCCAAAGGATGTTCCCATGAAGGCGCAAGCAGATAATTACCGATATCAATATCCTCTGGATCATAGCGGCAGAGAAAAGGCGCGCAAACAGCAATCACACTCATCGCCATGATTATTAATGACCCGGATACAGCTAACTTATGCTTAAAAAATTGTTTCATTATTTTGGTTGTCCTGAATATCTGATTCGGGGATCTGCCGCAGAATAGGCAATATCCGCCAACAAATTCCCGATCAAGGTAAGAAATGCTCCGATAACTAAAATTCCCATAATCAGCGGATAGTCCCTCGACATTACCGCATCATAAAATAATTTCCCCATACCCGGGATAGCAAAGATAGATTCAAAAATTACACTCCCTCCGATAAGCCCGGGGATAGACAAACCCAAGATCGTAATAACCGGTAAGAGCGCATTTTTTAAGGCATGCCGAAAATAAATCTTACCCGGAGGTAATCCTTTGGCTTTAGCGGTACGGATATAATCCTGACGCAGTACTCCCAGCATATTCGTACGCATATACCGGGATAATCCGGCTAATCCGGTAAATCCGGAAATACAAACCGGTAATACAAGATGCCGCGCGTAATCTGCTAACTTTCCCCAAAATGTATAATATTCAAACTGTAATGACCTAATTCCGGAAACCGGCAGCCAATTCAGGGTCACTCCGAAAAGTTTCATCAAGAGTAAAGCCAGCCAAAAAGTCGGCACAGCAAATCCGATAAAAACAAATATGGTCATGGACCGGTCAAAAAAAGATCCTTCATTTACTGCGCTAAAGACACCAATAGGCAAAGCAAAAAGAAAAATTATAAACAAGGATAAAATGTTTATTATAAAAGTTACCGGAATGCGCTCTTTTATCTTATCGATAACCGGGCGGTCATCAATAAAAGAACGGCCAAAATCAAGCCGGCAAATCCTTTTGACCCAATTAAAATATTGGACAATTATAGGCTTATCCAGCCCATAGAGTTTTTCCAGTCTCTCTCTAACCTGTAGACTGACTTTTTGATTTAACTGAAATTGCACATCGGTAGGTTTCCCCGGAGAAAGGTTTATAACCAAAAATGAAATAAAGCTTATGCCGATCAATAACGGCATAAGCATTACTAGCCTTTTTGAAATATAAGTAAGCATTTAGCAGCTTTAATTGTTGTCCTTTTTACCTTCTTTAAATAAATCCAGAAATCTATCTTCGTAATCCTTATAAATATTCCATCTATCCAGCTCTTTTTTTAATTCATTAGCCTTAGATAGATCAATCTCTGCAGCTCGGAAAAGATTTTCAATTTTTGCTCTTGCCGATTCCGGAAGTTTCGTAACTGCGGCCAATGTCTTTTTGATATCCTCAACATCCTCATCGCTGATCGGATCCTGAGCCACTCCTGACTTAAAATAGTCAATCAGTTTTTCAATCTCTTCCTCAACGATCATGATCCGTTCATCCAATTCCTTGTACTCGAATTTCAAACCATTAAGTTTTGCGAAAACAGAGAGCACGGCTTTTGTTGCCTTAGGATTTTCAATTTGAATAGCATATAGGGGAATTTCTCCTAAAAAGCATACTCCATCCATATTTCTCTCTTTGGCCACACTCAGTAAAAGCCCATTTAATCCGCTTATTTGTCCAACATTAAGCGGCTTAGCATCAAATTTAGAAACCCCCTTCATCAGCGCCTTATCCGTTGCCGTAATCCAAACCTTTGAATTTTGGGTATGATCAATAGGCATCGGCATTGACGCAAAGGTAAATACCTTCTTTACATTAAAATCACTGGCCACATCCAGTACAAGTTGAGCATAGTTATAGCTTTTCTCAAGAGAAGGCTGGGCTTCACACAGAAAAATAATAAGATCATTCTTTCCCGTTGAGTTCTTCCAGTAATAAAACTTCCCGGTGGGCAAACGAGGTGTTTCTACCTGGCTGTCGACAATCCAAGCCTCATGCGGATGGAAAAATCCTTCCGGACTTAATTCGGCAAATTCTTTAGGCTCAAGCTTTTCACATAAAAATTCAACCGCTTTGGAAGCAACATTCCCCATGCCCGGCCAGGCCGCAAGAAGATATGGTTTTTTCAGCTTTGGTTTTGAAAAATAGGTTATTTGCTTTTTCTTCATAAGTATATAAAATACTACAAACATCATGCAGAGTCAACCTAAAATTAGCCATTATTCTGTACAAGTGAATTGTAACTCATAGTGCGACATTGTCAAGATTTTGATCACTGTTATTTTGAAAATGCTCTTTTACCATTTGCTTCGCTGTCTTATAACCATGAATTTTTCTCGGATAATTATTTATCCATTTTTCGATTTTTT
>JBDRPX010000036.1:0-37931 GCA_043826565.1 Candidatus Omnitrophota bacterium
TCACTGCCGCTCACAATCCTGCTCGCTTATCCTCCCGTTGGTCGGCGTTCACCTTGCTTCAAATCCCGCATTTATATTCCAATAAAAAAAGCCACCATTTTCATGGTGACCTTTTTTATATGGTCGGGGCGGCGGGATTTGAACCTGCGACCTCTTCGTCCCGAACGAAGCGCTCTAGCCAAGCTGAGCCACGCCCCGACAATCTCGTAAATTTCTTTTTTGAAAACCTATGGCCTAGCCTCATCGAATATATCTTTTATATATCCGATATAATTCGGCCTGCCTGTTTACCTCGCTTTGCTCCGTAAACCCGGGGCCTCATTGAGCTGAGCCACGCCCCGAGAATCTCGTAAAATTACAAGTTTTTATAGTGTATCATAAGTTTGCTTTTCAGTCAACAAACCCCAAACTATTTAAATTACCTTTCGTAAGGCTAGATGGTTTATTCTCTTTTCTCGTCTCAAAAAAACGAAAAACATACTTTGCCAATATATCCACTTCCAGATTAACTTTTTCTTTAGGCTCCTTTAATCTAAGAATTGTGCTTTTTAAAGTATGAGGGATAATCCCGACACTAAAATAGTCCTTATACACATCTATCACAGTTAAACTCACCCCGTCTACAGTTATTGAGCCCTTAGGCACAAGATATGCTATTACATTATCTTCCGCGTTTATCTGAAAGATAACCGTCTCACCCTGCTTAAGTTTTTTACGCACACTGCCCATACCGTCAATATGCCCGGAGACGATATGACCGCCGAGCCTTGAGTCCGCACGAAGCGCTCTTTCTAAATTCACTCCATCGCCTACTTTTAAATATTTAAAAGTAGCTTTTTCCTGCGATTCTCCCATCACATCAAAACCAATGCGGCCATTATCAAGATTAGTTACGGTTAAACACACCCCGTTAACACAGATACTATCACCGGGAATTGTCTCCCGAAGCACTTTATCCGCACGAATAACTAAGTGCATCAGTTTACCCTTAACTATTTTCTCGACTATTCCTATTTTCTCAATTATCCCCGTGAACATTTAACAACTCCGTTGTTTGTCTCAAGTAACAGGTTTTGATGTTTTTACCTGAGCCCGGCAACTTGCAACCTGTGACTTTAGTACTTAATCAACGCCTCCACCATAATATCTTCTCTTAGCTGAGTTACTTTCATATGCTGTAATTTTACTGCCTTACGCAAGTAATCAATACCTGTCCCGGATACAGAACTTATCGCATTTTGCCCGCCGATAATTTTCGGAGCAATAAAAAAACAAACTTTATCAACCAGTTTTTGGTCAAAACAAGAGCCGATAAGTTCGCCGCCGCCCTCAACAAGCACACTGCTTATTTCTCGCTTTCCCAATTCCTGCATCAATGATTTTAAATCAATATTTCCATTTTTATCAGCGGGACAATACCAGACTGCCGCGCCTTTTTTTTCAAGTTTTTTAACTTTAGCTTTTGCTGCTTTATTAGTAGTTACGATAATCACCGGAGCCGGTGATTTTTGTTTAAAAATATTAGCATTAACTGAGGTTTTTAAAAACGTGTCCACAACTATTTTTATGGGTTTTTCTTTTTTTATCTTTCCTCCCACCCGAGAGCTCAAAAATGGATCATCAATTAATAGCGTATTAACCCCCACCATAATTGCATCTACTTTATTACGTAAATTTTGCGCGTATTTACGTGAGGCTTCTCCGGTAATCCACTTCGACTCGCCGGTTTTAGTAGCAATTTTTCCATCAATACTTTGTCCGGCTTTTACAATCACAAACGGCATTTTTGACTTAATATATTTAATAAAGATCTCATTCAGCGCTAAAAATGGTTTTTGATCATTTGCAAAATCAATTTTTATTCCGGCACGGCGTAATTCTTTTACACCTTTCCCGTTATTAACATGATGTGGATCGGTCATGCCAATGACAACTCTTCTAATCCCGGCACTAATAATTGCGGCCGCACACGGCGGGGTCCGCCCAAAATGAGCGCAGGGCTCAAGACTTACATATAAGGTAGCCCCAGCGGTATTTCTTCCGGCCTTTTTAAGGGCATTTATTTCAGCATGCGGCCCTCCGGCATACCGATGATATCCTGCGGCAATAATCCGATTATTTTTCACAATTACAGCGCCAACCATAGGGTTAGGGCTTGTTTTACCTTCACCCTTTTTTGCCAGCGCTAAAGTCATATTTAGATATGTAAGGTCACGTTTACTATGCATTTTCTCAATCAGATAAATTGTATTCCAATCCCCTTACCTTTTTAATATTTTCCAGCACCGAATAAGGTACTTTAAGGGCGCCCATCAAGGGATGCCCTTTTCCCATGCCGTGGCAATCAGAACCGCCGCTGACAACTAAACCATATTGCCGAGCCAATCTCGCATAATATTTAGAAACATTACCGGTTTGATCGGAGTGAATTGTCTCTATTCCCATTAATCCGGCTTTAGCAAGTTCCGGGATCAATTCATCGTGCCCTAATACCGCAGGATGCGCAAGTATCACAATACCCTTTAATTCCCGGATCATCCTAATTCCTTCTTCAAACGTAATTGTCAACCGCCTGACATAACAGGACTTTCCGTCCCCAATATAACGCTCAAATACTTCACGAAAAGTATCAACTTTTCCCTTTTCTAAAAGAGCTCTGGCCAGATGCAGCCTACCGACACTTTCACTAGAAGCACTAAAAGCAAGCACATCCTCTTCTGTAATATCAATCCCTTCATGATTAAGTTTTTCTATCATCTTGCGCATGCGTTCAAGCCGAGCCTGACGAATTTCTTTAAGTTTTTCTAAAAACCAGGGAGATTGCCAATCAATACATAATCCCAACAGATGTATTTCTAAATCATCGATCTGAGCAGCAAGCTCAATTCCGGGAATTATTTCTAAACCTGTCCCTTTAGCAGCTTTTATACACCGCGGAATCGCATCTACACAATCATGGTCGGTTATCGCAATAGCCGCAAGATTTTTCTTCTGAGCAAAAGCAACCGTCTCCTCCGGAGAAAAAGTGCCATCAGAAAACGCTGTATGTATGTGTAAATCAACAAACGTATCTTTCTTATTCACTTGCATCTTTACACTCAGTCTTATTGATTTTATCCAGAACGCCGTTCACAAAACGTCCTGACTCATCATCACCAAATTTTTTTGCTAATTCCACAGCCTCATTTATCGAAACTTTAGGCGGAATATCCGCCATGAATAGTAATTCATAAGTAGCCATCCTGATGATATTGCGGTCAATCACAGCCATTCGCTCTATTCTCCAGTTATCGGTATGCTTGCTTATGAGTTTATCAATCTCTGTTAAATGCTCCATAGTTCCATCGACCAAACCACCGGAAAATTGTTTAACATCGATATCTTCAGTGTTTCCGAGCCAATAGTTCTCCTTAACCTTCTGTGTCTCTTCATTACGAATATCCACAGCATAAAGTATCTGCAGCGCACACTCACGCGCTTTAGTCCTTTTTCTCATTATTTTTCTCCAGAAAATTATGTTTACCCAATATTTGCCATCAAATCAGCCATCTCAATCGCGATCCTAGCCGATTCTTCACCCTTATTACCGTTTTTCGCTCCTGCTCTTTGAATAGCTTGTTCCAGATTTTCCGCAGTAATTATCCCAAAAACTGCCGGCACTCCGGTATTCATAGAAACACTGGCAATACCTTTCGCTGCCTCTGAAGCAATATACTCAAAATGCGGAGTATCCCCTTGAATAATCGCTCCCAAACAGACCAGTGCATCATATTTCTTTGACTTTGCCATTTTCAAAGCCAGACAGGGCATTTCAAAAGACCCCGGAACCCAAACGACCTCGATCTTTTTCTCATCAGCACCATGCTTTCTAAATTCAGTCAAAGCTCCGTCCAATAATCTTTTAGTTATAAATGAGTTGAATCTTGATACCAGAATTCCAAAACACTTTCCTTTAGCATTAAGCTTTGCTTCAATAACTTTCATAATACTCTCCTTAATTTGTGTTAACAAATTAACCTCGAACCTAATAAGGTGAGAGGTCTATTCTCCTAATTTACTCAACAAAGTTGAGTATATGTCCGAGTTTTTCTTTTTTAGATTTTAAATAATTAATATTTGACTCAGACGGTTCTATCTCTAACGGAACACGTTCAACTATTTCCAATCCATAGCCTTCCAGCCCGATAATTTTCTGCGGATTATTTGTTATTAATCTGATTTGTTTGACCCCAAGATCAACCAGTATCTGCGCCCCGATCCCATAATCTCTAAGATCCGCTTTAAAGCCCAATTTCTCATTTGCCTCCACAGTATCCAAACCGTGGTCCTGCAACTCATAAGCCCTAATCTTATTTGAAAGCCCAATACCACGCCCTTCCTGCCGCATATAAAGCAGAATCCCCATTTTGTTTTTCTGAATCATCTGCATAGCATTATGCAACTGATTGCCGCAATCGCAGCGCTTAGACATTAAAACATCACCCGTAAGACACTCAGAATGCACACGTACAAGTGCCGGATTTTTAACGTCATTACAAATAAGCGCCAAATGAGGCTGCGCGTCTACGTCAGATTCATAAACATATAATTTAAAATCCCCATATTCGGTAGGAAGATTCGCCTCCGCCACCCGGGTAACCAATTTTTCATTCTGCCGTCTGAATTTTATTAAATCCGCAATAGTTCCAATTTTAAGATTATGTTTTCCCGCAAACTGTAGTAGTTCAGCAGTACGAGCCATCGTCCCATCTTCATTCATAATCTCACAGATAATTCCCGCCGGGTTTAAATTTGCTAATCTCATAAAGTCAACACCGGCTTCAGTGTGTCCGGCTCTTACAAGAACACCTCCTTGCTGTGCCCGCAATGGAAAAATATGCCCCGGCCTGACTAAATCATCAGATTTAGTATTTTTCTCAATCAAAAGCTGGATTGTCTTTGCCCGATCATGAGCAGAAATACCGGTGGAAATTCCTTCTTTTGCATCCACAGAAACCGTAAAAGCTGTTCCTAGGGGGGTCTCATTGTTGCCTACCATCGGGCGAATATCAAGCTTTTTAAGCCGTTCATCCTCCATGGCTACACAAATAAGACCACGTCCGAATTTAGCCATAAAATTAATATGCTCTGGAGTAACACACTCCGCGGCCATAACCAGGTCTCCTTCGTTTTCCCTGTTTGCATCATCAAGAATAACAACCATTTTACCTTGTTTTAAATCTGCTATTATTTCTTGTACTGTGTTGAATTGCATCTCGTTCTCCTTCTATGAGCACATTACTTAGCGAACATAGTGAAGCTAAGTAATATACGCGAAATGAACCTCGCCAATCTTTATGGCGGGTAAAAATTATTGTAGTCTATCCGCTACACAACGTACATCCTGTACTCAAGCGGATTATTTCATCCTGAAATAAAAAAACCCGAAGACATTAGTCTTCGGGTTTATAAATTGCAATACATCTTTAGCAATTAGTCTTCTCTCATCTAGGCTATACTATTGGCGAAGGGATTACACCTTCTCTGCCTCGACACCTTTCGGCGACGGGCTCGCAGGCTTTAACTGCCAGCCGGGAATTTCACCCTCTCCCGAAGACTTAAAAACTATAACATATAAAAAACTACAAGTCAATATATTTGACTCAAGACCCCAGACACAATATAATACCTTTTAACTTGTGGCTTGCGACCTGAGACTTGTGACTAGAATTATCCGTTTATCGCGTGAATTGCTTTAGCATTATCGCTGGAATCAAATACAATTGTTGCCGAAGCATTCACAATTCCGGTAGTTGAGCCATAGATATATTTCAGGTCAACTTCCGCACTTTTGAGCTTTTTCGCCATATCCTTTAAAGTTCCCACCTTATCGTTCATTTCAACAATCACTACTTCATCTTCAGAAGCGCTCAACTCTTTAGCTTTAAGAATTTCTATAGCTTTTTTATTGTCTGTCGTTACGAACAAAAAATGTGCTTTTCCATTGTCAGCATAAGCACATACAGCTTTTATATTTATTCCTTTATCGGCCATCCACTGACTAATATCAGCCAAAGTACCTATTTGATTTTCCGCTATTGCATGAACTTCTTTACCGGCTCTCGCCTTTGACATATTCTTTCCTCCTTAATTTGCCTTCAAGCAATTTAACCTCGAACCCACCTGGGTGAGAGGTCTTCTCTTGCCCGGCATTATTTACTGATTATCTATTAGATTATACTCCTTAGCTCTCTGCTCTGTCAAGCAAGCTAAAATTTAAAAAATCTCCGATACTCTTCCATTCTTTTATTTACTTCCGCTTTAGTTAAGGATCCGGTTCTTTTTAAACCAAAACCCTCGACGTTAAAAGACGAAAAAATCGTACCATAGGCTACAGCCTGTTTTAATGAATCATCATTGATTTTTTTAGATTGCGCCAGATACCCCATTACTCCTCCGGCAAAGGTATCTCCTGCTCCGGTAGGATCAATTACTTTTTCAATTGGATATGCCGGAAGAGCAAAAGTAGTCTTCTTAGAATAAAACAGAACTCCATGTTCACCTTTTTTAAGCATAATCATTTGGGGGCCAAAACCAGTCAAACACTTAGCTGCTTTTAACAAGTTATCTTCTCCGGATAAATCTTTGGCCTCCTGATCATTGACAAACAGTATATCCGCACATTTTAATAATCTCTTAAGTTCCTTACGTTTGTTATGAATCCATAAATTCATTGAATCCATGGCTACCAGATCCGGTTTGTGCATTGATTTTAAAAATTTATATTGAAGATCCGGGTCATAATTGCCCAGAAAAACTGTTTTTATATTTTTTTGTTTTTCCGTAAGTTCCGGCATATGAGTAATGATCACACCTAATTCCGTGTGTAAAGTACAGGCACTATTTAGATCCTCCGGCTTATATTCACCTTCCCAACGGAAAGTCTTGCCTTTTTTCTCAGTCAAGGCCGTGGTAATAATGCCTTTTTTCTTAAAAAAATTAATATCTTTTACAGGAAAATCCTCACCGATAACCGCCGCGAGATTAACTTTTGTAAACGCGCTGGCGGACATAGAAAAATGCGCCGCCGAACCGCCCAGCAGATCTTTTTGTCTTCCGTAAGGCGTTTTTATCGTATCAAAAGCAACCGTGCCTAAAACTATTATACTCATAAATTAACCTTTCTATATTTATGTTAACGCTTTTCCAATATAACATTTAATAAATGTTTAGTCAATACGGTTATCCTTTGACAACAAAAACCCCGCTAGATTACTCTAACGGGGTTTAATTTAGACCCAGCAGCGTCCTACTCTCCCACAGCGTAACCGCTGCAGTACCATCGGCCTAGAAGGGCTTAACTGCCGTATTCGGAATGGGAACGGGTGTTTCCCCTTCAGCAAAACCACTGGGAAATCTTTTTACTTCAAAAATTAATAATTGCATAGCCAAAAATACAGCGTATTATTTATAGTATTATACAAAAGTGATCAAGCCGCACGGCAGATTAGTACTTCTCAGCTGAACACATTACTGTGCTTACACTTGAAGCCTATCAACCTCGTAGTCTTCGAGGTGCCTTTAGGTATCATAAGATACGGGATATCTAGTCTTAAAGGGGGCTTGGCGCTTAGATGCTTTCAGCGCTTATCCTTTCCGAACATGACTACCCAGCCATTGCCACTGGCGTGACAACTGGAACACCAGAGGTTCGTTTGCCCCGGTCCTCTCGTACTAGGGACAAATCTCTTCAAATATCCTGCGCCCACGATGGATAGAGACCGAACTGTCTCACGACGTTCTGAACCCAGCTCGCGTACCACTTTAACCGGCGAACAGCCGGACCCTTGGGACCTTCTTCAGCCCCAGGATGTGATGAGCCGACATCGAGGTGCCAAACCGAGCCGTCGATGTGAACTCTCGGGCTCGATAAGCCTGTTATCCCCGGAGTACCTTTTATCCGTTGAGCGATGGCAATTCCACATTCAACCACCGGATCACTAAGACCTGCTTTCGCATCTGTTCGGCTTGTAGGCCTCACAGTTAAGCTCCCATATGCCTTTACACTCACCATGCGATTGCCAACCGCATTGAGGGAACCATTGCGCGCCTCCGTTACTCTTTAGGAGGCAACCGCCCCAGTCAAACTACCCGCCTGGCACTGTCCTTCGCCCTGTTATAAGGGTCGAAATTAGAATCCTAGTACAAAGAGGGTGGTATTTCACCGATGACTCCACCTGAGCTAACGCCCAAGTCTCAAAGTCTCCCACCTATGCTACACAGGATGGACCAAAATTCAATACCAGGGTATAGTAAAGGTTCCGGGGTCTTTTCGTCCTATCGCGGGTTGCCAGCATCTGCACTGGCACTACAATTTCGCCGAGTCCCTCGTTGAGACAGCGCCCAGACCGTTATACCATTCGTGCAGGTCGGAATTTACCCGACAAGGAATTTCGCTACCTTAGGACCGTTATAGTTACGGCCGCCGTTTACTGGGGCTTCGGTTCAAAGCTTCAGCCGATAAATCGGCTTGACCTTTTCCCTTAACCTTCCAGCACTGGGCAGGTGTCACACCCTATACGTCGTCTTACGACTTAGCAGAGTGCTGTGTTTTTGCTAAACAGTCGCCTGGGCCTCTTTACTGAGATCTCAAAAGGCTTAAATGTGAAATTTACACCCTTTGAGACACCCCTTCTCCCGAAGTTACGGGGTGAGATTGCCGAGTTCCTTAACGAGGGTTATTTCGAGCGCCTTGGCATATTCAGCCTATCTACCTGTGTCGGATTACGGTACGAACAGTCAAATGACTTGCAAAACAGCTATTTCTTGACAGTATGGCTATAGCGAGTTTACCCTTTCCGTAGATTGGGCTCCTCATCACCCCTTACCCTGGATAAATCCAGAGCTACAGGCTTAAACGACCACATCCAACCGGCCGCTCGCCCAAGCCTCCTGCGTCACTGTCCGCTTTAAAACGCCAAACAACTGGTGTTGGAATTTTAACCAACTTCCCATCGACTACGCCTTTCGGCCTCGCCTTAGGGTTCGACTAACCCTGGGCGGATTAACCTTCCCCAGGAAACCTTAGATTTTCGGCGAACTCGTTTCTCGCGAGTTTTTTCGCTACTCATTCCTTACATTCTCACTTCCGTACGCTCCACGGCTCTTTACAGTACCGCTTCATAGCTGAACGGAAAGCTCCCCTACCACTCGCCACATATAATGCGGCGGTCCATAGCTTCGGTGATGAACTTTAGCCCCGATCATTATCGGCGCAAAACCACTAGACCAGTGAGCTGTTACGCACTCTTTAAATGGTGGCTGCCTCTGAGCCAACATCCTGGTTGTCTAAGAAGTCTCACATCCTTTACCACTTAGTTCATACTTAGGGACCTTAACTGATGGTCTGGGCTGTATCCCTCTTGACTATGAAAATTATCTCCCATAGTCTGACTCCCATAATAAGGTGTCACGGTATTCGGAGTTTGATTGGGTTCGGTAGCCTGGTAAGGCCCCTAGCCCATTCAGTACTCTACCCCCGTGATCCATTTTATGAGGCTAGCCCTAAAGCTATTTCGGGGAGAACCAGCTATCTCTGAGTTTGATTAGCCTTTCACTCCGACCCACAGCTCATCCCGCCGTTTTTCAACACAGCAAGGTTCGGACCTCCAGTCTCTGTTACGAGACCTTCATCCTGGCCATGGGTAGATCACTCAGTTTCGGGTCCATTGCATGATACTTAGTCGCCCTTTTAAGACTCGCTTTCGCTTCGCCTACTCTGTTCAAACAGATTAAGCTTGCATCATACAATAACTCGTAGGACCATTATGCAAAAGGTACGCAGTTAGCCATTTCCATCCGAAGATGGACATAGGCCTTCCACAGTTTGTAGGCTATACGGTTTCAGGTACTATTTCACTCCCCTCCCGGGGTTCTTTTCAGCTTTCCCTCACGGTACTTGTTCACTATCGGTCACAGATTAGTATTTAGCCTTACCTCGTGGTCGAGGTAGCTTCCTACGGGGTTTCACGTGTCCCGTAGTAATTAGGTATCCAATTACCCGAAAGATTTTTATTTAAATTACAGGACTATCACCTTCTTTGGTCGACCTTTCCAGGTCATTCATCTATAAAAACATTTCAGGCGACTAGTCTGTATACTAGTCATACTAGACCCTACAACTCCTAATATGCAACACATACAGGTTTACACATATTAGGTTTAGGCTGTTCCCCTTTCGCTCGCCGCTACTTAGGGAATCGCAATTGCTTTCTTTTCCTCAGGGTACTAAGATGTTTCAATTCTCCTGGTATCGCTCTACCGATGCTATGTATTCACATCGGAGTAACCAGACATAACTCTGGTTGGGTTCCCCCATTCGGACATCTGCGGGTCAAAGTCTGTTTGCTACTAACCGCAGCTTATCGCAGCTTACCACGTCCTTCATCGCCTGCCTGTGCCTAGCCATTCACCGTAAGCCCTTTGTAGCTTGACCACAAAAAACTCGCTATATTTTTGGACTATGCAATTATCAAAGAACAGAATCTAACTAATCCGCCACAAAGCTTGGCGGATCTATTCGGCTGCGAACTTAACTTCGCTATCGCTCGCTAAGTTCTGCCTCATTAGAAACTACCGGTAATTCCTATATAGGGACCGGTAAATTTTATGTCAACAGTATCGTTCTCTTTTGTATCTTCAGCATCTATTGCAAAATATCTATATCCTGCAGATGCTCTGAAAAATTTATTAAAATCATAATGTAGCCCAGCATCAATGTCAAATAAAGCTGCATCTACATCTCCAACTTCTAAAACTAAACCACGTGCTAATGCTTCGAATCTGAACTTACCCGGTAATCCTATTCCACCGATTATTCCCACCACTGGAACAGGCCCGGCAACATCTTCTGTTTTAGTAATTCCGGTTGTATTATCCTTAAGGGAAGTTTCTACCTCAAAGTATTTAACTCCGAGTACCACTCCCAGCTTTCCGAAATCCTGGTTTAAAAAACTCCAGGCTAACAGACCTTCATAATGTGTAATTTCATATGACGCAGTTACATTAGTTGAGGCAGCATACGAAACACCTTTATAACTCAAGGTTTTTGTAATATTTTTTTTGCCGTCACCGTCAATTGCAAAATATGAAACAATTATTTCCGGAAACAATGGTAAATCAAGCGATGCTTTTAGAGCAGGTATCGTTTCTGAATCATCAATTCCCAAATCATCAATGATATCAATCTGCGATCCCAGCAATCCAAGTTCAGAACTTTTTACTTCAGCATCTATTCCCGGCATCCAATAATCAGCTGTAACACTGACTAAAGTATCCTTTGCTTCGGCAAAAGCTGCTGTCGCTGATAATACCGCAAAACTAACTAATAATAATACCAGTAAAGTCTTCTTCAAGCGAACCCTCCTTTTAAAAGGCAAATTCATAATCCTAAGAATCTGGTGGAGATGGTCGGGCTCGAACCGACGACCCCCTGCTTGCAAAGCAGGTGCTCTCCCAGCTGAGCTACACCCCCAAAATTTGTGTATCAAATTTTGGCATCGAATCAGTTTTTAAGGTGAGATGCCTTATGAAGGTCTCTCACTTCAATCTTGCTCGTTCGAGGCCATTTTTGAGAACGCAATAATGGTGGGCCCAACTGGAATCGAACCAGTCACCCCTGCGTTATCAGCACAGTGCTCTACCAACTGAGCTATGGGCCCGTTATCAAGTCCTTACAGACCATTCCTCGGAAGCCCAAGCATCGTCTTTACTCTTGAGTTATTATGCTTCCATTATATAAAAAATTAGCCAAACTGACCTAGGGTCACCGAAACCCCAGGATTTTATTAGAAAGGAGGTGATCCAGCCACATCTTCCGATACGGCTACCTTGTTACGACTTAGCGCCAGTCACTAGTTTTACCTTAGGCCTCGTGAGAGGACTTCGGGTACCCCCAGCTTCCATCGCTTGACGGGCGGTGTGTACAAGGCCCGGGAACGTATTCACGGTAGTATAGCTGACCTACCGTTACTAGAGATTCCGACTTCATGAAGGCGAATTGCAGCCTTCAATCCGAACTGAGGCCGGTTTTTTGGGATTAGCTCCACCTCGCGGCTTGGCATAACCCTTTGTACCGGCCATTGTTGCACGTGTGTAGCCCAGGACATAAGGGCCGTACTGACTTGACGTCATCCCCACCTTCCTCCAGTTTATCACTGGCAGTCCCCTTAGAGTGCCGCTCATTAACTTTCGTTATCAAGCATGGCAACTAAGGATAGGGGTTGCGCTCGTTGCGGGACTTAACCCAACACCTCACGGCACGAGCTGACGACAGCCATGCAACACCTGTGTAGGTTCCTGATTTGACAGGTCCTCCCCCTTTCAGGTTCGTACTTCCTACATGTCAAACCCTGGTAAGGTTCTTCGCGTAGCGTCGAATTAAACCACATGCACCACCTCTTGTGCGGGCCCCCGTCAATTCCTTTGAGTTTCAGCCTTGCGGCCGTACTCCCCAGGTGGGGCACTTAATGTGTTAACTGCGGCACCGACTCTTGCGAGCCGACACCTAGTGCCCATCGTTTACGGCTAGGACTACCAGGGTATCTAATCCTGTTTGCTCCCCTAGCTTTCGCATCTCAGTGTCAGTATCTGTCCAGAAAGCCGCCTTCGCCACTGGTGTTCCTCCCGATCTCTACAGATTTCACTCTTACACCGGGAATTCCGCTTTCCTCTCCAGAACTCAAGTCATGCAGTTTCGAATGCAGTTCTTTGGTTGAGCCAAAGGATTTCACATTCGACTTACATAACCACCTACATGCCCTTTACACCCAATAAATCCGAACAACGCTTGCCACCCCCGTATTACCGCGGCTGCTGGCACGGAGTTAGCCGTGGCTTCCTCTACTAGTACCGTCATCCCTCAGGCCTATTCGACCAAAGGATTTCTTCCCAGTAAACAGAGCTTTACGACCCGAAAGCCTTCATCGCTCACGCGGCGTCGCATTGTCAGGGTTTCCCCCATTGCAAAAGATTCTCGACTGCAGCCTCCCGTAGGAGTCTGGGCAGTGTCTCAGTCCCAGTGTGGCTGACCATCCTCTCAGACCAGCTACCCATCTTCGCCTTGGTGGGCCGTTACCTCACCAACTAGCTAATAGGACGCAGGCTGCACCTCAAGTGATAGGCCCGAAGGTCCCCATCTTTTACCACGTATACATCGTATTCGTGGTCTTATTGAGTATTAGCTTCGCTTTCGCGGAGTTATCCTCATCTCGAGGGTAAATTACCCACGTGTTACTCACCCTTTTGCCGCTATCCCGAAGGATCGCACGACTTGCATGCCTAATCCACGCCGCCAGCGTTCGTTCTGAGCCAGGATCAAACTCTCCGAAATAAAAAGAGTCTTCCTGTTTGAATTAACAGTTTGGCTATGTGTTAGTACTTTCAAAGAACAATGTTTTAAAAACAAAAAAAATAAGACATCTTGCGATGTCCCGCACTTTACGGTTTTAACTCATCTAAAGGATTTATACTTTAAGTATCCCCTCCTTGAGATCAGTTATAACAGAACATCTTATATTTCTATTATTTAACTGTAAATTGGTTCTTTTTGTCAATGTGCTTCCCTTTCTCATGTTTTAAAGGTAAAGCCAATTATATCATTTATTCAAGTGTTGTCAAGGGTTTTTTATAATTTTTTTAACTTTTTTTTTCAGCTCGGTTTTGGACGGAAAATCCCAGGGTAGCCTGGGCGACAATTTTCTCATCAACATAAGCAATTGCCTCGGCAATCCCGCCGGAACCGAGAAATTTTGAAGCTTTAACTTCAATCTGTAATTGGTCTCCCGGAACAACCGGTGCTTTGAATTTTATTTCCGCTTTTCCGAAATAGTAACGCACATTTTCCTTTTTTACATTTTTACTCTTAGCATATAAAACAATTGCCGCCTGCGCCATTGCTTCTAAAATCAGCACACCGGGCATAACCGGCTGGTCAGGAAAATGCCCAACAAAAAAATGCTCATTTGCGGTTACATTTTTTATGGCAACAATTCTTTTATTAACTTCAATTTCCAGTACACGGTCAATAAGTAAAAATGGGTATTCCTGAGGTAATATTTCCTGCAATTCGGTAATTGTAAACATTAAAAAACCTCCGATTGTTTTTAAATTTATTTTAAATTAGAAACTGTATCCATATTAACTCTACTAATCAATTCTTTTTGTGTACAGGTTCCTACGCCAACTTTGCCAACAACAACACCGGCCGCGTAATTCGATATCTGTGCTGCTTCTTCAAAATCAGCTCCGCTGGCCAGGGCTAAAGTAAATGCGCCGATAACCGTATCACCGGCACCGGAAACATCAAAGACTTCCTGTGCCCTCGTCGGGATATGAGTGACCCTTCCTTTTTTTTCAAAAAGACACATCCCGTTTTCGCCCAAAGTTATGAGTACAGCTTTTACCCCTAATTGCGCAAGCAACTTTTTGCCCGCATCTTGTAATGATTTTCGGTCATGGATTTTTATACCAACTGCTTTTCCTGCTTCATGCTGATTAGGAGTTAGACAAGTAACTCCGCGGTAATAAGAAAAATGTTCTTCTTTAGGATCAACAGTTACAATTATATTTTTCTTTTTAGCAATCGCGACGACTTCCTTAATAAGCAATGGATTAATAACACCCTTGCCATAATCTTCAATTACAATCCCCTGAATATCATTGGCGCATTTTCTAACATAGCTGATGATTTTTTCGGAAATCTTCTTTGTGAGTTCCCCAATAATTTCTTTGTCTACACGGACTACTTGCTGATGTCTGGCAACAATACGCGTTTTTAACGCAGTATGACGAGTTGCATCGGCAATAATACCTGAGGTATTGACTCTTCTGCCCAATTTTGATTTTAAAATTTTACCCAAGGCGTCCTTCCCGATTACCCCGGCAAGTAAAGCTTTCCCCTCTAAAGCTCCCACGCTTAACGCAACATTAGCTGCTCCGCCAGGCATAAAAGATTCACTTTCCACCAGAACAACGGGAACAGGTGCTTCCGGAGATATCCGGGAAACATCCCCCCAAACAAACTGATCTAAAATCAAATCACCGATAATCAAAACTTTCGATTTCTTGAAATTATTTAATATCTCTTTGAGCCGATGTTGTTTAATACTCATTTAATTATCACTCCCTTAATTACTATCTTTTAATTTTACAGCCGGGGTTATTCTAGCATACCCATTTAAAATCGTCAATTATTCATCCTGGATTCAGGGTCATTAGATTCGGTATATTCAATTTCATTTAATATTGCTTTAGCCGTGCCCACCGGAACTTTCAAAGTAATCATTAGCGGGATTCTGCGCTCATCCGCGCTGAACCATATCCGCATCCTACCTTGCGCATTCAAAATTTCATCAAACTGGCGCTCCGAATCAAGCGTTGGTTCTACTAAAAAAGCATCAAATATGCCTGCGGGAATTTTTATTGTTTTTATTGTTTTTACAAATACGGTAACCGGAAAATTTTTCTTGCCACCATTAATGACAAACTCAATCGGCTGATTGACCACAAACGGTTTTAAACTAAAATAATAAAATACACCCAGCGGGTCTAATACCCCATCGGGAATCGTGATCTCATGATGCCCTTTTTTATCTTCTGAATATGCGATATTTTTCTTGAAATCATAAGTGATTTTTTTAAACACGGTTTTCTTATTGATTATGGTTTCCGAATCATGTTTAACCGGCTTAAGGGTTACCGCATCTATATAAGAAAACACCTCTCCTTTTACATTATAAAAAAATGAGAAGAATTTATTGGTCGATGTTGTAAGGTAGACCACATATACTTCCCGGCCATCCATCACCTGTTTTTCTTTGACACTCAATGAAGCTGATCCGACATCAAGACTAAGCCAGCCGACTTTATAATGAAATGTCTCTCCCACTTTTAAATAACCTTGCGGCGGCACCACTTCATTTTTATCTGTATTTCCAAAAGTTTCCTCAGCAGTTTTTTTTCTTGCCGAACAACACCCGCTAAGGATAAAGACCAAACTGCAAAACAATAAGATACCAGCGATTTTTTTCATAAGCTTTATTTCTCCAAGAAGTTATTAACCGCATCAAGAACCTCTTCCGGGCTAATATCCTTCATGCAGCAGTTGTCATCACAATCAAGTTTATAACACGGTATTTCACAGTCTCTGTCTTTGCGCAATATCACAGTTTTTCCTTTCCCTACCGGACCGGTCAACTCCGGCGAGGTCGGGCCGAAAATCGCCACTGTGTTTGCCCCGACAGCCCGGGAAATATGCATTGGACCGGAATCCGCAGAAACCACACAATCCGAACGAATCATTAAAGCGGCAAGTTCATGCAATGTAGTCTTGCCGGTTATTATCAATGGCTTTTTTTTCATTTCCGAAGAGATCTTACGAGCTAATTCAATATCCTTCTTTGCCCCGGCCACAAGTACTTTTATTCCCGGCTTTAACATCAACGCATCGGACAGTTTTACAAAATAGTTCAATGGCCAGCGCTTCAACTGCCAATTCCCGCCCGGATTAATCATTACAATTTTATCTTTTTCTGTGATTCCTGCATTCTTTAAAAATTCATCAGCTTTTTCACGATCTTTATCACTTACAAAAAATTCACAATTTCTGTCTTCAGTTTCGACTCCCTGCGCTTTGAGCAAATTTAAAAAGTAATCAATCTTATGCATCTGAGCATCCGGTGCCGGGATCGGATTTGTCAGCAAAAATTTCCGCTTTTTAGTATCATAACCTATCCGC
Organism: Candidatus Omnitrophota bacterium; assembly: GCA_043826565.1. GTDB lineage: Bacteria > Omnitrophota > Gorgyraeia > B26-G9 > B26-G9 > JBDRPX01. The sequence continues at coordinate 16,775 of JBDRPX010000036.1, forward strand.
TGGGGGATCCCGGCCAGCCAGCCGATCATTGCTCTTTTTAAAGAAGGATGCAGGATATACACCTGATCGAATTTCTTTTTTCTAAGCATCCGGATAAAACGGAATTTCGCGCCTAGAGTTCGATGTTTCCCATATTCATCATAGACAATAATTTCATTTGTGGCCGGGTTGTTCTTTAATACCTCCTGACAACGGGCGATCACAACACAGCAGATATAGGCAGCTGGAAAATTTTTCCTTAATGCCTTTAAGGCCGGGGTGGAAAACAGCACATCTCCCAGCCAATTAACATTAATAACAAGTATTCTCTTCATTTTTTTTATTTTCAATTTTACGGTCTTTAAAAATAGAATAATATCCGGACACTTGCGCCCAAAAAACAATCATATTATCCGCGGAGCGGGAAATACGTATTCTCCGGATAGCAAACTCATCATCAAGCGGCCATTCTCCGCCGGGGTGAGTAGCACAAGCACCTTTATAACCAGACAGCTCAGTTAATGATCTAATAAACCCGTCAAAACTACCGCAAGGATAACACAAAAAATTTATCTTTTTATGCAGTTTCTCAGCCAGGAACATCTTTGAATCTTTAACCTGCCGCCTCGCCTCATCTTTTCTGATTTTTGTTAATTCATTATGGTCAAGGGTGTGACTTCCTATTTCAATCAGCTCAGTATCACTAATCTCCTTAATCTGTTCCCAGCTCATCATCCCCGGTTCGCCGACCCAATTAGCGACCACAAAAATAGTTGCCGGAATATTGTATTCTTTAAGAGTGGGATATGCGTCCGTATAGTTACTTTCAAACCCGTCATCAAAAGTAATAACTACCGACCGCTGCCGCGGTTTCTTTTTTAATTTAAGTAAGTCTACATATTCCGATAATGTAAGTATCCGGTATTTGTTTTCTTTCAAGAAACGCATCTGCCGCTGGAAACTTTCCGGAGTAACACTTAACCTGGACTTATACGCATCCCCATCTATGCTATGATACATAAGCACCGGGACAGAATACACATGATACAAAACCCCTAACAGACCCAGCCCGGCCAGAAAAAGAATTATATAAAGTAACCCTGACGTCTTTTTCATTTTTTAAGGATCTCCTTATACATTTCTTCGATTTTAACGACCATTGTTTCAAGATTAAAATTCCTGACTACTTCATCCCGGGCATGCATCCCCAGCCTTATCGCTAATTCTTTGCTTTCCATAAGACGCATTATCGCGCCGGCTAAAGACATCGGCTCTTTAGGCTGAACCAGTAATCCGGATAAATCGTGTTTAATTACTGTCGGAATTCCGCCGACATTAGAACCAATTACCGGGATTCCGCAAGCTTGCGCTTCTAGAATAGCTAATCCCAAGCCTTCCTGCAAGGAAGGCATTGCAAAAATATCAATCTCCTGCAAAACTTCTGCCGTATTGGAAACAGACGGCAAAAAGAAAACCTTTTCGGCTATTTTTAATTCTTCGGCCTGCTTAATCAATTTATATTTAATATTTCCGTCACCAAAAACAAGGAGCCGGCCATCCGGAAATTCTTTGATTACCCGGGCCATAGCTTCGATCAAGTACATATGGCCTTTAACCGGAGAAAGCCGGGCAACTATTCCGACAGTCCTTGCCGGTATATTTTTATCATTGCGTTTTTGAGTAACCCGGAAACGGCTTATATCTATTCCGTTAGGTATTAAAGCGATTTGTTTTTCATTTACATAAAAATCTATCATTAAATGCTTTTTAACAGCATCACTTATCGCAATTACCTTATCCCCCCAGGCCGGCTGAATCTGTCGGCCGATATTTCTTTTAAAGAACCCATGACAAGTAGTCGTAAAAGGCACCTTAGTTATTTTACTTAAATAATACGCAACGATCTGAGTAACCCGCGTATGAGCGTGGATGATATCTATTTTTTGCTGCCGGATCAACCGCACCAGTTTAAAAATACTCAAAAACACCCTGGGGCTTAATTCAGATTTAGTCCTAATGGGGATTGCTACCTGGCTGATATTTTCATGGCTAAGTTGAACCGACATTTCACCGGAAGCAGAAGCAATAAAAACCGTATGTCCTTTTTGGGCTAAGGTATTAGACAAAGAAACACAGTAAGAACTGATTCCCCCGTAATTAAGATGGGTTGTTAAAATTAGTACTTTCATTATTTTCCTCTTTCCGCTCTTTTCAGAATAAGGCTCACCATCGCCTCATACACTTGCTCAACAGTTATATCTTCCATACAACGTTTATGATAACAATGCGATCGATAACACCGGATACATTCTAAGCTGTCCTTACTTATTAAAACAGATTTTGCCTCAGAAGGCAAATGACGTTTTGGATCAGTAGGTCCAAACAAGGCCACAAACGGCGTTCCTACCGCCGCAGCTATATGCATGGGAGCACTGTCCACGGTTAAAAAAACCGAACAACATTTTATTAATGCGGCAAGCTGCATTAAAGAAGTCTTCCCGCAGGCGTTGATCGGCTTACAATAAGTAAGCCTGATTATTGCATCAATCTCCGCCCAGTCCGCGGCTGTTCCGGTAAACAAAATTCTGGCGTTAAGCTCTTTAGCTAATTTGTCCGCGACCTGCGCATAGCGATCCAATTTCCAGGTCTTGCTTTGCCAACGATAACTAGCTAACGGATTAATTCCCACAATGATCTGGCCCTTAGTTACCCAGTTTTGGGAAAGAAATTTTTCTGCGTTTTCTTCATGACGTTTATCTAACCACAATTCCAGGCATTTATTTTCCATCTCAATATCCAGTTTTTTAAGCACTTTGAATTGATGCGCAACCGGATCGAGCCCCTTGGCAATATCTTTTATCCCCCGGTTAAGCAAACTCCCGAATTTTTTGTTTTTATATCCAAAACGTTCCGGGATTCCTCCTAAAAAACAGATTAGATGACTCATCCGGCTATTCTGCAAATCAATACTCTTATCAAATCCCACACGCCGAAGATAAAAAACTTTTTTAACTACATCTGCCAAAGAATTACCTTTTAAGACTATAAGATTGTCAATATAAGGGCATGTTTGCAAAAGCTCCTTATATTCTTTTTTTATTAGCACCTCAATACCAGCAAGCGGAAATCTTTTGCGTATTGCCTTTAATGCCGGAGTAATTAAAACAATATCTCCTAACGCCCCCATCTTTACAACTAAAATACGTTTTTTCTGGGCGGCTTCCTCATAAACTTTTATTGTTTTATTCACAAGACTATCCAGTGAAAATAAGTCCTCAACTTTCTGTTTTAAACCACATGCGCAGTTTTCTGCCAGTTGAGTATCTTTAAGCGCTCTGACAATCGCTCTGGACATCGCATAAGAATTACTTGGCTCAACTAAAATCCCCTCCTTTTGATCCTCAATGATCTCAACAACTCCTCCCACCCGGGTAGCGACTACCGGAACACCTACGGCACCAGCTTCGATAACGACCCTTCCGAAAGCTTCCTGAGTAGTTGTTGAGAGAACCAGCAAATCAAGTTTATTTAATAAAGCCGGAACGTCCTCGATATTACCAATAAATTCAACATTATTTTTAAGATTTAATTTCTCGACAAGGTCAAGGAGCTCCTGGTAATATTGACGTTTACCCGGCGGAGCATCTCCGGCAATCAATACCTTTAATCCCGGAAAGTCACTTAAGACTCCGGGGATTGCCTTAATAAAATGAAGATGCCCCTTAAGAGGAGTAATTCTGCCGATAATACCGATGACTTTTTTCTCAATATTTTTTTTAACAAAATACCCTCTGAACTTAAATTTCTTAAGATCAGCTCCCCGATATATAAGCCTGATTTTTTCATTAGATACACCAAAATCATCAATCATCCGCCGCCCAATAATCTGGCTGATCACAATAACATATTTTCCCCAGCCCATTACCCGGCTCAAAAAATGTTTGCTATAATATCCATGACAAGTCGTAATAAAAGCGGTATTAGTCATTTTTGCCGCGAAAAAAGCGATCCAGGCCGGCACGCGGCTGCGCGCATGAACAACATCAATACATTCCGCGCGAAGAATACGGGCAACCGCCGGGATCAAAGAAATAATGGATAGCAGCGACTTTTTATGGACATCAAGCCGATAGTGCTTTGCCCCAGCTTCCTTGAGTTGATTAACCAAGGCCCCTCCGGCAGAGATAACCACCGCCTTGTGCCCGCGGGCAACAAGCTCTTTTGCTAAATCAATCGTACCTGTTTCCACTCCGCCGCTTTCAAGCTGCGGAAGAATTTGTAATATATTCATATAAATTCTATCCCAGAATTTTTTCTTTAATAATTCTATCTAATTCTTGCCGGTCATTCAGTTTTTTCAATTTAATTTTATTACTATTAAACAAAGTCAATTCATCAGATATTTTATCAACATCAGCAACCCGGATAACTTCTAAGGACTTGAGATTTTCAAGAAAAACATTATGTTTAACTAATTTATTCTGTGCCCTTTGGTGCGGGCGAAATACAATCGTATATGCTCCGGAAGTTGCTGCCTCCGACACCATGGATATACTTTCCCCGGAAACTATAACCGCTGAGCAAAGCCCCAGGATTCCGCCCACCGCACCGTCAAAATTTTCATCACCCGGAAGAACCTTAAAAACACATTGCGGATAATTTTCAAAACTCTTTCGGATCAACTCTTCAACATCCGTAGGTGTTCGGCGTGAAGTAGTAACCATTAGCTGAGCACCTGACTCTTTTAAAAACGCCTTAACCTGGCTGATTAATGTTTTAATCATATCTAGAGTAATCTCAAATTCCTTAGAATTACCTCCGATCAAAAGCCCCAAAGTTAGGCCTTCTTTTATATTTAGCTTTTGTTTTAATTCTTTTGCCTTGGTTTTAACATATTCCTGGCTGATAAGATTAAGTGCTCCTTTAGTAATCAAAATAGAGCTCCCGGATAAAGCCTGATCATGCGCAGGGATAATACATAAATCAAAATATTTTGGATTAAAAGGTGCCGGACGCATAATCGCAATTATCTTTGCCCGGTTTTCTTTCGCAATAAGCAGGGCCGCCGCTCTTGTGGACGCTCCAGTACAAATAACCGTATCGGTAAATGTTTTCTCTAGCCCGGTAAAACATTCTTTGGTCAAAGCCATCTGTAAATATCGCATCGGGCAGCGGATATATTTTCCGGCTATCGCCACAAGAAAGGTTAAAAATCCGCGCCAGAAAATATTTTTAAATTTCAAATCGACCGTTTCAGTTTTTGATTTCGGAAGCTGCCGCACAATAGAATCTGCAGCTGCCTCAGCCTGCCGCAAATGCCCGATTTTTTCATCAGAGAGAATCATTATCCTCTTAGATGTAGTATATTTCCAGCGATTATTTCCCCACATCCACTGTTTAGGGTCAATACCGATATATTTTTCCAAAAGATCGCGGTAAGCAAGCATTGCTTTTTCAATATCTTCTTCAGTCTTTAACTCGGTTCCGTCGGCTATTGGTTCTTCAATTACCAGGCGATGACCTTTGTCTAAGGTAATATTAAAAGCCGGAAGGATAATGCTTCCGGTTTTCGCGGCAATCCGAAAAGTACCGTCCGCCAGAAATATTGACCGGCCGAAAAAATCAACTTCTTTTCCGGAACGGCCGCCCTGGTCTCCGATAACTCCGACAATCCCATTAGCCTTTAAGTGTCTGACAATCTCCCGGAGCTGGGCTCCCTTGGTAATAAGCTTATTACCCTTTATCTGGCGGTAATGGTTGATTTTTTTATTTAAAAAATAAGGTTTCTGTTCTCTGGCTAAGGCCAGCATCGGAAATCCGTACACCGCGGATATACTCGCACAAAATTCCCAGTTTCCATAATGAGCGCTGAGATATAATATCCCTTTATTTTTTTTTGCCGCTTCTTCGACTCTCTGAATATTTTCAACTTTCATAAAACTCTTAAAATACTCATTACTCATCCGGGGCATAAGAAAAAGCTCTATAAGGCTTTGGCCAAAATGCTTAAAAACATCTTTGACTAAGTTCAGCCTTTGCTTTCGCGTATAACGGCCCCCAAAAGCTGCCTTAAGATTGGCATTTGTAATCCGGCGGCGTTTAATATTCAGCCGATAAACAACCATTCCCGCCATTCTGCCTAAAGCCAATACCGCAGGAATAGGTAAAATTCGTGTTATTAGCAGAATAATGCTAAGCGGTAAATAAATCAGATATGACGCCAAAGAATCTCTTTTCATTTTCTTCCATTTCTAATTTTATTTTTAAAACAAATATTTCAATTCCCCGATCATTCTCATTCAATATCGCCTTAAGCTTTGTCTCATCTTTGGCGGTAGTCACCACTGTTTTAATATATTTCTTCTGGCAACTCCGAAAACATTCCGCTAAATCATCAGTTGTATAATTATGGTGATCCGGAAACGCAAAAACTGCCGCAACATCCGCTCCAATACTTTTCATTGTTTGCGTAAAACTTTCCGGGTTGGCAATTCCGCAAAGCAAAGCAACTTTTTTCCCCTTAAGCACAGCCAGCTCCCCTTGCGCTTTATCAATAATATTATAAATATATTTCGGCACATGCCGGCTTTTACAAATCATCGCTTTACTATTAAATTCAAAAACTTTTTTGATGATCTCATCAGTATTGTCTTTTCCCTGATCTTGACGGGTTAATACAATAATATCCGCTCTCCTTAAATAAGAAAACGGCATTCGCAAAAGGCCCCGGGGAAGCAGATGATAATTGCCAAACGGATTAGTGCAATCAATGCAAACTATGTTGACATCTTTATATACTTTTAGGTTTTGAAATGCATCATCAAGCACAACACATTCTGCTTCATATTTATCCACAGCATCTTTGATCGCCGCCAACCGGTCACTATTAATAATCACCGGCACCTTGGGAAAAATCTGTTTAAGCATTTCCGTTTCATCAGCCTTTACGCCATTTTCCGTGGAGACCTGTTTATAACCACGGCTTATGATCGCGACATTTCTTTTTTTCTGCAGTAAATAACCAGTAATAAATTCAACCAGCGGAGTTTTGCCGGTACCGCCGACAGTTATATTTCCCACACTGATAACTTTAGTCTTTGAGTGGTGAACCTGGAGCATGTCGTGCTCATAGAAAAACAGCCTTAACTCCTGAACCATTTTATAAATCAAAGACAACAGCAAAAGCAACCCTTTCAGTAAAGAACTTAAGGGATCCTTCTGCTTGGCTGATATTACCTCAAAGAGGTATTTTTTTATTCTTTCCTTAACTGTAAGAGCCATTCTTTTATCTTCTTTTCATATCCCATTGCCGTAGGATTATAATATTTTTTATTTTTCTTCATATATTTTTGTTTAACAAAATGCTGATCGAAATCATGAGCATACTGATACTCCTGTCCATGCTGCAGTTTTTTAGCCCCTTTGTAAGAAGCATCCTTCAAATGATCCGGCACTTCATCAGAACCTTCAGAAATAACGTCTTTTGTCGCCTCCTCAATCGCCAGATAGGCAGCATTACTCTTCGGCGCGCTGGAAATATAAACCACGGCTTCAGCCAAAGGGATCCTTGCCTCAGGCATACCCAGTACTTCCACAGCCTGAAATGCCGCATTGGCAATCACCAGCGCCTGCGGATCAGCAATACCGACATCCTCGGCAGCACAAATCAAAACCCGGCGCGCGATAAATCGCGGGTCTTCTCCGGCATAGAGCATTTTAGCCAACCAATAAACCGCAGCATCAGGATCTGTTCCTCTCATGCTTTTTATAAAAGCAGATATAGTATCATAATGATCATCTTCCCCGCGATCATACCGGACAATCTTCTTTTGAATAGATTCTTCGGCAACCTGTTTATTGAAATGAATTTTTCCGTCTTTTTGCGCAGGTGTCGTTAACACTCCAACTTCCAAAGCATTTAAAGCTCTTCGCGCATCTCCATCACTTGCCTTACATAAAAATTGCAAAGCTTCTTCTTCGGTGATAACCGGAAAACTGCCCAGTCCTCTTTCCTGGTCCGGTATCGCATTTTTAAGGATAGTTAATAACTCCTCCTTTGAATGTACCTTCAACTCAAATACATGTGAGCGGGAGATCAATGCCGGGATAATATAGAAAAAAGGATTATGTGTTGTTGCTCCAATTAGAATTACATTACCTAATTCAACGTCATTAAGCAATACATCCTGCTGGGCCTTGTTAAAGCGATGAATTTCATCGATAAAAAGAATTGTCCGCGCTCCGTTAACATTCTTTCTTAATTGCGCCCGCTGAATAATCTTTTTTAAATCATTAACTCCTGATAATGTCGCGTTAACATGCTCAAATACTGATTCAGTCATAGAACTGATAATAAACGCCAGCGCGCTTTTACCGGTACCGGGCGGGCCGTATAGGATTAAAGAGCTAATCCGGTCAGAATCGATTAATCTTCGCAGCAGTTTGCCTTCGCTAAGCAAATGCTGCTGCCCCACAAATTCAGCCAGCGTACGCGGCCGCATTCTTATTGCCAGAGGAACATCTTTATCTTTTGCCTCAGATCCCTCTGCCTTTTTAATATTGAAAAGGTCGGTTTTGCCTGTCATAGGAACTGCCCTTTACTTTATCCGCCGCACCTGTCCGCCATGTTTTCTGGAGGAAAACTTGTCGGATTATTCTTCCCTCATTCTTCGGGAAGAATAAAAAAAAATCCCCACCTACTGCCGTAAGCACCTGACAATTATTGAACCCCGTTTTTATACAGGTGGGCACCCTCCCACATAGCCCTCAAGCTACCCGGAGCTAGGTTCCCTATTCAACTTTAATGGATCATAATTATCAAATGCACACGAGCATGGCAGGGATGTTTATTTCTTGATTTAATATAACACAATAAAGGCCGTAAATCAAGTGAAAATTACCCTTTGTTTAACCACAATCTTAACTGAAATATTTAATCCTCCGACTTAAACTATCTGTCCCTGCTATTCCGCCTTAGATTCTATTTCATTCTCATCATTATACTTCGGCAAAGTAAACACAAATTGTGTTCCTTCGCCTTCTTTACTCGAAACGCGGATCTGTCCGCCAAGTAATTTAATATTACTTTCTACAATAGCCAACCCCAGCCCGGTGCCTTTTTCGTTAATTTTTTTACCCACTTGATGGAATTTTTCAAAAAGCTTAGGCAAATCATCTTCAGCAACACCTCTGCCGGTATCGGTTACCGAACATTGGATCCAATCGCCCTGAGACTTAACTTCAACGACAATACTGCCTTGTTCTGTAAATTTAAAAGCATTACTTAATAAATTATTAAATACTTGCATGACCTTATCTCTGTCTAGATATCCAAACAAAGTTTCCGAAGAAAGCTTAGACTTAAATTCGATATTTTTCGCAACCGCCCGCGAATGAAAAGCATCAATAACCTCCAGCACCAGGGCATTAATATCCACTTTCTCTTTACTTAATTCTATTTCACCTGCCTCCATTTTGGCAATATCAAGTAAATTATTAACTAACATATAAAGTTTTTTAGCGCTTCGGCAACTACTTTCCAACATTGTTCTTTGATCATTATTTATTTCTCCAAAGGAACCGTTAAGCACAAGGGTAACGCCTTCACAAATAGGAATTATGGGGTTACGCAATTCATGAACAATATATTCGATAAAATTCTTTCTCATCTGGTCAAGTTCCTGCAGTTCCAGGTTTGTTGCCTCGAGTTCATCCATGATACTCGCCATAAGCTCTTTCGTATTATCCAATAATACCGTCTGCTCATTAGATTCCTGTTCGGCGAGAACTAACCCGGCTGTCTTTTCCTGTATTTCTGCCTGCAATTGAGCACGGGAAACTTTGATTTTATCAGCCGTGTGACGGGAAATAGATGCGGAAATAAAAACACTAATAATAAACGACAACACAAACAACCCAATTAAATAATATACGGCGATATCAGCTAAAACTGCCGCTAGCAATAATACGATTAAAAATCCAAGGAAAATTTTATATTGTATTTTCATATTCCCCAAATAGAAATTAGTAAAATTAAAAAAGGAAAATCTAACGTAATGTAGCGTCTAATCTAGTTAGTAAGGCTTGCTGAACAGAACTGTGTAATTCTGTTACTTCTTCATCGGTAAGAGTCTTTTCTTTACTTTGATATTCGATAGAAAATGCCAGGCTTTTACAATTTTCAGCAACTTGATCTCCCTGATACAGGTCAAAAAGCTGTATATTAACCGCTAATTCCGCAGCAACCTCTTTTATTATATTTAGGGCATCTTCCGCAGGAACACTCTCTTTAATGACAATTGCGACATCCCGGAAGGAAGACGGATACTTTATTAATGGCGTAAACCGAACGTTTTTACACGCGGCTTTAACACAAGCTTCAATAGAAATCTGCGCGAAATATACCGCCTGTCCAATATCAAAATTTTTAAGTACTTTCTTTTCAATCTTTCCTAATTGCCCGGCTTTCTCCCCGGCGATCAGTATATCCACTGATTGATCCAGCTCAAATGCCTCAAACTGGACGCGTCTAAAAGAATAATCTTTTATTCCTAAACGACACAGCAGCACTTCAATAACTCCTTTTATATCATAAAAATCAACCGGCTTTTGATGATCCTGCCAGTTTTGATATCTGTTACCGCATAAAGCAATTGCTAAAACCTCGGTTTCATTAAAACCATTATCCGCTTTTTCATAGATCTTACCGATTTCAAATATATTGATCGCTTTGACTTTCCGATTAAAATTAATACCTATTGTTTTTAAAAACCCCGCCAGCATTGAGCCTTTCATAAATGCCTGCTCACAGCTTAAAGGATTCCTGATCTCTACGGGATTTTCCGAAAAAACCTTTGAATTTTCTAACAACTTTTTCCCCAGCAAAGTATAAGTAACAACTTCATCCAGGCCAAGTGCCTGCATGTACGCTCTGATCCTGTTCTTGTATTCCATCTGCTGAGAACGCGCCGGCTCAACATGAGACTTTATCGGAGGCATCGAAGGTTTAATCTTATCATAGCCCCAAATTCTTACGACTTCTTCAACTAAATCTTCGGGAATGTTTACATCACAACGAAAACTCGGCACACCGACAGTTAAACATCCCGATTGGTCAGAGATCGAAAAATCAAGACCGGTTAGAATCCGCTTAACTTCATCTGTGCTAATAGCCGCACCAACTCTTTTACTCACATACTCCGGATCAAACTTTATTTCTTTTTTCCGGGAGTTTGCAAAGTTAACATCAATATTACCTCCATCAACTCTACCTTTGGTGATCTCTTCAAACAATAGCGCCGCCCGGTCAGAAGCAAACATTACATTTTCAATATCTACTTTTCTTTCAAAACGGTAATTTGACTCAGAACTAAGACCTAATTTTCGGGAAGCCCGGCGAATAGTAACCGGATCAAAATAAGCACTCTCTAAGAGAACATTCTTTGTCCCCGCACCAACCTCAGTATCAATACCCCCCATTATTCCGGCAATTGCTACCGGCTTTTTTGCATCAGCAATAACCAAAATAGAAGGATCTAGTTCTCTTTTTACCCCATCAATCGTGGTAATCTCCTCACCTTTGAGAGCATACCTGACAATAATCTTATTTCCGGCTAATTTATCCAGATCAAAAGCATGCAAAGGCTGTCCGGTTTCAAACATACAAAAGTTTGTAATATCTGCCGCATTATTAACACTTCGCGACCCGATTGTTTCTAATCTCTTTCTTAAGATACCTGCTGATTCTTTAATCGAAACATTCCGGATAACCTTGCCTACATACCGCAAACACGCATCCTTAGCCATTATTTCTATAGAAAAATCCGGAGCCTGAGCTTTTACTTGTTTGATCTTAACAGCTTTTTTTGTTTTGCCGGTTATCGAGGCCAGTTCTCTGGCCACACCGATCATGCTCAGCCAATCCGGCCGATTAGAAGTGATCTCAATATCCAGCACACTGTCATCACCGACCGCTTCTACTGATTCAACCAATAATCCGGCCCGACAAAGCATGTCCGCCAATTCCGCAACGGAATGCTCGATATCAATATAATCTTTAAGCCACTGATAAGAAACTTTCATTTATATAATTATCCAAACTGTTTTGTGAATCTCAAATCATTGTCATAAAATAAACGAATATCATTAATCCCATATTTAAGCATGGCGATCCGCTCAACTCCCATACCAAAAGCAAATCCGGAATAAATATTACTATCAATCCCTCCGGCAGTTAAAACTTTAGGGTGGACCATGCCCGAGCCGAGAATTTCTATCCATCCGCTCTGACCGCAAACCCCGCACCCTTTACCGCCGCAAATAAAGCAAGATACATCCACCTCCGCACTCGGTTCAGTAAAGGGAAAAAAGCTGGGCCTGAATCTGGTTTGAGTTGATTGCCCAAAAAGCTTTTTTGTGAAAACAGAAAGAACTCCTTTTAGGTGAGAAAAAGTAATATCTTTATCGACAAGTAATCCTTCTATTTGGTGAAACATATAAGAATGGCTCGCATCCACCGCGTCCGGACGATACACTCTCCCCGGAACAATTATTTGCACCGGCGGTTTGGAATTCTCCATCACCCGTACCTGCACCGGTGAAGTATGGCTTCTCAATAAAAATTTTTCCGTTAAATAAAATGTATCAAAGGATTCCCGGGATGGATGTTCTAAAGGAATGTTTAAAGCTTCAAAATTGTAATACTCCGTTTCAATCTCCGGGCCTTCGACAATAGTAAAGCCCATTTCCACGAATAGATCACAAACCTCCTCCATTACAATAGTCAATGGATGAGGACTGCCGATCTCTTTACGCACCGATGGTAAACTGATATCAAAAGCATTGGCCTTGCCGGAAAGGATATCGTTTTTCTCCCGAGCCTCTAATTCCTGTTCCTTTTCCGCGATCTTTTGATTAAGCTTATCTTTTAGTTCATTTATTTTCTGTCCGAATAAAGGTTTTTCCTCTGCCGAAAGCTGGCCCATTTCCTTAAAAACCGCAGCCACAGATCCTTTTCTGCCTAAGAATTTTATCTTAACAGCTTCCAAAGTCTCCCGTGAAGATAGCTCAGTAATATCCTGCTCAAATTCTTTTTCTATCTGGATCAGCTTTTTTTGCATAATGGGACAGACTATTCCTTTAATCTAGAATTTATTTAGAAAATCTCAAACATCAGCTGTCTTTTTTTACCATATCGACAACCGCCTCAAAAGCCGGTTTATCGGTAACTGCCAAATCAGCGAGAATTTTCCTGTCCAGCGTGATATTTTCTTTTTTAAGCGCGCCGATAAAGCGGCTATAGGACATTCCATACTCTCTTAACGCGGCATTAATACGCACAGTCCATAATTGTCTGAATTCACGTTTTCTAAGTTTGCGTCCGGTATAAGCAAAAGCGAGAGCTCGCTGAACCGTTTCTTTTGCCCTTCGGTAAACATTTTTTCTCTGACCGAAAGCACCCTTAGCAGTCTTAAGTATCTTTTTCTTTCTTGCTTTTGTAGCTGGTGATCTTTTTACTCTTGGCATTACTATTTTCCTCCTTTAATACGGCATCAGCACTCTTAGGGTCTTTTCTTCCGACTTACTTACCATCGCACCGCCGCGCAGTATTCTTTTCCTCTTGGCGTTCTTGCAAGCTTTCAAATGCCCCTTATTTGCCTGGCTTCTTTTAATCTTGCCACTTGCTGTTTTTCTAAATCGCTTAGCAGCACCTTTTCTTGTTTTAATCTTCGGCATAAAATCCTACCTCATTTCCTGTTTATTTTGGTTTGAAAATCAATATTATATTACGGCCTTCTCTTATCTGAGGCTTTTCCAATTCTCCCACCGGCGCGATATCTTTTTCCATTTTATCTAAGATACCTTTCCCGAATTCCATATGAGCCATTTCCCGTCCGCGAAAAGTCATTCTAACCTTAACCTTATCATGATGGTTAAGAAATTTTTCCAGTTGTTTTAATTTAACCTGATAATCATGCTCCTGAATCGTCGGTTTTAATCGTATTTCTTTTAGCTGAGTGGCATGCTGTTTCTTTTTTGCTTCCCGCTCTTTTTTCTTTTGGTCGTAGCGAAATTTACTGTAGTCCATTATCCGGCAAACCGGCGGTGAAGCTTGCGGAGCTACTTCCACAAGGTCCAACTCATCTTTTTTGGCCATATTAAGAGCTTCTGCTGTTGCCACGATTCCTAACTGTTCCCCTTCTGCACCGATCAAGCGCACCTGCGGCACTCGAATCTGCGCATTAATACGTGTGAACTTAGAAATACTACCACCTCCTCTGTTAAATTAATTATTTTTTCAAAAAAACTTCTTCTTTTATTTTTTTAATAAAATCGTCTATACTCACAGCACTTTCAACCTGGCCTTTTTTCTCGCCGCGCTCGAAACGTACTGAAATTTTTTCCGCGGAAACTTCTTCATCACCGATAACTAAAAGATAAGGAACCTTTTGCTTAACCGCTTCTCTTATTTTATACCCTACTTTCTCACTACGCAAATCTATCTCGTTTCTTATCTCGGCATCATCAAACTTCTTTTTAAGCTCCTTTACATAATCATGATGCTTGTCCGTAACCGGAATTATCTCTACCTGTACCGGCGAAAGCCAAACCGGTAATGCTCCGGCATAATGCTCGATCAAAGCACCCATAAAACGTTCCAGACTTCCCAAGAGCACCCGATGCAGCATAATCGGACGTTTTTGTTTGCCGTCTGATCCTATATAGGAAAGATCAAAACGCTCAGAGAGCGCGAAATCACATTGGATCGTCGCACATTGCCACTCTCGTCCGATCGCGTCTTTTAATTTTATGTCTATTTTAGGACCGTAAAAAGCTCCGTCGCCTTCATTGATATCAAACTCCAAATTCTTTTCTTTTAAGGAATCCGACAAAGCTGTTGTGGCTAAATCCCAGCCTTCATCAGAACCAATGGATTTTTCCGGCCGGGTACTTAACTCAATATGCCATTCATTAAAACCAAACACCTTCATTGTATCCGCGACAAAATCAATAATCCCCTTGATTTCGTCCTTAAGCTGCTCTTCGGTACAAAAGATATGCGCATCATCCTGAGTAAATCCGCGCACTCTTAAAAGCCCATGCAAAACACCTGATTTTTCATGACGATAAACTGTGCCTAACTCAAAGTACCTTAAAGGCAGATCACGATAGCTTCTTATCTTGGATTCATATACCAGGATATGTCCGGGGCAATTCATCGGTTTTATCGCGTATTCCTGCCCTTCGATATCAAAAATATACATATTGTCTTTATAATAATCATAATGTCCGGAACGAACCCAAATATCAGATTTCAAAACATGCGGGCTGATAATCATCTGATATCCGCGCTTAGCGTGTTCCTTTTTTTCATAATCTTCAATAAGAGTTCTTACCAGCGCGCCTTTAGGATGATATAATACCAAACCCGCACCCATTACCGGTGACATTTCAAAAAAACCAAGTTCTGGGCCCAGCTTCCGATGATCTCTTTTCTTGGCTTCTTCTAAGCGTTTTAAATAATCTTTTAATTCATCCTTAGACGCAAAGCATGTGCCATATATCCGCTGCAGCATTGCCTTACGCTCATCACCGCGCCAATAAGCTCCGGCAATAGACAGTAATTTAAATGCCTTAATCTGCCCCGTTGATTCGATATGCGGGCCGCGGCATAGATCAAGAAATCCATCACCTGTTTTATAAATCGAAACCTGCGCATCCGGAATATTCTCGATCAATTCCAGTTTATATTTTTCATCAATCTGCTTAAAATATTCTAAAGCCTTTTCTTTGTCCCAATCTTCTTTAGTAAAGGGAAGATTGCTTTTAATGATCGCGCGCATCCTTTCTTCAATCTTTTCCAGATCTTCCGGGATAAACGGCTCCGGCTTATCAAAATCATAATAGAAACCATCCGCGATTGACGGGCCTATCGCCACTTTAACCCCGGGATAAAGCTCGGTAACCGCCTGCGCCATAATATGCGAACAACTATGTCTTAAAGTATCTATATCCATAATTTTAAACTGGTGGGCGGTAGAGAACTCGAATCTCCGACCTTTGCGATGTCAACGCAACGCTCTAACCAACTGAGCTAACCGCCCATTTTATTTCTTTCTCAATATCGCGTGTCCGCGAAAACAATTAATAATTTGCACATCAAATAAAGCTGCATTATCCTGTAAAAACTTGTTTACTGCCTGAAACACCCGGCAGCTTCCCAGGAAAATATCATCTATTACGATTATGCCTTTATCGGCGAGCACTTCTTTAGTTATATTCAGGTCATGCAGACAGCCCTTATAGGAATGGTCCCCATCGACATGAATTAAGTCAAATTTCATATCTCCGACATATTCTCTAAGATCTGTAACTTTCTGGCTATCCGCATTAATAAGTTTAAATTTATCTGTTACCGCCTTAATATTGTCATAAGCAATTCGTTCCGAGCCGCTCTCATAACTTTGGTTATCTATACCCACCGCATTCACAAATGAATCCGATGTCTGGGCACCTTTAACCTGGCTTATCAAAGAGTAGCCGTATCTTACGCCGATTTCCAGAATATTTTTAGGTGAAAAATGTCTGCCGTAGGAATAATAATAATTATAATAGTCATTTATCCCTGAATTATTATAAGCAGTTAAACCGGTATCGCCTTCTATCAGGTAATCTTTTATCTGGGGAAAACTGCTTTCAATAAATTTTGCGTCGATTATGTTCTTCATGCAATTATAGCGCAGATTCATGATTTGAAGCTGGCCTAATTTACATAACTTTTTAAACATCTTTTCCATTAATTAGATCCCTTTTTGGTGTTAAATGGGCGAGAAGGGAGTCGAACCCTTACGGCCGCGAAGCCAATGGATTTTAAGTCCATCGTGTATGCCATTCCACCACTCGCCCGACAAAATTTTACCAAATTTTGTAATGTCAAATACCAAATGTCTAATGTCAAATATCTTATAATTATTTTCATTTGTCATTGGTCATTTTTAATTTGTCATTACGAATTTTGATGTAAATAAAATTCGTTGGAGGCGACGAGCGGATTCGAACCGCTGAATAGAGGTTTTGCAGACCACTGCCTTCCCACTTGGCTACGCCGCCAAATCATTTAATAAAAGAAAGCACTTAAGAACAGCCCTCTTCTTAAGTGCTTGTCTATATACACAAATTTAAATACCTGGTCACACATATTTAAGGTGTTACAACCCATGCTACGTGACCATCGGAATATAATTTATTTGTCCCACCGGTATGATTACCCGCATTATCCTCTGCTATAGCAAGCGTGGATAACGGATTACTAGACGCTGGTGCGGTATAAGTATAATCACCCGCTCCGGGCACTGCCGGTGCTCCGTTACCACTGCTCGGACAGACAAATACTTCTAAATTATCTATATATTTAGACCCGTCCGCGGCATAAAGAGCATTTAAATCCGCCGGAAAAGCTTCATTGTTATCTAATCTATACATGGATATAGCCAAGCCGATCTGCTTTAAGTTGTTCATACAGCTTGTTCTGCGTCCCTGTTCCCGGGCCCTTCCTAAAGCCGGCACCAAAAACCCTGCTAAAATCGCGATAACCGCCATTACCACAAGTAATTCTACGAGAGTAAACCCTTTTTTTGACCTTAACACTCTTCACCTCCTGTTTTATCGAATAAAACTATAACATAACTTAACTGCCCTGTCAAGAATAATCCGGGCAAGTTCTTTTTTACTAATATGTTGAAGGTTTTCTATGCAGTCTTTGCCCACAATAATCACCGAAGTTTTACCCGGGCCGAACGGATTATTCCCCGCAGAGAGCTTATTCGCCACAATAAAATCAAGATTTTTTTCATGAAGCTTTGCCCGGGCATTATCTAAAAGATCATTTGTTTCCAAGGCAAACCCGATCAAGACCCGGTTTTGCTTACGCTTTCCCAGTTCCTTTAAAACATCGGGGTTTTTCGTAAGCTCTAGAGTTTTTTCCTTAGCACCCTTTTTTATTTTTTTAGCTTCAATTTTTACCGGCCGGTAATCGCCGACAGCACTGGCACATATTATACAATCCGCCCAGGAATAATGCTTATAGGCCTGTTCAAGTAATTCTAAAGCAGTATTAAAACGAACCACCTGGATATCCTTAGACGCTCTTAAATGAGTCGGCCCGGAAAGCAAAACTACTTCATGCCCACGGCTTCGGGCATCCTTAGCCAGCAAATAACCGATCGTACCTGTGGAAAGATTAGTTATAAACCTGACGGGATCAATATATTCACGGGTCGGTCCGGCGGTAATCAGTATCTTAAGTTTTTTCATCCGATTAATTTTTTAATTCCCGATATAATCGCTTCAACCGGAGCAATATGTCCGATACCATATGTTCCGCAGGCTAGTTTACCTTTAACCGGTTCAATGATCTTATACCCAAATTCCCTGATTTTTTTCAAATTCGCCTGGGTTGCCGGATGTTTATACATATTATCATTCATTGCCGGACAGATCACGGTTTTCGCTTTTGTCGCCGTAATCACACAAGTAATAATATCGTCACAGATCCCGGCAGCGAGTTTCGCGATAATATTCGCGGTTGCCGGAACGACAACCACCAGGTCCGCCCGCTCCGCTAAGGAAATATGACACGGATCCCACGGCACATCTTCCGCAAACATATCCACGACAACCGGCCTTCCGGATAGGGTCTTAAAAGTCAACGGGCCGATAAAGTTAACCGCGTCTTTAGTCATCAGCACGCTGACCAGGTGTCCCTGATTCTTTAAATTGCGCACAACTTCACAGGCCTTATAGGCGCTGATTCCCGCGGTTACGCAAACTACGATTTCTTTTTTTGTGTTTTTCATAAACTGTGGTTTTAATTTAAAGTAAATTCAACTTTACCTTCCGCGATTTCCTGCAAAGCTATGGACGCGGGTTTTTGATTTTTCACAATCACTACTCGCGCAGCACTACCCTCGTTCAATTCCACTGTTCTTTTTGCCGCAAGCAATACAAGCTTAAAGAGACTTCCTGTTTTTTCTAATAACTCTTCTACCGGTACATCTTTCATTTTACTCTCCTTGATTAATTCAATCGGCAACGCGCCGCAATCACTATGGACTTTAATTTCTCAAAAGCATATTTGATCTTATCATTGATTATTTGATAATCATAAAACTTCAAATAAGTCAGTTCCTTCTTCGCCACCTCCAAGCGTTTTTTAATTTGCGGCCTTGAATCTGTTTTTCTTCGCAGCAGCCTTTTTTCCAGATCCTTCATCGAAGGCGGAAGAATAAAAATAAAGATCGAATCCTTGCGGAATTTCTTCCTCACCTTCATTGCTCCCTGCACATCAATATTTAACAAGACATCCCGTCCGCGGGCTAAATTATCCTCGACAAATTTCCGGGGAGTTCCGTAATAATTACCGAAAACTTTCGCGTACTCCAAAAATTGATTGTTTTTTATCATTTCCTCAAACTTACTTTCGGAAACAAAAATATAATCACACTTATTTTTTTCTCCGCCGCGGGGAGCCCTGGTGGTCGTGGAAATCGAACACACAACATCCGGCATTATACTGATCAGTTTATCGCAGAGTGTCGTTTTACCGGCACCTGAGGGCGCAGATACAACCAGTAATTTTCCTTTATTATCCATCGCTATCCTCAATACGCTGAGCCACTGTTTCCGGCTGGATACTCGAAAGCACCACATGGTCACTGTCGGTTATAATGACCGCGCGGGTTCTCCGGCCGTTTGTCGCGTCAATCAATTTATTATTCCTGCGGGCTTCTTCTTTAAGCCGCTTGACCGGCGCCGCATCCGGGCTGACCACAGCCACGACCCTTTTCAGAACAACAACATTATTAAACCCGATATTTATAAGATATTTATTATTAATCATAGATATTTTCTGTAACATGTCCCAGGTCACAAGTCTCAAGGATTTTTTTAAACATGTAACTTGCAGCCTGCGACCTGCGACTTAAAAGTCATTCAATATTCTGCACCTGTTCTCTGATTTTCTCAACCTCGCCCTTAATAAAAATCACTTCTTTGGAAATTTTAAAATCAGAACATTTTGCGCCTACGGTATTTATTTCCCGCTGCGCTTCCTGCGCGATAAAATCAAGCACTTTACCCGCTTCTTTACCGGTTCTCATCGTGGCCCGGAAATTATTTAAATGCGCCCCTAGACGGATCAATTCTTCGCTGACATCACAATTCTTCGCGAACATCGCCACATCATTCCTGATTCTTTCCCCGCGTGATGAATTCTTATCAAAACCGTTGTTTTTCCGGGCTTTTAATTTTTTTTCGTAACGGCATAAGGTCTGCGGTATGAATTTCTCAATTCTCTTTAAAGATTTTTCAATATTCTTTGCCCGGGAAAGCAGATCCTGGTACAAGGCAATGCCCTCTTTCTGCCGCATGATCACCAGGGCATTAAGCGCTTTTTTCAAAGCTGTGTTTGCCGCTTTAATTAATAATGCTTCATTTTCCTTGGGCGGTTTACAGACAATTATTTCCGGAAAAGATAAAAGCTGGGCCAGGGTAATATCATCTTTTAATTTGAATTTCTTTTTAACTCCCTGGAGCAGTTTATAATAGAGCCTTATTTTCTGCTCATCGACAGTAATATTGAGCCTTTCCTGGCTAGAATGTTCATAATTGACCCATAAGTAGGTTTTACCGCGGTTTATCTGCTGTTTAACCAGCTTTTTGATCTGTTCCTCATAGGACTGCATTTGTTCGGGAACTTTACTGTTTATTTCAAAAAACTTGTGATTAAATGTTTTTACCTCAACCCGGATATATCCTCCGCGAAAAGCCACTGATCCTTTCCCAAAACCCGTCATACTTTTAATCAAAACACTTCTCCTTAATTTGCGAAGCAAATTAACCTCGAACCTTTTGGTGAGAGGTCTTTATCACACGAAGCAAATTAACCCCACAAAAATGAGATTTCTTCACCTATCATTAAAGTATAAATTATATACAATAATATACCAAAAGTCAATATATTACAAGGGCTTGCCTGGTAATAGTGAATTGTAACTCATAGTGCGACATTGTCAAGATTTTGATCACTGTTATTTTGAAAATGCTCTTTTACCATTTGCTTCGCTGTCTTATAACCATGAATTTTTCTCGGATAATTATTTATCCATTTTTCGATTTTTTT
>JBDRPX010000037.1:0-118753 GCA_043826565.1 Candidatus Omnitrophota bacterium
TATGACATAAGGATTTGAATCGAAGTGATCGGAGCGACCAAATGGGAGCTCAAATTTGCAGGACGGCAAATTTAGAGAACGAGGGGGGCCTGCGCAGAGAGCAACACGATGTTGCGAACGTAGTAGGCGAATCCTGTCGCCTCGACCATAAGGCATTGGACAATTGGCAGTTAGCATTTAGCATTTAACAATTAACATGTAATATCAAATAATAATCATTGATAAATGAACATTGTTAATTGAGAATTGTTTTGTCCCCGTAGCTCAGTTGGATAGAGCAACTGCCTTCTAAGCAGTGGGTCGGGTGTTCGAATCGCCCCGGGGACGCCACTTATTTGTTTTTTAGACGGAGATAAACAGAAAATCGAGAAAATAGTTTCTTTTATCTTGCAAACATTATATAATAATTAGCAGTCTTAATTCACTATGGACGGGCAGGTAATATTGTAAAATTTAGAGTTTGTGGTGGGTGTAGCTCAGTTGGTTAGAGCACATGATTGTGGTTCATGATGCCGTGGGTTCAAATCCCATCATCCACCCCATTTTTTTGGGGGGGGATTAGAATCCCCTTAGAAATGAAAGATAGGTATATATGACAAATAAATTGAAGCCGATACTGCTTGGCGATCGAGAAATTAAAATCCCCATTTTCCAAGGCGGAATGGGAGTAATGGTATCGCGCGCACCTTTGGCAGCTGCCGTGGCTAATTGCGGTGGGGCAGGGACAATAGCAAGTGTAGGCTTAGGTTATGGAACCGCAGACAATGAAACAGATTTTGTCCGAGCTTCCCGGGAAGGCTTACAACATGAAATTCGTCATGTTAAGGAACTGACCCAGGGAGTTGTGGGAGTAAATATATTAGTCGCGGTCAGTAATTTTGAAGATTTAGCGCGTACTGCGATTGAAGAGAAAGCTGATTTCATTATTTCCGGAGCCGGTTTGCCGTTGAAACTTCCGGAAATTGCCGCAGGTTCTAAAATAAAAATAATTCCGATTGTTTCTTCTGCCAGAGCTGCGGATTTAATTATAAAAACATGGAAAAAGCGTTATAACCGCCTGCCGGACGCAGTTGTTGTGGAAGGGCCTTTAGCCGGAGGGCACTTAGGATTCAATTTTCAGGAACTGGAAACCGGAGAAGGTGATTCTTTGGAAACTATTTTTAGTGATGTTTTAAGAATAGTTAAAGGTTATGAAAAACAGTTTAACGCGAGCATTCCCATAATTACTGCCGGAGGGATATTTACCGGACAGGATATTGCCCGGTTTGTAAAAATGGGTGCCAGCGGTGTGCAGATGGCTACTCGTTTTGTGTCAACACATGAATGCACAGTAAATGAAAAATTTAAGAAGTTATATTTAGAAGCGACGGATGATGATATCGCGATTATCAAAAGCCCTGTAGGTATGCCGGGAAGAATTGTTAAGACTCCGTTTACTGAGCGTATACTGCACGGAGAGCGGGAGCCGATACGTTGTAATTACCGCTGCCTGCGTTCATGTGACCCTTCAACTGTTCCTTATTGCATTGCCAAAGCATTGTTTAACGCTGTAAGCGGTGATATGGATAAGGCGGTTGTTTTTGCCGGGAAAAACGCTCCCCGAGTGGATAAGGTTGTTTCGGTGAAAGAACTTATGGATGAGCTTGTTCAGGAAGCTAATGAGGAGTTATCAAAAACAGAACAGTAGTGTTTTTAAATAATAGTTGTTTTAAAATACCCCGTTAAGAATAATAATTTTAATGGGGTATTTTTTATAAACCAAGAAAAAAAAATACACACTTGCAAACTTTAGGTTTTGTGATATATTTTAGGTAAGAACAATTTATAATCTTAAAAAAAAGGAGTGGCTGTGATGCAGGATGAGAGAAGAAAATATTTACGGTTTGATGCTGCTCTCGATGGAACATTTCATGTGCAGGATAGTGACATTGAAGGAATGCTGATGTTGTCTAATGTGAGCAATGACGGATTTAAGGCTACTTTGAACAAAGAAGTCACTCCGGGGAATGTTTTGGAATGCGAAATGAGATTACCGGAAAGTATTATGCCGTTTTTTGTCACCGGCCGAGTTGTTTGGAGTAGAGAAAATGAAGTTGACCTATCTTCCGGATTTGATGCCGGGATTCAATTAGAATTAATTGATTTTTTTGAAAGACAGAGAATTCTCGATTATGCTTATGCCGCGGCAAATATATCAACTGAAGATGAAGATGAACTAGCGGATATCCAGCCTTAAAACATAGCTTCCGAGAATTGTCTTACTCGACCTTTGCTATTATTTTTGTTATAATTAAAATAACCGGTTAATATTTTAATGACAAAAATAGGAGTAAGACAATGACTATTGAACAACTAATTAAAGACCGCAGGTCAATACGTCGTTATAAAAGCAAAAATCCATCCCCAAAAGATATTCGCAAAATCCTGGGATCCGGAGCTTGGGCTCCCTCCGGACTTAATAACCAGCCTTGGAAATTCAAAGTTATTGATGATCGACAGCAGTTAGATGATTTGTCCGGATATACTAAATACGCAAATATAATAAAGAGCGCGCCGGCGGCGATATGTATTTTTTTGGATAAAGAGCTATTGTATAACCGAGATAAAGATATTATGGCTATTGGCGCTTGTATACAAAATATGCTGCTGCAAGCGCAGGAATTGAATATCGGAACCTGCTGGTTGGGTGAGATTTTGAACCGGCATCAGGAAGTGGAACAATTTCTGGGGGTGCCGGAGGGCTTGGAATTGATGGCGGTGATTACCTGCGGATATAGTGATAAAGAAAAAAAACCGGGCAGTCGAAAAAAGTTAGATAGTTTGCTGGTGTCTTAAGATTGAAAGAAATTATGAATTTTCGAATAGTATTATGGACAACGATTTTGTTTATAACCGCAAATAACGCGGTATGTGCCCAGCCGAGTATTTCGTTAAATGAACTTCCTGTTGATACTCCGGATAAAGTGTCTATTGAAATTAAAAAACTGTATTCGGATAATGCTGATGTGCGCGGGGAAGCGGCATATAATTTAGGAAAAATGCAGTTAGACGCGATTTCCGCTGTGCCGTTCCTGATAGATATGTTAAGTGACCAAACGCGGTTGAATTGGAGATCAACACCCCTGGGAATTATTTCCGGATCAAATACGGTAAGTGATGAAGTGGTGAGGTCACTTATTAATTTAGGAAGTATTTCCGCGGAACCGCTTATTAAAACATTAGGGAATGAAGATAAGAATATCCAAAGAAATGCGATGCTGGTTCTCAGCCAAATCGGGGATTTACACACGATTGAGCTTCTTTCTGAAATGTTGAATGATGAGGACTTATCCTTGCGAAGATCTGCGGTAATGGTATTGGGGCAATCAAAAAGTTTTTATGCTGTACCGGCTTTACTTGAGGCTTTAAAAGATGATGATGTTGCCGTAAGGAATTACGCGGCATCGGCTTTAGGGGAGATTAAAGATGCGGGTGCGGTGGATGGATTGATCGCGGCGCTAAAAGATGAGGAAATTTCGGTTCGTCTTCGAGTTATTAACTCTTTGGGGGAATTGAAAGATGGGCAGGCAGTATGTCCGCTGATAAAGAATTTGAATGACGTAAACAGAGATATCCGGATAGAGTCCATTGCAGCTTTGGGAAAGATAACAGATAAACAGGCGCAAGAGGCCTTAGTGGAAATTTTACAGGACAGCGATGATTTAGTGCGCAAGGCTGCTTCCCGGGTATTGCAAAAGATAAAAAGTCCGCAGGTTGTGGGTTTATTAATTCAAAAAATCAAAAGCAGTGACTTATCCGCGCGAAGGGAGGCCGCCTGGATCTTGGGACAAACCGGGGGCGTTGGCGCGGAAAAGGTCCTGATCGCAGCTTTAAAAGACACTGATAATATTGTTAGAAGTTATGCGGCCCGGGCATTAGGTAAATTAAAAAGTAAGCGGGCAATAAAATATTTGATAGAGGCATTAAGAGATGAAGATAGTATGGTTTGTAATTATGCGGCTTGGGCGCTTAGTAAATTTGATCTAGCGGATATGTCCAAATTAAAGGAAATTATTTTAGAAGATAAAAGTATTGCGGTGCGTCAGAATGCTGCTTTGATCCTGGGGAATATCGGCAATCCTCAGGCAGGTTCTTCATTGATAAGTGCGCTTAATGATAAAGCTTGGATGGTTCGTTATTATGCGGCCTGGGCTTTGGGGAAAATTAGTGATCGCAATGCCGTAGAACCTTTGGTAACGGCTTTAAAAGATGAAAATACAGTTGTTAGGCAATATGCGGCCTGGGCATTAGGAAAAATTCATGACCAAAGCAGTATTGGAGCTCTTCTGGAAGTCTTGACCGATCCGGAATGGACGGTTCGTTATTATGCGGCCCGGGCATTGGGAATGATCGGTAACGCAAAAGCCGTAGATGCGTTATGCGCGATAACAAATGATGATTATTGGCTTGTTCGGTATCATTCTGTAAAAGCTTTGGGGCAAATAAAAGATAAAAAGGCTTTGGTATCTTTGGAAAACGCAGCCGCGGATGATCATTCATCCGTGCGGTATCAGTCTGCGCAATCTCTTGGAGAGATTGCGGAGGTATCTTCGGTTAAGGTGCTTTCAGAAATGCTTGAAGACCCCAGCTGGTTAGTGCGGTATCATGCGGCGAATAGTTTAGGGCAGATCAAAAGTCCCCAAGCGGTAGATAAGCTGCTCGAAGCGGCTAAAGACGACCACCCTTCGGTTAGATATAAGGCAGTGTGGGCTTTAGGCCAAATAAAAGATACCCGCTCGGAAAAGACAATCATTTCGGCTTTAAATGATCATCACTGGTCTGTCCGTTATCAGGCGGCAGAGGTGTTGAGTGATTTTGAAACTTCGGCTGCGGCAGAAGCGTTGATTTTGACTCTTAAAGATAGAGATGAATCAGTTAGAGAAAAAACTGTTTTGTCGCTAAAAAAGATCAGTAGTATGCAGTCATCGGAAATGTTGGAAAAAATGAGGGAGGATACAGATCCCTTAGTGAGAAAATATGCCGATTCTATTCTCCAAGAGCGTAATCATGAGTTTTCGGAAGATTTATTAGATACCCCGGAGTCGATCCAAAAAGACGATCAAATTCTTAAGATGCTGGATGTTAAAGAAAATATCCAATCAGATAAATCTTTTGAAAAACTGATTAACGAGTTAAAGAATAAGGACTCTACCGTGCGCAGGGAAGCAGCCATTGAGTTGACCCGGTTAAAAGATTCCCGGGCCATAGAATATTTAATTAATGCTTTAAAGGATAATAATGACGCGGTACGTTATCAGGCAGCTTTAGCTTTAGGAGAGATTAAATCAGCTAGTTCTGTAGGAGCACTGATTAGAGCGTTAGAGGATAAAGATGCCTCTGTCCGTTATCAGGCCGCAATGGCATTATCGGAAATAAAGGATCCTCGTTCAGTCATTCCTCTGACAAAAGTACTTAAGGATAGCCACTGGTCGGTGCGTTATCAGGCAGCTTTAGCTTTAGGAGAGAGTAATGATCCTGCTTGTGTTGAGGCTTTAATTGATGTTTTAGATGATGAGGAATACAGTATCCGGGAAAATGCGGCTTGGGCGCTGGAAAAGATTACCGGACAATCATTCCAGCAGGATCAGAATAGCTGGCGCAGTTGGTGGCAAAAGAACAAAAACGACCTTTTTAAAAAATAAAATTCTTTTTTCCTCTGTTTATCTATTTAGTTTTCGTCTTGTCTAATTTCTTTATCTATTGTATAATAATGAGTTAAGCACACTTGATTTCAACTTTAGGAGGAAGTGCATGTCAAAATATTCATTTGATGCGGTAATTTTCGATATGGATGGCGTGATTACAAAAACCGCACTTGTCCATGCTCAGGCATGGAAGATAGTGTTTGATGAGTATTTACGTATTTGCCAACAGCGTGATAATAAGCCATTTGAAGAATTTACTTACCAAAAAGACTATCTGACCTATGTCGATGGTAAGCCGAGAGTAGAAGGCATTAAGAGTTTTCTTAAATCCAGAGGGATAACGCTTCCTTTAGGAGCGCCTGATGATGATGAGAAGGCAGAAACGGTTTACGGCATCGGCAACAAAAAGAATAAAAAATTTAAAGATGTTTTAAATACCGACGGAGTAGAGCTGTATACTGCGACTAAGGAGCTTATTAAAGCTTTAAAATCCGCAGGAATAAAAGTTGGTGTTGTTTCATCGTCAAAGAATTGTGAGTTTGTCCTTAAATCAGCAGATGTTTTGCAGCTTATGGACACAAGGGTTGATGGAGTAATTGCGCTTCAGGAAAATATCGCGGGAAAGCCTGAAGGGGATATGTTCGTAACCGCGGCTTTTAATCTCGGGACTATTCCCAGCCGGAGTGTAGTTGTCGAAGATGCTATATCCGGTGTGCAGGCAGGCCGCAATGGCGGGTTTGGCCTGGTTATCGGAGTTGCCAGAAGCGATAATGTTGATGATTTAAATAAAAACGGTGCGGATGTAGTTGTAACTTGTCTGGAAGCGATTACTCTTGATTGGATAGAGAAATGGTTTAACCGATCAGCTGTCTCTTTATTAGACGCATGGGATGATGTCAATATGACCCGGCAGGGTTATGCTGATCTGAAGACAGATGATATTGTAATTAATCCTAAATATTTTCGTACACCGCGGGATATTTTAAAAGGGGACAAAAAACCGGTTTTTTTCCTTGATTATGACGGCACATTAACGCCGATTGTTTCCCGGCCTGACCTTGCGGTAATTTCCGATAAGATGAAGAGCACAGTTGCGGCTTTATCAGAAAAATGTACTACAGCTGTTGTCAGCGGAAGAATGCGGGAAGATGTGGAAAATCTTGTCGGCATAAAAGGACTTTTTTATGCGGGAAGTCATGGGTTTGATATTCTTGGTAAAGGAGTTTCTATGGTTTTGCCTCAGGCGCAGAAAACTATTCCGGTTGTGACTGAGGTGATCGAGTGGCTTAAAAAGGAAATAGGCAGTATTGAAGGTATTATTATTGAGGAAAAAAAGTTTAGTACGGCAGTGCATTATCGCTTGGTTTCCGAGCAGCATTTGAAAAAGATAGAGCAGGCGGTAGCTCATGTTATAGAAAAGCATAAGGATTTGCGTTTGATGCGGGGGAAAATGGTATATGAGATCCTTCCGGCAATTGATTGGAATAAAGGAAAAGCTGTATGCTGGATAATGAAGGCATTGAATATTTCCTGGGAAGAAGCTATCGTGGTATATATCGGTGATGATACTACGGACGAGGATGCGTTCCGGGCTGTTCGCAGCAGAGGTGTGTCCATATTGGTTTGCGATCAACAGCGGCCTTCATCTGCTGATTTCTGCTTGTCTTCTCCTGCTGAAGTGCTTAAATTATTTGAATTGCTATTAAAATTATGAAAGTTGAGTATTGAGAGTAGAATGTTGGTAGATAATTTTTACAATTTTCAACCTTCAATTTTCAACACTCTGTTTTAAAAAAGGTTTTACTGTGAAAAAAGATTTATTATGGAAACTTACTTATAATCGTTTTTCTCCGGAGGAGGAAGGATTAAGGGAATCCTTATGTACCTTGGGTAATGGGTATATGGGAACTCGCGGCGCGGCAACCGAAGCAATTCCTTCGGAAATGCATTGTCCGGGCACCTATATAGCCGGTTTGTATAACCGGACTCCTACTGAGATTGCCGGCAGGACTATTTATAATGAAGATATGGTGAATTGTCCTAACTGGATACATATTGTCTTCCGGATCGGTAATGGCCGATGGATTCGTCCTTCCTCAGCTAAAATTCTTTCCTATCGCCAGGAACTTGATATGCAGAAAGGTATTCTTACGCGTAATATTAGATTTCAAACTTCCAATGGGCAGAAGACATCAATTGAAGAAACGCGGCTGGTGCATATGGATAATCCGCATTTAGCGGCGATCAGATACATAATAACTCCGGAAAATTATAATGATATTATTACCCTCCGGACAATGCTTGATGGCACGGTAGAGAATCTTAATGTGGAGCGTTACCGGGAGCTTAATACACATCATTTAACCTCTCATCACGCCGGCAGATTTGCTAAAAATGGGATTTATCTTTGCGCAAAAACCAGTCATTCCAAGGTTGATATTTGTGTGGCGGAAAAGCTAAAAATATATATAGGAGATAAAAAGATACAGCCGGTGATTGAGTTATTGAAGCGTCACAAAAATCAGACGATTGGGCAGGAGGCCCGTGTTTCTCTTCAAAAGGGGCAATCATTACGTATCGAAAAAATTGTTTCTATATATACATCTGGTGATGAAGGGATAGATTCTCCGAAAGAAGCAGCGATTAAAACAGTTAAAGTAGCTTCTAAGTTTAGGATGCTTTTGGAAACGCATCAAAAAGCCTGGGCAAGATTATGGGAAAAATTTGATATTAAAGTTGAGGGGCATAAATTTGCCCAGAAAGTATTAAGACTGCACATGTTTCATTTATTGCAGACAGCTTCAACGCATAACGTTAAAGTTGATGCTGGTTTTCCGGCCCGGGGGTTGCATGGAGAGGCTTATCGCGGCCATGTTTTCTGGGATGAGATGTTTGCGATGAAGTTCTTTTCTTTGAATAGCCCGGAAGTAGCGAAAGCATTGCTGATGTATCGGTATCGGCGGCTGTCTAAAGCCAGAGAATACGCAAAAGAAAACGGATATAATGGGGCGATGTTCCCCTGGCAGAGCGGCTCCAGCGGCAGAGAAGAAACTCAGGAAGTCCATCTTAACCCGATGTCCGGGAAATGGGGCCCGGATTATAGCTGTTTGCAGAGGCATGTTTCTGTCGCTATCGCTTATAATATTTGGCGGCATTGGCGGATAACCGGTGACCTGGAGTTTCTGGTAAGTTATGCCGCAGAGATATTTTTATCGATCGCCCAGTTTTTTTCAAGTCTGGTTTGTTTTGATGAAAAGGACGGCAGATATCATACGGAAAGAGTGATGGGGCCGGATGAGTTTCATGAGAAAATGCCGAATTCCTCTGAGCCGGGATTAAGAGACAATGCCTATACTAATATTATGATTGTCTGGGTATTGCTTAAAGCAGAAGAAGTTTTGGCGTTTTTGCCGGAAAAGGACAAGCAGCGTTTAATGAAAAAAATAAAACTTACTGCGGAAGAAATGCTGAGATGGGAAGATATCTCCCGGAAGATGAATATAATTTTTGATGAAAAAGGTATTATTAGTCAGTTTGACGGGTATTTTCAATTAAAAGAATTAGACTGGAATAAGTATAAGAAAAAATACGATAATATCCACCGGATGGACAGAATTTTAAAGGCGGAAGGAAAAACTCCGGACGCATATAAATTATCTAAGCAGGCGGATGTGCTGATGATCTTCTATCTGCTGCGTTTTTCCGAAGTGCAGAAAATATTTAAACGCTTGGGGTATTCATGTGATATTAATAAGGTCAGAAAGAATTATGATTATTATGTCAAAAGAACATCCCATGGTTCTACTTTGAGCAAGGTTGTCCATTGTTTTGTAGCTCAGCTTATGGGCCGTGAACAGGAAGTGTGGAAATGGTTTTTGCAGGTGCTTGAATCCGATATTAATGATACCCAGAGCGGAACAACTCCGGAAGGAATCCATGCCGGTGTTCTGGGCGGTTCAATCGACGTGGTTATCCGCGGATTTGCGGGTATCGAGATGCTGGATGACCGGATAAAAATCACTCCCCGGGTGCCCCGGCAGCTTAAAAGAATATGTTTTAAGATTTGTTATCGGAAGCGTTGGATTGACATAGAAGTAACTAAGAAAGAATTAAAAATTCATATTGGCGGCCGGCGTAAGGTTGTTAACATGATGCCGGTGGAGATTAATTCTAAGCTTCATCTTCTACCAGAAGGCCGGGCGGTTAAATTTTCTATATAAACAAAATTAAATGCGCAGTAAATATTTAGCGGTATTCGGGTATTAAAACAGGGGGAAATAAAATGATGATTGGTGCACACTATATTGATGATAATAAGTGTGAATTTACGGTTTGGGCTCCTTTTTTGAATGATGTTTCTTTGAAAATTGTTTCGCCGGATAGTATGACTATTCCGATGCAAAAGGATGAACAGGGTTATTGGCGGATTATTGTCGAAAATATTCATGCGAACGTCTGCTACTTATATGAGCTTGATCATGCCCAGGAAAAACCCGATCCTGCGTCTTTTTATCAACCCAAAGGAGTACATGGCCCGTCACAGGTAATTAACCATAAAAATTTTTCTTGGGGAGACGGCGGATGGAATGGCATCTCCATTGATAAGATGATAATCTATGAGCTTCACGTAGGGACATTCACTCCGGAGGGAACCTTTGATGCGATTATTCCCCGGCTTGAGGAATTAGTGGATCTTGGTATAAATACAATAGAAGTTATGCCGGTAGCGCAATTCCCGGGAACAAGGAACTGGGGGTATGACGGGGTGTACCCATATGCGGTACAGAATTCTTATGGCGGCCCGGACGGTTTTAAACGGTTTATTAATGCCTGTCATAAAAAAGGCATAGCGGTAATTCTTGATGTTGTTTATAATCATCTTGGCCCGGAAGGTAATTACCTTTGCGAGTTCGCGCCATATTTTACTAATAAATATTATACCCCTTGGGGAAATGCTATAAATTTTGATGATGCCTATAGCCCGGGGGTAAGGAATTATTTTATTGAAAACGCTTTAAGCTGGCTTGAAAATTATCATGTGGACGGTTTGCGATTAGATGCGGTACACAGCATATATGATTTTGGGGCAAAACATATATTAGAAGAACTGGCGGAAAAAATTTATGATCTTTCTGTCCAAAAAACAAGGAAGCTGTATTTAATAGCCGAAAGCAATCTTAACGATATCCGGATTATTAAGCCGGTCGGGGCCGGCGGTTATGGGATTGATGCCCAGTGGTGTGATGATTTTCATCATTGTCTTCACGTTTTACTTACCGGGGAGCAAACCGGATACTATGCTGATTACGGAAGTACCGGGCAAATGGTAAAATCCTTAAGAGAAGGATTTGTATATTCCGGTCAATATTCTTCTTTTAGAAAAAAATGTTACGGCAGTTCCTCTAAAGATATCCCGGCAAATCAGCTAATTGTTTTTTCACAAAATCATGATCAGGTGGGCAATCGTATGCTCGGAGACAGGCTTTCCGGGCTGGTATCATTTGAAGCTTTAAAACTGGCGGCAGCAGCAACAATCTTGTCTGTATATACTCCGATGATTTTTATGGGGCAGGAATATGGAGAAGAAACACCGTTTCAGTATTTTGTAGATCATTCGGACGAAGATTTAATTGCGGCAGTACGCCGGGGAAGAAAAGAAGAATTTGCCGCGTTTAAATGGAGCGGAAATCCTCCGGATCCGCAGGATGAGGGATCTTTTTTAGCTTCAAAATTGAAATGGGAACAAAAGAATGAGGGAAGGTACAAGATTTTATGGCAATTTTATAAAATTCTTATTATGTTGAAAAAACGTATTCCTGCGATTTCTGATGGCGGAAAAACCCAGATGGAAGTATCGTATGATGAGACGAAAAAACTTATTTTTTGGAGAAGATGGTATAAACGAAGTGAAATTTTTTGTATAATGAATTTCAGCAAAGAAGATGCGCAGTGCCGCATCGTTCTTCCTTTAGGCAAATGGAAAAGATTGATAAATTCCTCGCAAGAGCAATGGATGGGAAAAGGGGCATTGCTGCCTGAGTATATAGAGAATAACCAGGAGATCCAGGTGCGCTCATTCGGGATAGCTTTGTATGAGAAAGAATTACTAAAATAGAAGATATTAACTCAAAAATCAAAGGTCAAAAGTCAAAACTGCCAGCCTCGCCAGCTTAGCTAGGCGGGCAACTTAAAAGTCAAGATTTAAAGTTTATATGGTTTTAAGTTTTATTTGTATTTTTGAATTTTGATTTTAAAAAGTATGTGGATTGAAATATTTTCAGTTTCAAAAGCTTAGTTTTGTATGGAGATTAAAGTTATGAATAGATACTTATGTGTACATGGTCATTTCTATCAGCCTCCCCGGGAAAACCCCTGGTTAGAGGAAGTGGAACTTCAGGATTCGGCTTATCCTTTTCATGATTGGAATCAGCGGATTACTACTGAATGTTATGCTCCGAATGCTGCCTCCCGGATTTTAGATAATGAAGATAAGATTACTGATCTTATCAGCAACTATGCTCAGATCAGTTTTAATTTTGGCCCAACACTGCTTTCCTGGATGGAACGGAATATGTCCGATACATACAAGATGATCCTGGAAGCGGATAAATTAAGCCAAAAGAACTTTTCCGGACATGGCTCGGCGATTGCTCAGGTTTATAACCATATGATAATGCCGCTGGCCAATACCAGAGATAAGCATACGCAGGTGGTTTGGGGGATAAAGGATTTCAAGTATCGTTTTAAAAGAGAACCGGAAGGGATGTGGCTTGCGGAAACAGCAGTGGATACTGAAACATTGGAAGTTTTAGCTGAGCATAATATAAAGTTTACAATTCTTTCTCCGTATCAGGCACAGAACGTTAAAACCATAGCCGCTCAGGAATGGACTGATGCCAGCGGAGGAAAAATAGATCCCAAAATGCCGTATCTGTGTATCCTTCCTTCGGGTAAAAAAATTAGTATTTTCTTTTACGACGGGCCGGTATCACGGGATATTGCTTTTGGAGGTTTATTGGATAACGGAGAAAAATTAGCCAGCCGGCTAGTGGGAACATTTTCCGATAATGAAGACCAGCCGCAGCTAGTGCATATTGCTACGGATGGGGAGACTTATGGCCATCATCATCATTACGGAGAGATGGCTTTATCATACGGATATCACTATATAGCGTCCCGACAGCTTGCTCATATTACGGTTTACGGAGAATATCTGGAAAAGTTTCCGCCGACTCATCAAGTGCAGATAATTGAGAATTCCTCGTGGAGTTGTATGCATGGAGTAGAGCGATGGCAAAGTGATTGCGGTTGTAAGCTCGGAGGAAATAACTGGAATCAGGCTTGGCGCGGGCCGCTGCGTAAGGCTATGGACTGGCTGCGGAATAGTTTGACTAAAATTTATGATAATCAAATAGCTGAATATGTTAATGATCCGCACAAGGCCAGAAATGATTATATAGAAATCATATTAAACCGGACGGATAAAAATATCGATAAGTTTTTTGCCGAACATGGGGTGGCTACGCTGTCGGGTCAGGAAAAAACAAAAGTTTTAAAACTGCTGGAAATGCAGCGTCACGCAATGCTGATGTATACAAGCTGCGGCTGGTTTTTTAATGAAATTTCCGGTATAGAAACGATCCAAATAATGCAGTATGCGGCCCGGGCTATTCAGCTGGCCAGAGAAGTCAGCGAAAAGGATCTGGAGCCGGAGTATATTAAAAGACTGCATAAAGCTCTCAGTAATCTTGAGGAATATGAGACCGGAGCTTTTATCTATGAGAAATTTGTAAAGCCAACGGTTATTGATCTGCATCGTGTGGGAGCGCATTATGCAGTATCGTCTCTTTTTGAAGAATATGAAAAAAAGAGCGACATCTATTGTTATACGGTCGAAAGCGAGGTTTATGAGCGTTCCCAAGCCGGCAGGCAGAAGATTGTTTTCGGGCGGGCGGCAATAAGGTCGAATATTACATATGAAGAGAATATTGTAAGCTTTGCGGCTTTGCATTTAGGGGATCATAACCTTTTCGGCGGGGTTCGTGATTATATGGGTGCGGAACCATTTGAAGAAATGCAGCAACAGATAAAAGAAGCGTTTTTAAAAAGTAATATATCGGAGATAATCCATCTTATTGATACTCACTTTGGCAGCCATAATTATTCGTTATGGCATTTGTTTAAGGATGAACAGAGAAAAGTGCTTAATGAGATACTTGTTTCCACCCTTGATGAAATCGAAAATTCATTCCGCCAGATAAACGAACATCATTATCCGGTAATGCAGGTTATAAAAGAAATGAATATGCCTTTACCTAAAATCTTTTCGACGACACTTGAATTTGTCGTTAACTCTGATATTAGAAAGATGCTGCAAAATAATGAGACGGATCTGGAACGTTTGAAAAATCTTGTTAAAGAGGCGAGAAGGTGGTCGCTGGAGCTTGATCGTCCGATGTTGAAATATGTTGCCAGCAAAAGGATTCTTAAGTTAATGAAAAAGCTGCAGCAAAGTCCGGAGGATGTCTCCGTAATAGAAGTTATTGAGGGATTGTTTAAGATCCTGCGTCCGCTGGGATTAGAGCTTAGTTTGTGGAAAACTCAAAATATTTACTTTTCTATTAATCAGCAGCTGCATGATTTAATGATTAGAAAAGCTGACCAAAAAGACAGGATTGCCAGGAAGTGGATTAAACATTTCGACACGCTGGGTAATTATTTGCGCGTAAGAAGCAAGTGATCCCAAAAGGCTCTACATGAAAATTCCAATATCCACCTATAGATTACAGTTTAATCCGGCATTTACTTTTGCGGATGCTAAAAAAAACCTTTCTTATTTAAAATCATTAGGAATATCCGATATATATGCTTCTCCGATTTTCAAGTCCCGTAAAGGGAGCATGCATGGTTATGATATTGTTGATCCTAATCAGCTTAATCCGGAATTGGGATCTACT
Organism: Candidatus Omnitrophota bacterium; assembly: GCA_043826565.1. GTDB lineage: Bacteria > Omnitrophota > Gorgyraeia > B26-G9 > B26-G9 > JBDRPX01. The sequence continues at coordinate 14,642 of JBDRPX010000037.1, forward strand.
GAAGATTTCAATGCGCTGACTGAAGATGTGAAAAACCGTCAGATGGGATGGGTGCAGGATATTGTGCCCAACCACATGGCATTTGACCGTGAGAATGAGATGCTTATGGATGTGTTGGAGATGGGAAAGCTTTCCCCATATTATAAATATTTTGATATTGACTGGAACCATCCGTATGAGAGTATGCGGGGAAGGCTGCTGGCCCCGTTTCTGGGAAAATTCTATGCAGAATGTTTAGAAGCTGGGGAAATTAAACTTCAATACAGTGAAAAAGGATTAAGCATAAACTACTACTCATTACAATTTCCCTTAAAAATAGAATCTTACAAAATGGTTTGTCTGTTTAATATCGACGAACTTAAACTGACATTAGGGCAGAGCCATCCGCTTTTTTTAAAATACCTTAATATTTGTTCTGTTTTTGATGTTGATGATAATTTGCCGGAGATGGAAAAATATAATCAGCTTAGGCAGGGGAAAGATCTGTTGCGGGAGCTTTATGTTAATGATGAGCTGATTAAAAATTTTATAGATGGTAATATCAAAGCTTTTAACGGGACACCGGCAGATGTGGAGAGTTTTAATCTGCTGGAGGATATTCTTTCACGTCAGTTATTCCGCTTGTCATTCTGGAAGGTGGCTACCGAGGAAATTAATTATCGAAGATTTTTTAATATTAACGAATTAATCTGTCTGAGAATAGAAGATGATGACGTATATCGTCGTACGCATGTACTTCTTGGCCGTCTTTTTGACGAGGGAAAAATTAGCGGGATTCGCGTTGACCATATTGATGGTTTGTATGACCCCGGGACATATTTGGAAAAACTAAAAAAACAGTTTCCGGACAGCTACCTGCTTGTCGAAAAGATTTTAATCTCGCAGGAAAAGCTTCCGGGATGCTGGCCGGTGCAGGGCACCACCGGATATGATTTCTTAAATTATGTGAACGGTTTATTTTGCTTAAAGAGAAATCAGCGAAAAATTAACCGGATATACAGTAAATTTACGTCTAATAATATTGCTTATGATGAACTCGCGGGAAATAAAAAGAGATTAATAATCGGTAAGCATATGGCCGGGAATATTGATAATCTTGCTCATTTCATGAAAAAGATATCCAGTTATAGCCGTTATGGCAGTGATATTACGCTTTACGGGCTTAGGAGAGCTTTGGTGGAAGTGTTGACCAATTTTCCGGTTTATCGGACATATATTAGCCGGGATAATTTTAAAGATACGGATGTGCAATATGTTTTAAGCGCGATAAAAAAAGCAAAGCAGTCAATCCCCGGTCTTGTATATGAACTTGATTTTATAGAAAAATTTCTTTTGCTTAAACCTGAGCACTATATCCGGGAGCAGGAACGGGGAGAAGTTACTGATTTTGTTATGCAGTTTCAGCAGGTCAGCGGGCCGCTGATGGCTAAAGGTGTAGAAGATACCGTATGTTACGTTTATAACAGGCTTTTGTCTTTAAATGAAGTTGGCGCAAGCCCGGATAAGTTTGGGATTTTTTCTAGTGATTTTCATTATTTTAGTAAAAGAAAGAAAAAAAAATGGCCGTATTCTTTAAACTCTTTATCAACGCATGATACCAAAAGAGGAGAGGATGTCCGGGCGAGAATTAACGTGCTTTCGGAAATACCCGCGGTCTGGGAGCAGAATATAAAGCATTGGCATAGACTAAATAAAAAGTTTAAAACTTCGGTAAATGGAATGCTGGCTCCGGATAAAAATGATGAATACTTTTTATATCAGACCTTAATTGGGGCATTCCCGTTTTTTGAAAAGCAATACCCGAGATTTTTAGACCGGGTTAAAGAATATATTATTAAAGCGGTCAGAGAGGCGAAAGTTCATACCGCGTGGTTAAAGCCGGATATTGACTATGAGAACGCTTATATTTCATTTGCCGAGGAATTGCTGAAATTTTCTCCGGCAAGTGTGTTTATGAATGAGTTCTTATCGTTTCAAAAAAAAGTTGCGCATTATGGGATTTTTAATTCTTTAGCCCAGGCCTTGATTAAAATAACCGCTCCCGGAGTTCCGGATTTTTATCAGGGAACTGAACTATGGGATCTTACTTTGGTTGATCCGGATAACCGCCGTCCGGTTGATTTTGGGCTAAGACAAAAGTTTTTAGCGGATATTATTGAAAAAGCGGGTACGGATTTGCCGGGATTGATTTCTGAATTATGCAATACTCATGAAGATGGCCGGATAAAATTATTTTTAATATATATGGCTTTGCGGGCAAGAAAAGAAAACAGTATCCTTTTTCGCGAAGGCGCATATGTTCCCATAAATACCGGAGGTAAATACAAAGATCATATTATTGCGTTTGCCAGAAAATATGATAATATGATAGCCATAACTGTTATTCCGAGATTTCTCGCTTTGCTTATAAAGGAGAGTGAATATCCATTTGGGGAATATGTTTGGCAGGATACGTATGTGGTGAGCCCTGAAGATGGTAAGTGTAAATGGAAGAATGCATTCACCGGTGAAGAAATAGAAGGAAAAAAGATTTTATCAGTGAGTGATATTTTTAAATCTTTTCCGGTTGCGTTATTAATTAGCGTTTAGCGTAGAGCGGATAGCGAATAGAAAAAATTTTTACTAAACACGATAGATCAGAGAATGGAGTTAAGATGGAAAAACGAGGCAGCGGCATATTATTGCATATTTCGTCATTACCTTCTGATTTTGGCATCGGAGATATGGGCGAAGCGGCCTACAAATTCGTTGATTTTTTAGCCCAGGCAAAACAAAAATACTGGCAGGTACTCCCCTTTAACCCGACAAGTTTGATCAACGGCAGCTCTCCCTACAGCAGTGTCTCGGCGTTTGCCACCAATACATTATTGATCAGCCCGGAATTGTTGTGTAAGGACGGATTTCTTACCTCGGGGGAAATAGATTCATCCTCTCAGAACGGCAGCAGGGCGGTTGACTATGAAAATGTTTTGGAATTAAAAGCCAAATTATTTGCCATAGCTTTCGAACGGTTTGAAAAACTTAAAGATAAAGCTGGTTTTAATAATTTTTGTTCTGAAAATAAATATTGGTTGGATGATTTTGCCGCGTTCATCGCTTTTAAAGAACATTTTCAGGACTGCATTTGGACTGACTGGCCGAAGGAGATCAGGGATCGGGATAAAAAATCCATGAATGAGCTTAAAGAGCAGCTGACCCGGCAGATTAAAAAAGAAAAGTTTCTTCAATATTTGTTTTTAAAACAATGGATTGGTTTGAAGAATTATTGTAACCAAAAAGGCGTTCAAGTTATCGGAGATATCCCGATCTATGTCACCTATGATAGTGTTGACGTGTGGAAAAATCCGGAAATTTTTAAACTTGATGAAAATAAAAACCCGGTTTATGTTGCCGGTGTACCTCCGGATTATTTTAGCAAAACCGGTCAGTTGTGGGGTAATCCGGTATATGATTGGGATGTGCTTGCTGAAAATAATTATTCCTGGTGGATGCAGCGAATAAATCATAATTTAAAACTTTTTGATTTAATAAGGATTGATCATTTCCGGGGATTTGTGGATTATTGGCAGGTGAAAAACGCAGAGAAAACAGCAATTAATGGAGAGTGGCAAAAAGCTCCGGCAAAAGAATTCTTTAAAGCTTTGCTAAAAGAATTTCCCGAACTGCCGTTAATTGCGGAAGATCTGGGGATTATTACTGATGAGGTAAGGGAAACAATGAAATACTTTGGGTTCCCGGGGATGAAGATAGTGATGTTTGCCTTCGGAGAGGATGATCCGGAGCATCCTTATTTGCCGCAGAATTTTGCGACTAATTGTGTTGCTTATACCGGAACGCATGATAATAATACCGCCCGGGGCTGGTTTGAGCAAGAAACAACCCCGGAAGACCGAAAAAGACTTTCTGATTGTTTAGGTAAGGAAACAAATGCCGATAAATTGCACTGGGATCTTATTGAGTTGTTAATGAAGTCTGCAGCGCATACAGTTATTTTTCCTTTGCAGGATGTTTTTGGCCTTCCACAAGCGGATCGTATGAATATCCCGGGAACAGTGGGCAATAACTGGAAATGGCGTTTTAAACCGGAACAAATTACTCCTCAGGTAACAGTTCAGCTGGCAAAAATGACCGAGCAATATTCTCGCACCTAACCTATTGAAATCATTAGAGAAATTAATTTGCTAAAAAGAAAAAACTATGGTATAATTAAGTAGATTTAAAAAGTATGTAATTTCTTAAATAAATCCGAAAAGGCAAAACTCAAGAAATTGAGTGACGCAAAGCCACGGGTCTAAAGCTTGATGCTAGGATCGCCGGGTATATCGATAACGCGAAACTAGGAGCTTGTGATGGCCGGACTGCCGAAGAAAAAGGTAGTCTGGTTTTTTAACATATGGAGACAAGATCATGAGGATACAGCGTGTTACCCGAAAAATACAGGATGTATTAAGAGGGGATTTTGTACTTTACTCTCTCAAAAAAGAAGGAATAGTAAAGGTAATCTGGTTAACTGTGGTTACTTATATTATTTTTTCTTTAATGATTATTTTAGGTAAATGATTACATTAAACCCCACATAGTGATAAAATATCACTAATCTTTCCTAATTTATTATCCTTCAATATGTTATGCCTCTAAAAAAAGGCCATTTTTGTTTGCGCTACCCTCTAGAATATGGTATACTTTAAAACCTTTTATGACTTCTCGCTTTTGCCCCTAACATTTTTTGTTTTAGCAGGTTAAGATTAATTAATAAAATAAAAGAACGTAGAAGAAATGATGACCAGAAAAAGATTAAAGACTAGACGCTATACGCTGTGCGCTAAACGCTTGGTTGTGTTTTTCCTGGTGCAGGCGATGGTTGCCGGCCCTTTGCCGGCGGCGCCGGCGGAGATGCTTACTCCCGCAATCCAAATTAACCATTCCGGACTGCAGCAGGCTTTTGTCGAAGCCGGCCAAGGAGAAAATTTTCTGCGGGAGTTTGTGGTCCGCAGAAAAGAGATATTATGTGAAGAATATTACGATAAGCAGAAACTATTACGTAAGGCGGCATATTCTACCGGAGAGATATTTGCGCAGTTTGATTATGACCAACACCGTCAGCTGCAGCATCCTGAAGCAATAGTTGATACTCTGGTTAACGCTGTTTTAACCAATACGGATATAGGAAAACAACAGGCCGCGGCGTATGTTTTAGAAACTATCAGAATCCCCAGGCGGGATCCCGGCATAGTTCGGACGGTCAGCAAAACAGATTTAAAAGTAATTGCCGAGAGCCTCGGTATTGCGCTGCACGGAGCTGATATTGATACGATAATTTTAAGTAATGGGATCGTGCTTATGCCGGAGGGATATTCTCCCTCAAAAGTACGTGCTCGGGAACAGGTTAGCTTTTCTACTTTGTATTCCGGGGAACGGGCGTTTGGAGAATATCTTAGCCGGTTGGAAGCGCGGCGTGAGTCCGGGGAAAATAATTCGGCTTTGGATGAGGAGATTGTAACTCTTCGAAAGCTTAGGGATATGCGTAGATATATGCTTCGATTAACAGAAAAGGCGGATCAGGAGCGTGATTCGGTGATACCGATGCAGGAATATATTGCCGAGAAGGTAAAAACTGAATGGCTGGCTTGTGCCGGACAAGAAGGCCTTAGTAAAGACCAAGCTTTAAAATCAATCCAACAGGCGCGTATGCTGAACGTCGATTTAAAGTTAGCAGAGGATTTGCTAGATTTAGCCAAAAGGCATGAACAGGCTTTAGAAAACGAGTGGGTAATTGTTGGGCAGGAATTGCTTCAGGCACAGGAATTGTCCCGGCAAAACAGTAGTCAGGCAAACAGACAAATAGCTGATTATTGGCAGCGTTCTCACGCGTGTTTAGAACAACAGCTTGAGCAGGCCAAAGAGGAACGGAAAAAGGCTGAGCAGAATTTTGAGGAAGAACGCACTTTACAGCTTAGGCAGGTTGAGGAGCACAGAAAAATCGTCAGAGATAATTCTCCGCACCAGATTTTGTTCGCCAAAAAAAGGAATATTAACACGATTACTTATCGCTTATTAACAATAGCCTTATGTTGTGCCGGGATAGAAGAGTTTAATGAATTAGACATAGACCTGGGCGCGGCCATTATTATCGAGCGCGGAGAAAACGGGCCGTTTACAACCAGAGATGATTTTGTGCGGCGGATGTGCGAACGTTTAGGCGCGGATAAGAAATCGTTGATGAAAAATATCTGCAAAAATTTCAGTAAGCTTACTATCCGCTTTTCCGCTGAACCTGTCGGAGAGCTGGAACTGGGGGTTGCCAGATATTATATGGACACGATGGACGAATTACAGCGGGCGAAAGAACGATTTTCTTACCTGCGGCAGAGGCTGCATCAGGCCCAAGAAGAGCTGAGAGTTGCTTTATATCAGGAGTTAAAAATAAACAATTCGTTTGCTGCGGCTGTGAGCGGTTATCCTGAATTGCAGCTGGATATTGAACGGACAGTTTCTTATTGTGAACGCAGTAGAGTTTCCTTCTCTGATTATCATTCGCCAAAGTCTGAGTTTATTTCGGTTTTGCATGCTTTACAAAAAATATTTTCAAAAAGAGAGAACGCGGTTAGTTCCCGGATTGATTTCTATACCAATATTATATTTCAATTAATAGGCAGGCTTAGTTACTGGGAGGAAAAAGAAGATAAAGGGCTGAAGTTTTCTTCGAAAGAGATCCATGAATTTGAGCAGATAAAAATAATGTTGAGACTGCGCAAAATTGCGGAAAGCGGGCGCTATGTTTCGGACATCCATTGTTTTCAGCGTTTGCGGGATGAAGTAAGCAGGATTAACTATACGGATGTATTACCGGGTTATCTGTCTACGGTAGCGATGAATGAGACATTATATGCCCGGGTGAATTCTCCGTGGAACATATTGATGAAAAATCACCGGCGGGAGGCTCTGACGATGATTCCGGGAGCGGATGATGCGGTTCTTTTAGGAGTGCCGGCAAGGCATATCCTCTCCGAAGAACAGTCGCATCGAATATTGGAGATCCCCATAGGATGGGAAATAGAGTTTACTTCGTCACAGCGGTATTTGCCTCCGGTGCCGCGGGAAAAATGGATAGATGCCATTATTCCCAACGCCATAGAATTGCACGATAAAGGAGTTATTCTGGCGGATTTGCACAGGTTAAAAGAATATAATCTGCAGCCGACCTGGAGTTGGCGGACACAGCTATTGATGCTGCGCAGAGTTATGTCCTTGGCGGGATTTAGCGGGACGCAGGCGGATTCTTTGCAGATTAATGTAGGGATTAAAGAAAAGGATTGGCAGATATTAACTCCGGTGATGCGGGAAGACCTGGAAACCGATGCGCACTGGCTAATGTTTAATATTGTAGCAGCTTATGTCTCACCGGGAAGGATTGAACGCAAAAAAGTGGATAAAGTAGTCCAGGCAAAAGATGTTCAGGTTGTAGATATCGACGGAGAAAAATACCGCCGTTTCGAATATGCGTTTTGTGATTTTGAGAATATCGAAATGATCGCGCCGCTGGTGCAGTATGGCCATACTTGTTTATTTTATTATTACTATGTGAGAAACGAATATGAACTGGGAAATTATAATGTTCCCGAATTATATAAGAAATTAGCCGCATTGGGAGAAAAATTAAGAAAGGCGGCTGACCGGGAGGATCTGGTAGGATTATTTGGTATCCAGCTGGATAAAGCTGGTACATACCGGGAAAGCAGTTTGTTGACTCACCGGGAAAGAGGATCTAAACAGATTTTACAAATTAAAGGTATGTTGGATAATTTTCTGCGGGAATTTTGTGATCTTGCCGGATTACCCCGGGAAGTTGTATTGCCTGCAGAAGAACAAAAGCTTGTGCAGAAATTGAGTGATGAGGGATTTGAGATATTAATTATTGAACAGGCGATATAGAGTGGATTGCAAATTGCAAATAACAAATTGCAGATTAAACTAATGAAAATAAAAAAACAAATAAACTACATAATAATATTTTTGCTGGTGCAGATGATAGCAATGAACAATGTTGTTTTTGCTCTTTCTCCTCAAATTAATATTAAAGGGGCAGCCTTGCAGAAAATTTTTGAGAGTAATAAAAAACCGCAAACCAGCCAGTTAATGGAACATGATTCCGGGAGGGGATACAGAGTATTTGATTTGCCGGAAGGATATCGTGATATTACTGTTGTTTTGATCCATCGCGGGGCCGGTTTTGGGAACCGGGGTGCGGTTAATAACCTATTAGTTAGTTTACAGCATCAATTCCGCGGTAAAAATATTAGTTTGCGATTAGCTTATAGTTTGGGGCGGCCGGGAGAAGAATCTGATCAGGAACTGCGTATGCAACAGGAGCTGATTGCTCAAAGAAATAGTAAGGCAGAAGCTGAAGGCCTGCCGAAAATTGAATTGGAAACATATTATACATTTACCATGGATGGAACACCGGTCATATCGGGGCTTCGAAAAACTGATGTGGCGATTTATTTTGGGTATGATTCTGCGGAAATGTTGGATGTGGCGCAGGATGAAGCTGATTTTTTAAGAAGAGAACAGATGGATGCAAAACTGGCATTTCATATTCCGATTTATGCTACCGGATACAGGCTTCGCGATGTTGATTATGCCCGCATTCTCAGAGGGGGAACAATACACAGAGTTATTCCGACAGCTAATTTTTTAAAAGGAACAGGCCGGATTGTTATTAACCCGGAACTTGTTGCGAAAAGTATCAAAATTGACGGATTAAATAAACAAGATGTTTTGCAGGAAAGAAGAAAGTTATTAGATAAACTGGGAGTAACGGAGATACCTGATGGAGCTGAAGAAACAACTTGGGCATTTGCTTATACCCATAATTACGGAAAACTGGAAGAGTTTTTAAGAAATTGTGGAAAAAGCAAACAAAAGATAACTCTTTTTCTTGCTCCAGGATATCTTATTAACCGGACGGTTAAATATTATTATAAAGATAATATCCGGCAGTTATTGGAATATTTTAAGGCTATCCCGGACAATGTTAATATTGTATTCTTAGAAGAAAATTTAGAGCGTAAAGACGCATATAACCAGATCATGCTTTTATCAGGAGTGTTGACGGAATATGGTTTAAAAGGGGGGTTTCCCAATCTGATTACCGGCGATCAATCGACCAGTGAAGTACTTTCGGCGCGCAGATTATTTGTGCATGACGGGATGAATGCGCAGGATGGAGATGAATTATGGCAGGGGTTATTTGCCGGGCCGCTGCAGAGATTTACCGTGCAATACAATGACTTGGAAGATATAGATAATAATTGGCCTAATCTGTTTACTGCTAATCCCCAGGGAATGCCGGGAGAGTTTTCTGTCTTTAAGGCCATGGAAATGCAGATGGAATTTATTGCGGCCATAGACAGTATTCTAGAGCGGCGCAATATTGTTGATCATATTGGAAAGACGATTGTTGCCGAGGCAAGCCGTCAGGCTGCGGATGAGAACCTGGAAGCGATGTTAGATACTGCAGTGGTATTAAGAGAACAGTTAAATGGTTCGGTTTTTGAAAAAGTTTCCGCAGATATTTTTCAGGATGTTTATGTCTGTGTAAATCCCCGGACAAACCAATTTGTTACTTTATATGTTCCGACCAACATTGCTCAGCAATGGGAAACTAGTAATGGTGAAAAAGGTAAGCGTTTTGGCGGCCAGTATTCAGGAATGGTTGAACTGCACAACCTGACGGGTATCGTCGGTGGAGAGCAACAGAAGCTTACTTTGGCTTTTGCCCATCCGGAAAATGGATTAGAACAAAATAATGATTTATCTATTCCCGGCAAAAAAGATCCGATGCTTGCTTTGACTGATGAGACATTTGGTTCCGGAGAAATAGCTAACTATGTGCAGAGGGTGCGGAATTTAATTATGGGAGAAAGCATTGAGATTGTTAATATCCATTCTGAGCAGGAATTTAATGATTATCTGGGGATAGCGCCGGAGGAACATTCTGCGATTTTGTATTCAGAACATCCGGAGACAACCTTAAGAGTTATGTGTAAAAACTTTAATGAAGATAAACCGCTGGCTAATATTAGAAAAGAACATACTTTTGCCGCGCGTATTCAGGCTAATGGCCGGGAATATATTTGGTTTGCCCAATTCTCCATCGGAGATGATAAGCAGATAAGATATAATGAAGCATATTTAATGAAGGTATTAGAGGAAACTGAGCATAAGTACCTGGAAGTCGGCCATGGATATTATGATGTGCCTAAAAATCCTGTTCCCGGTCATTGCTGTATTGATCTTATGTATGGAATTGATAACCGCTTTCGATTTCAGGAAGCGCATATTAAGCATGCCCGGGCATTATTTGAACTGCGGTTAAAAGCGCTGGATAAGCTCTATAAACCTGCTGCATTTGTTATTCCTTCCGGACAAATAATTTCAGATATTGCATTGTATTTTTACGGCCGGTTTGGATTTTTGCCCTTGGACTACGGAGCCAGAGCAGATGTGACTTCTAAATATTTAATTCCTTACCGGATTAAATCTCCGGGAAAAATGATCGGGGAGGGGATGGAAGTTTTTGGTAAATATCTGATTATCGGAGCGTTTGGAGATTTTGCTCTGGTGTTGAGACCGCAAGGGATCAAAGGGAGTAAAAGACATTTTGATATGCCGGAGATGTTAAAAAATAGAGGTATTCCCATATCAATGCAGCAACCGCCGGCACGAAGACATCTGGAGCTTATTGAACAGGCGATATAGAGTGGATTGCAAATTGCAAATAACAAATTGCAGATTAAACTAATGAAAATAAAAAAACAAATAAACCACATAATAATATTTTTACTGGTGCAGGTATTGTTTTTAATTCCGCATGCTTTAGCTTTAGATGAATATACATTGTCCCCCCAGCTGGTGGTAGGCGGAGGTTTTTTTGGTGAAGCTTATCTGCGGTTATTAGCGCAGGACGAAGCGCGTTTAAGCCGGCAGGAACAGGAAATTTTCACGCAGCTTTTTGATGCGCTTGAAATAGACCTGAACAGTTTGGCTTGGGACACACAAGGGAATGATTATGATTTATCCGAAGTGCCGGTTGCTGATATTAATGAAGATACTTTGCGGGAAATGTTTTGTTTGCCTTTTAGTTATAAAATCGGTGGTACTTTAGGGATTATTCGTTATCAAAATTTTCCGATATTAATTTATCTTTGTGATCAAGTAAGGAACGTAACTTTTATTGACCTGACAAAATATTATCGTTCATCATTTGCCGCTAATTTAGGCTGGGGAATTAAACAGGATATATGTATAATCTTTAAAAGGAAGAATTTTTTTAAAGTAAGTCAAATTGAAATAACTCATCCGTATGTTACCGTAGCTATCAACGGCAGCGGTGATCTTGCTCATATTACCGAATATGATTTTAGTGATGAAGAGGCGGATGTCTTCCCCAGAAGAAAGATAGAATTACCTTTATTGCCCGGGGTCTGGATGCCCAAAAGTACGTCAAGTTATTTAATTGCCGAGGCAACTGCAGAATTTGTGCGTCCGGGGATGAGAGTGCTGGTTATTGGAACCGGAGCTGGCCTGGAAGCGCGGATTGCCGCGGAAAAAGGAGCCTTGGTCGATGCGGTTGATATTAAGAAGCTGGCAGTTAGAAATACAAAACTGACATGTTCAGAAGAAGAGTATGCGGTGCGGGTTAATGCTTTTGTTAATAATATGTTTCATGGCTTGGGAAAATATGATTTGATTATCTGGAATATGCCGCATTTTGTCGGGACGGAAGAGCCAAAAGAGGATTTTCCCGATTATTCCAATAGTTCTGATTTTACGGGGAAAATATTGCGGGAATTTGCGCAAAACGTATGTTCGCATTTGAAAAAAAATGGAAAAGCTGTTGTGATTAACAAAAGCGATGAACAGGTGAAACAGATCCTGGAATATTTTTCGGGTAAACATGTTGAGGATTATGGGGTCTCTAAAAAACGATACTCTCAAGGGTATATTATAGATAATCAACGGGTAAAAAGATGGAAGAAGATGAGGCCTTTCCCGGAAGGGATAATAAGTGTTTATATGGAGCAGGCGGTATAAGTAAAGAGTAGTGAGTAGCAAGTAGAGAGTAGAGAGAAAGATAAAAAGTAAATAATGAAAATAAAAAAACAAATAAACCACATAATAATATTTTTGCTGGCGCAAACATTTTTGTTCGGACAGTGTGTTTGGGCCGGACAGACGGATACTCTTGCGCCGCAATTAAAGGTGTATACACCTGTTTTGCATAAAGATTTTCTCCAACAGATGTCTATTTCTGTTGTCCCGATGCTTGCTGAACATCTTGATAAATTAGATATCAAGGAGCAATACATAGACGGGAAAGAGGATACTTTAACATTAATTCGCCAGGCGCATGACGGGCTTATAAGAGCAGGATATCCGATTTCTTCCCGGATAGTCAAAACATATACTCCGGAATACTTGCATATTGACGGTTGCTCAGCTTTTTCAACGGGAAGAATTCAAATGGTTTGTTTTCGGGTAAACGGAAATTTTGATCAAAAAAGCATTGCTATCCCGCGGCCTCATGATGAAGCATATTGTTTTTCTTTAATAAGCGGAGGAAAAGTTGTCGGCCATGGAGTTCTAGCCTATGATTACCATCATCCGGATACGGTATTTTTTAGATATGCTATACACGGCAGCCATTTTATTGTAGATGGATATGATTTTACAAATCAGGGGTTTGGAACAGACAGCCTCACATTACTGGCGGCAATCATAAAAACCGGGAAGCTTTTTCCTGCGAATATGCGGAAAATGGAGTATTTAGCCAGTAATGATGACCTTTTAAAATGGGGCAATTTTTCTCCCATTTATAACCGGATGAAGAAGTTTTTGCTGAAATCCGGATTTGTTGATGCCTCAGAAGAGAGAATTGCGCCGTTTTTTGATATTACTAAACAAAACATCGGATTTAAGTTAGGAAATAATGATGAAGGCAGTGTTGCCGGACAAAGAGTTTATTTGTCAGCTAGTGTTGCCGGCTGTATTGGTAAGCCGGCAAAATATATTCATGATGCTTTGCTGAAAGTACCTCCGGAACTTATTGCGGAAGCATATTACCGGCGTTTTAACTTATTATCAAATCCATATGGCAAGGAATTTCAAGGTTTGTGGGGCCGGGATGAAACCAAAGCTATAGAATTCCTTGCGAGAGGATATAAAACATTGCATGATCTTAATAGTCAGGGCCATGTCCGGGTAGATTTTATTCCGCATGATATGAAAGGAGATGTTCCGGAAGGATTAGAAGGCATGGTTTTGTTCAGTAATTCCAAGAAAGCTTATCAGACTGAATTTGTAGAATGGGCATGGGTTCCGGAAGTAGAAGCATGGCTGCCGGTAGCAGATGAAAGCGCTAAGACTTCGCAACGGCCGGCATTTATACGTGTTGTGCTTACCGCGGATAAAAAGAAAGTAGTAAGAGTAGCGAAGAGCCTTACAAAAGATAAGTTACAGGAACTTATCTTAGAGCATGGAGATTGTATTGTCTGCGGCAGAGTTCCGCCAAGTGCTCACTTGTCACTTGTGCGTGACAGTTCTCTGGGCATACGTGAAAGCGGAAACTATACTATTGATGGAAAAGGAAATAATTTGTATATAGCATCTCTTAGCCGGGAAGGGGTGCCGACCGGTTTTCAGTTTTTTGGGAACGGAGAAAAGGTTCCACTGCGGGTAGCTGTAAAAAGAAATCGTGAAGGGAAAGTGATGGAGAGGATCGAATCCCAGAGATATTTTGCCGGAGAAACATTGGCGCAGATATATGCGAAAAAAGGGCAGTATTGGGTGATGCCGGTCTATGTGCAAACCCCTGTTCATTCAGCCCGGCATACAAAGATCCAGGCTGGCTCACGTTTTGTTGTGACCGGAGAAAAAGGAAAAAAAATCAAGAGCGAAGTAACAGAAGAAGTGGAATATAATTATTATCTGGATGCGGCATATTCCGGAGCAGAGGCGCAGCTTTTGATCGGCCGCTCCGGGGTGCCGGTTTATTTATATGTTTCCGGTGATGTCCGGAAGGGGGTGCCGGCATTAGAGTGCTTGTTAAAATTGATAGAGGTGAGGAATAGCCGGGATGAAGTTATTGATGTTATAAACTCATCTAATGCCGAGATATCCCGGCAAATTCTGCAAATAGCAGTAAAAAATGCCCGGGTTAAAGATGGACGCGTAGTAGTAACACGAATACCGGTAGAATCCTCTTTTTTAAAACGAAGCACTTTAGCTGTACGCTGCGGCGGAGAGGAAATATGTGTTAATCAAAAATTGCCGGATTTCCCCGGTCAAAAATATGCGGAGCTGGTTTATGGAAAAAATAAATTTGATGCGCCGGTTCCGATTAGTATCAGAATAGGATTTTATGAGGGTGATGATCCGCTTAATTTTAACAAAATAAAATTTCATGTGTTAAAGGAATTTTTCATTGAACGTGCGCAAAATAATAAGTTCTATGAGACCAGAGAAACAAAGACTTTGGTGGAAACTGAAAAAATGCCGCTGGAAAATTTAACTATTCTGGAACAGGCGATATGATCAAAGAGTAGCGAGTAGAGAGAATATATAACGTAAGATATGAAAATAAAAAAACAAATAAACCACATAATAATATTTTTACTGGTACAGGCGATGAGTGCTGGTTCCCTGGCTATTGCTGTTCCGGAAGACCGGACTTTATCTGCGAAAATTATCATTAATCAGCAATCCTTGCAGGAAGTATTTGCCCGTCTATCTCAACAGGATGATGAGGTGTTACAATGGGGTAGTTCCCGTATTCCTAACTCTCTGCCTCAAGAAAGTATCCCCGCGGAAATGTGGCGGGATACTTTTAGCAGAAATCCGGTTTCTCGATATATTCAAAATATTAGAGATAATATTACCGGAGCAGATGTTGATATTACTGTTTTAGATTCCACGGCGCAGTTATTAGAGTATCTGGGATTGACAGAACCGAGAGATATTGTTTGTTCCGGATATCTTAGTGAGCTGCAGCTTATGTGTCAATCAGCGGAAAAGCCGGAGTTTGTCAAAATGGTGACGCAATTAAAACAGCTTATGCCATCACAAATGCCTGTGGGTAATATGCTGGCAGCACGTATTTATAAGAATGGGTATGAATATATCTGGATAACCCAGGTGCTTCCCGATCAGTCTATCCCGCCGGATGATTTTATTTTTAATGAAACATATTTAGTAGCTGAAACTCAAAAGGGAAGAAAGAAATATGTTGAAATAGGTCATGGTTATTATGGAGTCAGCGGAGTTCAAGGCGGAAGAATCGGCTTATCTTTTGGGATTGATGAGGATTATCAATCCCGGCATAGAAACGGCGGGAAATTCAGCCATGCGCATAATATATTTGAATTCAGGCTGCAGGCATTAGAGACACTCTTTAGGCCGAGTATTCTTATTGTGCCTCAGGCGCAGGCAACAAGTGCACCTGATTTTTCCCGGAAAACAGTTTTATTTTACGCCGGATTCGGGTTTCTGCCTTTAAAAGATTTTAGAAGGGAACAGCTGGTTAACGGATATCTTTTGCCGGTGAAAATAAACCGGACTTTGGCAAAGATAAAAAATCCCGCGGCGGTTTTTGACGATAAGTTTATGTATAAAGCCGGCGACTTCATGCTGATTTTAAGAGATAAAAGAACGGAAATAAAAGATGTTTGCAGACGATACCGGATCTTTGATGAAGCCGAAGTCCGGCAATATGAAGCGCTGAATGCGCGTTACGGTCAAAACCCCTCAGCTTTAGATGACTCAGAAGCATACGATCTGTTTGGGTATTTGAGTATTACAGGAAGGCTTAACCAGGGAAATAATTATGCCGTGCTTATTCAGAGAATCGGATGGCTGAAGGCTCAGGCCCAAAAAGGAGGAGAATTTAAACAGCAAATCGGCGGTAAATACATTGGCCATATTGTCGGGATGAACGATGTCTTGAATCCGGCAGCGCCGTATTTAGATATTAAGCCCCAGGATACTGTGCTTGATATCGGTTTTGCCGTCGGCGGAGAAACGATTGGTTTAGCAGCAGCTCATCCGGAGGCTGATTTTGTTATGGCTAACCCGGAACTGAGATTTGTACAGCATGCTGTTCGTCAGGCGGAATCTTACCGGCCTTTGTTAAATAATTTGCGGATTGCTCCAAAAGTTTTTGAGGAACTTGCTTTACCGGCACATTCGGTTAATCATATTATTATTCGTAACATTTTCTTTGACTTAGATGAGGTGAAGATAAAAGATATGCTGATAGAATTAATGCGCATTGCCGCCCCGGATGCTACGATTGTAATTACCGGATATCGGCATTTAGAGAAAAATACACAGGAAAATGCTCGAGCTGGTATAAAACCTGAGTATAATCTGGAGTTATTGACAGAAGTATGTGCAGAGATGGGGATTAGTTATACGGTTGATCATCCCACATCTTTTCCTAATCGTGATGCGCGGATCAGGCTAATTCCGGCGAGTCGACGAAATACATTATTCGAAGAGACCCAAGCTGTGAGTTTAAAAAAGAAAGCAGAGCCAGCTGTTTTTGTCGAACAGGCAATATAATCCATCCTTTACCCTTACCGGTTTTTCCTATATAATAACATCTACTATGGAAAAAGTTATCCTTGTTACTATCAAGCTTGATGATAAGTCGGAGCAATGGTCTTTGGAAGAACTAAGCCAGGAGCTTCGGGTCCTTTCAAAAACCGCGCATGCTGATATCGTCGGTGAAATAAAATGTAATCGTCACGCGCCGATGCCTTCCTTATATATAGGGAAAGGAAAAGCCGAGGAACTGAAACAATTGATAGCCGAAACTGGAGCCCAGACGGTTATCTTTAATAATGACCTTACTCCCACCCAGGGGCGGAATCTTGAAGAAATCCTTGATGTGAAAACAATCGACCGGACCCAGTTAATTCTGGATATCTTTGCTTCTCATGCCAAAAGTCAGGAAGGAAAAGTTCAAGTTGAATTAGCTCAATTGCAATATCTTCTGCCGAGGCTTTCCGGGAAGGGAACGGAACTTTCGCGTTTAGGCGGCGGAATCGGAACCCGCGGCCCGGGAGAACAGAAGCTGGAAATAGACCGCAGAAGAATCCGGGACAGAATAGATCTTCTTAAAAAAGATATAACCGCGGTCAAAAACCGCCGTTTGGAAATTAGAAAAAAACGCCGGGAAAATGATATCCCCGCGATCGCGATGGTCGGATATACTAATGCCGGGAAATCGACTTTGCTCAATGCCTTGACTGATGCCCGGGTAAAGGTAAAGGATGAGATGTTTAGTACTCTTGATGCGATTACCCGAAGATTTGTTTTGCCGGTAAGCGGACAGACTGTGCTTTTTTCCGATACCGTCGGATTTTTGTATAAATTACCGCATCATCTGATTGAAGCATTTAAAGCTACACTTGAAGTGGTAACCGAAGCTGATCTTTTACTTGTGGTGCTTGATGTTTCCAGTGAAAAAATGCATCAGCATAATGACGCGATATGGCAGGTCTTAGGAGAGCTTCAGGCCCTGAATAAGCCGGTTTTGTATGTTTTGAATAAAATTGATAATCTGCATGACGAGAGCATGATGGAACGATTTAAATTAAAATTCGACCAATGTATTTCGATTTCCGCTAAAGACAGGATCAATTTAGATGGACTTATCAATTATATAGAAACACATTTATTTAACCGGGTTACTGACCTGAAAATATTTATCGAACACGCTAATGCCAAAGTAATACATTACATTCATGAACATGGTAAAGTGAATTATTGTGAATATCGTGATGAGGGGGTATACCTGGAAGCAAAACTTCCGGCTTTGCTCGCTAAAAAAGTGATCACTCAGATATAATTCTTTAGAGGGTAATTGGAGAGTAAAAAAAATCTTGACATAAATTTGGATGTTATGATATATTAGCACTCTGAGAGAGAGAGTGCTAATTGCATATTAGGTGAAAAAATGTCCATAGATATTGAAGCAAGAAGAGAGAAAATATTAAGAGTAATTATTAATACCTATATTAATTCCGGTAATCCGGTGAGCTCGCGTACGGTAAGTTCTCGTTCCCGGTTGGGGCTTTGTTCAGCTTCGGTACGTAATGTAATGGCGGATCTTGAGGAAATGGGATTAATTACTCATTTACATACTTCTGCGGGAAGAGTTCCCACGGATCGGGGGTATCGTTTTTATGTGGATAGGCTGTTAGAACATTCCGGGCTTACGAAACAGGAAGAATCGGATATTCGCCGGGAAATAATCGCCCGGCATTTAGTGCTCGAGGAAGTTATATCTAAAACAACAAAAGTATTGTCGGATTTTACTAAATACACCGGAGTTGTTTCTCAGCCGGTGACAACGAAAAGTTATTTTAAACAGATACATTTTACTCTCTTGGGAGAGGGTAGAATTTGTGTGACGGTAGTGGCTAATACCGGCGCGGCTAAAAGTTCGGTTGTATCTTTGAATTTTGATATTGGAAAAGATCAATTAAAAAGAATTGAGAATTTTTTAAATGTTCAGCTTGAAAGTACTCCTTTAAGTAAGATTAAAACAAAACTGCGCCGGCTGATGATCCAGGAAAGAGACTCGCTTTTTTATTTGCTAGAGCAGGCCGCGGTCCTGATCGAGATGAGTTTGCCGGCAAATGAAAATACCCGGGTGTATTTTGAAGGGATAAGCAATATTTTGAGTTTTCCGGAATTTTCCGATTCAACAATAATGCGTTCACTTTTTTCCACACTTGATGAAAAAAGCACAGTAGCGGAATTGGTTCAGGAGATTGTTGATGAAGAATTCGGAGATAAAAAGGTTAAGATTTTTATCGGCGGCGAAAATCCGCACAGTGAGATGAATAATTGTACGATCATATTAAGCAGGTATCGTATTGATGATGAGACTGTAGGCGGATTGGGAATTATCGGGCCCAAGCGTATGAATTACGGCAGAACTATCGCCGCGGTAGAATATGCTTCGGATATGTTAAGTAACTTGTTAACACAATTAAATATTTAATGAGCGCGGTATTTAGAGAACGTAGCAAACTAAATGATATGCGCGAATTAAACCCTGTACCGAAGGAGCATTGTGTAATAATGCGAGTTCTGGTATCGGGGGTAAGATAATCAGAGGACAATAAACGTGAAAAAACACAATAAACAGCAACAAGAAAAAGAAGAAATTCAGCCGGAAAATATAATTGATGAGCAGGGATCCTTAGATGTCCCGGCAGCGGCAATGGTTACTATTTCTGAGAAAGAATTCCGGGAATTGAAAGCCAGGGAAACCGAAGTCAACGAACGTATGGCTCGGGCGCAGGCTGATTTTGATAATGCGCGTAAACGGCTGGAACGGGATAAACTTGAATTTTTGAAATTTTCCGATGAGAAAATAATCGGAGAACTGATTCCGTTTATTGATGATTTTCAGCGTGCTTTTGCCGCGGCGGATAAAACAAAAGACTTTGAGGTTCTTCATAAAGGAGTGGAAATGATCCTGAATCATTTACTTGAACTTTTGAAGAAAAAAGGGATCATGTCAATTGAAGCACAGGGAAAACCATTTGATCCGGCTTATCATGAAGCATTGATGCAGGTTGAATCTGATGAATATCCGGAGGATACGGTTGTTGAGGAATTAGAAAAAGGATATTTATTAAATAATAAAGTACTGCGTACAGCAAAAGTGAAGGTGTCTAAACCTTCGGGGAATAACGAATAACCTTAATATTAACGAGGAGGTAAATATCATGGCAAAAGTAATTGGAATTGATTTAGGGACTTCAAATTCAGCAGCCTCTGTTTTAGAAGGCGGCAGACCGGTGATTATTCCTTCCGCTGAAGGGACTACGGTCGGCGGCGGAAAAGCATTTCCGTCATATGTCGCGTTTACTAAAGACGGACAAAGGCTTGTGGGAGAACCGGCACGTCGGCAGGCAGCGATTAATCCGCTGGGAACGATTGTTGCGGCAAAAAGAAAAATGGGAATGGATTATAAATTCTCGGCTCATGGACAGGAATATACTCCGCAGCAGATCTCCGCGTTTATCCTACAGAAGATTAAGCAGGATGCCGAGGCGTATTTGGGAGATAAGGTTGAAGAAGTAGTTATTACGGTTCCGGCGTATTTCGATGATAATCAAAGAACCGCAACTATCGATGCCGGAGAAATTGCCGGATTGAAGGTTTTACGACTTATTAATGAACCTACGGCAGCGTGTCTGGCTTATGGTTTGGATAAATCCGGGGCTGAGCAGAAGATCATGGTATTTGATTTAGGCGGAGGAACACTTGATGTTACGGTTATGGAAATGGCCGAAGGAGTGTTTGAGGTCAAGTCTACACACGGTGATACTCAGCTGGGTGGTACAGACATGGATAATGCTGTGCTTGATTATATTGCTGAGGAGTTTAAGAAAACAGACGGAATTGATATTCGTAAGGATAAGATGGCGATGCAGCGTTTAAGAGAAGCCGCGGAAAAAGCAAAGATCGAGCTTTCCAGTACGCTGACTACGGATATTAATCTGCCGTTTATTACTGCGGATGCAACCGGTCCGAAGCATCTTACGATGAATATTAACCGGGCAAAACTTGAAGAATTGATCTCGCCGATTATTGACCGCTGCCGGGGTCCGCTGGAATCAGCGATCAGTGATGCGAAACTTTCTCCGAAAGATGTTGACCGGGTTATTATGGTTGGCGGACCGACCCGTATGCCGATTGTTCAGAAATTTGTCGAAGATTTTATCGGTAAAAAAATTGAGCGCGGTGTAGATCCGATGGAATGTGTTTCTATGGGCGCGGCAATTCAGGCCGGAATTATTAAAGGAGACGTAAAAGATGTATTATTGCTGGATGTTACGCCGCTTTCTTTAGGAATTGAAACATTAGGAAGTGTCTGTACAAAACTTATCGAACGCAATACTACAGTACCGACGAAAAAAAGCCAGACATTTTCCACGGCTGCGGATAATCAGTCAGCAGTAACCATCCGTGTTTTACAGGGTGAACGCCAGATGGCTAATGATAATGTTGAGTTGGGACAGTTTAATTTAGAAGGTATTCCTCCGGCTCCGCGCGGGATTCCGCAAATTGAAGTAAGTTTTGATATTGATGCTAATGGGATTGTGCATGTTTCCGCAAAAGATCTGGGTACCGGGAAAGAGCAGTCAATCCGGATTACCGCTCCGAAGAAACTTTCTAAAGAAGAGATTGACAGAATGGTTAAAGATGCTGAGCAGTTTGCTGAAGCTGATGCCAAGAGAAAAGAAGAAGTGGAATCGCGTAATCAGGCGGAGCAGCTTGTTTATGCTACGGAAAAATCTCTGAAAGATTACGGAGATAAGGTAAGTGCTCCGGAAAAAGAAGCTATTGAAAAGAAATCCGCGGCGCTTAAAGAAGCATTAAAGGGTACAGATATTGAAAAGATAAAAAAATCAACCGAAGAACTAACCCAGGCTTCCCATAAGCTTGCCGAAGCGGTATATAAAGCGCAAGCACAGCAGCAGCAGGCTGCGGCCGGCGGGCAGGCACAGCAGCAGACTCAGGGACAACAGCAGTCCCAGGAAGAAACTAAAAAACCGGAGGATGTTGTTGACGCTGAATATAAAGTAGAGGATGATAAATAAATAACTAACTAAATAAGAAGTAGCGAGTAGAGAGTAGCAGGTAGAGAGAGAAAGCCTGCTACTCACTGCTTTTTTAGGAGAAATATGTCGACAAAACGTGATTATTACGAAATATTAGGTGTTAGCAAAGAATCCTCTATTGATGAAATAAAAAAATCCTATCGCCAGCTGGCGATGAAATATCATCCTGATCGTGTGACTTCGGATAAACGCAAGGAAGCGGAAGCGCAGTTTAAGGAGATATCTGAAGCGTACGCGGTATTATCTGATCAGAATAAGCGTTCTCAATATAACCAGTTCGGACATGCCGGGATTGACGGCCGGTACTCTTCTGAAGATATATTCCGGGGTGCGGATTTTAGTTCAATTTTTGAGGATTTTGGTTTTGGCGATGTTTTTTCCAGTTTTGGTTTTGGCGGCGGAACGCGGCGAAGCCGTGGCGGTTCCCGGCGCGGCGCAGACCTTGAGCATTCACTGACACTTACTTTTGAAGAAACAGCTTCCGGTGTAGAAAAAACTATTTCCATAAGACGCAGAGAAATATGCAGCACCTGTAATGGAGAAGGTGCTAAGCCGGGCACGAAGAAAGTAACTTGTCAGACATGTCAGGGGCAGGGACAGGTCGGGCAGTCTGCGGGCTTTTTTACTATCGCCAGAACCTGCGATCGTTGCCAGGGGCAAGGCCAGATAATCGAGACACCGTGTAAAGATTGTCAGGGGGCCGGCATGGTTGCTACACCCCGAAAAATACAGGTTAAAATTCCTGCGGGAGTTGATTCCGGGGCGCATCTTCGTGTTCGCGGAGAAGGTGAAGCCGGAACAAAAGGCGGGCCGCGCGGTGATCTGTATGTGGTTATCCGGCTTAAACAGCATGATCTTTTTGAACGCCATAATAATGATGTGTATTGTAAAATGCCGGTTAGTTTTGTTACCGCGGCATTAGGGGGAGAAATTGAAGTTCCCACGATATATAAGGAAACTGTGCGGATGAAAATACCGGCGGGAACGCAAAGTAATAAAATGTTTAGATTGAGCGGTAAAGGATTTCCGGATTTGCGCGGGCATGGCAAAGGCGATGCTTATGTTGTTGTGCATGTTGCCGTACCGGTTAATCTTACCGGAGCGCAGAAAAAGTTACTGCAGGAATTTGCTAAAATTAGCGGTGAAGATGGAAACCATAAATCTTTTAAAGAAAAAATAAAGAAAGCTTTTAAATGACGACATTGGTTATGGAGTATTGCGAACATAACCGATAAGTCGGAATTTATCCCGCCCTTTGGGTGGGAGTTGATAATTTAATAGGTTTGCCCAAAGGGCGGGATTTAATTCGCAGACGGATAAATTCCTATGATTTTCATGTTTGCAAATCATCTGCTCATTAAAGGAGGGAAGAAGTGCCTACATATGATTATAACTGTCCGAAATGCGGAACGTTTGAGTTATGGCAAAAAATGACGGACAAGGTTTTAACTAAGTGTCCGGAATGCGGCTCAAAAAAGATTCGCCGGCTGATTGGTTCCGGAATAGGAGTTATTTTTAAGGGCTCCGGGTTTTACGAGACTGATTATAAGAGAAAAGACTGGCCGTCTGAGAAAAAAACAGAATCGAAAGATACTCCGAAAACTGAAAAAAAACCAGAAGCAAAAACAGAGTCTAAAGCGGAAAATAAAACATCAGATACTTCCAAAAGTACGGAAAAGAAAACGGAAAAGAAAACGGAAAAGAAAAAGAAATGATAATCCCATTTATAAAATATTGGCTGCCGGTAGGAATATGGGCAGTAATTATTTTCACCTTATCTTCTTTTTCGTCATTTCCCGATCCGGTTGCTCCGCTTGGTGACTATAGTAATATTTGGCATTTAGCAGAATATGCGATATTGAGTTTTCTGCTGGCCCGGGCATTAAAAAACTCAAAACAAGAAACTTTAAGTCAAAAATTTCGTATTTTAGCGTTTGTCCTGGCGGTTTTTTATGGGATTTCCGATGAGTTTCATCAGTATTTTGTTCCATTGCGTTGTGTTTCGGTTTTGGATTTAGCTTTTGATGCCGTCGGGGCTTTTATCGGACAAATGATTTATAGAACTTAACCTTTTTACAAATAAAGGAGTAATTTGAGATGGCTGATATTTTTCCGTTTCACGGTTTGCGGTATAATGATAAAAAAGTAAAAAACACAAACAAGGTTTTTGCTCCGCCTTATGATGTGATTTCAGAAAAAGAACAGGATAAACTTTATTCTGAGCATCCGCATAATGTGATCCGGCTGATTTTGGGTAAACAATCCGCTAAAGATACCGCTAAGGATAATCGCTATACCAGAGCGGCATCATGCTTCTCTAAGTGGATTGATGATGAAATTATGGTTCTCGACGAGAAACCATCCATATATGTATATGTGCAGGATTATGTGACCGTAGAAGGGGTGGCGAAGCAAAGAATAGGCTTTTTTGCCCGGATGAAGTTTGATGATAAAGAGGAAGGATGTTTGCCGCATGAGCTGACCCTGGCAAAACCTAAAGTTGACAGGCTGAAGCTGATGCGGGCAGTGCAGGCAAACCTAAGCCCGATTTTTTCTTTTTATCTTGATCCTAAAAATGCTGTAGAGGCGGTATTAAAGCCGTATATAAAGAAAAAAGCGATCATTGATTTTAAGGACAAAGAAAATATTCGTCATCGTTTTTGGCAAATTGACGATCCGAAGGCAATTCAAAAGGTAAGAAAACTTATGCGTGCTAAGAGAATTTTTATTGCCGATGGCCATCACCGGTATGAAGTATCGCGTACTTATCGGGATGAGATGATTGCCAAAGGAAACACCGCGATTGACGGATATAACTATTGCATGATATATTTTACCGGATTTAATGAAGAAAATTTAAGTGTTTTACCGACACATCGTTTAGTGAAAGGAATCACAAATATCGATGATAAAATTAAAGACATTGAAGAATATTTTGAAAAGAAAAAATGCAAAAATCTCAGTGAGATGCTTTCTCGTCAGAGTAAATCAAAGGGATTTACTTTAGGAATGTATTATCAGGGTGGTTTTTATACCTTAGCTATGAAGAGCAAGGCTCTGCTTAATAATTTAATGAAAGATGCTCCGGAACAGTGGAGAAATCTTGATGTGGCAATGTTAAATAAAGTAGTGTTTGAGCATATATTTAAATTGAATGAGAAACAGAAGGAAGAAAAAATAAGCTATAC
This sequence comes from Candidatus Omnitrophota bacterium, assembly GCA_043826565.1. GTDB lineage: Bacteria > Omnitrophota > Gorgyraeia > B26-G9 > B26-G9 > JBDRPX01. The sequence goes on from JBDRPX010000037.1 coordinate 39,537, forward strand.
CCGGGATCCGGAGTTTGCGGTAACTGCGGTTAAGAAAAAACTTGCCGATGTATCATTCTTTCCCAATACAACAAAACCCGAGCAGGTGAGAAAGATCGCGTCCAGCGGACATAGGATGCCTCAGAAATCGACTTATTTTTATCCAAAGCCGATTACCGGGTTAGTGATACATAAATTTTAAATCAAAAATCAAAAGGCAAAAGTCAAAATTACAAGTTACAAATCAAAATTATTAAAAACTAAAAAAACAAAAGGCTTTAGAATTTTTTAAGTTTGAGTTAACTATAAGGTATTAAAAATGAAGAAAACAAAAGAAATGCTGGATCTTTTCGCGGAAACCGGGCTTTTAAAACGGGTTAAAAGAAGCGGCTGGTGGGTTATTGGAATTAAAGACCCGGAAACTGTTGCTGAGCATTGTTATCGCTGCGCGGTGATCGGATATGTGATGGCTAAGTTGGAAAAGGCTAATGTCCATGAAACAACTATGATGTGTCTTTTTAATGATCTGCACGAAGCCAGGATTAATGATCATCATAAAGTAACTATCCGCTATATAAACCATAAAGAAGCCGAGGATAAAGCGTTTAAAGAACAGGTACAGTCTTTGCCCAAGGTTCTAAAGGATGAGATGTGGGGATGGCGCACGGAATACACGGGTCAAAAAACCAAAGAAAGTATTATTGCCCGGGACGCGGATATATTAGAATGCCTTTTACAGGCAAAGGAATATTATGAACAAGGTGTGCCTCAGGCCAAGCTGTTCTTTCAGAAGGCCCCGAAGTTTTTAAAGACAAAAACCGCCAAAAAATTCTGGAAAGAAATTAAAACCTGGAAAAGCAGTGATTGGTGGCAGAAGGTGTGTAGTTTTGAGAGATAAAATTAAATCAAAAGTCAAAGGTCAAAAGTCAAAAATGCAACTCAAAATTAAAAAGTGAGATGTGTTTTTTGCTTATTCTGGTGAAAGTAATTTTGCTTTTTGAATTTTGACTTTAGAAGATTATGTTGAATATTCTTAAGAAAGGAGCTTCAAAAAATGGCTGCAGGAGATGTTTTTTTAACACGCGAAGGATATGAAAAGCTAAAAAAAGAATACGAAAATTTAAAGAAGGTCAAGCGTCCGGAGATATCACTGGCCATAGAAAAAGCCCGGGAACTCGGTGATTTAAAAGAAAACGCGGAATATCACGCGGCCAAAGAAGCCATGGCCTATAGTGAAAAGAGAATTGCGGAGCTGGAAGATTTAATCAGCCGCGGCCGGATAATAGATGATGAAAATATAGATAAAGATAAAGTTTTGCTTGGAGCTACGGTGAAAATTCGTGATGCCAGCGATGAGGAGATAGAGACCTATACACTGGTATCGGAAGCAGAAGCAGATTTTAGTATAAATAAAATTTCGATTACTTCTCCTCTGGGGCAGGGCATGCTTGGCCATAAAAAAGGTGACGTTATCCAGGTTAAGATTCCGGCGGGTGTAATGACGATTGAGATACTGGAAATAACAAGATAAGAAACAAATTCAAAAATCAAAAGTCAAAATTCAAAATGACAAATCAAAAATCAAAAATAATAAAAAATTATCCTGTAGGGGCGGGCCTTGCGTCCGTCCGGGACAAAAAGAATATTAGAGCGCTTGGACTTTTATCCGGCGGCCTTGATAGTATCCTGGCGGTTAAGGTTTTACAACAGCAGGGAATTGAAGTTACCGGCCTTTCCTTTACTACCCCGTTTTTTGGGTCAGCTGCAGCGGAAAAAGCTGCCGAGGCTTTAGGTATTGAACTTTTAATCGAGGATATCACCGAAGAGCATTTTGAGATGGTTAAAAATCCTCCCCATGGATATGGTAAAACAATGAATCCTTGTATTGATTGCCATGCAATGATGGTTAATGCAGCCGGGAAAATAATGAAGGATAAAGGGTTTGATTTCATTTTTACCGGAGAAGTTCTTGATGAACGGCCAATGTCTCAGAATAGAGGTTCCTTAGAAGTAGTTGCCAAAACATCAGGATATAAAGGATATCTTCTCCGGCCCTTAAGTGCAAAATTACTTAATCCGATTATTCCCGAGCAGAATGGGTTGATTGATCGCGATAAATTATTAGATCTCCGGGGACGCTCCCGAAAAAGACAGTTTGCTTTGGCCGAGGAATTTAACGTTACTGAATATCCTAATCCTGCCGGAGGCTGTCTGCTTACTGACCGCGGTTTTTCCCAAAGGCTTAAGGAATTACTTTCGAAGGAGGAAAATCCCAGTATAAAAGATGTGCGCATGTTAAGAGCTGGCCGGCATTTTAGATTTTCCGATACCGTTAAATTATTAGTCGGCAGGGATGAAAAAGATAATAAAAGACTTGAGGATCTTTATGATGGGTCGGACTATATTATGGACGCGGGGGATATTCCGGGGCCCATATGCGTATTAACAGGAATTGATGCTCAGCTTTTTCTGAATAAAGCCGCGGCTATCTGTGCTTCTTATAGTGATATTGATGAAGGCTCGGAGTGTTTAATTATGGTAAGAAGAGGGGAACACAAACAGCAGATAAAAGTTATTGCCTGCAAAGATGCCAGAGATCAAGTACCGATGCTCTGATAATTTTTAGTCAAATAAATAAAAACCCGGACAGCATATGAAATGCTGCCCGGGTTTAAGTTTTGTTTTTAATTATAGATCTTCAGAATCCGGTTCAGATGGCGGCGGCGCGTATAATTCCGGAAACGCCTGTAAATCATCTTTGTTCCCCCACTGAGATACTTTATTGTTTAGGAAATATATCTGATAAGTTGCTTTTGTTTTCTTGTCATAATATTCCCAAAGATCGAGCATATCACCCTGGCCGTTTACTTTTGAAGCTTTAGCAACAAAACTATCGCCGAAAAGCGCCCGGACATCATCTTTGTGCATATTAATACTGAGCCTGTTCATCTTGGCGAGCAAATTAGCGCACCCGGTAAGACTTACGGCAATAATTACTGCTAGTACCGCAACGAGAATTCTATTCTGTTTAACCATTTCCCCTCCCTAAGTTAAGGATTAATAATATATTGCTGTAGATATATATTACTAAATTATTTAATTTTGTCAAGTGAATGAATTAAGAAGTTTGCTTAATTGACAAAACATGATGATAGGATTAAACTAAAGTACATGATAAACAGGAGAAAGTTTAAAAATATACTAATTTTCGGGCATAGCAATATTGGAGATGTTTGTTATGACCTGATCCTGGCTAAGCCTTTGCGCGATACATTCCCGCAGGCGCGGATTAGTTTTGTTACTTCCGCGCAGGCGATGGAAATAGCTAAAAGTGTCAAAAGTATAGATGAGGTGATTGTTTTTGATAAACACAGCGTGCATAAAGGCTTATCCGGATATCTGAGATTTATCAGCCAAATCCGCAGAAAACATTTTGACTTAAATATTATTTTGCGTGATGTCCAAATGCATTATTTTTTCGGTATTCCTACCCAAATAAAGAGTAAAAAAAAATCCACCCAAGTTAAACAGAAGCATCCGGCTCAGAAGAACATTGAATTGCTCGAGAGGATTGGCATTAGCTGGGTAACTCCGGAGTTTGAACTTGATTTTTCTGATAAAGAAGAAGATTCTGTTAATCAGATAATCGGCGCAGTAGGTAAAGATTCTTTAACCGTAGGGATAATGCCGTTTTCCGCCTGGAGGCTTAAATGCTGGCCGGTGGATAAATGGAATAAATTGATTGAATTTTTAACCGGAGAGTTAACCGCAAAAGTTTTTGTTTTTGGAAAAAGCAGCGGAAGTCCCTGGGAAGAAGATTTTAAAATAAAACTCACTCAAAAGGCAATTTCACTTATTGATAAATGTACTTTACGGGAAAGCTTGGCGGCAATTAAAAAACTGGATTTGTTTATCGGCTCGGATACCAGCTTGCTTCATTTTGCAAGTTGTCTGCATATCCCAACGATCGGATTATACGGGCCTACGGACCATAAAGTGTTTTATCCGTTTTTTCACAAAAATCTTGTTCTGAGCGCGGAAAGTCCGCTTGAGTGTATGCCTTGCTACCGCAACCCGGAAGTCGGCCCCTGCGGAGTTAAGGACAACCCGGCGCAATGCATGTTGGATATTACCGTCGAACAGGTAATCAACAAGGTGAAACAGGTAACAGAATTCAGATGACAGATGTCAGAAAAAATTTTAATGCAAAAACAAAATAGAGGCGTTAAATGAATATAATAAAACCGATGTTAATAATTGGATTTTTATTCTTATTTATGTATTTTTACGCGCGATATCTGGAAAGAAGCAGTCTGTATTATCCGGATAAAAATACAGAATCCACTCCCCAAGATGCGGGAATCACTTATGAAGATGTATTTTTTAGCGCTGCGGATAAGGTCAAACTTCATGGATGGTTTATCCCTGCCGCCGGGCTAAACACAATAATTTTTTGTCACGGCAATGGCGGTAATATCAGCCATCGGATAGACAAGATATCGTTTTTTCATAACCTGGGGGTTAATATTTTTATGTTTGATTACCGCGGTTATGGTAAAAGCGCGGGCCGGCCGAGCGAAGCCGGGCTGTATCAGGATGCTCAGGCTGCTTATGAGTATGTGAAATCACGCACAGCTTCAGAAAAGCAAAAAATCATTATTTACGGAGAATCATTAGGCGGAGCAGTTGCGGTTGATCTGGCAAGTAAAGTAAAAGCTGATGGGCTTATTTTAGAAAGTACGTTTTCTAATGTCGCGGATATGGCCCGGGTTATTTATCCGTTTTTACCGGAATTTTTAATAAAAAGTAAATTTAATTCGATAGCAAAAATTACTGATATCAAAATCCCCAAATTGTTCATGCATAGTGAAGATGATAATATTGTTCCTTTTAAATTAGGTAAAAAGCTTTTTGATACAGCGGGCTTGCCAAAGACCTTTTTAAAAATAGAAGGTATCCATAATGACGCGTTTTATATATCTCAGGCCAAGATAAAACCAATTATTAAATCATTCCTGGAATCAATATAACTAATTATTTTTAAATTATTAATGGGCTAATCTGTGTTTACCGGCTGTATTGGCCGGGGCGGAGGTAGCGGTATGCGCAGCTGCTGTTGCTGGAGAATTCTCATTTGCTGCTGATGTTGGATCTGCATTTGAATTCTTTGAGAATTTTGATAGGTGTTGACAGTATCTAGTGTTTGTTTTGTCCGGATCGCTTCTTCGGTTATGGAGCGAAGCCATTGCTGGTAATGCTGCATGTCAAAATCAGTATACTCTGTTGAGATCACGCCGAGTTTTTGCAGTTCATCCATAATCGCTCCGGGATTATCTTCGGCCCAGCTGTAAAGTTCTCCGTCAACGAATATCAAAGATATGATTTTATCTTTCTTGAAAAGACTGCCTTTTTCTTTGTAATCCCAAACTTCCACGGGATATTTATCGCGGGTCATTCCCACCGGGGCTTTTGTTGAGGGTTCTCCCCAAAGTTGAACTACCTGTTCCATGGTAAAACCGTTTTCTAAAGCAGGTTTTTTCTTTTGCGCAGTGGCACAGCCAGCGCTGGTAAAAGCGATTAAAATTAGGATGGTAATAAATCTTCTCATATCTTGAAATTTAACATAAATAATATTAATTGTCAAAGTAATAAAGTGAGTGTATCAAATCCTATTTGCCATTTTATATGAGAAATTTTTTAAGATTGTCAATTTTGACAATCTTAAAAGAGTATTATATAATATTACGAAATATGAAAATAACCCTGAAATCACTTTTAGCATCTATCGTAGCAATATTTATATGTTTCCTTTTAACTATCGGGTATTCAGATGTAAAAGGAGAAGAAGAACTAGCCTGCGTTTTAAAAGCGTCTAAAAACGTATTTAATAGCGGCGAAAATATAACTTTATTAGTAACTGTAAAAAATTATACCCACAAAGAGATTTATTTCATAGACTATAAACAAAGGAATGCTCCGTTTGGCAGTACTATGCCGATTATAACTAATGATCAAGAGCAAAAAATCAATATTATTTGGAAGATATCTAAAGTATATCCGCCTCTTCCTCCAACAGTTACAGCAATTAAAATCATTCCGGACGGAGAATGGACAACAAAAATTCAATTAAGCCCGGACAATCTGCGTTTAGTGCAAAAAGATGTAGATAGTTTCATGCCGCCGGGAAAGTATCAGATTAAAATTAACTTTAATCCGCCAGCTTTAGAAGTTTGCGAGATTAAAGTAGAAGAACTTAGAAATCCGTTTGGATTAGAAGAATTGAAGAAAATGAATGTTGATTTTTGGTCTGGAAATGTTCAATCAAATGCGATTAATATAAAAACAATTAAATAAAAAATAGTAACTTGAAATAAAAGTTGATTTTTCGACTCAAAACTAAATTAGCAGTAATTAAGAAAGTATGATATACTTGAACATAGAGGACAGGCGAGTTCGTGTAGTACGTTTTAGATTTGGATCAAGAAATAAGTTCAAAAGTTAAAGTGTAGTGTAACACCGCCTGTCCTTATTTAATTCTACTAAAAGATCATCAAGCATAACCCCTTTAATACAAAGGGGTTATGTAATAATAGGCCATTCTGATAAAAATTTGCAAGAATATTTTTCTTATGGTATACTTTATAATCTTATTTTATATATTTAAAAAGATTTTCTAAACAAAAAGAAAGCAATGAAAAAAATGTCCAAACAAAAATACATAATCTATATTGTCGCATTAATATTTGTGCTGAATGTATCTTTAGCCCAGGCAGAAGAAGTATTTATTCAGAGGGATCACCTGGCGCCTCAGGTACAGATAGACAGTATTAATTTTAAAGATGCATATGCCCAATTAAGTCAAAAAGATGCTGATGATGCGCGGCAGGCAATGTGGAGTTCTTTAAGAAACGTTTTAAACACACATGGTTTGAAATGGGAAAATTTTGCCAAAGCTCTTATGGATATAAGATCTAATCTGGACGTTTCTTTTGCTCAGAACCGGGGCAAAAAAACAGGGAAAATCACTAAAGTTGAAAATCTAGCCAGAATGCGCGGGCTTATTGACGCTTATTTTGGGGACGAGAGCCAATACGGAATGGTCCATATTGAAAAGAATGACGAGCGTCTTGCGGTGATTGACGCGGTTTGGAGTGATTTAAAAGAACAGTTCCGTTTATTGCAGGAAGCCGGCTTTGCATTTGAAGGGACAAAAGCGGTGGCCCGGGCATTTAAGCGAGATTGGAAAACTATTGGTAATGAATTTGGATATATTAAAAATGCTGTTGCCGTGGCTTATGCTTTAAAGCGTGGGGTTAGGCGTATAGATTCTTTAGATAAATTACCGGGAAATGAAAATATTGATAACCTGATCCAGGGGTTTTTTGATACTAACGGAACTTTGGGAATTAAAGATGCCAAGGCTGCCGAGGCTTTTTTAAATGCGGTAAGAGGAGATATGCAGGCGTATATGGATGAATTGATCGCCCGCGGAAGCAGGTTTAACGGAGTGGAAAGATTGCTTGAAGGCAGAAATATCGATAGGACGAAGATAGAGGCATTTAAGCAGGAAGCCAGAGAAATTATCCGCGATACATTTTCACAAAACAGATCGCTCAGGGAATTGCCGGAGATGGATGCGATAAAACCGCATATGCGTAAAATCGCTACTATCGGCGGACAGAGAGAAAATCTGGGAATAACTGATAAAACATTAGGGAATGATATTATCAGAGCAATATGGGGTGATCTTTTATTTTATTTTAATGAAATGAAGGCGCAAGGATCTGAGTTTAGCGGAGCTTTAGAGCTTGCTTCTAAAGTACAAGGTGCTGACCTGAATGCTATCCGCGATCAGCGGAATAATCTGCGCGCGGAAATTTCCCGGCAATATCATCTGGATCGTACGATTGAACATGTGGAAGATATTACTGCGGTATCCTTGGTTATGGAGTTTTTATTCGGGGAGAATATGCGGGGAGGCATAGCTAAAATCGGGAATCCCACTACAGCCCGCGCAATACAAACTGCTTTGATCCATGAATTGCAAATATTCTTACATGAATTGTCCGGAGACGGAGTAAAAATTCCGGCAGAGCAATTATTTTATGAGGAAAACAAAGGGCCTGTTGCCGGAAACTCGCTGGCGGCTTTAGCCGAATCTTTACGAAACAGGAATGTAAGCCCTGACCAGTGGAATGAAATGATGAGCGCGTTTAAATGTATGCAGAGAAATATTGATTCGGACCATCCTTATCCGCGGGCATATGAAAGAGCTCAATCGCCTAATCTGGTTGACCAGTGGCTGAAGCAGTTTAGCCCGTATTATTTTCCGGCAATAACGGATTCCGCAGCATTGGCTGAACTCCACCAGGTATTATTGACGGTTTTTTATGATCAACATGGAAATGCGCGGGATCAGCACATGGCTTTGTCTTTAGGATCGCTGGCAAGAAAGCAGATTACCAAAAAAGAGTGGCTTGAACCGAGAAAAGAGCCGGAACCGGATGGTGCATATGTTATTGAAGATGCTGATCTTGATTCCGCAGATTGGGTAAATCTTATATACAGCCCAAATGCCCATGGTATTGCAGGAGAAACAGTGGCAAGTTTACAAACTGTTTTAGATGGGTATAATGAAAATATAGATATTATTACCCGGGAACAGTGGAGTGAGATTGCCGAGGCTTTTGCGGTTATGAATGGAGCGACTCAGGACGGACCGCATTATCCTGCGGAATACAACAGCCAGGTTGTGGATGATTGGTATAATTCATTTATTTTTGTTTATACCGACCGTGTTAACGGAAGGTATGCAAGGAATTTTCCGGATGCTTTAAAGCAGCTGCTGATCGCAGCTTTTTATCGCGATAATGGCCGGGCCAGGGATAAAAGTGAAGCCTTAACATTTACTAAGGCTATTGGTAATATGTTGACCGCGGAATCCAGATATACAAGAATACGGAAAAAACTGTTGGCAGAACGTGTTCCGGAGCTTGATCTGGATGCCTATCTGAATGAAAATCCTGGGGACGGCCCGCAACAGATGTTTCAGGAATTTGGAATTAATAGAGCGGCTGAGTTAGTGGAAAACGCCATATAAATATTAAAAAAACCCTCCGAAATTTCCTTTTACTTCGACTATTGCAGTACCTCATGGTTTATGCTAATATACTATCTACTGATTAAATAACCACCCACTAATGGAACTTTTGAAAAATTTTCAGATGCAAGGCCCCGACGAGTGAGCGCGGAGGCGTCCATTTCGGACGTCGCACAAGTGAAAGAGGAGGAAACGCCGCAGATGGGTGTTTTGCAAAAGTTTCCAAATGCATTTCATGAGTAAAGAGTACATAACAATCAAAGGTGCTAAAGAGCACAACCTTAAATCCATAGACCTGGAATTACCGCGGAACAGTTTAGTTGTTATTACCGGGCTTTCCGGTTCCGGGAAATCTTCTTTGGCTTTTGATACTATCTATGCCGAAGGTCAGAGAAGGTATGTGGAAAGCCTTTCCGCTTATGCCCGGCAATTTTTAGAGCAGCTGCATAAACCGGATGTTGAATATATTGAAGGGCTTTCTCCGGCGATTGCTATTGAACAGCGTAATACCGGCTCAAATCCCCGTTCTACTGTAGCCACTCAAACCGAAATTTATGATTACCTGAGGCTTCTTTTTGCCAGGATCGGCACTCCGTTTTGTTACCGCTGCGGCAGAAAAATTTCCCGGCAGTCATCTCAGCAGATCGTCGACAGGATACTCGAGATTCCGGTACAGACAAAAATTTATTTACTCGCGCCTTTGGTTCGGGGGCGTAAAGGAGAGTATCGTAAAATATTTGAAGATGTCGGAAAATCAGGTTTTGTCCGGGTGCGGGTTGACGGAAATATTTATGATATCAATGAGCCGATCAAGTTGAATAAAAAAAAGAAACATTCCATAGAAGTCGTGGTGGACCGGCTGATTGTAAAACCGGAAATGTCCCGTCTAAAAACCTTCACATCCTGTGAACCGACCCGATCATTTCATCCTGAAATGAAAAAAAGGCTGACTGATTCTGTAGAGACGGCCTTAAAAGTAGGAAATGGAACTTTAATTCTCGCAACTGAAGATGAATCAGGAGCATTAAAAGAGATAATTTTCAGTGAAGTTTATGCTTGTGCTGAGTGCGGGATAAGTTTTGAAGAAATGCAGCCGCGGATGTTTTCATTTAATAGTCCATACGGAGCTTGTTCTGCCTGCGCCGGCTTAGGTAATAAAGTGGAGATAGATGAAGATCTTGTGGTGCAGGATAAGAACAAAACTTTAAGAGAAGGAGCATTGGAGCCCTGGCGCAGAGGCGGCAAAGGTTATCTGATGTATTATCGCAGTTTGCTGGGAGAGTTGGCTTCTGTAGAAGGATTTAGTCTGGATGCTCCGTTTAAAAAATTGCCCAGAGAAACCCAGAAACTTATTCTTTACGGCGGAGATGTTCAGGTCTGGGGAAAACCCTATGAGGGAATAATCCCGCATTTAGAAAGACTTTTTCAGCAGACCGACAGTGATTTTCTAAAGCAGGAAATTAATAAGTATATGAGTAATCTTCCTTGTCCGGAATGCCGGGGAGCGCGTTTGCGTCCGGAAAGCCTGGCGGTTAAAATCGGGAAATTATCAATTAATGATGTGACCAGGTTATCCATATCCGCGGGTTTGGAATTCTTTAATTCTTTAAAATTAAGTGAAAAAGAAAAAATTATTTCCCACCAGGTATTAAAAGAGATAAAACAGCGTCTTGAATTTATGCTGAATGTCGGCCTGGGATATTTAACTCTGGACCGGCAAAGCAGTACACTCTCCGGCGGAGAAGCCCAGAGAATTCGATTAGCTACCCAGATCGGGTCACGTCTTACCGGAGTTATTTATATTCTTGATGAGCCGAGTATCGGGTTGCACCAGCGGGATAATGAAAAACTGCTGGATACTTTAAAAGCATTAAGAGATTTGGGAAATACCCTGGTGGTTGTTGAGCATGATGAGGCGACCATAACTGCGGCTGATTACATTGTTGATTTGGGTCCGGGAGCCGGAAGAAACGGCGGCAGTGTTGTCTGTAAAGGAACATTAGCGCAAGTGTTAAAGTGTAAAAATTCTTCAACCGCGAATTATCTTAACGGAAAACTTAAAATAATTCCGCATTTTGCCAAGCGTTTATATGAAAATAAGAAAATACTTAAGATAATCGGAGCATGTGAACATAATCTGAAAAATATTGATGTAAGTATTCCTCTGGGGTTATTTGTTTGTGTGACCGGAGTCTCCGGCTCGGGCAAGTCCACGCTTATTGATGAGATCACTTATAAAGCTTTGGCGAAAAAATTATATCGTTCTAAGGAAAAACCCGGCCGGCATAAGCAGATAACCGGGATTGAACATATTGATAAAGTAATTGTTATTGATCAGTCGCCGATCGGACGTACTCCCCGGTCAAATCCGGCTACCTATACAGGAATTTTTTCTCCGATCCGGGAGTTCTTCGCGCAATTACCGGAGTCAAGGATCAGAGGATATAAGCCGGGACGGTTCAGTTTTAATGTTAAAGGCGGCCGTTGTGAAGCTTGTCAGGGCGATGGAATTAAAAAAATTGAAATGCATTTTTTACCGGATATATATGTTGAATGTGAGATTTGTAAAGGGAAGCGTTATAATGAACAGACATTAGAAGTGAAATATAAAGGCATGTCGATCTCCGATGTATTGGAAATGACGGTAGAAGATGCCAAGGAACTGTTCAAGAATATTTCGCGGATTATGAATAAATTACAGGTTTTAAATGATGTCGGATTGGGGTATATTCAGTTAGGACAATCCGCAACTACTTTATCCGGCGGGGAAGCGCAAAGAGTAAAACTTTCTACGGAGCTGGCAAAAAAAGCTACCGGACGCACATTATATATTCTTGATGAGCCGACTACCGGCCTGCACTTTGCGGATGTGGACAAATTGTTGAAAGTTTTGCACACTTTGGTAGACTATGGTAATACCGTGCTGGTTATCGAGCACAATCTGGATGTTATAAAAACCGCTGATTATATTATTGATCTAGGCCCGGAGGGCGGGGAAAACGGCGGAGAAGTTGTCGGAGCGGGGAGTCCGCAGGAGTTAATGGACAATACACGTTCATATACCGGAAAATATTTAAAAAAACACATAGAAAGACACTAAAAATAAGTGTAGGGGCGGGGCTTGCCCCCGCCCGTTATAGAACAAAAATATAATGAGTAATTTAATGAAGATATATTACAAAAAAATCATTTTTTTTCTTATAGTCTTTTGTCTCTGGTCTTTTGTCTCTGGTCGGGGAACGCCGGCCTACTCTCAGCAAAACGAATACAAAGATTTATTTCTGGCCAAGCAGGCTTTTGAAGACGGTTTTTATGATGTTGCCGAGCGGCAGTTAAATAAGTTTTTAAGATATTACCCTTATAGTAAACGCAGCTTTGATGTTCAGCTCTTACTTGCTCAGAGTTATTTAAAACAAGGCCAGGTGTATAAAGCTTCTAATATTTTTGAAGAATTGTTAAAGGGTGGAGCGGCCCAGGAAAAAGGCAGATTGGATGAAGTTAATTTCTGGCTGGGTGAGACTTATTTTAAAGGGAAAGACTATGAAGGCGCGCTTGTTTTTTATGAAAAGATGATCAATGAATTTCCGGATACAAAATGGCTTTCTTACGCCTATTATAACAAGGCCTGGTGTTTGTACGAGTTGAAACGGTTTGAGGATTCTAAGCGGCAGTTCGAGGATTTTATCCGCAAATATCCGGGACATGAATACGTGTTTGAAGCTGAGTATAAGATCGGGGAGATTTTATTTGAATCGCAGAAATTTGAGCAGGCTAAAAAATATCTTTTAATCTATGTCAAAAAACATCCGGCCCAGCATAGTGTACCCAGGCCGTATTGTCTACTGGGAGAAATTCATTACCGGATTGGGGATTACAGCCAAGCCATAAAATTTTATGAAGAATCTCTTAAGTATGGACTGCGTTCACAATATACTCCCTACGCGCGTTATGGAATCGGCTGGTCATATTATAAATTGGGCGCTTATAAAGAAAGTCTTGATGCTTTTGCGAAATTCATGGAATTTTTTCCTAAGCATAATCTGGCCCAACTGGTAATTCTGCAGATGGGGCAGTGTGGTTTGGAATTAAAGGATTATGAAGGGGCCTTGGGATATTACAATGAGCTCATCAGCCGATTCCCTAAAGGTGATCTGCTCCATCGCGCGTATCTATCAAAGGCCAAGACAGTATTTGAACTTGGCAGGATCGATGAATCGATAATTGTTTATAAAGAACTGCTGGAGAGATTTACTCAGGCCGATATTATTTCCGAAGCCCATTATAATCTGGGGATTGCCTATCTGGAAAATAAAGATTTAAATAATGCGGTCGATGAATTTAAGTTAGCTGAGAAACTTTCTCCGGAGGCGGTTATGAAAGTAAATGCCTTGACCAAGATCGCCGATATCCATCTTGAAAAAGGCGAGTTTGATTTAGCTCAAAAATTATATGATAAAATCCTGATTGATTTTAGTGATAGCAAAGATGCTGATTATGCGCAATATCAATTAGGGGTAAGCTTTCTGGGGCAAGGCCGGTTTGATGCGGCGATACTCGCGTTCGCGAATATTTTAAATAATTTTCCTAAAAGCCGGATTATCGGAAAAACACAATATCATTTGGGAATTGCGTATTTTAAAAAGGGTAATTTTTCTGTTGCCGAAAGCAAACTTAAAAGTTTTATAGAGCAGTATCCGAAGAGTGAATTTAATGATCAGGCTCTTTTCCATATGGCGGCTTCTATGTATAATTTAAAAAATTGTAAAGAGGCAATAATACTCTATACCCGTCTAATAAGATCTGTTACCGACCGGGAGCTTCTCTGGCGCTCTACTTATCAGCGGGCGTGGTGTTATTATCATTTGGGAAAAGAAAAAGAAGCGATTAACGGCTTTGTTGCTTGTCTTTCCCAATTCAGTGATATCCCGATTAGTGCCGATATTCAATTCTGGCTGGGGCAGTATTATCTGGAGAAAAATGATTTTGGCAAGGCGCAAGGGTATTTTCTTGCGGTATTGAATAATCCGCTGCCGAATGAATTAAAGGATGACGCGATGTTCCAGTTGGGCGTATGTTATCGAAAGTCCGGCCGGCTTAGTTTAGCGGTAAAGCAGTTTAATAATTTTAAAAGAGGGTTTCCGGAGAGTGAATTTATTCCTGAGGTTATGTTAAGGATTTCCCATATGTTTATAACTCAGAAAAAGAAGGACAAGGCCCAGGCGGAATTAAAAGAGCTTATTAATAAATTTGCGTCAACGGCATATGAAAGCATCGCCTATAAAAAACTGGCGGATATTGAAGAATCGGAAAATAATATTCAGCAGGCGATAAGCTATCTTAACAGCGCTTTAAATAATACTCAGGTCTTGGCGGAGTTTAAAGCGCAGTTACAGTATGATGTGGCGCGTTTGTGGGAAGCCTCCGGAGATGATGAGCAGGCAACAGAAGAATATTTGAAAGTAGGGTATCTTTATCCGGATAATAAAGAACAGGCGGGTAATTCATATTGGAAAGTAAGCATGATTTTTGAAAATAATAAAGAATATGAAAAAGCAGTAAGTATCTATGAAAAAATAATTGCCCAGGGGCTAAAAGAAAAAGAAAAAGCTAAGGAGAGATTAGAATGTTTAAAAGAAAAATTATCTGCTACACCGTAATCGTTCTATTATTTATAGCGGCGATAAATACGGTAAAGGTATACGGGGAGGATTTGAAAAAACCGCTATTGGATCTGCCGCATGTGGTTGGGGATGATCTCCTGCCGGATGCGTTTATGCCTGAAGAAAGCCGGGAGAAAACCGGAATTGAAGATAGTTCCGGGTTTTTCAGCTTTGCTTATGGCAGGTTTCATTCCAGTACTTATGATATTAAACAATCAGCCCGGGGAGACAATTTTTATTATACCGCGCGAATCAATATTGATGATTCCGGCGGAGAACGTGATAACAGTAAATTCACAACGTACCGGCCGAGTTTTGAGTTAGGTATCCCTTTTGACCGGGAAAATGAGGCTGTTTTCAAGGTTAATTATTTCAATAAGATTATGAATCTTCCCGGGAAAATGGATGCGCTTACTCCCGGGGCAAAAAGGAAGAACACGGATTTTGAGATATCTGCGCAGTTTATTCGCGGATTGGATAATGGGCAGGTGAAAATAGAGCCTTATTATGGCCGCTCAATATTGGATGAAGATATTAATCGCCGGGATTTCCGAAATAAACTTTTGGGAACAAGGATAAATTTTGAAGCTGATGAAAATGAAGTAAAAATAGACGCGTTTGATAATAAACTGGTGGACCGGTATGAGCATTTAATTACGGATGCTAAGATAAGATTAAAACCCATTCCGCTTGATGAGCAATGGCAGTTTAGGCTGGGGGCTAATATTTTTGCTCAGGAAGGTTTTGGGCAAAGGCCCTCTCCTTATGTAGAGTTAATGTTTAGTTCACAAGAGGACAGTTCTCATAAATTAAAAGCCACGCGTGAATTTGCTCCGCTTGTGTTTCGGGAAATCTACCTTAATGATAATTTCGTGGAAGCAACCCCTCTGGAATTACGCCCGCGAAGAAAGTCGATTATTTCCTATGAATTCGACAAATATGTCAGCCGGGAGTGGAGGACAAACTTAGTTATCTATGTACAGCAGGACAAAGATCTGTGGTTTTGGAATGATCCGGATAATAATGGCTTATACTCTCCGGAGATCATTGAAAAGGTAAATTTCGGCGGGATAAAGATATCTACTGAGTATACCTGGAGTGAAGCCTTCAGCCATTTTATTAGTTTGAATTTACGCAGTATAACCAGTAAAGATCCTGATTATGAGTTTGTGCCGTTTGAGCCTAAGCAAAGAATAGCTGTCGGGCTTACTTATAAGATTGACGAAAGATTTAAGATGGATATTACCGGCGATTACTTCGGCCGGCGCTTTTTTCAGGGTAATTCCAAGGAGAGTTTTAGCGCGTATTTTCTCTTGGCAAGCAAGCTGACCTATCAACTGAAAGATTACTTGACTTTATTTGTGTTAGTTGATAATTTATTAAATGACCATTATGAAATAGTAAAAGGTTATCCCAGCCAGAGTAGGAGTGCCTTGGCCGGAGCATCGGTTAAATTCTAATAAATCTTTTATTATGAATATGTTATGTTCTGGGGAAATCTTACCGGGTTTTTTATGCTGAAAAGATTTTAATATTAGTATAAACTTCTAATCATAAAAAATCCGATATTAATTTGTTGGTACTAAAAGACCTCTCACCTTTGCAGGTTCGAGGTTAATTTACGTAGTAAATTAAGGAGATGATTATGCAGAGAATAATGTATCGTATCGCGTGGGTGGCCATGTCGTTATTGATTTCCATAGGTTTATATATGAAAGTAGACATAATCAGTAAAGGCGGGCCGGTAATGATTCCGATAATTTTGTGTTCTATTTTCGCGCTGGCGATAATGCTCGAAAGAGCAGTAAGTTTATATCGTTCAAAAATAGATACAAATAAGTTTATGGATGAAATAACCACGGCCTTAAAACGCAATCGAATTAACGAGGCCTTGGATATTTGTGAGCAGACCCAAGGACCGATTGCCCGGATCTTAAAAGCGGGAATTTCTAAACATGACCGTCAGCGCCACGAAATTAGAGAGGCAATTGAAGACGCGGGATTACATGAGGTGCCTAAGCTGGAAAAGAACTTAAGCGCCTTGGCAACGATTGCCCATGTCAGCCCGTTGTTGGGATTATTAGGCACGGTTACCGGGATGGTTTCTACATTTCAGATAATTCAGCAAAAAGCGGTAGCCATGTATCCGGTGGATCCATCTGTTCTGGCTAAGGGAATATGGGAAGCGTTAATTACTACCGTAGCCGGGCTTATCGTGGCGATCCCTTGTTTTGTCGCTTATAATTATTTGGTATCGAAAGTCCAGAATTTGGTAGTGGAGATGGAAGTTTCCGCGACTGATCTGGTTAATATACTTACGCAGCGAAGATGAATCTTTGTGGATTTTCAATAAATTCAAATATCAAAGATCAAAATGCAAAATGATAAAGAAAAATTCAAAAAGGAATTTATATCAAGATTAGTAAAATTCTCCTTGTTAGTTTTAAAGCTGGGAGAGAAAATGAGGAAAGAAAGAATTCTTTGGCCAATAATAGACCAGTTAGTCCGGAGTAGTACTTCAATTGGAGCCAATGTAGTAGAGGCTAAGTCTTCAAGTTCAAGAAGAGATTATCTTAAGTTTTTTGAAATAGCTTTAAAGTCAGCAAATGAAACAAAGTATTGGTTGATACTAGTAAAAGAAAGCAGTAATGATTTTAAGGTGGAATCGGATAATCTCTTAAAGGAAATAAAAGAAATATCAAATGTAATTGGTGCTAGTGTGTTGACCTTAAAAGGTAAGAATTAATGTTTTTTACATTTTAATTTGTCATTTTGATTTTTGCATTTTGCAGTTTGATTTTTAATTTTAAAAAGGAGATACCGTGCGTTTTAGAAAGCATTTGGAACTTGAAAAAGGGCAAAAGGAAATAAATATCACGCCATTAGTGGACATGGTATTTCTTCTGCTTATTTTTTTCATGCTCACTTCCAGCTTTATTGTAATGCCGGGGATAAGGGTTAATCTGCCCAAGGCGGTAACTTCAGAGGTTATTAAGGATAAAAACATTACGGTAACTGTTAATAATAAAAATGTTATTTATCTGAATGATAAACCGATCACGGCTAAAGAACTGACTAGTTACCTTGAAGAAGTTGTTAAAAATAAAGAAGAAAAACCACTGCTTATAAAAGCGGATACGGACACCCAATTAGGGGCAGTAGTAAGGGTCTGGGATATTTGCCGGAAAGTAGGTATCTCTCAGATCAATATTGCGACTCTTCAGGAAATAAACTAAGCGATGCAGGGTAAAAATATTTTTGGTATTGCGTTATCTTGTTCTATTATTTGGCACCTGGTTGGTTTTGGTGCGATAAATATTGTTTGTCCGGAACAATTATTGCGGCCTGAATTTGCACCGGTTAATTTTTTAGGCGCGATATTAGATCGGCCGGCGGCCCGAATTGATGTTGTACCTGAGATTTTACCGCAAGCTCAGGGCTTGGCCGGAAAAAGTATTCCCCGTTCATTAGAAAAGGAAACTCTCCCTTTTTCGGAACTTTCTAATAAAGCAATTCCCGATACTAATGCGGTTTTGACCGGGCCTAAGCAATTTATGATCACAGAAGTTTTAGGGGAGGGCTTCCGGCGCGGAATTATACAAAAGCCGGCATTACCGGTTTGCCCGGAATGGGCGAAAAAACTCAGCAGCGATTTTGAGATACAATTAAAATTTCTGATCCTGCCCGAAGGAACTGTCGGAACGGTAGAAAAAATTACTTCATCCGGATATCCGGAACTTGATGAAATCGGGGTCAGGTATATAAGAAAATGGAAATTCATGCCGCTTGCTGAAGATTCGCTTCTACAGGAACAATGGGGCAATATTAAGTTACTGTTTAAAATAAAATGATAAATCTAGAATTAAGCCAGGTGGTTGCTGTTTATGTGCTCTTGTTTATCATGGGGTTTTTAGGGGCATGGACTTTTTCATTCTTGAAAAATAAAGTCAGCCGGGATATAATTCAATATAAGCTGTGTCAATGTGCTATTTGTACGTTTGTGTATTCTACGGTCATGGACATGGAAATGACAATTTGCCCAAGATGCGGCAGTTATAACAAAAAAGAGGAGGTGGGGGGATGATTATTGGAATCGGAATTGTTGCCGGAGATATCTGGCATTATTTAGATGATCATGGGACAGTTTTATTAAATGATCTGGTTAAGGCTCTGGATAAGCCCAGAGATATAGTTCTCATGAGCCTGGGCTGGTTGTCCCGGGAAGGGCATGTGATGATCAAGGGAGAAGATAACTTTAGTATCTCTTTGCGTAAGTAGATAGTTATCTAAGCGGAGTAGCTTATGGGTATTGAAAGCGGTTATATTATTGTATTTGTTACTGCTTCTTCAGCAGAAGAAGCTGGTAAATTATCAAAGGCTTTGATTGATCATAAGTTAGCGGCTTGTGTTAACACAGCTCCGGTGGCCTCTGTTTTTACCTGGCAGGGGAAAACAGAAAAAGCCGAAGAGATATTAATGATCATTAAAACCCGGGCGGATCTGTTTGAGAAGCTGGAAACGCTGGTTAAAAAAGAGCATAGTTACGATGTGCCGGAAATAATCGCTATCCCAATATTTGCAGGGAGTAAGGATTATTTGGATTGGATAGACGAGAGCACTAAGTAATACCTGAGAAGATAGTTTGTTATGTACTAAGGCCGGGTTAATTCTAACCCGGCCTTTTTAGTTCTTAAAAAGTGGATAAAAATTTGCATGTGTAGCTAAAAACACCCCCAGAGCACTCAATAATAGTATATTTTAAATTATGTTTAACTAATTTGAGTGTTATATGATATAATAACAAATAATATTAAATAGTGATTTTTGTACTTTTAACCTGAAAATGTGATAAAAATGCAGGAGGGGCTGTGAGAGGAGAAATTCAATCTGCTAAAGCTTTCAAGAGGTTTTTTGGAGAAATTGAAGATTTTAATAGAATAATGACTGAGTTAGAATCGTCTTTATCTAAAAAATTGGTTACAAATAATGAGGTGTATTACAAAAAGTTATGTAAAGCTATGGGAAAACTAGTTCAAAAAATTAACTGTTTGGAGAAGCATATTGCTGGGTCAAAAGAATTATTGCTGTTTAGTAAGAATGCTTTTAGAGTTTTATCGGGAAAATTATTTGATAAAAGTTCGATATTAAAACACTGTTTTTATAAACCTCAGGGATATCCTGGTGATTATATTACGATGGAAAGATTTTATGATGGGCGCCCTCGAGGAAGAGGAATAGGGAGGTTGCTTGATCGTTATTATTTAGAAGGAGATGGCCCTCAAGCTATTCGTTGCAGAAAAGAAGCAATTTTAAATATAGTAACTGATTTTATTAAAAATTCTCATAAAAAAATTTCTTTGATTGATATTGGTTGTGGTTCCTGCCGTATAGAAAAAGAACTAATTGATCTTGTTGGGGAGCAAGTATTTTCAAAAATTGTTTTTGTTGATCAGGATATAGATGCGCTCTCATTTAGTAAAAAGATTAATGAGAAACATGTAGAAAAGTGCAAAATGCGATTTCAGCAAATGGATGTGATTAGTTTACTGAGGCGATCACAATTATTCACGGAAGAAAAATTCGATGTAATCTTTTGTATTGGGTTATTTGATTATATTTATGATGCTACTTTTGGCAGGCTTGTCAAATATTTATGGCGTATGTTAGCTCCGGGGGGAATGATTGTGCTATCTAACTGTAGCCTTGCTCATTTAAATAGGACGGAAAGAGAATGGATTGTTGATTGGAGAATGCATCATCGCAGCAAGGAGCAGATACAAGGGATTTTAGAACAGACGGAAATACAGGATTTAAAGTTTAAATTTTCCATGGAGAGGTCAAACGGTATTATTATTATTACACTTTATAAGCGGTAGGGGGTAGCTATGGGGGATTATAGAGAAAATAATTATGATGTAGTTATTATCGGAGCAGGGGTTGGTGGGTTGGTATGCGGTTGCTTTTTAGCTAAATCAGGGTTTAAAGTTATGATTGTTGAGAGTAATAAGAATCCTGGCGGATGTTGTGTTTCTTTTAGGAGAAAAGGGTTTGTTTTTGATGCAGGAGTTTTTTCTTTAGGTGATTGTGATGATGGCGGAAAACTGGGGCAAATTATTGAGATGTTGTCATTAAAAGAATTTGTGAATTTAATACAGTTAGATCCTACCGAAGTTATTGTTACTCCAGACGTAAATGTTGTCGTAAGTAAATCATTTCATAGTACTATGTCAGCATTTCAGCGATGTTTTCCTTCTCAGGCAAATAAAATTGAAAAGTTTTTAGAGTTTTTGCAAGAATCTTCTCCGGTCAGATTGCTTGCTGCATTTAAGGATTATTCTTTTGAGGAATTGCTGGATAGTTATTTTTCTGATGATCAGTTGAAGCTAGTTTTTTATACAATTATGGCTACGTTTGGTCAACCAAGCAAAAACATTTCTGCAGTGACGGCAGCAGTTGTTCTTAAAGAGTTTATTGTAAATGGAGGGTATTATCCTGAAGGGGGTGTGCAGAAATTTGCCGAAGGGTTAGTGAGTGTTTTTGAAAAAATGGGAGGAGTTATAAAATATTCTTGCACTGCTACCAAAATATTGGTGAAAGATAATAAAGTAAAAGGAGTTTTTGTGAATAAGGAAACCCTGATTAATGCAGATATTGTTATCTCCAATTGTGATGCTTCCCAGACTTTTTTAAAACTAATAGATTGTGAGCATTTAGACAATAATTTTATTGAGATAATTCAGAATAGAATTCCTTCAATATCATCATTTATGGTTTTTTTGGGGGTTGGACACAAGTTTAATGAATTAAAGTATAAATGTAAATATTGGTGCGCGCTAAATTCCAATATAATTTCGGGGGGGGAGGGAGATATTAAAAATGATTGGTCGCGTATAGGGGATCATTTGATCGTGAGTTTTCCTTCTTTGTATGACAGTTCTTTGTCACCGGAGAATAAAGAAAGTGTTTGCATCTTAGTAAGTGTTCCTTTTGGAAATAAAGAATTTTGGATAAAAAACAAGGCTGAGATAGCGGAGCAAGTGATTAGTAAAACGGAGAAAATATTTCCTGGACTTTCTAAGGATATCGAAATTAAAGAAATTGCAACTCCATTGACTTATGTTAGATTTACGCAAAACCGTAATGGCGCAGCCTATGGGTGGGATGGAACAAGAGCACAGTTAACAGAAAACGTTTTGTCTTATAAAACCCCAATCAAGGGACTTTATGTTGTCGGGCATTGGACAAAGGATGGTTTTGGGGTTTCCCGCGCTGCTTTTTCGGGGTATAATGTATCAAGACTAGTTTCTGCATCTTATAAAAAAGATTTAACAGTTAATTAAATTATGGATATATTATTGTTCCCTGTCCCAGTGGTTGCTGTTTTTGCTTTAGTTCTGGGCATTTTTGTTTTTAAGCATAATACTGCTGCAAGTGTAAATAGAGGGTTTTTAGCTTGCGGGATAGCGGTATTTATATGGCTATTTGTTACGAGCCTTGGATATATTATTAAGGATCGCTCAATGGCTCTTGTCTTGGGAAAACTGGGATATATTGGTGTCCTGTATATCCCCGCTGTATTTTATCATTTTACTATTGGTTTTCTGAAAAAAACTGAAAAGGCAAAGTTTATAGCGGTCATTTATGGCATAAGCTCTATATTTACTTTTTATCTATTCTTAACTTCTTGCTTGGTTTCAGGGGTAAATGTTTTCCCGTGGGGATATTATATTCGTGCAGGTATTCTCACTCCGGTTTTTCTTCTTTTTTTTGTTTCTTCTTATCTGAGTTGCTTGATACTTTTATTGTTGGCGGTAAAAGAAGAAAAAGGGGGTGCTATAGATCAGATTAAAAAGAAATACATTTTTATTGCTTTTTTTATTCCGGTATTTGCTTGTATAGATTTTATTCCGCAGTTTAATATTTTAGTGTATCCGTTAGGCTATATATTTATTTTCATTTGGCTTTCAGTAGTAGCTTATACAATACTTAAATATCAATTTTTGGACATTCGCCTTGTTTTTACACGCACGGCAATTTTAATTATTGTTTACGCTTTAATTATTAGTACTCCGTTTGTTTTTATAGGTTGTTTCAGAAGCTGGCTGGTAACGGTGTTGAAAGACAAGTGGTTTTACCCGCCGTTATTTTTATATTCGGTATTAGCTTTGCTGGCTCCGTATATTTATTTGCGGCTGCAGGAAAAAGCCGAGCATAAAAGGATGATGCGGCAGTTGTGGCTGCACCAGTCACTGGCCGCGGCTTCTAAAACCACGATCGAAGTCCAGAGTGTAAATAAGTTAGCCAAAGTAATTCCGCGTTATTTATTAAGGCTTTATGCGAAACTGGACAATAAAATTGAGCATATTAGTTTATTTCTTTTAGACAAAAGCAAAAAAATGTATCAGCTTAGATCTTCCGTAGGCAAGAAAAAATTAGATGCTGATACAGTAATTTGCGCGGACAGTTATCTGGTGGAGTGGTTTACCCGTACCCGGAATACCCTGATCGAAGCCGGTGTTGTCAGGTTGAAGGAGGTTGCCGTATTAGTTTATGAGGATATTGACTATTTGCTGGGTAAAACTCATCGGGGGAATATCCCGGGGGAAGACCTGCGCCATATTTTAGAAAGATTGAAAGGTATTCTTTGGGCATTAGATGCCCGGATTGTTATCCCCTCGGTTTATCAAAACGAGCTGTTGGGTTTTTTGATCTTAGGTGAAAAAACGCCGGACCTTTATACCTCAAGCGATATCGATACTTTTTCTGTTTTAGCTAATGACAGTGCCATGTCTTTTAAAGCCGCCGAATTATTTGAGGATTTAAAAATTGCCCAGGCCCGGATGATTCAGTCGGAGAAATTAAGTTTGCTCGGACAGCTGGCTTCTTCAATGGCGCATGAGATCAATAATCCCTTAGCGATCATTTCCGGGCATACTCAGCTGCTGATCATGGAGGAAAAAGATAAACGAAAACGGGAAACACTGGAAAAAATTGATGCCCAGACCGCCCGGGGGTATAAGATAATCCGCCGTTTGCTTAATTTTTCGCGTCTGCCTAAAGAAGAAATTAAAGATATTAATATTAATGATCTTATTGATGAGACATTGGAACTGGTTGACCATAAGATGATGCATACTAAAATAATCATAAACAAAAAATTCGGAAGCTTAAATATTATCCAGGGTAACCCTACTCAAATCCAGGAAGTTTTGCTCAATCTTTTTGTCAATGCCATTCAGGCTATGCCGCAGGGCGGCAGTTTGAGTATTTTTACCGAGCAAGTTGATTGTATGGTAATCATAGAAGTGCAGGATGCCGGGGAAGGGGTAAAAGAGGAAGATCTGGAAAATGTTTTTGATCCCTTTTATACGAAGGGCAAAGAGAACGGTACCGGGTTAGGATTATTTGTTGCCGACCAGATAATGAAACTGCATAAAGGAAGTATAGGTTTGAAAAGCACAATAGGTAAAGGTACTACCTTTACTTTGAAATTCCCGCTTAATTTAGATGGTTGATAAAAACCAAAAATTGAATATTGATTTCTATTTTCAACTTTCAATGCTAAATGATTTACTATTCATGCATTATCCTTCCTGTGTTATAATACAATTATGAGAAATGGGTTTACATTATTAGAAGTATTGATTGGGATTACCATATTTGCGATTGTCGCGGCTTCGGTTTATACCAGCCTGGCCTTAGGGATCAAGGTTTTTAAGCAGGAAGAAGCGCGTGATGAGCTGATGCAGGAAGCCATGGTCACTATCGGAGAAGTGCAAAGGTGCGTGCGCTGTGCTTTTATTAACCCGGAAAATGAAAATATTAAGTTTTTGGGAACAAAGGACAGTTTAGATTTATTTTCGGTTAATCAGGAAGGCGATGTGGAAAATGTTTCTTTTTATCTGGAAGCTTCCGATGGAGACCCCGGAGTGAAAGCTCTTTTTCGGGTAACCCGGCCGTATCTACAAAGTGAAAATGAAGAAATCCCGGGTAATGTCGAGCTTATCCATGAAGGAATAGAGAAATTTGAATTAAGTTACTTTGACGCGAAAGATCAGAAGTGGTATGAAGAATGGCCCGAGGAATTGACTCTTCCGTCACAGATCAAGCTGGATATCGGGTTTAAGGCGGCGAACGAAAAACAAAGCGGTATTGAGCTGGCTAAGTATATGAATATCCCCTTGGCCAAAATAATAAATTTTTCAGGGCCGGAAAGTGAATAAAACAATTCAGAATAAAAGCGGGACGATTTTAGTCTTAGTATTGTGGGTGCTGTTCTTTTTGTCGGTAGTGGTGCTGACTTTAGGATTTAAGAACAGGATAAGCATAAGGCTGCGCAGTTTAAATAATGAGCAATTAAAAATGTTTTATCTGGCGAAAGAAGGCCTTAACCGCGCGATTATGGAACTTGCCGAAGATAACCCTGATTTTGATGCTTTTATGGATAATTGGAGTAAAGATTTTACTTTACAAAATGAAGAGGGATTGTTATCTTACAAAGTGATTGATGAAGACAGGCGTGTTAATATCAATACTGTTGAACAGGATATTTTAAATAATATAAAGTTGATCGTGCCTGGTTTTACAGATCAGGAAAAAGAACTAATTGCCAAGCTTCGCCCCTTTAATGTGGAGCGGGAAATTCTGGCTGCGGCGGGGATTGATGAAGAGGTTTTTTGCGCTGATGAGGCTGTCGGGGGAGTAGGTTTAAGTGATTTAATTACCGTATATTCTGATGGTAGAATAAACTTAAATACTGCTTCTAAAGAAGTTCTCATGATTTTACCACAGGTAACGGAAGCTGTGGCCATGTCGATAATCGACCATCGCGCGGGGGCTCCGTTTGAAAGTGAAGAGGCTTTATCTGAAGACTTATCGCTTTTGGGTTTAACTCCGGCGCAGGTAAGTTCGATTGTAAAATTTACTAAAGTTAGTTCTTCTGTATTTCGGATCAGGGCAACAGCTTCTTCCGGGAATAAGCATATTTCCAAAGACTTGGAAATGGTCATCAGCCGTAATAAAGGAAAATTTAATACATTGTTTTTTAAGGAGAATTAGTTTTGCTCAAATACATTGCTTACCTTACAAAGAAAAAATTACGCATAGTTGTGTTTAATGTTTCTCGTGATTTCCGCAGGATCATTAAAGACAAAAGTATTGAATTACCGCAGGAAATAGTCGATCCGTCTCATCTAAAAGGTATTATTCAAAAAGAAGGTTTAGCAAAATCACGCTTTTTAAGTTGTTTTTTTCGTCATGAAGTAGGTGTAAGATTTTTCTCTTTTCCTTCCCGTCAGGAGCAGGAAATCGCGAGGATGGTAGATTACGAAGCGGCCGAGCTTCTACCTCTAAAACCGGAAGAGACAATTACCCGGCATTTGGTGTTAAATTCCCGCCCGGACGGGTATTCTGATACTTTTGTGGTTGTTACCCATAAAGAAGAGGTGGAAAAGCGGGTAAAAATTTTTGAGTCAGCCGGAGCTGAGATCGAGAGTTTAGGATTAAGCAGTCTGGCGATTTTCGCTTGTGTTAAAAAATTGATCATTGAAAAAAACAAATCTTCGTCAAAAGGGAATTTTCTGATTGTTTATCAGGAAGATGATGCGGTAGAGGTCATTATTATTAAAAACGAAAATTTAGTATTCAGCCGGGGTTTTTTGATGGAAACCGGCAATGATTTTCATAAAGGGCTTATTAGTGAAATACGTCATAGTATTTCCTTGTTTTCCGATACTAAAAAAGAGGATAATTTTGACCGGATTATAATTAGCGGACACGGAGTGAACTTGGACGAAATAAAGGAAACTCTTAAAGATAAATTTGATGTGCCGATATATATAGAAGAAAAAATTGATATTGCTTATGGTTTGTCACTGGGGAATAAATCAGGGATAAATCTCCTAAGCAATGAATTTGTAAATGCCAGAACCAAGAAAAAGCTAAAGAAAAAAATTTTACTAATGCTTTCTCTTCTAACTATAAGTATTATTCTTTCCGGGGTGCTTTTTATTACTCGTTTGCATAATAAAAAAGCTTATCTGGATAGTTTAAAAGAGCGTATGACGCAATTAAAACCCCAGGCGAAGGAGCTTCAGAATAAATTGGTTAAAATCCAGATGGTTAAGGTGCAGTTA
Source organism: Candidatus Omnitrophota bacterium (assembly GCA_043826565.1). Classification (GTDB taxonomy): domain Bacteria; phylum Omnitrophota; class Gorgyraeia; order B26-G9; family B26-G9; genus JBDRPX01. The sequence continues at coordinate 66,410 of JBDRPX010000037.1, forward strand.
AATTCGCAGATATTGATTTTAAATGCTATTAGCGATTTGGTAAGAGTGACCTCTTCTTCCTGCGTTTTAAACATGCTTTCGGTTAATGAAGAAGGGGTTTTGGTACTGCGCGGTCAGGCAGAAAATCTACAGGAAGTCCTGGATTTTGTTTCAAAGCTTGAAAATTCTCCATATTTTGAAGATAGCCATCTTAACTACTCCAGTCGAAGAAAGATAAGAGATAAAGAGGTCTTGGATTTTGAAATACAGGCAAGATTAATGAAAGAGAAAATTAATAATTAAAGCCCGTCAATAAAATATCCATAATTTAAACCCATAACCAATAATAATTCAAAAAGATGGAGTCATTCTTCTTTAGACTGGAAGATATTTATAATTAAGTAAAATAATAATAGACAATAAAAATTAAAGAATGACCCTGATTACAATGATTAAAAAACTGATTACACCGATTGGATAACTTATTTTAATAGTTATATTAAAATCTGTGTAATCTTTTAAAAATCTGTGAAATCAGGTTCTTTTATTCAACTTAAACAAGAAAGAACCAAAAGATGCGAATTACATCAGGAGACTTTAAAGGCAGGACTTTAAAGATCCCTAAATCGAAAAATGTACGGCCGACTAGCGAAAAAGTCCGTCAGGCCATATTTGATGTGCTCGGTGATTTTGTGCAGGGAAAAGAAGTCCTGGATCTCTTTAGCGGCAGCGGAGCGCTAGGCTGTGAGGCATTAAGCCGTGGGGCGAAAGGGGTTACGTTTGTTGAAAACAGGAGAGAAAGTGTCCGGATTATTCGTGAAAACCTGGTATCATTGAAGTTAGATAAAAAATGCACCATATTAGCTCAAGATGTGCTTACTGTGGGGGGTATTTTAGCCAAAAAAAACAAGAAATTTCAGGTTATTTTAGCGGATCCTCCTTACCGCCAAGACCTGGCAAAAAAATGCTTGCTCGAAATAGTCAAGTATGATATATTGAACGCGCCAACTATTATTATAATAGAACATTATAAAAAAGATGAGTTGCCCCAACAACTTGGAGACATTGAACTTTGGCAGCTTAAAAAGTATGGGGACACTTTTGTGTCTTTTTATCAAATGAGGCAATCACTTAGCGGACAAAGTTAAGCTAAGTGATATTACCGAATTTGACCCCGCCAAGATTTCCGCCAAAAAAAATAGCGGACAGGTATGGCGGGTTAAAGAAGGCAGGACTAGGGAGGGATTATCTTGAAAAGGCGTGCGGTATATCCGGGAACATTTGATCCGGTGACCTATGGTCATATTGATATAATTAAACGGGCGGCAGCCATTTATGATGAAGTTATTGTTGCTGTTGCTCATAATGCGTCGAAAAAACCATTGTTTAACTGGGACGAGCGGGTAGCGATGATTAAAAAGGCAACCTGTAATTTAAAAGGTGTTGTCGTGGATAGGTTTGAATGTCTAATGGTTGATTACGTAAGCAGTAAAAATGCTAAAGTAGTTATTCGCGGATTAAGGATGATCTCTGATTTTGAATCTGAATTTCAGATGGCCTTGACCAATAGAAAGCTTAATAACAAAATTGAGACTATCTTTATGATGCCGAATGAATCGTATTCTTTTGTTTCCAGTAAGCTTATCAAAGAAGTTGCTCTATTAAGTGCTGATTTGTCAGCGTTTGTGCCGTTGTTTGTGGAAAAGAAACTTAAAGCAGTGCTAAAGAAATAAGGTGGAGAAATAATGGATATTATTAGTCAAATAAGAGAGAAATCAGTACAAAAGCAGCGGACAATAGTACTGCCGGAAACAGCAGACAAACGAATTTTAGAAGCAACGAAGATCATCATTGAAAAAAACTATGCGAAAATAATACTTATCGGGGCCGAAGAAAACCTTAAAGGTCCGGCAGCGGAAATAGGATTGGATTTATCAAAGGTTACGGTGGTTAATCCTTTAACAAGTCCGGACTTGGAAAAGTATGCGAGAGAGTTTTATGAGTTAAGAAAACATAAAGGTATCACTGAGGCAGAGGCCAAAGAGCAGATATGTAATTTTGTTTATTTTGGCGCGATGATGGTGCGTAACGGGATTGCTGACGGGCTGGTTGCCGGAGCGATTACCACCACGGCCGATGTCGCAAAATCTGCAATTTATTGTATTGGTTTTGGGGAGCAGGTAAGGACTCTATCAAGCTGTTTTTTGATGAGTATTCCGGATAGTGAGTACGGTGAAAAGGGAACATTCGCTTTTGCCGATTGCGGGATCATTCCTGATCCCAAACCAGCGCAGTTAGCTAATATCGCGAAGTCCGCAGCAGATTTATTTGAGTTGTTGGTGGGGGTGCAGGCCAGGGTTGCTTTGTTGAGTTTTTCTACTATGGGAAGCGCGGAGCATCCGACAATAGAAAAAGTTTTAAGCGCGAAAAAAATAATTGATGAAAAATATCCCGATCTAATTGCCGACGGAGAATTACAGGTTGATGCGGCAATTGTTCCGGAAATAGCTAAAATGAAAGCTCCGGACAGCAAAGTTGCCGGCCGGGCTAATGTGTTGATTTTTCCAACTCTTAATGCGGGAAATATCTCATATAAATTAGTGCAGCGTTTAGCCAAGGCTCAGGTTGTCGGGCCGATGCTGATTGGTTTTAAGAAGCCTTGCTGTGATCTATCCCGGGGCTGTACTATAGATGAGATTATTAATGCCGTGTGTTCAACAGCGATAAGAGTAACTGACTAAAAAAGTAGAGAGTTCTTTGAAATTACAATATTCAATAAACAAATTACAACCAATAGACAATTAAAAAAATAATATGCAATTTTAGTTTTTATAATTTGAGGTATCGTTTTATCTTTGTTGATTTGTATATTGGGATTTATTTGTAATTTGGATTTTGTTTATTGTAATTTGCGAAAATACAAATTAATTTAAGGATAGAATGAATATATTAATTATAAATTGCGGTAGTTCTTCGATAAAATATCAGCTTTTTTGCATGGAAACAAAATGCCCCCTGTTAAACGGGATAGTGGAAAAAGTCGGAGAAAGTAATGCTTATATAGAGCATCATAAAGATGGGCAGGAATATAAATCAAAAATTAAGGATTGCACGTATTTTACCGCGGTAAATAAAATTGCCGAATTGCTTGTCGATGAGACCTGGGGCGCGATGAAACATGAAGACCAAATCGGGGCGATCGGACACCGGGTTGTGCACGGAGGTGAGGAGTTTACCTCTTCGGTTGTTATTGATAACCATGTAATGAAGAGAATTAAGTTTTACAGCAGGCTTGCTCCTTTACATAATCCGCCGGCATATAACGGAATAAGAGCGACGATGAAAATTTTTCCGCATGTTAAACAGGTGGCTGTGTTTGATACGGCTTTTCATCAGACAATGCCGCAGGAAGCATATATGTATGGCCTGCCGTATGAGCTTTATAAAAAGTATCATATTAGAAGATATGGATTCCATGGGACAAGTCATCGTTTTGTCGCTGCGGCAGCGGCCGAGGAATTAAAAAAACCGTTAAGCAATTTAAAGATTATTACGTGCCATTTGGGCAACGGCTGCAGCATCGCGGCAGTAGAAAACGGACGTTCGGTAGAAACCAGCATGGGATTTACTCCTTTGGAAGGCCTGATTATGGGTACTCGCTGCGGAGATATTGATCCGGCACTTGTCGGGTACCTTATGGAAAAAGAAAAAATTACTATCGAAAAGGTAACCGCTTTAATGAATCGTAAAAGCGGTTTATTGGGGCTTTCGGGAATAAGCAATGATATGAGAGATCTTTTGCAGGAAGCGGGAAAAGGCAATGAGAGGGCAAAACTGGCCATTGATGTTTTTATATATCGAATAAAAAAATACATCGGTTCTTATATCGCGGTTATGAATGGAGCGGATGCGATTGTATTCACTGCCGGAATTGGTGAGCATGTGCCGATGATAAAGAACAAAATTAAAAAGGAGCTTAGTAATATATTAGGAAAAAAAACGAAAGTTTTAACCATTCATACTGATGAAGAACGCCTGATCGCCTTAGATACTTATGATCTTGTCAAAGGGGAAAATGAAGATAAGTGTTCATGAAATACCGGCTCAGGGTGAGTTGCATAATGAAATTAAAACCGGCCAAGAACTTGAACTTCAGAGGGAAGACATTGAATTTATCAAACCGGTTGAGATTGCTGCCAATGTGAGCATAGAACATAATAATGTAATTATTTATATTAAGGTAAAGAGTAGAATAAGGGTTACCTGCAATCGTTGTTTAAAAGAAACAGAAAGAGAAATAAAAAAAGAAATTGACATGATCAGGCCTGTGACAGAGGGGGCAGTTATTGATCTGACACAGATAGTTCGTGATGAAATAATTCTGGATTATCCGGTAAAGGTTTTGTGTTCTCCTGATTGTAAGGGGTTGTGCGCACAGTGCGGGAGAAATTTAAACGATGGGAATTGCCGGTGTGAAGAAGAGGATTCTTCATTTCCCGGGATTGATATTAATTAAAATCAAAGTGCAAAATGCAAAAATCAAAAGGACAATTCAAAGGTCAAAAATAAACATATTGTATGAAGTGTTTTGCAACAACTAAAACACAAACTATTTGCTGGAAATTAATTACCAGAATGTATTTTTATTGTCAATGATATTAAATTTTTTATGATTTATTAATAATTATAACTTAATTTTGAATTTTAACTTGTAATTTTGATTTTTGATTTTTGATTTTTGAATTGATAAACCCAACTAAATGAACAGGAGGAATTATTTATGGCACATCCAAAAAGGAAACATTCTAAAACAAGGCGTGACAAAAAACGTACACATAAGAAGTTGAGTGAGCCGGCTCTATCGGTATGCCCGGAATGTCATCAGCCAAAAGCGCCGCATCAAGTCTGTTCTCATTGTGGAACTTACAAAGGTAAGAAATACATAGAGAAAAAAGAAAAAAAACCCAGTAAGTAAAGGGTAACCCGGAAAATATTATGAGAATTGCAGTCGACGCAATGGGCGGAGATCATGCTCCGGATGTAATTATAAAAGGAGCATTATTAGCGGCCCGGGAATTAGAAGTAGATATCATTTTGGTCGGACAGAAAGAACTTCTCGAGGCTAAACTAGCGGCTTTTAAAAAAGTCCCCGCCAATATTTCTGTTCAGCATGCCGCGGAAGTTATCGGGATGGATGAACCGCCGGCAGCTACTGTACGGCGTAAAAAGGAATCATCAATAAATATTGCCGTGAAAATGGTAAAAGACCGGCAGGCGAATGCAATGGTTTCCGCGGGAAATACCGGAGCAGTTGTTTGCGCGGCGAGTCTTTTTTTAAGAAACCTGCAGGGAATAGAGCGTCCGGGCATAAGTGTTTTATTGCCTACTTTAAAAGGCGTAGTCCAGGTAATCGATATGGGAGCTAATATTGACGCGAAGCCCATACATCTTTTGCAATACGGGATCATGGGCAGTATTTATTCACAGTATGTATTGAAAAAGAAGCTTCCCAGGGTCGGCCTGCTTAATATCGGAGAAGAAGAATCAAAAGGTACGGAATTTGTAAAAGAGACGTTTAAACTGCTTGAGCAGAATAAACATATTAACTTTATCGGCAATGTAGAAGGCCGGGATATATATGTAGGCAATTGTGATGTTATTGTCTGCGATGGATTTCTGGGAAATGTGGTGCTGAAAGTATCCGAGGGGCTTGCGGACGCGATCAAAGCGATGTTAAAACGCAAGCTTCGTTTAAATCTTATTACAAAGATTGGGGCTTTATTAAGCTACCCGGCGTTTAAAGCTTTAAAGAAAGAAATAGATTATTCGGAATACGGAGGAGCGCCTTTATTAGGTGTTGACGGGGTTTGTATTATTGCTCATGGAGGTTCTTCAGTAAATGCGATTAAGAATGCGATCCGGGTAGCTAAGGAATCTATAGAAAAAAGCGTTAATCAGCATATTCTGGAAGTGTTGGCAGATAGCTGAATTAGCGGATAGCTCATGGCTCATAGTTGATAGTAAATACAAAAGATAAATGAATTAAGGTGAAAATACAAATGAGCGAACAGAAGATCGGATATATATTCCCGGGCCAGGGTGCGCAATATGTAGGCATGGGAAAAGATTTAGTCGAGCAGTTTGCTGTTGCGGCTGATGTATTTGAAACAGCGAACAAAGCTTTGGGTTTTGATCTGTCCAAGCTTTGTTTTGAAGGCCCATTGGAAGATCTGACCCAAAGCGCAGTTTGTCAGCCGGCAGTTTTGACCTTAAGTACTGCTGTGCTTGAGGTATTAAAAAGTGAATTTCCCGAGATGTCTCCGGCAATTTGTGCGGGGTTGAGTTTAGGTGAGTATTCGGCTTTGGTTGCCTGCGCCAGCCTGAAATTTGAGGATGCCCTTAGGCTGGTCAATAAACGCGGACAGTTTATGGATGAAGCCTCCGCGATAAATCCGGGAACAATGTCTTGTTTATTGGGTGTTGAAACAGATAAAGCCCGGCAAATATGTGAACAATCCGGGGCAGAAATCGCCAATTTGAATTGTCCGGGGCAAATAGTTATTTCCGGAACAAAACAGGCCATTGAGCAAGCTAATGATTTAGCTCGTCAAGCCGGGGCAAAAAGAGTTATTCCTTTGGAAGTGAGCGGGCCGTTCCATTGTTCCCTTATGTCTCCGGCAGCGGATAAATTAACGTCAGAGCTTGCCCAGGTACTGATAAATAAGCCGGCATGTCCGTTTATATGCAATGTAACTGCTGATTATACGGATGATCCTAACAGTATTAAGGATATGCTTATCCAGCAGGTAGCTCATACTACGCGCTGGCATGATAGCATATTAAGGATGAAAGAAGCTGGGGTGAATACCTTTTTTGAAATCGGTCCGGGCAAAGTATTAAGAGGATTAATGAATCGTATTGATCGAGGAATAGAGGTCATTAACCTGGAAAATGCCGATGATTTCAGTAAAATTGGCACTAGAGAAAATTAAGAATTCAGGAGACAACTCTTTGATTATAAATCAGTTATGTTTGTAACTCTTGACAGAAAATTCCAAATTACAATTAACAAATTCCAAACAATATTCAATAATCAATGATTAAAATTTGAAACAAAAAATGAAAGATATTTTGTTTTTTGGGAATTGTGATTTGTTTGTAATTTGGTGCTTGGGATTTGTAATTTTTAACAGAATTATAGTTTATGTGGAGGGAAAAGCATGAAATTAAAGGATAAAGTGGCAGTAATTACCGGTGGAGCAAGCGGAATTGGCAAAGAGATCGCTTTAATGCTGGCTAAAGAAGGGGCAAATTGTGTTATTTGTGATGTTAATGAAGACGCTCTTAAAAGTTCCGCGGAAGAGATTGAGGCGCTGGGAGTAAAATCACTGCCAATTGTTTTGGATGTTTCTAATCTGGAACAATGCGATGTTATGGTAAACAAAGTTATTGACAAATTTCAAAAAATAGATATACTAATCAATAACGCAGGCATTACCCGGGATGGATTGCTCCTGAGAATGAGCGAAAAAGACTGGGACGCGGTAATTGCCGTCAATTTAAAGGGTACCTTTAACTGTACCAAGGCGGCTGTAAAGCGTATGATTAAACAGCGGTACGGCAGAATAGTCAATATCGCATCGATTATTGGATTAATGGGGAATGCGGGACAGTCAAATTATGCCGCTTCTAAAGCCGGGATCATTGGATTTACCAAGAGTGTGGCTCGGGAAGTAGCTTCTAGGAATGTTACGGTGAATGCGATAGCTCCCGGGTTTATTGATACAAAAATGACGCAAGTACTGCCGGATGAAGTAAAAGAAGCGATGCTTAAGCAGATTCCCATGGCTAGGTTTGGAAATACCGATGATGTATCAAAACTAGTATTATTTTTGGCAAGTGATGATTCAAGTTATATAACAGGACAAGTCGTCTCAATTAACGGTGGAATGTTAATGTAGCACTCTTGAAAGGAGGCAGAGCAAAAATGTCAGTAGAAGAAAAAGTAAAATCTATTATTGTTGATCAGTTAGGTGTTAAAGCAGAAGAAGTTAATGCTACCGCATCATTTATTGATGATTTAGGTGCAGATTCTCTGGACACTGTAGAATTGGTAATGGCATTGGAAGAGGAATTTGGTATTGAGATTCCTGATGAAGATGCTGAAAAAATGACTACTGTTGGTGAAGCGATTAAATACATCGACGAAAAAGCCGGAATTAAAGAAGATTAATAATCCCTCTGCAATAATTAATTATGGAAAAAAAACGAGTTGTTGTAACAGGCATAGGGGTTGTTTCGCCAATTGGTAATTCAAAAAATGAATTTTGGAATTCAATTTGTGAGGGAAGAGGTGGCGCAGGATACGTAAGTTATTTTGACGCCACTGATTTCACTTCTAAAATTGATGCTGAAGTAAAGAATTTTGATCCATCCCCGTATTTTAATCCCAAGGAACTTAAGCGGACGGAGAAATTTATCCAGTTTGCCGTGTATGCGGCAAAATTTGCTTTTGACGATTCCGGTTTGGATCTGGAAAAAGAAGATCCTAATAAGATAGGTGTTCTTATCGGTTCCGGAATTGGCGGGCTGGCGATGATTGAGGCTCAAACCAAGGTTTATCTTGAAAAAGGGCCGAAAAGAATCTCTCCATTTCTTATCCCCATGCTTATTGTGAATATGGCCCCAGGACAGGTATCGATTAGTTTAGGGATAAAAGGGCCTAATTCATGTGTGGCAACGGCCTGCGCTTCCGGAGGGCATGCTATTGGTGATGCTTTTAAAGTAATTCAGCGCGGTGATGCGGTGGCCATGGTTGCCGGCGGTACGGAGAGTAGTATTACTCCGTTAGGTTTTGGCGGTTTTTGCGCGGCAAAGGCGCTGACTACCCGAAATGACGATCCCGAACATGCATCACGGCCTTTTGACAGAGAACGTGACGGTTTTCTTATGGCGGAAGGCGCGGGTATTGTAATATTAGAGGAGCTTGAACATGCCAAAGCAAGAGGCGCGACCATATATGCGGAAATGATCGGATATGGAATGAGCGGAGACGCTTACCATATGACGGCGCCATCTCCTGACGGAGACGGAGGCTCCCGCTGTATACGTGCCTGCTTAAATGACGGCGGTATTAATTTAGAGGATGTTGATTATATTAACGCGCATGGGACTTCTACTAAAATAAACGATAAAGTTGAAACTTTGGCAGTTAAAAATGTTTTTGGACATCTTGCTAAAAACCTGGTGCTTGGTTCTACTAAATCAATGACCGGGCACTTATTAGGGGCTGCCGGCGGGGTTGAGTTTATCGCGGGCGCGTTAGCCATAAAGAATGATATTATCCCGCCGACTATAAACTATGAAAACCCGGATCCTGAGTGTGATTTAGATTGTGCTCCTAATACCGCGCGTAAACAGCAGGTAAATGTTGTATTATCCAACTCATTGGGGTTTGGCGGCCATAATGTGACGGTGGCCTTAAAAAAGTTTTAAGGCTAGTGTTTGACAGTTTTTTCATGGGCAACTTTAATAGGTTGCCCATTAGTTTTAGTTCTTTCTTATTTGTGAACTTGAAAGAACTTGATTACAATGATTTAAACCCGATTACATCGATAAATCATTAAAAAATAATCTTTGTAATCTTTACATGAATCTGTGGAATCAAGGGACATTCTTAACTTTAGCAATTAAGAATGGACCTTAGTTTTAGTGCATTGACAGGTTGTGACATTTTAGGTATAATAATCTGCATTTAAAATATAATTGATTTTAACACAGCACTACTAATAGTATTATTTAATTTTCCGCCACCTGCCATAAATTCTGATGGGGCGGGATCAAATTCGTAAGCATTACTTATTATCACAAATGTTCAATAAGTAATGTACTCATCTGAGAAAGGAGTAAGGAGATATGGATTATTTGCTTACCGAAGAACAAGTAATGGTAAGAGACCTTGCCAGAAAAATCGCACAGGAAAAAGTCAAACCATTAGCCGCTGAGCTGGACGCAAAAGACGAGTTTTCCTGGCCGTTAATGAAGATTTTGGCTGATTCTGATCTTTTTGGAGTTTATATTGAAGAAAAATACGGCGGGATGGGTGGTGGAATCCTGGAATTATGTTTGGTTACCGAAGAGCTTTCCCGCGCTTGCGGCGGTGTGGCAGTTAGCTATGCAGCGTCGGCCTTAGGAACTGACCCGATGATTCTTTTTGGAACTGAAGAGCAGAAGAAAAAATACCTTCCGGATATTGCCAGCGGTAAGAAGATCGCGGCATTTGGATTAACCGAGCCGAATGCCGGAAGTGACGCCGGAGCTATGGAATGTACGGCTAAAAAAAACGGGGATTATTATATTTTAAACGGGACAAAGCATTTTATCACCAATGGCGGTGAAGCAGAAACATATACAGTAATTGCCATGACTGATAAGACTAAAGGATCCCGCGGAGCATCCGCTTTTATACTAGAAAAAGGAATGCCGGGATTTAGTTTCGGAAAGAAAGAAGATAAAATGGGTATTCGTCCTTCGGCTACCCGGGAGCTTGTATTTACAGATTGTAAAGTTCCCAAAGAGAACTTACTTGGTAAAGAAGGACAGGGCTTTATTATTGCCATGAAAACTTTTGATATGTCTCGTCCTGGAGTTGCGGCGCAGGCACTGGGAATTGCTCAGGGGGCGCTTGATTTAGCACTTGAATATTCCCGGCAGCGCCAGCAGTTTGGTAAACCGATATGCAGTTTTCAAGGTATAAAATTTATGCTCGCGGATATGGCGGCCCAGACGGAAGCCGCGCGCGGCCTTGTATATAGTGTTGCCAGAATGATTGACAGCGGTAACGCGAAAGTAACTAAAGAATCAGCAATGGCTAAGATGTTTGCTTCCGATACAGCGATGAGAGTTACGACTGACGCGGTACAGATATTCGGCGGATATGGATATATGAAGGATTATCCGATAGAAAAATTTATGCGTGACGCGAAGATTACCCAAATATATGAAGGTACTAATCAGATCCTGCGTGATGTTATTGCGAACAACTTAATTAAAGAAGCATTAGCTGCTTCCAAACAGTAAAAAGAAATCAAAAGTCAAAAATCAAAATGCAAAAGTTCAAGTTAAAAATCAAAACTTATTTTAAATTATAAATTTTATTAAGGTATACTTTTTTATTTTTGATTTGTATTTTTGAGTTTTGAACTTTGATTTTTGAATTGTTAACCTAATATTGAGACTTAAATAAATCATGAATATCGTTGTTTGCATAAAACAAGTGCCGGATACTACAGATGTCCGGATCAATCCCGAAACCAATACTCTCATCAGAGACGGAGTGGCATCAATCATTAATCCGTTTGATACCTATGCGATTGAAGAGGGATTGCGTTTAAAAGAACGTTTTGGCGGTAAGGTTACGGTCATAACCATGGGGCCGCCGCAGGCAGAGTCTGCTTTGCGCGAAGCAATTTCCCTGGGAGCTGATGAAGGTGTGCTTCTTTCGGACAGAGCATTTGCCGGCAGTGATACTTTAGCCACAAGTTATGCTTTAGCTTCGGGAATAAAAAAACTCGGGGAAGTTGATGTTATCCTGTGCGGTAAACAGGCTATTGACGGAGATACTGCTCAGGTAGGCCCGGGAATTGCCGTTTGGCTGGATATCCCGCAGATTACTTATGTAAAAAAGATTGAAGATATTAAAGAAGAAGCCGGAAAAAAATATTTTCGGGCTCATCGGATGGTTGAAGAAGGTTATGAAATTATCGAATCACCGCTTCCGTGTGTATTAACTGTAGTAAAAGAAATTAATGAGCCGCGCATGCCTTCATTAAAAGGTATGATGAGGTCTAAAAAAGCTGAGATTATTAAGTGGACAGCGGAAGATATACAGGCCAACGAAAAAAATATTGGTTTGGACGGGTCTCCGACACAAGTGATGAAGATATTTTCTCCTCCGCAAAGAGAAGGCGGCCAGATGCTTCATGGAGAACCGGATGAAATCGCCGTTAAATTAAAAGAATTATTGAAAGAATTTATATAGGTGCCAGATAAAAATAATCTGTAGGGACAGGCCTCTGTGCCTGTCTGTGATAATACAAAAACACGTAATCCGTAGTACGTAATTTGTACAACGGAGCGGAGTGAGAAAATGTCTATCGAAGTAATTCAACAAAAGTGTGTTGGTTGTACGCTATGTATTAAATCGTGCCCATTTGGTGCGATTGAAATGGTTAATAATGTTGCGGTTATTAAAGATAATTGCGTTATCTGCGGGGCCTGTGTGGATAGCTGCAAATTTGATGCTATTATTTTAAGAAAACATGAAGAAGTTACTGCTCCGGAAGGAGATTATAGCGATGTTTGGGTGTTTGCCGAACAGAAAAAAGGGGTTATTCAGTCGGTAGTTTATGAGCTTCTGGGAGAAGGGAAAAAACTTGCTCAGAAAAGAAAGCAAAAACTGGCAGCGGTTTTGCTTGGCGGTAAAGGAATTGAGAAGCAAGCGCAGAAACTAATTGAACGCGGCGCGGATAAAGTATATGTGGTTGAGTCTGAGGAATTAAAAAATTATCAGAGTGAAGTATATACGAATGTATTGACAAAATTAGTTAATGACCATAAGCCGGAAATTGTTTTAACCGGAGCGACAACGATCGGCCGTTCACTGATTCCCCGGGTTGCCGTACAAGTGAAAACCGGGCTTACCGCGGATTGTACGGGGCTTGATATCGACGAAGAACTAGGATTATTGCTGCAAACACGGCCGGCCTTCGGCGGAAATATAATGGCGACGATTATTTGTCCGCACCGGCGTCCGCAAATGGCCACCGTGCGTCATAAAGTAATGAAAGAAGCGGAAATTGATCCAAAAAATAAAGGCGATATTATAACTTTAAAAGGATCTGATTTTTCTCTTGAGAGTAGATCAAAATTAGTTGATATTATCGAAGAGCTTGAAGAAACTGTAAACCTGACTGAAGCGGATATTATAGTTTCCGGAGGCAGAGGAGTGGGGTCTCCGGAAGGATTTAAACTTATCGAAGAGCTTGCTAAAACAGTTGGGGGCGCGGTTGGTGCTTCGCGCGCGACGGTTGATGCCGGATGGATTCCCTATTCACATCAGGTGGGGCAAACCGGAAAAACAGTATGCCCGAAAATTTATTTTGCCTGCGGAATTTCCGGACAGATCCAGCATTTAGTCGGAATGCAGTCCGCGGATGTTATTGTGGCGATAAATAAAGATCCGGACGCGCCGATCTTTAAAGTAGCGACTTATGGCATTGTCGGCGATATTTTCGAAATTATTCCGGCATTTATTAAGAAATTCAAGAAATAGTTGTAACCTCCCCTTATTACTGCTATAACCGACCATATACCCTATATAAAAATATAATAATTTGACAATATTAATAAAAAATCATAAAATATTGATTATCTTGTCATTCACTATAATGTGAGGTGTCTAATGAAAAAGTTTTTAAAAGCATTCTTTCCCGTGGTATTTTTTCAAGTTTTATTTCTCAGTATATTTTTAAGCCTAATGTCTTCAGTTTCTTTTGCCGCAAGTGATGCTGTATTACAATCTCTTACTGTGGATAAAACAAGTGTTCTGGCAAATAACTCTGATTTGCAGACGGCGACACTTATTTTTAGCACGACTGATCCTTCTTCTATAGAGAGAGTATCAATTCTTGTAAACCATTTGGATGATTCTGGTAACCCGGCGCGCGGGTACATGAGCTGGTACGAAAGTACCGGTTTTAAAGAAGAAAACGGTTATGGCGCGGAGTATATAGATTTGCAAATAGCGGATTGTACTACTCAGGTGGGGATAGATACTTTCACAATAATTTTTAAATGGACATGTACTCCTACTTACGGCCAGATGGCAAATAATGATATAGCCTATTATGCTATACAGGATAGCAGTGTAATTGGCAGCGGCTGGCAAAACCATGACACAAATTTTGACGTAAATATTGTGCTTGCGAATCTGCAAAAGGGGCGTAAAAGGGTCAAGTCTCTACTTGACTACAAGTAATATTTACTGATATAATCTTTCTTGAGGAAACAGAGGAGGGATTATAATGGCCAGACCGATAAGAATACTATTTAAAGGAGCCTATTACCACGTAATAAATAGAGGGCATCGAAAAGCAGAGATATATCTAGAAGAAGCAGACTATCAAAAGTTCATAAAGATAATAAAAGAAGCATGTGAAATATATAAAGTAAAAATAGTTGCGTATTGTTTAATGACTAACCATTACCACATTCTAGTGCATACACCGGAAGCCAATCTGCCTGATTTCATGAAACAAGTCAATGGAGTGTATACTCAAATATTCAATAAAAAATATAAATATGAAGGAGCCTTATTTAAAGGCAGATATAAATCAGTAGTGGTACAAGAAGGAAGCTACTTGTTGAGACTAATAAGATATATACATCTAAATCCAATTAAAGCAGGGATAGTAAAAAACGCAAAAGATTACAAGTATTGTAGTCATCGAGATTATCTAGAAGCAAAAGAGCAAGAGTGGTTACAATTCAAAGCAGAAGTGAAGAGTCAAATAAAAGGGGAAGAATTCAAGCAAGCCTATATAGATTTCATGAAAAAAGATGATGAAGAAATTAATAAATACCTAGAAGATAAAAATGATCAAGTATTTAGAAGTATAATAGGGGATCAGAAATATATTGATAAAATCAAAGAAGAATATCTTAAGTCAGAGATATATTATGAAGAAATTCCGGAGAGTCGGTATATTAGGGCAGAGGCAGTGATAAAAAAAATAAAGGAAGAAATCCAAAAGGTTTTTAAGATTGAAGAAAAGATATTGTATAAATCTAATAGAGGGCAAGAAAATATAGCTCGAATGATAGCGATACGATTGGCAAGAGAATGTAGTTTATTGCCACATCGGCAGATTGGGAAGATTTTTGGAGATATAAGCTATAAGAGTTCAGCAATATATTGTGATAGGGTAAAGAAAAAATGTTTATCTGATAAAAAGCTGGCGAAGGTGTATGATAAGCTAAAAGTGAGGTGTAGTCAAGTAGAGACTTGACCCTATACTATATTCTATATTCTATACTACTATATTCTATACTATATTATACTACTATCTGCGGAATTTCCGGACAGATCCAGCATTTAGTCGGAATGCAGTCCGCGGATGTTATTGTGGCGATAAATAAAGATCCGGATGCGCCGATCTTCAAAGTCGCGACTTATGGTATTGTCGGTGATATCTTCGCAATCATCCCGGCGTTTATTAAGAAATTTAAAAAATAATCAGAGTAGTTCTCCCATACAATATCTTGTGGTTTTTCCCGCAAAACGAGTTTTTTATCAAATATCTTGCATCCCCAAAAAATTTTTGTTATAATTCAGATGTAGTATTTTTTAACAATAAATCCTCATAGGTAGACAAGGGAATGTCTATTCCCATTTATTATAGGGATATAAAATGTATTTTAAAAAGTTAGAACTTTACGGATTCAAATCCTTCGTTGATAAGACCACTCTTCTTTTTGAACCTGGGGTAACTGCTATTGTCGGACCTAATGGTACGGGGAAAAGTAATATTTCCGATGCGATAAAATGGGTTTTAGGTGAGCAAAGCGCGAAATCCATGCGCGGCGCGAAAATGGAAGATATTATTTTTAACGGAACAGATTCCCGTGATCCGGTGAATTTGGCCGAAGTTTCTCTCACCCTTTCTAATGAAGGAAGACACCTTCCCATAGACTATGATGAAGTCACGATTACCCGCCGTTTATATCGTTCGGGTGAAAGTGATTATCTGCTTAATAAAACTCCGGTACGGTTAAAAGATATTAATGAACTTTTAATGGGAACCGGAATCGGAACAGAATCATATTCCTTATTGGAACAGGGGCGTATTGATTCAATAATAAGTTCAAGGCCGGAAGATCGACGTATTATATTTGAAGAAGCCAGCGGCATTACAAAATTTAAAAAGAAAAAAAATGAGGCCTTGCGGCGCTTAGAACAAACCGAAGAAAACTTATTGCGGGTTAATGATATTATTGTTGAAGTTACCCGGCAATTAAATTCTATCCAGCGCCAGGTCAATAAAGCCAGAAAATATCAGGAACATTTTGAAGAGCTGAAAATTCTGGATACCCAATATACTTACCGGGAATATTCTATATTAAAAGAAGAACGCCAAAAACTGCAGTCAGAAGACGGCCAGTGCCGGGGCGATCAGGAAAGTATCGAGAGTGAACTGATTAATCTTTCGGAATCATTCAATACTTTGAAGAATACGCTTACTCAGGTAGAAAGTGATTATAAAGATCTCAGTACCAAGGTTATGATTGCCGATACCCAGATAGAAAAAAACACCGATCGTGTCCAGCTAAATAAAGAACGTATTGAAGAATTTACCCAAAGATTAAATACCGCGGTTTTAGATATTGAGAATACAAAAAAGAAAATTGAAGATCTCCGTCAGCAGCGGGCTCAGCTGGATGCGCGGATCGCGGTATTTCAGGAAGAGAAAAATGCTAAAGAACATCAGTTAAATTGTAAGCAGGCTGCTCTTTCCGAAATTGAGGCGCAGGCAAAAGAAGCAAAAGAAACAGTTGCTCAAGTTAAAGCCAGGGCTGTAAACTTGCTCTCCGAACATGCTCAGATGAAAAATAATCTCGCTAAACTTTCCGCGAATATTCATAATGCCAATGCCCGGTTGACCCGGCTGCATCAGGAAAAATCAAAAACAGAGGTTGAGTTAACTGAAATAGATAGTTCCTTCCGGGAAAAGATAAAAGAAATAGAGAATCTTAAGGGACGTGTGGATGAGGAGGAAAAACAGGAATTTGAACTTCACTCCCAGCGGGAAGGACTTACTGCGGGAATTAAAAGGCTCGAAGAAGGTATTCAGACTGCTAAGCAGGAGTTAATCTCCAAGCAATCTCAGTTTATAATGCTGGAAGATTTAGGTAAAAATTACGAAGGATTTTCCAGCGCGGTTAAAGCTTTAATGACAAAACGTGAGGAATTTCCGGAGCAGTTCGTTGGGGTTGATGATGTTCTGGTGAATTTGCTTGAGGTAATTCCCGGGTATGAGGTGTGTGTAGAAAATGCTTTAGCCGATTCTTTGCAGGCAATAGTTGTCGAAAGCCGTCAGGTAATGCTGCGCCTTCGTGATTTTATATCTGAACAGCAAATCGGGCGCGTACGAATTATCGCTCTTGATGCTATTCCGGAGGAGTCTAAGGATGCTGCTATCGCCGGGGTTCAGCCTGTTTCCGATTTTATCAGATGTGATGAGCGCTATAAAAAGGTTATTTGTTATCTGTTAAAGAATATTTTTTATGCTAAAAAAATATTAACGCAGGCTGAGAATTCAGAAAACAGGATGTATGAAGTAATTCCTAAGATAGATAAAGGGCCGGCTGTAGTAAATAGCGGAGTCCGGTTTTCTTATTATTCTAATGAAAAGGTTAATGTTGATGTTGTCGGGGATTTTAATGATTGGAGAATGTCTTCCGACAGTATGCTCGAGCTTATCGGCCCGGGGGTATGGTCAATTGTTATTCCGCTTAAAGCCGGACGTTTTCGTTATAAATTTATAATAGACGGACAATGGCTGGTTGACCCGAATAATTCGTCGAAAGAAATTGATAATACGGGAAATGCCAATTCAATTTTGGAAGTAAAAGAAATTATAAGTGAAAAAGAACAGATAGACGAAGATGTCCTGAGCAAACTGCCGGTGGCTATTTCTTTGATAACCCAATGCGGAGAAATATACGGTGCTTGTGAAATGATCAGTAAATCTAATTCTGACCGCAGGCTGGGACTGATCTCTCAAAAAGCCGAGATGAGACGTCTTCGGGAAGCTTGCCGGCAAATAGATATAACGATCGAAGATCTGGCAAATCAGGAAGGAATACAGCAGGAACAGCTTAAGCGTGTGGAGATAGACTTATCCCAATTAACCAAGATATTACATCATGAAAAAGTTATCTTTGCCAATAAAGATTCTGAGCGGGCTAATATTGAAGGGGCCAGGAAAAAGCTGGATGATGAACTTTCGGTTATTAATCTGGAGATTGATGAGACGACACTTGATTTGAATGAGCTGGTTGAAAAAGAAACCCAGGGAAAGAAAACCTTAGAAGAAATCGATGAAGAAAATCAGCGCAATGAACAGCAAATGAGCCAGGCTCAGGAAATAATTAATAACAAGACTAATGAGCGTGAAGATTTATTAGTTGATATTGCCGAGAAAAAGACGGAATTTTCCCTGGTAAATGAGCAGGAAGCGGCTTTGAATCAAAATCTTGATATGCTGACTCAGAATTTTGATCAGCAGCACTCTGTACTCAATGAAAGTCAGAGACAGCAGGAAGAATCCGGCAAACGCATAGAAGAACTTTCCGCGCAGGTTGTTCAGTTGGAAGAGCAGATAAAAGCCATGGAGCAGCAGAAACAAGAGACGGAAGTCCAGCTGGAACAGATTAGACAACAGCGCAATGCCTTACTGGCGGAATTTGAAAATATGCAAAATCTGATCAGAGAGCAGGAGAAAACTCTTAATACGATTAAAAATAGAATAAGAGATTTAGATGTAAAAAGTGTTGAGTTGAACTTTAAGATAGATTCGTTGAAATCCGGTGTTGGTCAATATTATAAAATTGATTTAGAAACACTCATCATGGAACTTCCTCAAGACGTTGATTGGCAGCAGCAGAAAGACCAGATTGATGTTTTAAAACAAAAGGTTGACCGCTTAGGTTCGGTTAATTTGGCCGCGGTAGAAGAGGAAGAGGAATTAAAAGAACGCGCTGATTTTTTAAACAGTCAGAAAGATGATTTGATGTCGGCTAAGGAAACATTAATGCAGGCGATCAGAAAGATAAATAAAACGACAAAGACACTTTTTATGGAGACCTTTGAAAAAGCGAAGGAGACATTTAAAGAGTATTTTAAACTTTTATTCAGCGGCGGAGATGCGCAGTTGTATCTTTCCGAAGACAAAGATATATTAGAAAGCGGAGTGGAAATTGTTGTGCGTCCTCCGGGGAAACGCCTGCAGAGTATTACTTTACTTTCCGGAGGAGAAAAAACCTTAACCGCGATCGCGTTATTGTTTGCGGTATTTAAAATAAAACCGACTCCGTTTTGCGTGCTTGATGAAATGGATGCACCGCTGGATGAATCTAATATTGACCGCTTTACCAGAGTATTGCAGGAGTTCTTAAAAGATTCCCAGTTCATCATTATTACGCATAACAAAAAGACCATTGCTATGGCTGATGTTATGTATGGAGTGACCATGGCTGAACCCGGGGTTTCCCGATTGGTATCGGTTAAATTCAGTGACCATAATAAATCTGATGAGCCGGTTGACCACCCTTCCGAGATCTCGGCTACAGCAGTTCCTTACTAAACATGCATACCCGATTACGTCCGGTGTTCTTGGCGGCATAAAGTGCTTTATCCGCACAGGCGATAAGTGAGATTGTATCCTGCGCGTCCTGAGGAAAGCTGGCCACACCTATACTTATAGCTATTTTTCGCCTTGTTTTTGTTTCCTGATCGTAAAACGGAGAAGCGGAAGTGATTTTTCTTATTCTTTCTGCCGAGGAATAGGCCTTTTCTTTAAAAGTCTCCGGAAGTATTATGGCAAATTCTTCTCCGCCATAGCGGGCAACTAAATCAACTTCCCGGCATGAGTTTTTTAAAATTTCCGCGAGGTCCCGCAAGAGTTGGTCGCCGGCTAAATGCCCAAAAGTGTCATTAAAGTTTTTGAAAAAATCCAGGTCAGCCATAAGCAGGCTTACATGCCGGTTAAACCGGGCCGCACGTTTTATTTCTTCACTTAACTGGTGTTGGAAATATCCGTAATTCCAAAGATTTGTCAGCCGGTCCGTATTAGACAAAATCAAAGTTCTTTCAAATTCCTGAGAGTTTTCTATGGCTAATCCGGCCTGGTTAGCGAACATGGTTAACTTCCAGATATCATCCTTAGTAATAGGTTTTTTTGAATAGAAATTATCAACAAGCATGACTCCGACGACACGGTCTTTTGCCATTAAGGGAACAGTAACAAAATAGACCATATTAAACAGAGAGATTACCGGGTCATTGTTTTTAATTTCTGTTTTTGCTTTTGCGTCTATAATTTTAAAAGGTTGACGTTCGGTAACGGTTTTGGCAAGTACTCCGGAAGATGCATCAATAGGCAGCGTAATTTTCTTTACAATATTATCCAGATGAGAGTCAGTCCGGCGGCCGAATTCCTTATAGGAATCCATAAGCTCATACATGGTTGTTTTTTCTTTTTCCAGATGTTTCCAGATCAGATGTGCTTCTTCCCCGGAATCCGGGCCGATTCCCATCCGTCCTTCCAGATTATTGGTTTTTTCATTTACCAGGAAAACTACAGCCCGGTTAAACCCCAGGCCTTCATGCGCGGTTACACTGGTTAAAATGATATACAGGATCTCGTCAAGCCGCAATGTTGACCGCATGGCATTGCCGATCTCATAAAGCATAAGAAGCTCAGATTGATATTTATCATTTGGAGGAGCTGCGTTATTATTAAGCATAATTTATTAGTATAATTAGGTTCCTTTTTTTGTCAATATGAAAATTAATCAGCTAGTTTTAAATGCCATGGTTAATAGAATCTTGTGAGGCATTTAAGCATATTGATATAGTATATATCTTATTTATGTCTAATGCAAATTATTGAAATTATTGGTTTTTTAATATCAATTCCAAAAAAAGCAGTTAAGTATTTTTATTTATTTAACTATCTATAAATATTGACGTTACATTTTTAATGAGAAATTTAACGGAAAACCAGGTATGTGAATTGACTTGACAATTCTGCCGGTTCATTGTATTAACTATATATATAGTATATTTATTAAGTTAAATGTGTTTTTTTAAAATATAAAATCTCATAAATGTACCTAAATACATATAATATTAAAATAAATAGTAACCTCCTGATGAATTCCCGAAAAGCCTAATTTATGATGTTTGTAATATGTATGAATAGGTTAATTAAAATCTCATTAAACTTAATAAATTAGTATAAAAATCCATAATATCTCTTATTGGTTAATTTCCCGGATGATTTCCAAAAAAGATATAAATCGCAATACTCATTTAACCAATTATAAAATAAGAAGATATATAAAAATTCTATGAAGGTTAATAATAATATATCTATAATTTTGGCCGTTGATGACGATGAATCGATACTAGAGACATTTAAGATCATTCTTGAAGATCAGTTCATTGTTGTTACCGCGAACAGCGGAGAAGAAGCCCTGAAAAAAATTGAGAAAGAATTAATTGATATGGTGTTTTTGGATTATAAGATGCCGGGTATGGATGGTATGAATGTATTACGCAAAATAAAAGAATATGATGAGAATCTTCCCGTGGTCATGGCTACGGCTACAGACAGCGCCCGGACAGCGGTAGAGGCTATTCAATTAGGGGCATGCAATTATATAACTAAGCCTTTTGATCCTGATGAAATTTTAACATTAGCCGAAGAGTCCCTGGAAAAGGGGAGATATTTAAAAGAAGCGGCAAAACCCCGGCGATCAGGGAAAAAATCAGAGTTTGATAATATCATCGGAAAAAGTAAGCAGATGCAGGCAATTTTTGACATGCTCAATAAGGTGCTTGATAATGACGCGACAATACTGATTTCCGGAGAAAGCGGAACCGGAAAAGAACTTATCGCGCAAGCTATTCATTTTAACAGCTTACGGAATAAGAATTCATTTATACCGATTAATTGCGCGAGTATCCCGGAAAATTTATTAGAAAGTGAATTATTCGGTCATGAAAAAGGCGCTTTTACGGACGCGGCCCGGCAGAAAATCGGAATTTTTGAGTTGGCCGATAAAGGAACTTTATTTTTAGATGAAATATCCTGCTTAAAACCGGATATGCAGGCAAAATTTTTGCGGGTTTTAGAACAGAAAGAAGTTCAACGAGTCGGCGGGAATAAAATTATTAAAGTTGATGTGCGGATCATTTCGGCGACCAATATCGATCTGAAGCGGGCGATTGAAGAAGGATCATTCCGGAATGATTTATATTATCGGTTAAATGTTGTGCCCATACATTTACCTACTTTACGAGAACGAAGAGAAGACATTCCTTTACTTATCGAGCATTTTCTTAATAGCTTTAATGAGATGTTTGGCAAAGAAATCCGGGGGATTACTCCGGAGGCCTTAGAATGTATGATGAATTATGATTGGCCGGGCAATGTCCGGGAATTAAAAAATATTGTGGAAAGATTAGTCGCCTTAAAAGAAAAGGGAGTAATTACTCCCAAGGAACTTCCGCTGGATATATTTTTAAAGCACAGACTGGTAAACAGTTTCAGGTCTCAGACCGGATTAAAAGATGCTTGTAATGATTTTGAGCGGAATTATATTGAATCGGTTTTAGAACAGGCCGGCGGCAGTCAAATAAAAGCCGCCAAAATGTTAGGTATACATCGAAATGCTCTTTTTAATAAAATGAAAAGTTTAGGGCTGAAAGGGGATAAATAATGAAAATCAGCGGGAGACTGTTTTTATTGGCGGCTATTTGCGGATTGTTTTTTATGCTTAATGCCGATACGGTAAATGGCGAAGAAATTGATTTAGGAAAAATAATTTTCTCCGCGCGCAGAGCTCCGCTGAAGTTGAGTCAAATCGCGGATAATTCAACAGTAGTAGGAAAAGATTATATCGAGGGCTTACCTTGCGGTGATGCCGGTGATGTTTTGGGGTATATCCCGGGAATTGATGTTGAGCCGCGGCAGGGTTTTGGCCGGCCGACATCAATAAGTTTGCAGGGCTCTCAATCACGTCAGGTCCGGGTAATGGTTGACGGCATTCCTTTTAACTCTCAGGCTTCCGGGCAGGTCAATTTAAGTCAGTTCCCGGCAGGCAATATTGACCGGGTAGAAATTATTCAAGGTGCTTCTTCCTGTGTTTGGGGCTCGGGATTGGGAGGAGTTGTAAATATTATTACTAAAGAAACCGGAGATACTCTAAAACCTCAGGGGAATGCGCTGATTTCTTTTGCCGAATTCGGAACTCAGAAGCAGAGCCTGGATGCTCGCGGCAAACAGGGAGATATGGGATATTATTTTTTTACCAGCCATGCGGAATCCGGCGGGAAAAAACCAAAAGACGATGTCTTAGAGAATAAATCTTTTGGAAAACTATCCTATGATTTACATGCTGCCGGACGGATTGTAACATCTTTTGGATATAGCGCAGCGGACGCGAATACCGGAGAATTTCCGGATAAAGTCTGGCAGTCACAGCCGTATCGTACCCGTTATGGAAAAATCAGCTGGGAAATATCCGGGGCTGACATGGATTCCCGGATTGAATTCAAGCAGTCTGTGCAAAAACTAATGACGCGTTCTTATGCGGTGATCACTGATTTAGAGCCTTATGAAACAATTAAAACTAAAGATGTGCTTTCTCAGGTGAGTTTAATAACCTCTCTCTGTTTAAGAGATAATGATCTTTTGGTTGTGGGTACGGATTTGGATCAGAATAGATTAGAATCTTCATATCTTACCCAATCAAAAAACCTAAAAGTGCAGGCGCCGTATGTAAATTATACGCGAGGGGGAGAGGAATTAGATATAAATTGCGGACTTAGGTATGATAATAATAGTGAATTCGGGCAGGATTTAAGTCCATCACTCGGAGCAGTATATCGTTTAGATCCGGAGTCTCATACCATACTGCGCGGTACGGTTTCCCGTACTTTTAATGCGCCGCCGCTATTATGGAAATACTATGATGAAGGCCTGAGCGGGCTTACAATTAGTCCGGAGCTGGAAGCGGAACACGCTTATGTATATGAAATTGGAGTGGAAAGAAATTTACGGCCGGATTTATGGACAAGATTATCTGTATACCGGGCGGATGTGTATAATGCGATAGCCGCCGCGCAAAATCCCATAACCAGTCAGTGGTTTATGAAAAACTTTGAGAAATTCCGGCGGCAGGGCGCGGAATTAAGCGGTAAATTAGATGTTAATAGCCGTTTGAATATTTTCTGTTCCGGAGGATTTAATGATATCGAGAACCGCCAGACTCAACAAACTGTAAAAGGAGCCGGTGCGGCGCGTCAGACTTTCCAGATGGGTATAGATTATAAGAATTTGCAGGGATTAAGATTTGTGCTTAAAGGTTACTATAAGCGCTGGAATCAGTTGGCTTGGGCTTTACCCAATGATCGAAAGATGCTTTTTGACGCGAAAATTTCACAGCAAATTAAAGATATTACTTTTTTCTTAAATGTCTTTAATATAACCAACAGCAGTTATTGGTCGGACAATTATTTTCCTGATCCGGAAAGATATTTTGAAGCAGGCATTAGCCTGGATTGGTGATATAATAACCTGCACAGTATTATATGCATTAGTGGTTGATTGTGCGAAGTATTGCGCTTAAGTTAATAACTAATTAAAAGAAAATAATATAATTAAAATCGAAGTACAAAAAATTTTTAAGTTAATAAAATGTCAGTATTAAATTTTAAATTGTCCAATTTCGGTTTAGCCGGGATTAGATGGCATAAAAGTTGCTTTAGAAAAGGTAATGCGGTATTAATAAAAAACCTTTTTACGGTAATTATTTTAATTATGCTGACTATCCCGTGTATTGCTAAAGCAGAAGAAGCATCCGCGTTTGCCCGTAATTTCGGGGGCACTCTTCGTTGGGGCACATGCCATAAACCCACAATAATTAATCCTCTTTATACCACGCATAGTGTGTCCATGTCTTTGCTTGATCTATTATTTAACCGGCTGGTGCGCTGGAATAGCGCGGGAGAAATTGAACCTGATCTGGCCGAGTCCTGGCTTATCTCGGAAGACGGATTAACTTATATATTTCATTTAAAAAAAGGCGTACTGTTTCATGACGGAGTTGAATGTACAGCCGCGGATATCAAGTTTACTTATGATAGGTTAACTGACCCGGAAATTAATTCGCCGTTTCGCTCGTCTTTTGAAGAGGTGAAAAGTTTTGATGTTATAGATAAATATACATTCCGGATAGTATTAAAGCAGTCAACAGCTTCTTTTATTTGCAGATTGACACGAGAGATAGTTCCAAAGCATTTGTTTACGGCTGTTAATGGCAGGAAAATCGATTTTGGCTTGAATCCTATCGGCACCGGGCCGTTTAAGTTTAAAGAGTGGAAGGAAAATGAAATAGTTTTACAATCTAATCAGGATTATCATGAGGGCCGGCCTTTTTTAGATAATATTGTTGTGAAAATTTATCCTGATTCCAGCGATATCTGGGCCGCGCTTATGCGCAATGAAGTGGATCTGGTTTTATTTATGGAAATGGAAGATCATGGGGTAATAAAAAACAATCCGGCATTTAAAACATATGCTTCGCCGGATGACTTCTATTATGCATTGTGCTACAAACTCACAAATTCCATTTTGTCTAGCAAGGATATTAGAGTTGCTATTGCCCATGCTATTGATAGAAAAGCTTTGATAGAGAAAGCATCTTTTGGGTATGGGGCAGAATGTAATGGCCCGTTTAATCCGGATTCCATTGGTTTTAATCCGGATGTTGTGCCCATGGAATATGATCCGGAAAAAGCGCGAAATATACTGGCGGAAGCAGGATGGTTTGATGGTGACGGAGATGGCATATTAGGAAAAGAAGGGCAAACTTTGCAAGTAAATTTAATGGTTGATGAACGTAGTATTTTATCCAAGAAGATTGCTATGCTTATCCGCCAGCAGTTACAGGAAGTTGGAATAAAAATTAAAATTGTTTTTTATGATGATAATAGTTTTGCTTCAGGAGGGCTTGACGATAGACAGGAACAGGCATATTTGAAAATTTTAATATCTGGGATAGATTCGGATGATGCTAGAGAAGAATGGTGTGCAAAACTTGAACGCCCTGGAAAAATTTGGGGGTATTCGGATGAGAAAATGAATAAATTGTTTGAATTAGGTGCTACACTTCGTAACCCCAAAAAACGTAAGCATATTTATCAGAAACTTCACAAGTTAATTTATGAAGATCAGCGCGCTTGTTTTCTATACTTTCCGTTTTCCTTTCATGCTGTTTCTAAAAGAATCAAAAACACTGATGGTTTTTTTCAAAGAACCATGCCTTTTTATACGCTCAAAGACTGGTATATCAGCGAAAATTAGCCATAATAAACCAAAACTTTTGAATATCCAATAAAGAGGGGGGGTGAAATCATGGAAATTATTAGAAAAGGCGCAGATAAAGTAACACCTAGGGGGTGCTGTTATCCAGCTGGAACACTAGGGCTTCGTAGCTATTAAGATTTGCAATTTTGCAGTATCTAACCTGGGCGGCCGACCAGGAAGTACTGCATAATGTCCGCATGAGAATAGGGGGAGCATGAAATTATCTCGATTTAATTTATGGGTTAATGATTATCCGCAAAAAGGGGAAAATCTCCTGTTTAATACCCGCACCCAGGCAATTATAAAAGTAAATGAAGAATTAAAACAAAGCCTGGAAAGCCTATCTAAGAAGCAAAATTCCGTACGTAGTTCTCTAGTAAATGATAATATCCAGGCATTAAAAGAAAACGGTATTATTGTTGAGGATGAAAAAGAAGAAGCAAAGAAGCTTGATGAATTTTTTCACCATTTGCGTAATGATACCTGCGGATTATCTTTTGAAGCAACTATTCTAACTACATATAATTGCAATTTCAGCTGTGTATACTGTTTTGAAGAATCAGTAAGAGATGAAGTCTTTATGGATCAGCAGACAAGCCATAAAGTTATTGATTGGCTGATTAAAAAAATAAAAAAAGAAAATTACAAAAAGATCTTTCTGGTTTTTTACGGGGGAGAGCCTTTGCTTAATGTGGAGCCGATCTACTGCATATCCTATGCCATGCATAAATGGGCCAAAGAAAATGGCGCGGATTTTAAATTTGGCATGATCACCAACGGCAGTTTGCTAGCTCCGGAACTGGTAGATGGCCTTATCCCCCTGGGGTTAAGCGACATTCGTATTACAGTTGACGGAGACAGAGAAGCGCATGATCAAAAAAGACCGTTTACTAACGGCCGTCCGACTTTTGACTGCATTATGGAAAATATTAAGAAAATAATTAATAAGAAAATAAGTATTGGCATTTCCGGAAATTTTGACCGGGAAAATTATGACAGCATTCCGCGTTTACTTGATTATTTAGAGCAGGAAGATATTTTGGATAAACTGCAAAAAATAGAGTTTGCTCCGCTAAATCCGCGCCTAGGCCCGAAGGAAACTCCCGGAGCCGTGGAATTAGAACACTGTTTTTCATTTTCCAGCGTGAGCGGATTGCATCAGGAAGTAGTAAACATAAAAAAAGAATTAATGCGCCGGAAGCTTAATACAGATACGGGGCTGGCGGTTAATGCCTGCGCTTTGGTTATGAAACACGCGGGCGTGACCATTGACCCGGAAGGGGTATTGTATAAGTGCAATGCTTTGGTGGGGTATCCGGAATTTTCTATCGGCAATGTTAATGACGAATTCTTTAATAAACAGGATGAAAAGTTTTTTAATATAAAAGCCTGGGAAAAATGTCCGAAGGATTGTCCCTATGTGCCGATGTGCCAGGGCGGCTGCCGGTTTTTTTCTTATATGGAAAATAATGATTATTCCCGGATATCCTGTAAGAGAGAATATCTCGATCTGATTACTCCGGAATTAATTAAGCTGGAATACGAGAAGCTTATTGCCTAGTTGTTTCAAATTTATAATGAATTGAGGTTATGAAAAAAAGAACGGATTTTCTGTCTTTATTAAAACCGTATAAAGGAAAAATACTTATCGCGGTATTAGCCATGCTTATGGCTAATCTGTGCGGCCTGGTATTTCCCTGGGCATTAAAGGTTATTATCGATGAGATCCTGCCGCAAAAAAATGCGGCTCTTTTTAATATACTGACCATAAGTTTATTCGCGGTTTTTATATTAAAGTTCTGCTTTGGATTCGTGCGGGAATATGTGATCGCCTGTCTGGGAGAAAAAGTTATTTATGACCTGCGAAGTTTAGTGTATTGGCAGCTTCAGCGTTTATCCGTAGAATATGTGGAAAATACTTCCGTTGGGGAAATTGTTTCCAAAATAATCGGGGATGTCGAAAGTATCCGCGATTATTTATTCGGCGGGATAATTGATTTTATTTGTTCATTTTTTGAGGTTTTTTTTGTGTTTTCCATCCTGCTGTATTTAAATTGGAAACTTACCTTGATCGCTTTGATCTATCTGCCGGTCTTTGTGATTGCGTTTTTAAAACTGAATCCGCGTTTAAAAGAAAGACATTGCCTGATCCGGGAGAAATTCGGGGAATTAACCTCCTGTTTGCATGAAATGCTCAATGGTATCCGCATTGTTGCCGGATTTAAAAAGGAAAGTTATGAGGCGGATAAGTTCAAAAAAAAGCAGCAGGATATTCTAAAAAATGAATTAAAAGGTCATAAGCTGTCTATTTTTTTATGGATGGGAGCGGAGTTTATCAGCTCTCTGGGCCTAATTACTTTTTTATGGTTCGGAGTAAAAGGAGTATTCTCCGGAGAAATAAGCGTCGGGACTTTGATGGCTTTTTATTCTTATCTGGGAATAATTTTCTATCCGGTGATTAAAATGGCAATAGTTAATAATTATTACCAGCAAGCAACGGCATCAATGGAGCGCATAAACCGGATCTTAGAAAGAACGCCGCTGATCCAGGATGTGAAACATCCGATAAAGCTCAATAGAATAAAAGGAGATGTTCTTTTTCAGGGAGTAGATTTTAGTTACGAGGGAAATAATAATGTTTTAAATGATATTAATTTGCCGGCGGCCGCATCAGAAGTAATCGCCTTGGTCGGGAAAAGCGGTGCCGGTAAGACAACACTTATCAGCCTGCTGCTGCGATTCTATGACCCTTCTAAGGGGGCAGTGTTTATTGACGGACATAATCTGAAGGATTTGGAACTTGCCGCTTATCGTGCCAACATTGCCATGGTTTTGCAGGATGACTATTTGTTCAGTGCCACAATAAAGGAAAATATTTGCTATGGGAATCCTCAGGCTCAGGAAGAACAGATCATCGCGGCCGCAGAAGCCGCGCACGCGCATTTGTTTATTGCCCAGCTTCCCCAAGGGTATGATACTCATATCGGCGAAAGAGGAGTAAAGCTGTCCTTTGGCCAGCGGCAGAGGATATCTATTGCCCGGGCGCTGTTACGTGATCCGGCGATTTTAATTTTAGATGAAGCAACTTCCTGTGTGGATTCCCAGACCGAACGTCTAATTGTGGATAAAGCTTATAAGAACCTGATGGCCGGCAGGACTACTTTTGTGATCGCGCACCGGCTTTCGACGATTACTACTGCCGATAGGATTGTGGTTATTGATCATGGCCGGATTACCGAGACCGGAAACCATATTGATCTGCTGAAGAAAAAAGGAGAGTATTGGAAAATGTGGACAGAGCAGTATCCGCAGCAGCCGGCTGTGTTAGGTGTGTAGCAAAAGATCAAAAATTATGGTAAAATATAATAAATTAGGACACTTAACTCTTTTTTATAAAAGAGTTTTATTATTTTAGAGCACTTTTTATAAAAGTTTTGCACGGATAGATGGGTTAAACAAAAGAGATTCATTTTTGAAAAATGTGATTGTATATATAGTAACTTATTACACGACAAAAAGTTACTGATAATTTAAAAATTAAAAATTGAAAGATACAATTGCTAAACACTATTGAGTATAAATTTTCTGAGAACAATAATGTTAGCTGTGAAAATAGCATCAAGAGTGGCAACTTTTTAATTTTGCCTTGCAGTTTTGACTTTTGTCTTTTGAATTTTGATTTGGCAATTAGTCATAAAATAAAAAATAGAGAAAATATTATACAATTTTAAGAAAGAACCGGAAGAGATGTTACAGTTAAGAAGACGTTTTAAAAAAATCTTTATTAATTTGTTTTATCGGCAGCTGTGGACTAAGATCGCGATTGTATTTCTAGTTATTGTGACGATTCCGGTTATCTCCTTAGGGCTTTTGCTTATAAATTCTTCACGGCACGCGGTCAGGAACTCCGTATTAAATAATCATAAGCAGATTGTTACCCGGGCGGCTTCAGAAATAGGATTATTTATTGAGCGGCCGGAGAGTGTGTTAAAAGCAACCGCGGCAATGCTTGGCCGGATCCATGTCGGATCATGGGAGCAGGAGACGATTCTCGTTGAATTGGTTTTAAATCAGCCGGAATTTATGAGGGTTATTTCTGTGGATGATTCCGGAAAAATAATTGCCGGTTCCGATATGGGGAATGATTTAAATAAGGCCTATCCCCAAAAGGCGTTATTATATACGCAAAAAAACCAGACCTATCTTTCTAAAGTAAAATTTTTGGATAACCATACTCCTTATATGACTATTGCCGTTCCGGTCAAAACAATGGGCAAAGTTCGCCGGGCTCTGATCGCGGATGTTAATTTACGTCAGATCTGGCGCATTATTGACGGTATTCAACTGGATAAAACCGGCCGCGCGTTCCTAGTGTCGGATAATGGGATTATCATTGCCCATCAGGATAAACAAAAAGTTCTTAAAAATGAAAATTTCAGCCAAGAGAAAGATGTAAAGGCGGTTTTATCCGGAGCAATAGACGCGATTGAGCTGAAAGATTCCTCCGGTCAGCAATGGGTAAGTTCATACGCGCCGGTCAGGTCTTTGGGGTGGGGGATAGTGTTAAGGCAAAAACAGGAGGAGGCATATTTATTTTCCAATGTATTTACGATCCAATCGTGGATTTTAATCATCTTAGCGGAACTTGCCGGGATCCTGGTGAGTATTTTTATTGCTAAAGCAATGGTTGTGCCGATAAAGGCGTTTGTGCTTAGGTTTAAAAATGTAGCGGATGGCGGCTTTGCCGAGGCCGTGGGAATTAAAAGAAAGGATGAACTGGGAGACCTGGTTAAATCGTTTAACCGGATGACCGAAGAGTTACGCAAAGCAAAATCCCGTGAGCATTTTACCGCGATCGGAGAATCGGTTACCCGGGTCGCGCATGAGCTTAAAAATTCTCTGGTGCCGATCAAGTCATTCATTTATTTATTCCCCCGAAAGTATGGAGATGAAAAATTTATCGATAAATTCAGCAAATTAATGCCGAATGAGATTAATCGCTGGGAACGGATGATTAAAGACCTTTCCAGTTTTTCCGTTGCGGAAAAATTAATAAAGCTGCCGACGGATATCGGAGAGTTGATGCAGAATACTTTGGAAATGATGGAAGAACGCTTTAGTAAAAATCAAATAAAAGTTATTTGTGAAGCCGGGTGCGGAACATTTAAGATTGAAGCAGATGAAGAAAGACTGAAGCAGGTTTTTATAAATCTGATATTAAACTCGATCAACGCGATGCCCGAGGGCGGGCTGCTGGAGGTTTCCATTGATGATATTTCCTCTAGTGATTTACTGCCGAAGCAGGAATATGTGCAAATAAAAGTCAAAGATACCGGCAAGGGGATTATGCCGGAAGAATTGGGTAAAATATTTGATCCGTTCCATACTACGACTAAAGGGGGAATGGGATTAGGCTTGGCGATCAGTAAGAAAATAGTTAAACAGCACGGAGGGGTTATTGATGTCGAAAGTGTTCCGGGAAAAGGGACTATTTTTATCATCCGTCTGCCTAAGGAAAAAATAGAGAGTAAAGTGTAATTAGAAAGGATTCGTAAATGCGCAAAGCCAGGATTTTAGTTATTGATGACGAGACCGTAGTCGGAGAGGTGTTTATCAGCGCTTTTGAGGAATATGAGATCATCCCGGCGGCAAACGGAGAAGAAGCGCTTGAAGTTTTAGATACTAGTGATAAGATAGATATAATAGTTCTGGATGTGATGATCCCCGGCTTAAGCGGCCTGGAACTTATCCGTCAAATGAGAAAACACAGTCCCAGATCAAAAATTGTTATTCTTAGCGGTTACAGCGCGGAGAATGAAAATATTAAAAAGCTGTCCGCGGAAGTTGATGAAGTAATGGAAAAGCCTTTTGATATCGGGAAAACTAAGGAAGTTTTTAAAAAATTGCTTAAGTAAGGAGGCCGATGTGCAGATAACCGTAAAAAACCTGAGTAAAGAAGAATTGGATTCTTTGGGTATCGATTCCTGGAGCAGTTGGGAATGCGGAGTGAGTACATTTGACTGGGAATACCGCGACCGGGAAACAGCTTATGTTTTTGAGGGTAAAGTGACGGTTAAAACCGCCGATGGTGTTGTTTCCTTCGGCAAAGGAGATCTGGTTACTTTTCCCAAAGGATTAAAGTGTACCTGGAATATCCAGGAACCGATCCGGAAAGTATACAAATTTGGGTAAAAACCAGTAACCAGTTGCCAGAAAAAACCGAAAAACCAAAGAACCTGTAGGGACAGGTCTCTGTACCTGTCCGAGATAAAACAGAAAACAATAGAATGAAGAGATTCATAACATTTTTAATTGTAAATATTTTTCTGATGATGCCTCTTAGCTTGATGGCGGCGGATAAAAGTTATAACCCTCCTTTTGAACTTTCCGGAGTAGTCAGTAATATCAGCGAAACCGGCATTGAAGTTTTTGTTCCCCGGATAGAAAAGACGATGAGCGTAAAGATTTCTTCCCGAACAAGGTTTATCGATCGGATGGATAAAAACGGGTCTGCGTATGGCTATGAAGATATTGCCGTGGATGATCTCGTGGTCGTAACCGGAATAATAAAGAATGATAGCTTTCTTGCTGAGCAAATATCGTTTTTAGCGATGGCAAAATGACCTCCCTGACTTTTAATAAAAATTGATTTTTTTAACGACTGATAGTACAATATAAACCTGTGCCGAAGTGGTGGAATTGGCAGACGCGCATGGTTCAGGGCCATGTGTCCGCAAGGACGTGTGGGTTCAAATCCCACCTTCGGCACCATAAATGAGCATATGACTTATGCGATTTTGACAGAGCATAAGTTATAAATGCGAATTTATCCCGAAGCGTACTGAAAAATTCTCAAAAATAATTTTTCAGTGTTTACGCGAGGGGAAAAACCATACCGCAATATAATCATAAAGGATACTTATTATGCAGATTGAATTAAAAGAAAAATTAGATAATTTAAGTGAAAAATTCGCGCAGCTCAGGGGGTATCTTTGACCTGGCAGAAAAATCTTCCCAAATTAAGCAGTTAGAGCAAAAGATGGCCCAGCCTGATTTTTGGGGCAATCAGGATGACGCGAATAAAGTTATTAAAGAATTAAAATGCCTAAAACGTCAGACCGAGCCTTTTGATAAAATCCAGGAAGAACTTAAAAACCTTCAGGAACTGCTGGAATTAGTTGAATCTAAGGACACGGATATTTTAGATCAAATCAAATCCGAACTCCCCGCGCTGGAAAAAACCTTAGATAAACTTGAGGTAGATCTTCTGCTTTCCGGAAAGGAAGACCGGGCTAATGCTTTTTTAAGTATTCATTCCGGAGCCGGAGGAACCGAATCCTGCGACTGGACAAGTATGCTCTTTCGGATGTATAGCCGCTGGGCCCAGGAGAATGGATTTACGATAGAAAATTACGATTTTCTCGCCGGAGAAGAAGCCGGAGTAAAAAGTGTCACCATACTTATAAAGGGAGAGTTTGTTTACGGCCGCTTAAAAGGAGAAAACGGCGTACACCGTTTAGTGAGGATATCTCCGTTTGATTCCAATAAACGCCGCCATACTTCTTTTGCCTCGGTTGAGGTTATTCCGGAAGTAGATAAAGATATAAATATCGAGGTCAATGAAGAGGATTTAAGAGTTGATGTTTACCGCGCCAGCGGTGCCGGAGGACAGCATATAAACACTACTGATTCGGCAGTGCGCATTACGCATACTCCCAGCGGAATAGTCGTGCAGTGCCAGAATGAGCGTTCCCAGATAAAAAACAAAGCCATGGCCATGAAGATGCTTAAGTCAAAATTGTATGAATTAGAGCTGGAAAAACGCCAGGCGGAAGCGGATAAACACAATAAGCAGAAAAAAAAGATCGAATGGGGCAGTCAGATCCGTTCTTATGTGATGCAGCCTTATTCTATGGTTAAAGATCACCGGACCAAAGTAGAGACCGGCAATGTCCAGGCAGTTATGGACGGCAGATTAGATGATTTTCTGGATGGTTTTTTAAAATG
Source organism: Candidatus Omnitrophota bacterium (assembly GCA_043826565.1). Classification (GTDB taxonomy): domain Bacteria; phylum Omnitrophota; class Gorgyraeia; order B26-G9; family B26-G9; genus JBDRPX01. The sequence continues at coordinate 100,612 of JBDRPX010000037.1, forward strand.
GCAGGTGTCTAAAGAATAGCGTATAGCGGTTAGCGTAGAGCGTTTAGAAAACAAAAAGATACAACGATTATAAATTCTATACGCTATACGCTGTACGCTCAACGCTGAATGTTATTATGAAAGATTTATTCGCGGACAAACATGTATTTAAAGTTTCCGAGCTCACCCGGGATATCCGGATGATCCTAGAGGACAACTTTCCCCGGGTCTGGGTCGAAGGAGAAATTTCCACATTAAGCATTCCGCAATCCGGTCATATATATTTTACGCTTAAAGACGATAAAGCCCAGATCAAATGTGTTTTTTTTAAAGGCGCGAATACGAGTCTTGATTTTAAAATGGAAGATGGTTTAGCGTGTATTCTTTTCGGCCGCGTTAGTGTGTATGACCAGCGTGGACAATATCAGTTTTATGTAGAGCGGGCCGAACCTAAAGGGAAAGGAGCTTTACAGCTGGCCTTTGAGCAATTAAAGAAAAGATTAGCTGCGGAAGGATTGTTTGACCAGGAAAGAAAAAGGCCGATCCCTTTCTTACCGCAAAAGATCGGAGTGGTCACATCTTCTACCGGAGCGGCAATTCAGGATATTCTGAATATTATTAACCGCCGTTACGCGAATGTGCATATTATTATCCGTGCGTCGCTGGTTCAGGGAAAGAGCGCGGCCGCGGATATTGCCCAGGGAATAAAGGATTTAAATAAATATAAAGATCTGGATGTGATTATTGTTGCGCGGGGAGGCGGAAGCTTAGAAGACCTCTGGCCGTTTAATGAGGAAGCCGTGGCCCGGGCCGTATATAATTCCAAAATACCGGTGATTTCCGCGGTCGGGCATGAGATTGATTTTACGATTTGTGATTTTGTCGCGGATTTACGCGCGCCTACACCCTCGGCAGCTGCCGAGCTGGTGGTTCAGGAAAAAGTTCAATTGGTAAATAAGCTTTCGGATATCCAGCGCCGGCTTACTCAGGCTGTTCTCGATAAACTAAAATTTTATAAGCTGCGTTTTCAGCGCGTCGCCCAAAGTTATGCTTTGCGCCGGCCGGAAAGTGTGGTGGATAACTATCAGCAGCGAATTGACATCGCCAACAAAGACCTGGTAAATAATTTTACATCTTTGGTTAAATACCGGGAAGCTCAGGTACAACAAATGAGCGCGAGGCTGGTTAATTTGAATCCTCTGGCCGTGCTGGGCCGGGGCTATAGTGTGACTTATCTGGGCACGGATAAGCGGGCTTTAAAAGATATAAAGGGTATAAAAAGGAATGATATTTTACAGACAAAATTGTATAAAGGTGTTATTATAAGCCGAGTGGAGGAGTCTCAGACATGAAGGAAAAAGAACTTTCTTTTGAGGAAGCGCTAAAACGCCTGGAGAAAATTGCCGAAGATCTGGAGGGGGAGGATATCTCTCTGGATGCCTCTTTAAAGCATTATGAAGAAGGCATGAAATTAATGGGTATCTGCCAGAAAAAGCTTCAGGAGGCAAAGAAAAAAGTAGACTTATTAGTGAAAAAAGAAGGCCATAATTTTAGTTTGAAAAGTTTTGATGAAGAACCCATAGAGGAGTAAGGATAAAATGAGCCGAATAATTGAGAGAATAAACAGCCCTCAGGATTTAAAACAGTTAACTGTTCCGGAAATGGAACAGCTTGCCAAAGAGATCCGGCAGTTTATTATTGATACAGTTTCTAAAACCGGCGGGCATTTAGCGACTAATCTGGGTACGGTAGAGCTCACTTTAGCTTTGCATTATTGTTTGGACATGCCCAAGGACAGTATTATTTGGGATGTCGGGCATCAGGCTTATACCCATAAGATAGTCACCGGAAGAAAAGAGCGTTTTTCCACGCTCCGTCAGGAAGGCGGATTAAGCGGATTTCCGGATATTAATGAAAGCCCGCTGTATGATCTTTTTACTACCGGGCACAGCTCCACTTCGATTTCCTGGGCCTTAGGATTAGCTTGCGCGCGGGATATGAAAAGCGAAGAAAAAGGTAAGATCGCCGTGGTTATCGGAGATGCTTCTCTGGCTAACGGCATGGCGTTTGAAGCGCTCAATCATACCGGGCATTTAAAAAAGAATTTAATGGTTATTGTTAATGATAATGAATTAAGTATCTCTCCGAGTGTCGGCGGTTTAAGTAAGTACTTAAACCGGATTGCCACATCTCCGGTGTATAACCGGATCCGTCATGACGTAGAAAAATTATTAAAGCGGGTGCCCTGGTTCGGCTTTCGTACGCTTCGCGCGGCCAAGCATCTGGAACTGGCTTTAAAAAATCTCCTGGTTCCGGGAATGCTTTTTGAAGAACTGGGATTTCGTTATTTCGGCCCGATCAGCGGGCATGATATTCCCACGATGATCTCGACCATAAAAAGTGTTTCCGAATTAGATGAACCGGTGATGATCCATCTGCTGACGAAAAAAGGACGCGGTTATGAGCACGCGGAAAATTTTCCTTCTAAATTTCATAGTTCACCAAAATTTGAAGTTGCCAGCGGTTTGATGAGCTGTACCAACGGGAAAACATACACCGAGGTCTTCGGTGAGCGCATGGCTAAAATCGGTAAAGAGAATAAAAAAGTTGTAGCTATATCCGCGGCCATGCCCGGAGGTACGGGTTTGGAAGAATTTTCCGCCCAGTTTCCCGAACGCTTTTTTGATACCGGCATTGCCGAAGAACATGCCGTGGGATTTGCCGCCGGCTTAGCGCGCGGCGGATTTATTCCCGTGGTCGCGATCTATTCTACGTTTTTGCAAAGAAGTTTTGACCAGATAATTCATGATGTCTGTTTGCAGAAATTACCGATTGTCTTTGCGATTGACCGCGCGGGAATCGTTTCTGATGACGGCCCCACGCATAACGGTATTTTTGATATCGCTTATTTACGGCTTATCCCGAATATGGTGGTCATGGCGCCTTCGAATAAACGGGAGCTGGAACGGATGCTCGATCTGGCCATACATTTAAAACCGCCTTGCGCGATCCGCTATCCCAAAGATTGTGTTCCGGACCATTCGGCGAAGAAAGAGGAACATAATACCAAATTAATGGTCTTGGGAAAATCAAAAGTTTTACGTACGGGTAAAGACGCGGTGATCCTTGCTTTAGGAAGTATGGTATATCCGGTATTACAGGCCGCGGAAATGCTGGAAAAAGAAGATATTTATGTTGAGGTAATTGACGCGCGTTTTGCCAAACCCTTAGATGAGCAGATGATCCAGGAGAAAGCGAAAAACTTTAAAGTGATCTTTACCGTAGAGGACGGGGTTATCAGCGGAGGTTTCGGCAGTGCGGTTTGTGAATATGTGCAGAATAATGTGGATAATCCTCCGGTAACGCGTATCTTAGGTTTGCCGGATGAATTTTTCGCGCATGGAAAACGGGACGCCTTACTGCATAAGTTCGGATTAAGTTCTTCGGGCATCGCGGATTCTATCAAAGGGTTTATGAATAATAATGTGTTTAAATAGCAAAAGCTATCATAAGTCAAAAGGCAAAAGTCAAAAGGCAAAACTGCAACTTAAAATTCAAAATTAAAAGAGATTTTATCTTTAATCTATTAGATTTATTGTTTTAAAATTTTTAAGTTTTGAATTGAAATTTTGATTTTTGAGTTTTAATTTTTGATTTTAAAATCGGAGAGATAATATTATGACTGTAGTTAGATTTGCTCCCGCCTCCACCGGATATTTACATGTCGGCGGCGCGCGCACATGTTTATTCAACTGGCTTTATGCCCGGGTTACGCAGGGAAAATTCATTTTAAGGATCGAAGATACTGATCTGAACCGGTCTAAGAAAGAATATCTTGATGAGATTCTGGACAGTCTGCAGTGGATGGGATTGAACTGGGATGAACTGTATCATCAGAGCGAGCGTTTTGAAATTTATAAAGAGCATGCGCAGAAACTTCTGGATTCCGGCAAAGCCTACAAAGACGGAGAGGCAATCATCTATAAGGTTCCGGAAAATATTAAAATTAAATTTTTTGATGTCCTGCACGGAGAGATCGCCATTGATACCGAGTATATTAAAGATCAGGTGCTCATGAAATCCGACGGTTCTCCGGCTTATAATTTTTGCTGTGTGGTTGATGACGCTTTAATGGGCATGACCCATATTATCCGGGGAGACGATCATATTGCCAATACGCCCAAACAGATCATGATCTATGAAGCCTTGGGTTTTAAAGTGCCGAAGTTTGTGCATATTCCCATGATCTTAGGAGAAGATAAATCAAAACTTTCCAAACGGCACGGCGCTACAAGTATCAGTGAGTATAGAAAGCAGGGGTATCTGCCGCAGGCGCTGGTGAATTATCTGGCTTTATTAGGCTGGAATCCGGGTAATAACAAAGAATTATTTACCTTAGAAAATCTGGTTAAGGAATTTTCCGTCAAACGCATAAACAAGACCGCGGCCGTATTTGATGTGGAAAAATTAAACTGGATCAACGGCCAGTATATTAAAAATATTGATCAGGACAAGCTCACCGATCTGATCATTCCGCTGTTAAAAGACAGAGGGTATATCAGTGATGATATCGACCGGGCCTGGCTGAACGGCGTGATCGATCTGTATAAGACAAGATTTGACACTTTGCCTAAATTTTTGGATCTAACCGGATTTTTATTTACAGATACTGTTAATTATGAAGAGGAACCGGCGAGTAAATTTTTAGTGCCGGAAGTCGCGGATAATTTAGAAGCGGTTAAAGATGCTTTGGCGGCTTTAACGTGTTTTAATGTCGCGGATATTGAGCAAAGCGTGCGTGAGGTAGTGGAGAAGTTAAATATTAAAGCCGGAGAATTAATTCATCCTTTGCGCGTGGCTTTAACCGGTGGAACCGTCAGCCCGGGGATATTTGAGATCATCCATTTTTTAGGTAAAGATAAGGCTGTAGAGCGGTTAGATAAAGTTATCAATAGTATTACTTCCTCAAGGGATTGGGATATTTGACAAAACAAAAAAACTCTGGTAAATTATATCAGTTAATTATTTTTCTTTTTGTTCTTACAACTTAATACTTACAGCTTATAGCTTTTTACTGCCCCGTGGTGCCATGAACTAGAGCATAGCTCAATTCATGGCCGTAAACCGAACTTTGTTCTGGTTTATGGTAATTGGGAACCCGCTTAAAAGCAGGGCAGTAGGTTGATATTAATAACTATTTAATTTTTACTGCCCCGTGGTGTAATTGGTAACACGCTTGATTCTGGATCAAGTATCCATGGTTCGAGTCCATGCGGGGCAGCCATAAAATAAAAAACCCCTGGGTTTTCTTCAGGGGTTTTCTTATTTTATAATGGGTTGTCTGGCTGGACGAGAACCATGGGTTCGATCATGAACAGATATTTTAGCGTAAGCTAAAATATAGACCGAAGGGCGTCTGTGAATGACCCTCCAGTGAGGGTTCCATGCGGGGCAGCTTTCTCGTCCTCATGGAGGAAAACCGTTTAGGGAAGCGACACGAGTCCATGCGGGGCAAATAAGGCGTTGTAACTAGTAATATAGTTGCAATGCTTTTTTTGTTGATGTATCATAAAACATTAAGTGATTAAAGCAGTATTTTAGAAGTATTTTTATAGATTAAAAAGTTGCAAAACCGAAGGCTCCACATGGGGGACCTAGAGGTTATAATGATTCCTTGGATTTTACTAGATAAAGTCATCGCACCCGGAGACGGTAAAGAACTGCGGTTGTTCCAGCGGGATTCGGAGTTTTCAATTAAAGTAAGCGTTTATGAACTTATGAACAGCCATGTCCATAATTCGGAAGATGCTTTAGCTAAACTCGCCTGCCTGAAGATAGAAAATCAGCCGAAGCCGCAAATTCTTATTGGCGGCTTGGGCATGGGATTTACTCTCAGAGCGGCATTGAATAACCTTAGTGTTGAGGCTCAGGTAACTGTTGCTGAATTGATACCTGCTGTAGTTAAATGGAACCTCAGCTTCCTTGCTCATTTGGCGGGGAGACCTCTTAATGACAAGCGGGTGACAGTTTATGAAGGTGACGTGGCCGATAAAATAAACACTGCGCACAATTTATACCATGCCATCATTCTGGATGTGGATAACGGCGTGAATGGTTTGACACAGAAAGAAAATGACAGTCTTTATACTCTTGCGGGACTCAATGCCGCATATGCTGCGCTACGCCCGGAAGGTGTTTTGGCAATATGGTCAGGTGGTCCGGATAAAAAGTTTGCGAAGCTTTTACAAAAGGCCAAATTCAAGGTCAAAGAAACGTATGTTCCTAAACGTAGTGGACGTAAACGTGGCGGGCAAGCGGTTGTGTGGATTGCCACGAAACATATTACTTAACATAGTAACTTTTCATGATTTTGTTTTGTCTAATTTAGTGGAAGCTGGAGGCAAGTTTTTATGATCGATGAAGAAGTGATAAAAAGAGCATGTGCAGGGGATATTGACTCGTTTGAGACGATATTTAATGCTTATAAGAATTTTGTCTTTAATGTATCCTTGAAAATATTGGGACAGCGGGAAGACGCGCAAGAGGTTACCCAGGAAGTATTTATGAAAGTTTATCATAGTTTGAAATTTTTTCGTTTTCAGTCAAGTTTTAAAACCTGGATATATAGGATAACCATGAACATGGCGATCAATCGTGCGAAAAAAGAATCCAAAACCCGCGATCGGACCATTGAGTACGACGATACTCTTGGTTTCTCAGCTTCCGGTGATCAGGAAATTGATAAAGAACACAAAGCCGGCATGCTGAATAAGTTATTAGACGCGCTTACTCCGGACCAGAGAGCCTGTATTGTGCTTAAAAATATCGAAGGCTTAAGCTATGAAGCAATTGCCCAGACCTTGAATATTCATATAAACTCTGTTCGTTCCAGAATAAAAAGAGCCAGGTGGAAGCTTTTGGCTTTAAAGAAAGAGAGTGTTTTAAATGAATTGTAAAAAAATCCAGGACATGATCATTGCCGACTATCTCGACGGAACAGCTGATGAAAAAGAAAAGCAAAACATCCAAGCGCATCTGAGTAATTGCAAACATTGCCAAGAGTTTCTGAAAATTGCCAAAAAAACAGTTATCGAGCCGTTTCAAAACGCGCAAAAAGAAAAAGCTCCGGAGGAAGCCTGGGCTAACATTAAAACAATGATTCTCAAAGAGAAACAAGAATCTCAGAGTAATCCGGTATTTGATTTTTTGAATAATTTAAAAACCATATTCAATCCTCAGCCGGCTTTTGCGATCGCGTCTATTTTATCAGTTTGTTTGATCGCGATCATTGTATCGAGAAATATCCCCAATAAAAATGAGAATGATTATGTGAAGGTCGGCAATGGAGATTATGAAGAATATGTCGTATCGACAATGGAATATTCAGATGACGCTAGCGGGGAAGATGAATATTCAGGTTATGGAACCGCTATTGAAGAAATGTTTTTACAATCATAGAAAGGAGTGTTTATTATGAAGATAAGAATTAAGCTAATAGTATTTATGGCTGGTGTTTTTATTTTATCTTCTCTGGGAACATCTTACGCGCAGAATGGCCGGGGACAATCAGATTCTCCTCCCCAGGGAAAACATAAACAGATGTTTGAAAAGATGAAAGAAGAGCTGAATTTAACTCCGGAACAGGTAAAGGTCATTGAAGAATACCGAAAAGCAAATCAAGCCGCGGGAAAAGAGAACCGCCAGCAAATGATGCAAAAACAAGAAGCCCTGAGAGCGGAAATTGAAAAAGATACCTTAGACATGGCCGCGATAAACAAGATCCATAGTGAAATCAAAGAATTATCTGCCGCGCGCGAGGATCAAAGATTAAGCCAAATCCTCAAGATGAGAGAGGTTTTAACTCCGGAACAGCGCTCTCTTATGCAAGAACATATGAAAGGCCGAATGAAAGGCCAGGGTAAAGGTAATGGTAATGGTAAAGGAATGGGGAAAGGCCGGGGTAAGCCGGAAGTTTTTACAAAAATTCAGCAAGAGCTTTCTCTTACCGATGAGCAGGCAGCAAAAATGATGGAGATTTTCAAGGAAGAGCATCAAAAAAGAATGGAAGATAGAGGGCCAATGGGTGGTCCGGGTAGTAATGAGGAAATGCCTGAGTAAGTAAAATAATAGTGTGATTAAAAGAGGCGCGATATTTCGCGCCTCTTTTGCTTTGTGTCGGGTTGAGATGCTAATAAATGACCTTTCCATTTCTTGACAAAACAATCACAATCGTGTAATCTATATAGCAGGATGGCTATTCACGGGAGGGTGCGCTCAAATGGGAAATATGACAATTAAAAATTTAGACAAGATCATTAAGGCCTCATCAGATGTTAACAGAATGCGCATTTTAAAAATGCTCAGGAGCAGGAAGCTTTGTGTTTGTGAAATTGCTTTTGTTCTGGAGATTACCCAGCCCAGCGTATCACGGCATCTTAAGAAATTAAAGGCCACGGGGTTTATTGAAAGCGAAAATGAAGGCCTGTGGACTAATTATTATCTGCAGCCGAAAAATGCTTACGCGAAAAATTTTATCAGCGGCTTGGATAAATGGATCGATTCAGATAAAACTATTATTCAGGATGCGGAGAAAATAAGAAGTGTAAATAGGGAAAAGCTCTGCTGTCTGTAAAATTTTTTATCCAGAAATATAGCTAACTAGCTATATAGTAGGAGTTGTTATGAAAGAATCACGGAAATTTTTGTTTATGTTTGCCGCATTTTTAGCCTGTTTTTATTTGCCGGTTGAACTGCTGCCGTTTAGAAATCCCCTATTTGAATCGCTGGCATTAGTGCGCTGGTATGCCCGGGAACATGTATTATTATGTTTAGTTCCGGCTTTTTTTATTGCCGGCGCGATTTCGGTTTTTGTCAGCCAGGCATCGGTTATTAAATATTTTGGGGCAAAGGCAAATAAGTTTCTTGCCTATAGTGTAGCGGCAATTTCCGGGACGATATTAGCGGTCTGTTCCTGTACGGTATTGCCATTGTTTTCCGGAATATATAAGCGGGGAGCTGGCTTAGGCCCGGCCACGGCTTTTCTTTATTCCGGCCCGGCGATCAATGTTTTAGCGATTATTATGACCGCGCGTATTCTGGGCTGGCAATTAGGATTGGCCCGGGCAGTGGGGGCGATTATTTTTAGTGTGGTTATCGGTCTTATGATGCATTTGATATTTATAAAGGAAGAACGGGCCAGAAAAACAGAAGGTGAATTATTTGCCGGAGAAGAAAAAGAATCCCGGTCTTTAGCGCAAAATGGGATTTATTTTGCTTCCATGGTGGGGTTTTTGGTTTTTGCTAATTGGGCCAGGCCAGAAGCCGGAGATACCGGATTGTGGGCTTTGATTTTTACTGCTAAATGGTATTTGGCCATGGGATTTTTGATCATGACCGGCATGATGCTTTTGAAGTGGTTTAAGAAAGACGAAATAAAAGAATGGACGCAAAGTTCCTGGACATTTGCCAAGCAGATCATGCCTTTACTCTTAATGGGAGTTCTGGCTGCGGGACTGCTCTTAGGCCGTCCGGATCAGGAAGGGCTTATTCCTTCCTGGGTCATTGTCAAAGCCGTGGGAGGGAATTCCTTTTTTTCAAACTTTTTCGCGTCAATAGTCGGGGCGTTCATGTATTTTGCCACGCTTACCGAAGTTCCTATATTGCAGGGCTTGATCGGTGCGGGCATGGGCAAAGGCCCGGCCTTGGCATTGCTTTTAGCCGGCCCGGCATTGAGTCTGCCGAATATGCTGGTGATTAGAGGAATTATCGGTACAAAGAAGACGGTTGTGTATGTGAGCCTTGTCGTGGTTATGGCGACAATAAGCGGAATTATATTTGGAGTAATCGTTAAATAGAAAGAAGTAATAATTATGAAAAAAACAGCAGACAAAATAAAAAAAATTGTTCGGGATGGTTATGCAAAAGCAATATCTCAAAAAAGTTCTTGCTGTTCGGGCTCTTGCTGCGGCAGCACGGATCAGGCTAAAGACATAAGCAAGAAAATAGGTTATAGCGATTCAGAAATTAACGCTGTTCCCGAAGGCGCAAATTTAGGTTTTGGCTGCGGAAATCCCGTGGCAATAGCGTCCTTAAAAGAAGGCGATGTCGTGCTTGATCTGGGAAGCGGCGCGGGATTCGATGCTTTTCTGGCCGCGCAGAAGGTTGGGGAAACCGGCCGGGTTATCGGTGTTGATATGACGCCGGAAATGATCGCGAAAGCGGAAGAAAACACTAAAAAGGGAAAATATTCTAATGTTGAATTCCGCTTAGGAGAAATAGAAAAACTTCCGGTCAAAGACAACTCTATTGATGTGATTATTTCCAATTGCGTGATCAATCTGTCTCCGGAGAAACCGGCTGTTTTTAAAGAGGCCTACAGGGTTTTAAAAAGCCGGGGAAGCCTACTGGTATCGGATCTTGTTCTGGTAAAGAAGCTCTCTGATAAACTTCGGGAATCAGTTGAGGCATATGTCGGCTGTGTTGCCGGGGCAGTAATGAAAGATGAATATTTGCGTTATTTCAATGATGCCGGATTTCAGGAAGTCACGGTAGTCAGCGAAGCGGATTATCCGGTTGATGCTATGTTTGATGGTTTTGAAGACATGCAGGGAGCAGTGGTAAGTGTGAAGGTCAGAGCGGTAAAGAGATAAACGGAGGTTTGTAATGAAAATTGAAATTTTGGGAACAGGTTGTCCGAAATGCCAGAAGCTGTATGAAAATGTTCAGGAAGCAGTAGACCAGAGCGAGGTTAACGCGGAAATTGTAAAAGTGACCGGGATAAACAAGATCATGGAATACGGGGTAATGATCACCCCGGCTCTGGTTATTGCCGGACAGGTTAAGGCTGCGGGGAAAATCCCTTCGGTTGATGAAATTAAGAACTGGATTAGCCAATAAAAATAAAAGGGGTATTTATGGCAATGAAAATGAAGATTTTTTTAGTAATAATGTTAATTGTTTTAGGCGTATCTAATGCGCTGGCGGAAACTTCAGCTTTGCTTAAAACAGATTCACCCGGCAAAGATGAACAGATAAGTTTTGTGGAACTTGGATCAGTAAATTGTATTCCCTGCAAACAAATGCAGCCGATCATGGATGAAATTAAAGAAGAGTATGCCGGAAAAGTAAAAGTCGTATTCCATGATGTCTGGACTCCGGAAGGAAAAAAATATGGTAATGAGTACCGGATCCGGGTTATCCCGACGCAGGTATTTCTGGATAAAGCCGGTAAGGAAGTGTCCCGGCATGAAGGATTTTTCCCTAAAGCGGCAATAGAGAAAATATTTAAAGATAATGGAGTAACAAAATGATCTCTGCTCTTTTTGAATCTTTAACAAATGCCCTGCAGTCAACTCCGGCCATTGCCCTGGGTGCTTCTTTTGTGTGGGGGATATTAAGTATATTGCTTAGTCCGTGTCATCTGGCGAGCATTCCGCTTATAGTGGGCTTTATTGATGATCAGGGAAAGATCTCCCCCAGGCGGGCGTTCTGGTTATCCCTATTGTTTGCGGCGGGTATTCTTTTAACGATCACCATCATCGGGATTATTACCGCAATGATGGGACGGATGCTCGGAGATATCGGCATCTGGGGTAATTATTTTGTCGCGGTTATATTTTTTATTGTCGGTTTGCATCTTTTAGGAATTTTACCTTTGCCGTTTTTGAAAGCCGCGGGCCAGCCGGGAATGAAAAGAAAAGGGTTATTGGCGGCATTTCTTCTCGGCCTTATTTTTGGTATTGCGCTGGGCCCCTGTAGTTTCGCGTATATGGCTCCGATGCTGGCGATCGCTTTTTCTTTGTCTTCGACAAAATTAATTTATGGAATAATTCTGCTGGCTGCGTATGGCCTGGGGCATTGCGCGGTGATCGTCGTTGCCGGAACATCTACGGAAATTGTCGAACGCTATCTTAAATGGAATAAAGATTCAAAAGGCGCGCTGATGTTAAAGAAAGCATGCGGAATACTTGTTATTATTGCCGGGATCTATTTGATATATTCAATTAAATAGAGGAGATTTAATTAATGAGTCAAACAAATTCGATAAAAGAAAGAGGCTTAGGGGTTTTTGAAAAATATCTCACGCTTTGGGTTTTTGCCTGCATTGGATTAGGAATATTGCTTGGTAAAATTGCTCCGGGAATGGCCGGATATCTGGACAGTCTGGCGATTTATGCAAGCGGAGCGCCGGTGGTCTCCATTCCGATCGCTGTTTGCCTGTTTTTTATGATGTATCCGATCATGGTAAAGATCGATTTTTCAGAAGTGATCAAAGCCGGAAAGTCGCCGAAACCCGTGGGGTTGACCTTATTTGTCAATTGGGCGATAAAGCCGTTTACGATGTACGCGATCGCTTTTTTATTTCTCGGAGTTTTATTTAAAGGCTTCATCGGCAGCCAAGCCGTAGATTTTGTAAAAATGCCTCCCGGAGCGGATTGGGTTCTTGGTTCGGTTCATGGCTCTGGAACGGTTGTCATGCATGAAGGGTTCCGGATGCTTCAGGTCCCTTTATGGCGCAGTTATTTTGCCGGTTGTATTCTGCTGGGGATCGCTCCCTGCACGGCAATGGTTCTGGTTTGGGGGTCACTTTCCAAGGGCAATGACGGGCATACTCTGGTGATGGTCGCGATTAATTCTTTGACCATGCTTTTGCTTTATGGTGTTTTGGGCGGATTTCTGCTGGGAGTAGGCAGGATGCCGGTTCCCTGGCAGGCATTACTGTTGTCGATAGCTATTTATGTGGCTTTACCGCTGATCGCCGGATTTTTTTCCCGGAAATGGATCATCGGGCATAAAGGCATAGAGTGGTTTAATAAAAAGTTTCTGCATATCTTATCGCCGGTATCGATCATCGCTTTACTTTTTACATTGGTGCTTTTATTTTCCTTTAAAGGCAGTATTATTCTCGCTCAGCCGCTAACGATATTATGGATCGCCATCCCGCTGTTTATTCAGACTTGTTTTATTTTCGCGGTCACTTACTGGATGGCCAAGAAGTTAAAACTAAAGTATGAGGACGCGGCTCCTTCGGCGATGATCGGAGCCAGTAATCATTTTGAAGTGGCGATCGCCACCGCTACAATGCTTTTCGGCCTTTCTTCCGGAGCGGCTTTAGCGACAGTGGTCGGGGTTTTAATTGAGGTACCGGTGATGCTGATGCTGGTAAGGGTTTGTTTAAGGACGAGGACTTGGTTTAAGTAGGGTAGTCTACTGTCCTTTTTTTATTGACGGATTTAAGGCAGAGGAGTATGATTTATATAATAATTAACTTAATACTACAATGGAGTAGTTAAAGCAGGTGCGGAATAAAGAATTTAATAGTATTGTAGGGCAATTCCTGGGAAATGGGAATTGCTCTTTTTGCTTTGTGATGGGGTTATAAAAGGTTTGAATTAGGCAGGGAAGTTAATGTTTTGTCAAGTTCCTGAGGTAAAGGGATTTGTCGTATATCATGTTATTACGCATAAAAAGCGACACTTTACTTGATAAAAACGTATAAACTATTTTAGAAATAACAAAAATCAGCAGTATTTTTAAGGAAAAACGACTAGGCGTATATTTACTGTTAGATTGAAAAAAATAAAAATGGAGGGATAAAATGGCCGAATACCAATTATTTGATATGTGTCCATTTACTATGGCTTCCATTGGTGGCGGTGGGAGTTTTGGCGGAGTAGGATCTGAAAGCTACACATGGACACATTCTACTTGTTTGAAGTCTAACTGTCGACTTTGGACATATAAAGTGGATGAAAAAGGGGAAATTTTTGCAGAAGGTTGCTCCCTCCAATTTATAGGATTAAATAAAAATGAAATCAGTAAAAATTTTGAAATAAAAAATAAGATAATCGCAGGAAATGATAGTGAAGGAACAAAGGCATGTCCCTATTGTGGGGAAAGCGTAAAAAAAGCTGCTATTAAATGCAGATTCTGTGGTAAGTTTTTTAAATAAAAATCTAACAAGTTCATCCACCTGACCGTTACCCGCGCCGAAATCGGCGCATGCACCGGCAGGTGATGTCAATGTTATGTGAGAAATAAAAATGAAAGAAAAAAATAAAAAAACAGTTGAAGATATTGATCTTACCAAAGTAGACATAAGCAAACATACCTTTATTTTAAAAGCCGATACAGTTCTTTCCAGGGTGATAATAGGGAATTACGACCCCAAAATTCCAACTGGACAAGCGCATCGATATGCAAAAAATCCTAACAATGCTTCTATCGCGACATATCAAAATGAATTTTTGTCTGGGAATGGCGTTCAGTGTAGCACTGGAAGCACTTGTGTTGCCGTCTTACTTACAACGGCACTTATGGAAGCTCACAAAAGAACGGGCACTCTTAAATCAGCCATTGCGCACAAAATTAAAGTTTTAAAGGATGTAACTTGTATTGATACTATCTCAATCTGTTTATCTGAAAATGCAGATCCAACTCCTAATAAGGATGCGAATTTTTGGCATAGCTTTTATGGTCCTCCTATAAAAGCACAGGCATTACGGTGCAAAAGTGCAGAGGATCCAAAGGGAGAAAATATTATACTTTTCCCTGATAATATCCCTGATTATTTAAAAGTGATTTCTTCTGAAGAATATCCAACGAATGAAGTAGAGTCTGCAAAAAGAAAGATAGTGAACAATAATGACACATAACAAATCGCTTCAGTGGATGACGCTAAGCGCCACCACTGAGCTTTTGCGTTATGAGAAAATAATAAAAAATTTATGAAAAAAACAAAAAGACTACTTGTTGCGATAATTGTAATAGCCTCTACTTTTTTTATTTTAAAAGGATGCCAGGTTTATTCCAAGTACTCCCGTCCTCCTAAAATCACTGTAATTAACAATTCAAAGCTAGAATTAAAAGATGTTACACTCCTTGGAGCTGGATTTACTAAGAAAATAGGTAATCTTGACCCGCAAGGTTCTTTAAGCACGGAAGTTCAGCCTAGGGGTGAATCTGGACTAAAAATTAGTTTTACTGCAAAATCTGAAAATTATCAAAAAGATGACCTTGCCTACATAGAAAGTACTGGTGGATATATTGTACAGATTACTATAGATGAATCGCTAAATATTAAATCAGAATGCAGTATGGCATCATTAAAGTTTAAATAAAACTCATAACGATTCGCTACAGGCAATCGCTACCCGCCGCCAATCCCGCCACAAAGCCGCGGGACAAGATGGCGTCGGTTCTCTCTGCCTGAGCTCAAATGTTATATGGAGAAAATAAATGAAGAAAATAATAATTAAAAGCATATTGATAGCAATGCTAATTTCTATAGCAGTAGCATTGGTCGTAGACATTCGCGTACTCAGAGGAATCTCTACTGATTTTGATAAAGAAAAATTAAAAGAAATAGAAGAAATGCCTTACAAGGAGGCAATGTCAATAATCGCAGAAAATTCAAAACCTGTAATAGGAATACATTCTATTTTTCATAATGCAAACAAGTTATACTATTGGCAGTCTAAAATGGAACCATTTTTAATTATATTCATATGTGTTCTTTCCGGATGTCTGATAATGGGAAAAACAAAAAAAGATTAGAATTACATATAACGATTCGCTACAGGCAATCGGAACCCGCCGCCAAATGGCGTCGGCCTCCTCTGCCTGAGCTCAAATGTTATGAGAGAAGATAAAATGAATAAAAAAATACTTTTTATTGTTTTGACCAGTTTTTTAGTTGGTCTAATTATTGGAGCTTTGGGGGTATCTATATATTCTGGTAAAACTATTGGGAATATTATGTCTGTTTCAGGTCTACACTTCCGAGCAGATTGGAGTGAGAGAGCATTTCAAGCATACAAAAATGAAGACCCTAAAGTAGCAATTTGGAGTCTTGAAAATTTTGCGAAAATTCTAGAAGAACACGAAAAACTATATATAAAAGATAAGAAAATTATTCAAGCAGATATTGTTTTAACCTATACAAGACTTGCTATATTATTTAAAGATAAAAAAGATGATATAAAATATAAAGAATATATATCTAAAGCTTTGAATATTAGCCGAGAGGCATATCCTGATGTTAAAACAGAAGAAGATCTTCTTAGTTTTTTGAAAAAAATAGATAGTATAAAACAAAAATAAAACTCATAACAAATCGCTTCAGGCAATCGGAACCCGCCGCCAAATGGCGTCGAATTCCTCTGCCTGAGCTCAAATGTTATGAGAAAAATAATAAACTAAAAAATATGTCAGAAAACAAAATAATAAATAGTAATAAAACTCCAAAGAATTGCTGGGAATATTGGAACTGCGCTATGGACATAAGAAAAAGATGCCCAGCATACACAACAAATTCTGGGCATGAATGTTGGAATATTGCAGGTAGTTTCACAATAAAAGAAACTACCTGCCCAAAAGCAACGCATGAATTCAAGTATTGTTGGAATTGCCCATGGTTTAAAATAATGAATCCTGATTATCATAAGACTTGAGATTAATATTTTAAATTTTAAAATAAAAACGCATAACAAATCGCTACAGGCAATCGGAACCCGCCCCGAAAAAGCCGGGTCGGTCTCCTCTGCCTGAGCTCAAGTGTTAGGTGAAGTAAAATAAATAAATTATGAAAAATAAAAAGTTAAGAATCCCATTACCCAAAAACAAAGATCTTAATCAAAAGCTTGCCAAGGATAAAGAACTAAAAAAGTTCAGAGAGCTTCTTGAATATGTTGCCCGATCAAAAGAGGACGGATATGTCATCGAATCTTTTATTATCTCTTATCAAGTTGTTCAAGATATAATGTTACCAAGATTAAGGAAAATAGTTCTCGAACAGCTAGGATTAGGGAAATTAGACAACCTTCTTAATGAAGAAAAAAGTGCGTATAGCATAAATTTACAGTATTTAGCATTGACGCAGGATTTGGAATTATATCGTTTGCTTGAAAAAGCACGAAAGATAAGAAACGAATTAGCTCACAAACTAACCAAACATGATAGCATAAAAATTTCTCAAAAAAAAGCAAATGAAGCTATCATGCTAATCGTAAAAGATATTTTTGGTGCTATTCAGGATAGATGGGATGGGGTAAAGACTGTTCCTGTCCTTACATTATATCCAAAGGGCTGGAACGACTATAGGCGTCAAGCATTCAAGAATTTAGGGATAGAAGATAGATTGAACACCTAACAACTCGCTCCAGGGCAATCGGAACCCGCCGCCAAATGGCGTCGAGCTCCTCTGCCTGAGCTCAAATGTTATTAAAAAATGAATAAAAAAGATTTAATTAAATTAATAAAAAACCAAGTCTGTGAGCTTGCGGTAGGCGCATCTGCTTTAAGAAATCAAGGTGCTCCGGGATTAATTAATACCGCAAGACAATACTTTAAGCAATTAGATCCTTCTATTTTTGTTAAGCCTAAAGAATCAGAATTTCTAACGGAATTAAATAATCATACAGAAAAATTACGCAAAAAATTTCCAAAAAATGCGCAAAACTGGGGTGCCGCAAGAAAGGCATTAAATCTTTTCATTAGAAACTTACTATACAACAAATATCTATGTGATTATTACTCATTATTGAAAATTGAACATTACCTAGAATTACCATTAGACAGCTATACCGCAAAAGGGTTACGCAAGCTAAATAAAAATCTTCCAAAGTGGAGAAGCATAAAAACATTAACAAAAGAAGAAAATAAACAGTTTCAGATATTCGCAGCTAACTATGCAAAATCTGAAAATATTGCAAAAATTCATTTAGATATTAAGTTTTGGAGAAATTCAAAAATAGAACAATTTGCTACAGGCAATCGTAAACGCTGCGCGTTTCCTCTGCCTGAGCTCAAATGTTATAAAAAGCAATAAAATGCAAAAATTAAAAACCAGAAAATTAAATAGATTTAAAAATTATAATTATTCAACGAATGGATATTATTTTGTAACCATTTGTTCGAAAAATAGAGAAATTATATTTGGCGAATATAGTAAAAATCCTGTAGGGACAGGGCTTGCCCCTGTCCGATACAATGTCCATTATAAAAACAATATGAAATTGTCAAAATTAGGAAATATTATCGAAAAACAATGGATTGATATGCCAAACCAATATAATAACGTTGAATTGGATCAATTTATGATAATGCCTAATCATATTCATGGCATTATAATTATTAATAAACGGACAGGGGCAAGCCCTGTCCC
>JBDRPX010000038.1:0-134532 GCA_043826565.1 Candidatus Omnitrophota bacterium
AAAAAAATCGAAAAATGGATAAATAATTATCCGAGAAAAATTCATGGTTATAAGACAGCGAAGCAAATGGTAAAAGAGCATTTTCAAAATAACAGTGATCAAAATCTTGACAATGTCGCACTATGAGTTACAATTCACTATACCTGGTCTATAGTTACTTAGGTGTTTTGTTTGTATCGCGGATATGCTATAATAATATGCAAAACAAAGGGAAGAGTATGTTTAAAAACAAAAAAATTGGGGTATTAATCCCTGCTTATAATGAGGAAAAGCTTATCGGGGCCGTACTTGATAATCTGCCGGAGTATGTAGATGAGGTGCTTGTCGTTGATGACGGTTCAACGGATAAAACATGTTCTATTGCCGAGAGAAAGAATGTTTCTGTAATTAGGCATCCGCACAATAGAGGTGTGGGGGCGGCTTTTCATACCGGAGTAGAAAAAGTATTAGAAATGGATATTGATATCCTGGTGACGATGGATGCTGACGGACAATTTAATCCTTTGGATATCGAAAAACTGATCGCTCCATTATTGAGTGGCCAAGCTGACTTTGTATCGGGCTCTCGGTTTAAAGACCCGGATTGTTTTCCGAAAATGCCGGGGATAAAATTTATTGGAAATAAAGTGATGTCATTGTTTATTAGTAAACTAAGCGGGATGAAATTCTATGATGTTTCCTGCGGGTTTAGGGCCTATTCAAAAAAGGCATTGCTGAATTTGAATTTATTCGGGGATTTTACTTATACCCAGGAAACTTTTCTGGATCTTTCTTTTAAAAATATTCCGATTGCGGAAGTCCCGATAAAAATTGAAGGGGTTCGGAAGGTTGGGAAATCCAGGGTTGCATCCAATTTGTTTAACTATGCCCATCGAACTTTCCAAATCATATTAAAAACATTGAGAGATTACCGCCCCTTAGTATTATTTGGGGGAATAGCCAGCGCAAATTTTATATGTGGTTCTATTTTGGGATTATTTTTGCTTATTCATTATCTGCAGACAGGCCGTTTTGGCCCTCATAAGTGGGCGGGTTTTGTCTCTGGATTTTTTATGGTCATGGCCTTCTTATTTTTGCTTATTGGTTTTATTCTAGATATGATCGCGCGGATGCGGCGGAATCAGGAAAAAATCATGTATCTTTTAAGGAAAAACTTGAATAAAAATGAGTAATGAATTTTTTAGGATATGAAAAATTTATCAAAACTACTTCTGGCAATTGTAATTATAGCGACTTTTTTTATAAGGTTTAATGGTTTTACTACTCCACATAACTTTACTTTTGATGAAGCTGTATATAGTACACTAGGTAAACAGTTACAAGAAAATATTTTTGATTACAATACTATAAAACTTTATGAAAGCCAAACAAGTCACGGGAGAAATCTGCCCGCTCATTATAACCGTCATTTGTTTGTTCATCCCCCGGTATTTTCTTTACTAATCGCGTTAAGCTATACTTTTTTTGGCGTACATCTTTATTCCGCGGCTTTTGTATCGATTTTTTTTGGTCTGATGTTAATTGTCCTTGCGTTTTTGTTTGGCAAGGTGTTATTTGATGAAAAAGTAGGAGTTTACGCGGCGCTTTTTATGGCTATAGAGCCGATTAGCTGGATCACTTCTCAAAAGATATGGATGGAAACGACATTAGCTTTTTTTATGGGATTTTCTTTGTACTGTTTTTATCGGGGAATTAAGAGGTATCATCCTGTCTGGATAATTGCCGGCGGTTTTATTGCCGGGATAGCAACACTTACCAAGTACCCGGGAGTTCTTCTCGTGGGGGTACTTTTTTTATATGCAATATTGGTAGAGCGCTGGCTGTTTAGTAAAAAAGCTTTTATTTTTAGCCTCTGTTTGCCGTTTATTATGCTTATACCCTGGGTTTGCTGGAATTTTATAATTCTGGGAAGTGATTTCTTAAGCACGCTACACTATACCAAAATGGTGGGAGCGCTTATTGTGCGATATTTTTGGTTAGCGATCGTCTTGCCCCTGGGATATTTTGGAATAAAGGAAGCTTGCCAAAAGTCTGAAAAAATTTGTTTAATAACTCGAATAATTTCGATTGTTTTTTTGTTCTTTGTAGTTAGAGGGGCTTTGCTTCATTGTTTTGATCCTAATTATCTTCCCCGATCAGGATGGGAGATGGGAATGTTTAGAAATGAGCCTAAGTCTTTTTATTTAGGCAGGCTGCTTGAGTTGTCTCCGGTTTACTTGTTTTCTTTTCTGGGGCTAATTCCACTGCTTTTTTCAAAAAGATATTTCAAGGAACGCTTATTCCTTTTCCTTTATTCGGGTATTGTGTTAATGTTTTTTACTTTATGGAGAGGCTTCCAGAGTAGATATATTCTTTCTGCTGTTGTCCCTCTGGTGGTCATTGCTGTGCAAACTCTATTTTATCTTTCGGATAAAATTAGCTGTTTACCTGGAAAGTATGTAATCCCGGTGAGGGTGCTTTTTTGCGGAATGATTATTTTTTGTTTGTTCAAGACTCTTATTTTGAATTTTAGCCTAGCAATGTCTAATAATATCTGTTATTTTTAAGTGCTGTTTACGTCAGGAATCCAATCATGACTCAAAAAACAAAAATATTTCTTAAGATTATACTCTTAACTGTTGTCGGGATTTTTTCCGTTAATTTTATCAGGCAGCATCCGGACGCATTTAAAAAAATATGGCAACTAGAATTTCTTGAATTCGTCAATTTATCTGCATTAATCTTAGTCGGGTTTGCGTTGCAGGGGTATGTTTTAAAAATTTTGCTGGAGTATTTTAATATTAAATTGTCTGTTAAGGAGTGGTTTGGATTGAGAATTTTGAATACATATTCCAATTATTTGTTTATAAAAGGCGGCCCGGTGGTGAAGGGGATCTATTTGAAAAAAAACTATAACCTTAAGTATTCTTGTTTTTTGCTTGTATTGATTTACCAGGTTTTGCTACAGTTGGGGTGTGCCTCATTTATTGCTCTTTTGGGTGCTTTTTATCAATATCAGTATTATGGATCGTTTAATCTGATTATTTTTGCTTTTTTTGTATGTGTTTTGTTGGCAGTGATAGTTATTTTTCTTTTACCGGAACGAATTATTTCAAAATTCAAAATGAACGATCCGGATATAAATCTGGTAGAATATGTTAACATTTTTAAATCAAAAAAAATATTGATTAAATGTAGTATTCTGGGGCTAGCATCAGTCCTATTGATGTGTTACAGAATTTTTTTAATGCAGGGAATGATCTTTGAACCGATTCCTTTTTCCCTGGCGGTTATTATTGTGACTGCGGGCATCTTTTCCGGGGTAATTGCCTTGACGCCGGCTGCTTTAGGAATTAGAGAAGCAATTATGGCTTATACAGCTAGTGTCACAGGAGGAAGTTTGATCGAAACGGCTACCGTGGGGTCTTTGGATCGAGGCTTAACGATGATGTGGATTTTCCCCCTAGGAATAGTCCTCAGTATTTGGTACTCAAAAAATAGTAATTTAAAATAGTAATTATAAAAGGTGGAATACTATGTTGACGTTTATTCTTGCTAGTGGACGTACCGGGACTGTTTTTATGGAAAGTGCGCTCTCAGAAGTATCCGGGGTAACTTCCTGTCATGAAAGATACGGAAGATTATTACGTATTATTGAAGCAATGCATGCTAGCGGAGTAGCTAATTCCCTTTTTCAAAAAATAGCAAAAGGGCTGATCTGTTTTCCGCTTTATAAATATAGGAATAATGATTTAATCCATATTGAAGTAAATAATATGATAAGGTCTTTTATTGATATTGTGTTTGATTGTTTCCCGGAAGCTACGTATATCCATATCGTGAGAGATCCCCGCGAGCATGTGCGCAGCGGAGTTAACTGGACGGCAAATAAGCCGATTATGAAATATTTAAAGCTGTATTTTCCTTATCTGGGGGTGCACCCTGAAAAATTCACATTAGGGCAAACACAGCTCGATAAGATTTTTGAAATTGTACTTATGAATTGGGTAAGATCAAACGAGTGTTATGGTTCTCTGGCTTCTAAAGCAAAAAATTATCATTTATTGAAATTTGAGGATTTTGTAAGTGCTCCGGCGCTCTTTATGCAGAAGTTGTTACAGCTTGCTGATTATAAAAACTATGATCAGGAAGCTCTCGTACAGGCAGCGGTAGGAAAGGCTTCGCAAAACAGATCGGAAAAATGTATTAGCTCCTGGCGTGAGTGGGAAGATAAGTATATAAATTATATATCCTCTAGATGTACAGATCTGATGAGTCAATATGGTTATGGTAATGATAAAGAGTGGAAAGATCGCGTTTTAAAGAGCTCTGGTTAGAGAGCTTGCTGTTTTAGTTTGTAGTTTACAGTTTACAGAGGACGCTTCTGACATAAATGATACACTTGATACTGCCATTTTAAAGGCCAAAGGGTAAGAGCAATAGCTTGTACTGCGCGTAACGGAATAAGATACCATTTGCCTAGAGAAATCCATGACCATGATAAAACATGTAAATCTCTCCATTTTTTTGTAACTTTAAGTCCGGATTTTTCAAATAATTTTTCCCATTCTGCTAAAGTTCGTATATCTTCTTTGATTCCGGCTTGGTTTGTTCCTTTGTAAAGTTTCAGACGATAAGTTAAGAAGTCGGCATTAGGTACTAAAAACAGGAAAATTGCGTTGTCTTTAGCAACTCGGAGCATCTCGGCCAAAGCTTTTTGAGCATCAACAAAGTGTTCCAGAGCGCCCAGGCAGCTTATACAGTCAAATTTCTTGTCGGTAAAAGGGAGTTCTTCAGCTGGGGTTGAATGAAAAATACCTTTAGGCATTAATGTTTTACAAGTTGAAATAGCTTTGGACGATAAATCTACGCCATAAGGGATCGCTCCGTTCTTAGAGCAAATGAATAGCCACTCACCCGTGCCGCAGGCAATGTCTAAAACATGCTGTTTTTCAGAAATTTTAATTTCCCGGGCCAGGTTGTGGTAGTGCGAAAAGAACCAGTGCTTAGGCTTTGCTTTATTTTTATAGTAGACAGAGTCGTAGAACAACTTAATTTTATCCAAGTTGTTTTTATTCTGGGTATCATTCATGCGGTGGCGTCCTTTTATTTTATTTTTGCTTTTAAAGTTTGCGCGCAAATTTCGCGCAGCTGTTTTCCAAATTTATCCCAAGTGAATTTTTTTGCGTGGCTAAGACAACTATCGGACATGAAATTGCGATTGTCCTTGCGAAGATAGCTGATTATCGTCTCGGAAAGTTTATTGTAATTACCTTTAGGAATAAGAAAGCCAGATTCATTATCGGAAACTGCATCAGCTATTCCTCCTACAGAAAATGCTGCAGAAGCTAATCCGTGTGCGGCAGCTTCTACCAAAACCATGCCAAAACCTTCAACGTCACCGGGGATGTCTATCCCGGGAAAGATGAATAAGCTGGATTCCTGATAAAAATTTGATAAAGTTTCTTCATTTACATTTCCGAAAATCATTACACTTTCCGTAAGATTATTGCTTTGGATGGCTTCTCTGATTTCTTTTAAAATAAAAGCATCTTTTTTTAGCGCTTTTTTAGGCTCAGCTCCCAGAATAACGCAAACAGTTTCGGGGCAGGCTTCTCTTACCTTAGGAAAAGACTTTCTTAAGAATTCAACAATTCCTTTGCGGCGAACAAGCCGTCCCACAAATAAAAGAATTTTTTTGTTTTTTAGGCCAGGGTACTGTTTGTAAAAATTATCAGACGGAATTTTTTTCTCCGGGAGAGTAACCCCGGGGTGGATGATTCTAATTTTACCTTTGGCAATTCCGGAGGCTTCTGCCAATTGTGCTGTGTTGTTACTGTTTGCAATTATAATATCTGAATTTCGGATAGCGGGGATGAAAAACTTCTGGTAAATGTTGTTATTAACAATCAGATCCAGGCCGTGCACGAATGTTAACGTTGGAATCTTGCGGATGCTGCCGATTGTTGTGGTAATCGGAGCAACCAGGCCGCTTCCGCCAATACAGAGACTTGGTTTATGTGTAGAACTATGATACAGGGCTTTTATCATGGCTGTGGAAAGAAACAATGATGCGGGGTGGCTGGGACAGCCAAGAGCAATGTCTTTAGCGGCGATTTTTTGCGGACAGCCGGAAGGGCCGATAACACTGCAACAGTACTGAGTGTTTAGTTCTTTATAAGCATGCCAGACTAATCGTTCCATTCCGCCGACTAACGGAGGGAAATTTCGAGTGATTAACAGGATTCTTTCGGACAATATTTTGCTCCTTAATAATTTTAACGGTTTCTAAAGGAACGATACGGTAATAATTATAATGCATCAAGCTGTTGATTGCAATATTTAAGAAGAATTCGGGATATTGTTAGAGGTATTGTTTTTGCCAATATAGCTAATATGCGTATCTTATTATGGCTATTATCCTTGACACTCAGAGAGAGGTGTTTTATTATGAGATAATAAATAAAGGACGAAACTAAAATTATCTAATATGAAAAACGTTTTATACATTACAAAATTGCCTATAGAGGCGCCTTGGGATGAGGCTAATAAGAATTTAGCTTATCTTTTGGCAACCCAGTTAAAAAATTATCAGATTTTTTTACTAACGACTAAAAATGGAAGTAGTAATGATCCAAATACGACGTTAGAAAGAATTATAGTCTATTCAAAGCATAATGTTGATTTTTTTCAAAAAGTTAGGATAATGTCGTGGATATTGTCAACCGGCAAGAAAATCGATTTGATACATTCTTTTTTTACGCCGGCCGGAATAACCTCTAATATGCTTAGAATTGCGGTATCTAAGCATAAGGCCAGGCTTATCCAAACGGTTCCGACAGTTAATTTTGAAAAGCATTCCGATTATAAAACTCTGCTCAGGGCCGACGCCGTAGTGGCGGTTTCTGATTATACGGCAGATTTGCTTAAAAAGTATGGTTGTGCGAATGTCCATAGAATTTATCCGGGGGTTGATCTGAAAAGGTTTTCTCCTGCGGACGGGCATAATACCTTAAGGGACTCTCTGGGGATAGCTTTGAATGCTCCGGTAGTTTTATATGCCGGCGAATACAAAAGATTGCAGTCTTTTGATAATTTATTAAGATGGATGCCGCTTGTGGCTAAAAAGATTCCGGAGGTGAGATTTGTTTTAGCCGTAAGGATTAAGTTTAAATCAGAATTTAAAATCGAATATAGAATAAAAAAGCAAATAGAACAATTGGGATTAAAGGAAAATGTTCTTATTATCAGAGACATCGAAGATACGGCGCAATTGTATAATCTGGCTACGGTTAATGTCCTGCCGGCTAAAACAATGGCCGGGAAGTTTGATTTACCTTTAAGTGTGTTAGAGTCTATGGCCTGCGGCTGCCCCATAATAATTTCAGAAAATATGGTTTTAAAAGAATTATTTGAGAGTAATATTGGATATCAAATATCCTATGAAGATACTAAGCAATGGGCAGAGGTTGTGGCTGATCTTCTAAAAGATCAGCAGAAGTGTACGCAAATCGGAGCTCAGGGGAGGCGTGTGGCAGAAAGTAAATTTAATATTACGGATATCGCAAAACAATATGAAGCATTGTATGAGAATATACTATGAGTCAAAAAGAAGTCAATAAAATCAGCGGAGTTTTAAAAGACGTTTTCTCTCCGGTCTTGAGGCTGGCGGATAAACAGAATAAGTTATTAGAAGATAATGATGTCCTGTTTTTTTACTTGCAGGTGAGCGAGGGGGATAATGAAAAACTATTAAAATATCGAGAACTATTTAACGAGAGACTTGGTTTGTATAAAAAAATCGATAAAATTTTTAAGGATAAGGGAATTGAATTTATCACGATTAAATCATTTTTGCAATTTCCTTTTGTTGATAGTGATATAGATATTCTGGTCTTAGATTATCATAAGAGCAAGAAAGTTTTAAAAGATGCTGGCTTTCGGTTGAAATATAATTTAAGTAATTTACGTGAGCCGGATAAATGTGTTATGCAAGATGGTAATTTGCGCGTAGTCTGTCACCTGCATGAAAACTTGTCATGGAATGGAATCGTGACGATTAACAAAGATGAAGTATTAAAAAGAAGCAGGACGATTTCTATTAATGGCCGGGATGTTAAAATCCCCTCTTCGGAAGATGAGGTTCTGATTAATGCCGCGCATGCTATTTTTGAGAATTATCATATTAAGCTAAGTGAGGTTATCGCTTTTTACGGGTTGAATGGCAATTTAGATTGGGATTATATTATGGCAATGGCCAGACGCTATGAATGGGGGCAGGGAGTAAAAATTTATCTATCCGGATTAAAGCTGATCTTTGAGTATTTGGGAATTAAACAGGAGATTAATGAGGCGGTTTTAGGACAGGCTGATTTTGTGGACATTAATGTTTTTCCCTGTTTTTTTAAATATAAACAGTTATTGACTAATGTTTATCATGAAAAAATGTTTAAGCTGGTCAGGGAAAGAAAAATAAAAGATTTATTATGGCAACTTTATGTGTACTACATTGTTGGCATTTTTTGGAAATACTATAGGAGCAAGGCTGAATTTAAAAACAATTTATTGAAAAATGAATAAAACTTTGGTAATTACTATTTCGGGTCTTGACGGGGCAGGGAAATCTATGCTTGCTCAAAGAATTTATGAGAGTTTGCAGTCTCGTAATGTTGCGTGTTATTGTTTTCATTTTATCTCATGGAGTTTAGCTAATTGCATAGGAGGATGGCTAGGCCAGGCCGCTTCCGGGCAGGTAAATAAGACAAAACAAAAAAGGGATAACAGATCAATAGGTAAGTTTGAAATATTCTTTCGAATAATTACAATTTTTATTGATTTGCTAAGATTTAGGATAAAGAGGTGGGTAGTTAAACGAAAGGGCTATGCGGTTCTTATTGCTGACCGCTATTTTTGGGATATATTAGTGAGTTTGGAATACTGGGGCTGGAAATCCAATATAATAAAAAAGATTTTGTTTGCGCTTGTTCCGGATCCGGAAGTTCCTTTATATGTAGATGTCGATGAAAATGTTGCCTATAGCCGAAAGCCGGAGCATTCTGCTGAATATTATAAGATTAAGAAAATGATTTATGAAAAAGACGTTGCTTTGCGGGCGACGAGGGTAAATAGTAATAATGGTGAAGCTGTGATTAGTCAGGTCGTTGCTTTATTGGAGAACTGTGGTATGCTAAAATGATTACTAAAATTATTATAATGAAATAGAAAGGGAGAAGGAAAACAGTGAGCAAAAGTGAAATAATTATCCCGCATGGCGGGACTGAATTAGTAAATAGAATAGTTCCAGAAGCAGAAAGAGCTGCGTTTGTTGAAAAAGCTTTAGGATATAAACAATATACTATTAGCAATGCTGATCTTTCGGTTTTTTACCGAATTGCTGATGGAACATTGTCACCGCTTACCGGACCGATGAATAAGGATGAGTTTTACAGAGTCCTTGATCATGAGAATATCGAACGGGACGGAAAAGCTTATGCCTGGACAATTCCGATAGCTTTTTCCGCCAAAGAAGAGGAAAATTTTAAAATTGGTGATCTTGTCGCGATTAAAAATGAATTTGGCCTGATTGTCGGGTCTTTGGAAGTTTCTGATGTATACCGGTTTGATAAACAATATTATAATAAAGCGGTTTACGGTACAGATAGACTTGATCATCCCGGTCCGCGAATTGTCAATGATGACCCCAAAGATTATTTGTTAGGCGGAATTATTTGGGCGCTGCCGGAACTTAATCGAACACCATATACTAAATATATGCTTGCTCCCAAGCAAATAAGAATATTATTTAAAGAGAAAAACTGGCAGAAGATTGTTGCTTTTCAAACGCGTAATCCGTTACATCGGGCGCATGAATATGCAATGATATTCGGGATGGAAAAACTTGTAAAAGAAGGTTCTTTTTGCGGAGTAGTTTTAAACCCGTTGGTGGGAGCAACTAAGTCAGACGATGTGCCGGCGGATATAAGAATGAAAACATATGAAGCTTTAATAAAAAATAAAATTATTGGGCAGGGGGATAAAGATACTGAATTTTGGAGTACAAAAGATTATGATTTCAATGACCAATGTTTACTTATCGGTCTGGATATGAAGATGTTTTATGCCGGGCCTAAAGAAGCGATCATGCATGCAATTTATCGGCAAAATTGCGGTTTTACTGATATTATCATCGGAAGAAAGCATGCGGATGCTCATTTTGATGATGGGGATCCGCTATGGGGAGATTTTGACGCACAGGAAAAATTCAGTAATTTAAAAGGGGATTTAAAAATTAGTCCGGTTAAAGTTGGTTTTGCGGCATATTTTGAGGAGTTGGGCAAAGTCGGGTTGATCGAAGAATTTAAAAACCAAGGGTATCATCAAGTTTCAATTTCCGGTAAAGATCTTAGAAAAAAACTTGTCGATGGAGAAGATATTGATGAGCGGATTATGCGTAAGTGTGTTTCTCAAATACTTGCAAAATTTTATCGTGCTCAAAAAGAAGGAACAACACCGAAAAGCAAAAATATAACCTGGCACGAAACCGGTATTTCCAAGCAGGACCGGGAATTACGCAATAAGCACAAAGGAGCGGTTATCTGGCTTACCGGGCTTCCGGCTTCCGGCAAATCAACAATTGCGGTCGAATTACAGGCGTTTTTGTTTGAGATGGGTTATGCAACTTATGTTTTAGACGGAGATAATATTCGGCATGGACTTAATAGTGATCTTGGTTTTTCACCGGAAGATAGAGAAGAAAATATTCGCCGGATTGGAGAAGTTGCGAAGTTGTTCTCCGATGCCGGTGTTTTGGTGATTACCGCGTTTATTTCTCCCTATCTCAAAGATAGGGAGAGGGTAAGGGCTATACTTGCCGAAGGAGATTTTGTGGAAATATTTGTTGAGGCATCTTTAGCGGAATGCGAAAGAAGAGATCCTAAGGGCTTATATAAAAAAGCCAGACGGGGCGAGATAAAAGAGTTCACCGGAATTTCTGCGCCATACGAATCTCCGCAGCAGCCTGAAATTCACATTAATACCGAGAAAATGACAAAACAGGAATGTGCTCAGATAATCATTCGCTGGCTTGGGGAAAGAGATTATTTAATCAGCGATTGAGATTTATGCTCGGGAGAGTTATGAAAAGAAAATGCGCGCATATATTTTATTCCGGTCGTGTTCAAGGTGTTGGGTTCAGGTATACTGCCGAGCGTATTGCCGAAGCTGCTGGAATTGGCGGTTGGGTTCGGAATTTACCAGATGGTCGAGTGGAATTGTTGGCGGAAGCTGAGGAAACTAAATTAAAAAATTTCATAAATGCTTTGGAAACAGCTCTAAATCGTTATATTGGGCAAAAGGATATAGCTTGGGAAAATCCCGAGGGTAATCAGGGCTTTAAAATTAGGTACTAAAATGTGTTACGAAGTTTTTTAAGGCATTTGCGATAGTTTTATGATGCAAAAAAAAAGCTTGTCGAAATAGAGTAAATTAGTTATAATATATCTAGAATTTAAGAGTAAATTCATAAAGGCAAAAGAGTTTGAATCTTTAGCGGCAAGACTTGATCAGGGATGATGAAAAAAATTATAAAAATATTAGCAATTATAGGGATACCGCTATTGTTATGCGGATATCGTCTTGGTGATGAAGAAGAAGGTTTTCATAAGAAAAAAAAAGGGCCCACCGAACCTGTTTCCGAATATGAGGTAACAGTCAAACCGCAGCAATCTGTAGAAGATTTATACCAACAATACCATTTGCTTATTGTGACTTCTCTTAAGGAAGCTTCGGATTCAATAAATAAAGATTACCATCGGGCTTGCGGAATGATAAAAAATGCCTATCATTATTTGCAAATACTCAGCGAATTATATATTGATGAGCATAAAGACGATCTTAGGGAAATGAAAACACAAATCAAAGAGATTTATTCTTCCTTGGAAAGAAGTAATCTTACGCAAATTAAAAAAAGTAAAATTGAGCGTCGGCTGAAAGATATTGTAGCTGTCTTAAAGACTGATTATAAGTATGAAAAAATTGCGGAATGGACAAAGGAATGATATTGGAAACTGTAGTTGTGGGGCAGTTAGAAACAAATTGTTATATTTTTGGATCCAGTGAAACTAAGGAAGTTTTATTGATTGACCCTGGAGCCGAGCCGGAAAAAATCAAGGCTGTATTAAACAAGATGCAAGCGATTGTAAAAGCGGTAATTTTAACCCATGGACATTATGACCATACCGGGGCAATGGAGGAATTTGATGTGCCGATTTATATACATGCTGATGAATTTGATTTTCTTAAAGAAGATACAAGTTGCTATTGCGCGGTAAAGGATCAAAGAATTTTAGATAATTTTAAGCTAATAAAAGATGGGGACAGTATAAGTGCCGGGATTCAAAAGTTAACAGTTTTAGATACTCCGGGGCATTCTGCTGGAGGCATATCACTTAAGGGGGAGGGAGTTGTGTTTAGCGGGGATACATTATTTGCCCAGGGAATCGGGCGCACAGATTTGCCGGGAGGGTCTTACCGGCAGTTAATAGACTCGATAAAAACAAAGTTAATGATTCTAGATGATGCGGTTGTTGTTCTTCCCGGGCATGGTGCGCAGACAACAATAGGGCAGGAAAGAATGGAATATCTATACTCATGAGTCTAACGCGCAGAGAATTATTTCTTACAGTATTTTATTTGATAATTATCGGTTGTGTTGCTATTTATTTTTTCTTTTATAAATATCTATTTACGCAGTATAATAGTATTAATGAAGAGATATTTTCTGTAGAGCAGGCTCTTTCTAAAATAAATTCTATAATGGATAGTAAAGATATTGTAGAAAAAGAATATAGCGAATTTGAGCAGAAATTATCTTCTGGTAAAATTGAAAAAGCGGCCTCTACTGAGATATTACAGGATATCAAGACCAAAGCAGCTTCTGCGGGATTAAATGTTATTAATATAAAACCTTTTCTGCTTAAGGAAGAAGGGTTGTACGGAGAATTTGATTTTAAGCTGGAGACCGAGGGTGCGCTTAAAAATCTTGGGCAGTTTTTATACGAGTTAGATGATTCTTTATACCTATTTACGATTAAATATATGCAGGTTAATGCCGGCAGTCAGGGTGAATCATTACAGGTGCAATTAATGCTAAGCGCTATGCTGGCCAAATAATTGAGGATCTATTGTGGGTGAAAAAACAGTAGTTATGCCGGTTCAAAGATTACGTTATCTTGATATTATTAATACTTTATTAACTTGCGGATTATTGGTGTTAATAATGGCTGTGATCAGTCTGAAGTTTATGGGAAAAAATGATAATATTCTTAATTTGAAATATTCGGCGGAACAAACAGGTATAATCCCGGAATTAAAGATTTTTAAGAAACCATTAGATTATTATGAAAAGATTCTATCAAGGAAAGACTTATTTATTGGACAGCCGCAAGTTAAAAATTTAAAATCTAAGGTTACCGGCGCAAATAATGGAGGCCAGCTTAGTGAATTGGAATTAATGGGCATTGTGTCCGGTCCGCAAGGTCCGCAGGCAATAATTAATAATTCCAAAACAGACAGGTCTTTTTATTGTCAAGGAGGAGAAAATCTTGGTGACTTTACAGTTAAAAAAGTTTATCTTGATCGGGT
Source organism: Candidatus Omnitrophota bacterium (assembly GCA_043826565.1). Classification (GTDB taxonomy): domain Bacteria; phylum Omnitrophota; class Gorgyraeia; order B26-G9; family B26-G9; genus JBDRPX01. Next base: position 13,621 of record JBDRPX010000038.1, read on the forward strand.
TCTCTTGGAGAGGGATGGAGAGGAATTGGAGTTGAGGCTATGAAAATGATTAAGAAAACCTTAAAGTTGATTCTGCTCTGTTGCGTTTGCTTTTTATTTGTCGGCGTCGCGGTCCAGGCACAGGAAAGTATGGGGCAAAACATTAATCTTGATGTAAAAAACATGAGTGTGATTGATGTGTTAAGATTGCTTGCTGAGCAGGGGCAGGTAAACATAGTGGCAAGTAAAAATGTGCAAGGCCGGATCACCGCTAAACTGCAGGATATTACTGTGGAGCAGGCACTGGAAGCAATTTTAGACGCAAATAATTTTGTTTATAAAAAGGACAGAGGGGTTATTAAGGTTTTTGCGATGCAGGATATCTTGCAGCAGGAGCAGACCGAGAAACTTTTTAGCCGAGTATTTCTTCTTAGCAATATTAAAGCTGCTGATTTCCGGCAGGTATTGAATTCGATTAAATCAGCCCGGGGACGCGTGGAAATCAATACCGTGTCTAATCAGGTTATTGTTACCGATACTTTGGAAAAAATTGACGAAATCGAGAAGATAATATTTGATTCCGACCGGAATATGATCACGAAAATATATAGTTTAAATTATGCTGATGCTAATGAGTTGAAGGAAAAATTGGTTGAACTTATTCCGAAGCAATCCGGGGAAGTCTTTGTCGATGAGAGAACTAATGGAATCGTGGTTCGGGCTGTTGCCGAAACTATTGAAAAAGTAGATATGTTAATGAAAAGCTGGGACATGAGGTCTGCCCAGGTTTTGATCGAAGCAAAGATCCTGGAAGTTTCTTTTGATAATACAAAAGGGGTGGGGGTAACCTGGGAGTATCAGTCGGATACGGTTAAAGACAGCGTAGGTGTTTCCGCCAGTTTACCGGTCAGTGTTAGCGGCGGAGGAATTTTTAAGGTGGGAACTTTAAGCGCAGATGAGTATGCCGTTACGATTCAGGCCTTAGAGAGTTCCACAAATACTAATATTTTGTCGAATCCCAGAATTGTTGTTCTTGATAATACCGAAGCGAATATACTTGTGGGAAGTGCCGAGCCTTATCTGGTGACTTATATAGATAAAGAGTCAAATACACAAACTGAAGAAACCAAGTTTATCGATGTTGGTGTTAAGTTAAATGTTACTCCGAAAATAAGTAAAGATGATTTTATTACTTTAAAAATTCACCCGGAGGTAAGTTCTGCCCGAAGAGTCGCCGAGGTTAATAATGCTTTAGCGGTTGATACTACACAGGCTGATACTACGGTTGTGATAAAGGACGGAGAAACAATTGTCATGGGCGGGTTGATTAAAGATACGACATCAAAAATAAGGACTAAAGTGCCGATTTTAGGGGATATTCCGCTTATTGGATTGTTGTTTAGAAGTTATGTGGATACGAAGGTGAAAAAGGAAATTGTGGTGTTCATTACCCCGCATATTCTCAAGGTTCCTTCGATATTGACAAAAGAACAAAAAAGAAGTGAAGCTGTTGAGCAGGCTATGGAAAGGGCTGGTAAAAAGTGGCAGGAATGGGAAGCAGAAGGAGGTAAATAAAATGAATAATACGATTAAAATGATTTTTGTTTTTACTTTGGGAGTTTTATTTTTAGTTTTCTCCGGTGCGGGACATTGCGCGATGCTGTCATTAAGTCCGGAGGAGCTTACCGATGATTCCGATGAGGTTATTATCGGCAGAGTCATTAGTAAAGACTCTCATTGGAATGAAGATGCCACAGCAATTGTTACCGATGTTAAGGTTCAGATCAATGAGGTTCTTAAGGGAGAAGATATTGAGAATCCGGTAACTATCGAAATTCTTGGCGGAGTTGTCGGAGAAATGGAAATGAAAGTCTCGGATGCTGCCTTCTTTGAACAGAATGAGGAAGTTGTGCTTTTTTTAAGTGATAGTGATTTAAATATTAAAGCGAAGGAATTAACCGGCAATGTTCAGGGAAAATACAGTATAAAGGAAAATCTTTTAACAGGACAAAAGGAAGTTGAATCAGCAGGTGGTGTTCGTGTAAGTAAAGTTGGGCAAGTGAGTGTTGAATCCAGCCAACCGATTGCTTATGACGAGTTCATTGGTCAGATAAAACAAGTAATTTTAGATGCTCAGGAAGAATAGAAGAGGAGGATTAGAGTGTTTTATAAAAAGACGGCTTTAATACTGGTTATTTGTTTGAATTTGTTTTGTGTTGGGGGAAATAATAATGTTTTTGGCTATGAGACTTTTGGAAAATGGGCGGATAGTAGTATCCCTGTTCCGTACTACATAAACGCAGATGGCTCAGATAATATCTCAGATGGAAGTGATCTTACAGCTTGTCAGACTTCATTTCAAACCTGGACCAATGTGGCGACTACAGATATTGCGGTAACCTATCTTGGGACTAGTACTAGTACCAGTGGTGGAACTCTGGATGGCGTTAACCTTTTGTCTTGGGTGGAGAATACCGCAGATCCTCGGTATGTTAATACTGTGAAAGTAGCCGGTACTATTGCGGTATGTGTGGCATGGGTTTCGAGTGGTACTATAGTGGATGCGGATATTATTTTTAATGGTGCTGATCATACTTGGTCTACCAGCGGAGCTGGAGGAGCTATGGATGTGCAGAATTTAGCAACGCATGAAATAGGCCATTTTTTTGGATTAGATGATTTATATACTGCTGCGGATACGGAAAAAACCATGTATGGTTATGGATCTACCGGAGAAACAAAAAAACGCGACTTACATCAGGATGATATTGATGGTATTTCCGCGCTTTATCCGTATTCCGGAATAATTGATTTTTCCGCTAATTCGATTTCTGTAGCTGATGCAAGCTGGAATACCTTGAGCTGGAAAAACCCCAGCCGAAGTACATTTGTAAGAACGATGATACGCTATCGTACTGATGGTACGCATCCGGCAAATACTAGCGATGGAACGCTATTAGTTTTACAAAACGGCACTCCCGGGGCTAGTGAATATTATAATCATACCGGACTTATCCCAAACACAACATATTACTATACCGCATTTGCTTTTGATTCAGTAAATGGATATAATGCTCCGAATGATGCAAGTAAAAAAAGTGCCGCTTCTTTAGGTGCGGGCGGAGTAGTGGATAAAGGGGCAAAAAGTGATTGTTTTGTGGCTACCGCATGTTATGGTAATATGCAGGCAGATGAGGTTAAATCATTACGTGAATTTAGAGATAAATATCTTAAAAAAACAGTGTTGGGAAAAGAGTTTGTTCGGGGTTATTATTTAATCGGTCCATATTTTGCTCAAATGCTCAATGAAAATTTTCAATATAAAGGAATTGTGCGGATGATGCTGAAACCGGCGGTCAAATTTGCTGATTTTGTTACAAAGGGAGGGTGTTTATAATGGTAAAAGGATTTGCGATATTTACAGTGATTTTTACAGTCCTTGTGGTTTGCTCAGGTTTGTGTTTTGCCATAGAAGGCGGAACCAGGCCGATTTCTATGGGCGGTGCTTTTGTGGCTATAGCTGATGATGCGCATGCGGTTAGTTGGAATCCTGCGGGAATGGCTTGGCAGGAAGATTTCGAATTGACTTATTCGGCCATATTGAATAATCGGGATAAATATATATGCGGTGATTTTATGAGTGATGATTATTTAAGTTTATGTGCGCCGATTAAGGCCGGATATAAATCTGATTTTAATTCTTTTGGGGCAGTTGGTTTGTTTGTAAATAATACCGGGTATAAGCAGGGCGGAGCAAATACAGAAATTTTTCAGCCGGGGATATCTTATGGAAAACAAATTTTTTCCGATAATTTTGCGGTGGGAGTATCCTTGTCTTCTTATGCGCTGGATGTCAGTGTCCCTAATATAAGTGACAATGACACTGTTTATAGCATTAATCTGGGAGTTTTGTGGTATATTAATGAACATGTTACGTTTGGTTGTTTATGGGAGAACGTGAATGAGCCTACTTATTCACTATTTAATATAACAAATCGTTTGGTGAGAAATCTGCGTCCGGGAATCGCGTATTATTTTAGTGAAAATACCGTGATTACTATGGACATCTATGATTTAACCGGGAATACGGAGGATCGTGCCAGTGATTATAGTCAGGATATCCGAATTGGATTTGAACACTATCTTAATGATGATATTTCGCTAAGGGTGGGAGCGCATCATCCTAATTCCGATGTTGATAGCAGTAAATATTATTCATGCGGTTTTGGGTGGCAGCGGTCAGATTTTATGGGAGTATATCCGGTTAGTTATTATTTGGACTATGGTTTTGTTTATTGGCCGGAAGCACCTACCGGAACGGATACGTATACTCATCAGCTTGGTGCGACTTTGAAATTTTAAGAGGTTGTAAATGAAAAAATTTTTAATAATACTTTTAGGATTTTTTATATTTTCGATGAATATCCTGTTTATCGGTTTTCGTCTGAGTAATTTGAAGCATATTCATAGTAAACGTCAGTATATTAATCAGCGTTTAGAATTGATCGCCGTTAGAAGTGCTGCTTTTAAAGTTTCTTGTCGATTTCCGGAGCAGGGGGCAGCAAGTTCATCCCTAATCGTCGATGTTCCGAAAAATATAATGATTGCGCCTCCACAGATATTAAAGCAAAAATTAGTAAAAAATATTCCGATCCGATTGCTGGGTATCGTCAAAGGCAAATCACCGGTGGCTTTTCTGGAATTGCTCGATAAAAAAATCAGCGGAATCTATCGTGAGGGAGACAATATCGGTGAGGCTACTGTTTGCGGTATATTTTCCGATAAAATATTGCTGCGTATCGATGGGCAGGAGTTTGAACTTACTTTTGAAAAAACAATTGCCGATAAACAGGACTTACCTGTAGAATTTATTGCTGATAATGAGCTTTTGATTGAGAAAAAGAGTTTTAGTAAGAAAGTCCTGGATATTGCCGGCGAAGCTAATAAATTAAAGATTTCCCGGTCAGTGGATATTGATACGCAAAAAATTAAAGGATTGCAGGTTTCTAAAGTGCCGAAAAATGGCTTCATTGAAAATCTTGGGCTGAAAGATGATGATATTATTAGTAGAGTTAATGGGATGCAGGTAGATAGTATTCCTAAAGCCCTGGGAATTATGAATAAAATAAAGTCTTCAAATCTAATTAAACTTGAAATTATCAGAAATAATATACCCTTAATGCTTAAATATCAGATAAGGGACTGATCCTGCCTTTTGATAGTGTCTTGACATAATAAATAATCCATGTTATACTTAAGGTGAAGCAAGTTTTTTTATGGCAAGTAATTAAGTACTTTTATAATCATTATTGTATCTTCTGACAAGGAGGCGGAGGTGAATAATAATTTATTTATCCAGAGGAGGTTTCAGGTTAAGAGGGACTCAGAGAGTGGTTGTGTGAATTTTTTAGGGTCTATTTATATTGCGTACTATTTTTATGTAAATAATGAGTTGTATGTTTCTAAATACGCATTGTGCGTAAAGTTTACCAAAAAGGAATCAGAAATTAAGCAGATGATTAAGTAACTCTATATTTTTCAAATAGTTTAGGATTTTAAGCTCCTCATATTGAGGAGCTTTTTTATTTGACATTAGGCTCTAATATGAGTACAATTATAAAGTTAATTAAAGATATTAAATGATATTGTTAAAAAGGATGCAGATGTATAAGATTTCCGTGCTTGATAGTGGTGTGAAAATTGTAACTTATACTGATTCCAGGGTTAGTTCTGAGGCCGTAGGCGTTTGGATCGGCGCTGGGGGGCGATATGAAAGCACTCCGGAAAATGGGGTTTCTCATTTTCTTGAGCATTTGGTTTTTAAGGGCACGAAAAATCGCACTTATCGCCAAATTAAAGAGTCAATTGAAGGTTTTGGGGGTATTCTTAACGGATTTACTTCTGATGAGTTAACTTGTTTTCTCGCTAAAGTCCTTTCCGGACAAGTTGCGACCGCAGTTGATGTTCTCATGGATTTGACATTTAATTCGCTGATTAAAACCAGCGATATCCAGAAGGAAAGATTGGTTGTCTATGAAGAAATAAAAATGTATTCTGATTTACCCCGGCATCTTGCTTATGACGGTTTAATGCAATTGCTTTGGCCAGACCACCCCTTAGGAAGAAATATTGCCGGTACCGTGGAAACTCTGAAGGAAATGACCAGAAAAGATATCCTTAACTATAAAGAAACACATTATAGTCCTAAAAATATTTTGATTGCTGCCTGCGGTAATGTTGCCCACGATGTTATTGTGAAGAATGCTGAGAAATTTATCACGAAAAATCGCCTGAATAAAGCATGTTGCGAAAAACCTGTTTATCAGCTATCTCAAGCTTTTAAAAATGAGTCGAAAACTTCGTTTATTATTAAAAATATTGAGCAAACGCATTGTTGTTTAGGAGTTCGTGCTCCGGATCGAAAGTCATCTTTACGTCATGCGCTGACTCTGTTGAATATTATTTTAGGAGCAAATATGTCTAGCCGCCTTTTTAATGAAGTACGTGAAAGAAAGGGACTTGCTTATGATATCGGTACCGGGATTAAGCGTTTAAGTGATGATGGTGCATTCATTGTCCATGCTGGTGTAGTTAATGAAAAAGTAAAAGAAACCCTGACGGTAATTTTTAAAGAGCTAAAGAAGATTGTCCGGACTTTGGCGGATAAAGATGAGTTCACGAGAGCTAAATTGTATTATATCGGTCAGCTTACCATGGGAATTGAGGATACTTCTGAGCATATGTCTTATATCGGGGAGACACTATTGTGTGAAGGGAATGTTAAGAAAATAAAAGAGGTCATTAAAGAAATTGAGAAAGTTAAAGTTGAAGACATAAGAAAAGTTGCGGAAATGATATTTAAGAGGGAGAACTTAACGCTGTCAATAGTGGGGCCTTTGCAAAAAGGACAAGATGAGCAGCTTAAGCAATTAATGCAAACGTTTTAATAATCATTAAAAAGGGAGTGCCGCGTATGAAGAAGAAAAAAAATAAAGAATCTCTGTTGATATCTCCATCGATTCTTTCCGCGGATTTCTGCCGACTGGAAAAAGATATTTCTTCGGTAGAAAAAGCCGGGGCAGATATGCTTCATGTTGATGTTATGGATGGAAATTTTGTGCCGAATATTACGATTGGTCCGGTTGTTGTAAAGGCTATACGTAAACGCACAAAATTACCGTTAGATGTGCATTTAATGATCAAAGACCCGCTTTTTTTTCTTGATGATTTTATCAAAGCAGGAAGTTCGATAATCACGGTGCATATTGAAACATGTCCATTTACTCAGATAAAAAAAATTAAGAAAAAACTCCAAGCCGCCGGAGTTAAACTTGGAGTGTCTTTAAATCCTTCAACGTCAATAGGTAAAATTAAAAAGGTTTTAAAATTGGCGGATTTGATTTTGATTATGAGTGTGAATCCCGGTTTCGCGGGGCAGTCTTTTATGCATGAAGTTCTCCCGAAGATTACCCAATTGCGGGCGATATATGACGGTGATATTGAAGTCGATGGTGGTATTACTGATAAAACTGCGCCGCTTGTCGTTGAGCGGGGAGCAAATATTCTGGTTGCCGGATCCTATGTTTTTGGGGCGAAAGATAGAAAACTTGCGATAGGAAAATTAAAAAATGCAGGAAATTAAATTCGGGACTGACGGTTTTCGCGGAATTATCGCGGATAATTTTACTTTTAATAATGTGCGGCGAATCGGCCGGGCAATGGCAAAATACATAAAAAAATTAAAATTGTCCCCTTTGCGAAGAAAAATCATTGTTGGATATGACCGCCGCTTTTTATCCGATAAATTTGCGGATGCGATAGCTAAGGAAATCAGCAGTGAGGGGGTATCTGTATTGCTTAGCGATACTCCGGTGCCTACTCCGGCAGTCAGTTTTTATATTAGGGCGCAAAAATTGCCTGGCGGAATAATAATAACCGCCAGCCATAATCCGGCCCATTTTAACGGAGTTAAAATTAAAAATGAATTTGGTGCTTCTGCGGAAAACCGTGTAACTACAGCAATAGAAAACTGGGTTAATACAGAGAAAACTGGACGTTTAAATAAAGTTGACGCGAAAAAGGTTAAAAGCGTAAAAATCATTGCTCCATACATAAAGAATTTGTGTAATTATTTAAATTTTTCTTTGTTAAAAAAATGTCGATTTAAGATTTTGGTGGATGTTATGCATGGTTCCGGAAGCGGGGTTATTGAGCAAATATTAAAAGGCACAGACTGCGAAGTTACCACGATACATCAGGAGAATAATCCGCTTTTTTCCGGAGTAAACCCGGAACCGATTGAAATCAATCTGCAGGAATTATCCGGACAAATGAAAAAAAATAAATATGATTTGGGTATCGCCTTAGATGGGGATGCTGACCGGATTGGGGCAATGTGTCCGGGGGGTGGATTTATTAGTTCTCATTATGCTATTTGTCTACTCTTGTTGCATTTTATTGAAAATAAGAGATGGACCGGCCGGGTTCTTAAAAGTTTAAATACTACCACGATGGTTGAAAAAATTACCAACCATTTTGGATTGCCGCTGGAGGTGGTTCCAGTGGGTTTTAAATATATTGCTAAGGAGATGCTTAAAGGTGATGTTTTGCTCGGAGGAGAAGAATCCGGAGGTATCGGCTTTAAGGGGTATATGCCGGAGAGAGACGGTATTCTTTCCGGATTACTTTTATTGGAAATGATGGCTTATCGCAAGCAGTCTATATTGGAAATTATTAAAGATATGGAAAAGCGCTTTGGCTGTTTTTTTTATTTAAGAAAAGATTTGCACCTAAAACGTGTAATCTCTCAGAATAAAATTCGGCATCCAAAAAGTATTTTAGGCCAAAAGGTAATTGATGTAAAAACTTATGATGGGACAAAATTTATTATGGAAGATGAGAGTTGGTTATTGATAAGGGCGTCCGGAACTGAGCCGATTGTGCGAATTTATGCAGAGTCAAAAAGTCCGAGCCGGACAAAAAAACTTATTACTTTTGGATGTGATCAGGTATGAATAAAGAATTAATCAGAAATTTTTGTGTAATTGCTCATATTGACCATGGTAAATCTACTTTGGCTGACCGGCTAATGCAGCTTACCCAGACTATTGATGAAAGAGACTTCCATGATCAGATGCTTGATGACATGGATCTGGAACGCGAGAGAGGTATTACGATAAAAGCATCGGCAGTGAGAATGATTTATGAAGCTAAAGATGGGAATAAATATCAAATTAATTTAATTGATACTCCCGGACACGTGGATTTTAGTTATGAAGTCACTAAATCCCTCTCGGCTTGTGACGGAGCGTTGTTGCTTGTTGATGCTGTTCAGGGGGTGGAAGCACAAACTGTGGCAAATTATTATCTGGCGATCGAGCAGAATTTAAAAATTATACCGGTTATTAATAAAATAGATTTACCGCACGCAAATCCGGAAAACATAAAGCATCAGATTCATGATGTTCTGCTCATTGAAGAAGACCCGTTATTAGCCAGCGCAAAGATGGGGATAGGCACTCGGGAAATAATGGAAGCGGTAGTGGAAAAGATCCCACCTCCATCCGGTAATAGCGAGGCTTCTTTGCAGGCATTGATTTTCGATTCTGTGTTTGATATTTATCGGGGAGTGATTGTGTATATTCGGATAATGAATGGTAAGATTGCTCCTAAAATGAACATCGAGTTTATGGATTCAGGTAAAATTTTTGAGGTTCTGGAAACCGGTATATTCAGTCCTACGCCTAAAAAAGTGGAAAGTCTTTCCTGTGGAGAAGTTGGGTATATATGCTGCAATATTAAAGATCCCCGGGAAATCCTTATTGGAGATACGATAACTGATGCAAAAAATCCGTCCAAAACTCCTTTGCCGGGATTAAAAAAGATACGGCCGCTTGTTTTTTGCGGACTTTATCCCATAAATAGTAAGGATTTTGACAATTTGAGAGATGCCATGAATAAATTAAGGCTGACAGATATTGGGTTTGTTTTTGAGCAGGAGAGCAGTCCGTCATTAGGATTTGGATTTAGATGCGGGTTTCTTGGACTGCTGCATATGGATATTATCCAGGAGAGATTAGAAAGAGAGTTTGAGCTTAGTCTGGTGGCAACAACGCCGAGTGTAATCTATAGAGTTAAGCTTAATAACGGCGAGGAAATTGAAGTTGATAATCCGGCAAAATTCCCGGAGACTGTAAAAATTAATTTTATAGAAGAGCCTTATATTAAAGCGCTGATGATTGTTCCGCATGATTCCTTGGGCGCGGTAATGAATATCGCGCAGTCAAAGCGCGGTATTTATGTAAGTAAAGAGTTTTTGGATCAACAGCGGATGATGCTGACTTATGAATTTCCCTTAGCAGAAATAATTATTGATTTTTATGACAAGTTAAAATCAATAACCAGCGGGTATGGATCATTGGATTATGAAGTCACCGGATATCGAGTGACGAAGCTGGTGAAAATGGATATTTTGATAAACGGTGAGCCTTGCGATGCTCTTTCTTTTCTTGTTCACAAAGACGGTGCGCAGTATAAGGGCAGACAGATTGTTTCTAAGCTGCGGGAGTTGATTCCCCGGCAGCTTTTTGAGGTGGCAATTCAGGCGGCAATCGGCGCCAAGGTTATTGCGCGGGAGACTGTTCGTGCGCAGGGTAAGAATGTTACCGCGAAATGCTATGGCGGCGATATTACCCGAAAAAGAAAACTTTGGGAAAAACAGAAAATGGGACGTAAACGAATGAAACAGTTTGGTAAAGTTCAGATTCCCCAAGAAGCATTTATGGCGGTTTTAAAACTATAATTTAATAATCTCAACAAAAGGATATAGGATGAATCCAAAAACTAAAGCTATTATTAGAGAGTATGCGGAGTCATTGCTGATTGCATTTATTTTAGCCATGATTATCAGGACATTTGTCGTGCAGGCTTTCAAAATTCCGACCGGTTCGATGATCCCTACACTTATTGAAGGAGATCGTATTTTAGTGAATAAGTTTATCTTCAAATTTCGAAAGGTTCAAGACGGAGAAGTGATTGTTTTTAAATATCCGGAAAATCCGAAAATCGCATTTATAAAAAGGCTCATCGCCCAAGGACAGGAAAAAGTCGAGCTTAAAGGCGGACGTGTCTATATAAATGATGAAAAAATTCAGGAGCCCCGGATTAATTCCCGGTTTTATTATAATCGGGGTGATTATGGCCAGGTTGATCAGGTTATCGATGTCCCGGAAAATAATTTTTATGTTCTCGGGGATAATAGCGCTAATAGCCGGGATTCCCGATATTGGGGGTTTGTGCCGAAAAAGAATCTTATTGGGAAAGCAATTTTAATATATTGGCCGTTACATAGGATTCGATTAATAGAGTAAAATTAATTTTTGAGAAAGATTAGCGATATAATGAATTTAGCAAATTGGATATCAATATTCAGAATTATTTTAATACCTTTTTTTATTAGTTCCATTGTTTACTATACTCCGGAAAAGGATTACCTTAGATATGTATCAATCGGAATCTTTTTTTTGGCCGTAATAAGTGATGGTATTGATGGATATATTGCGCGTACTAAAAAACTGAAGACAGTATTAGGTTCATTTCTCGATCCGGTGGCGGATAAACTTCTGCTTAGCTCGAGTTTTATTACTCTGGCATTAGCACAAAATGTTCCTTTAACCATAAAGCTCCCCTTGTGGGTGCCGATCGTTGTAATATCCCGGGATTTAATACTTGCGTTAGGATCATCTTTAATTCATGTGATTACGGGAAATCTAAAGATTACGCCAAGTGTTTTAGGTAAGCTTACTACATGTTTTCAAATGAGTACCATAATCTGTGTTCTTTTGCAGGTGGATTTTTCTTATCTGATCTGCTATATCGCCGTATTTTTTACGGTTGTTTCCGGGTTTGATTATATTGTAAAAGGTGTACGGATTATAAACAATAATACACATGTTAAATAAAATGAAAAAAGAACCTATTGTCGCAATTATTGGCCGCCCTAATGTGGGAAAGTCTTGTCTGTTTAATCGTATTTTAGGCAGACGCAAGGCAATTGTTGAATCAATCAGCGGTGTTACTCGGGATCGGGTGTTTACGGATGTTTTCTGGGAAGGCCGGAAATTCCAATTAGTGGATACCGGAGGATTGCATTTCCAGGCTGGTGATGAGATGACCATGGCTGTTCTTGCTCAAACTCAAAAAGCGCTTAAGGAGGCAGACATTGTGCTTTTTGTTGTTGATGCAAAGAGCGGGCTTGTTGCCGAGGATCGTGACCTGGCAAATTTTATAAGAAAATTTAATAAGACGGTTATTTTAGTTGTGAATAAAGTCGATAATTTCGCTAAAATTGAAGAGCACAGTGAATTTTATGAACTTGGCTTTGCCGAGGTTTATTTTTTGTCAGCGTTACATAATATTAATATAGAGGATTTGCTTGATGAGGTTGTAAAATTGATCCAGCCGGCTGTGCTACAGGATGAAGATGAATCTAATATTCTAAAGGTAGCTATTGTTGGGCGCCCTAATGTGGGTAAATCGTCTTTTTTAAATCGGATTCTCAAAGAAGAGCGAGTTGTGGTTAGCGCTGTTCCCGGGACCACCCGGGATACGGTGGATACTAAGTTGAATGTTAATGGGCAGGAGATGCTGTTTATTGATACTGCCGGAATTAAAAAAAGCCGGAAGACACGAGAAACCCTGGATGTTTATTCGCGTTCCCGGACTATTGAGGCGATTAACCGGGCGGATGTATGCATAGTTCTTGTCGATGCTCAGGATGGAATTCTTAATGATGATCTGCATCTTTTTAGTTTAGTCAAGGACGCGAAAAAATGTTGTGTGCTTGCTGTAAACAAAATTGATCTTGCCGAAATAAAACTTAAAGATTTTGTCTATACGATATCGAAAAAAGCTGCGTTTATGCGTTTTGCTTTTCCGGTCCTTTGCTCAGCTAAAAAGGGGATAAATTTGCCTACGGTGCTTAAGTTAGCCCAACAGGCGCAGCAGAACAGTAAAAGGAAGATTAAGCAAAGTGATTTAAATGAAACTTTAAACAGAGTTGCGGAAAATAGTCTGCAATTGCGTTCCCAGGGAGTGCTTAAATTACATTATCTTACTCAGACAAAAGCTAGTCCTCCAACATTTGTGATAATTGTAAATAAACTTGAATTAATAAAAAATGCATTTATAAGATATTTAGAAAATACTTTGCGTAAGAATTATGATTTTCAAGGGTCTCCGATTTATATTGTCGGAAAAGTAAAAGAAGGAAAAAGAAAGAGTAGTCTTAATTATAAAACAAAGAGGAAAAAAAAGGTATGGTAAGCTTAATTATCGGACTTGTTCTAAGCTATTTGTGTGGAGCGATACCGGCTGCTTATTTATTCGCGAAGTTTGTTAAAGGAGTTGATATCCGGGAACAGGGCAGTGGGAATGTGGGAGCGACAAATGCCTTAAGGGTTTTGGGAAAGTTGCCGGGATTTCTAGTATTAACATTTGATATATTAAAAGGTGTTTTTGCTGTTTTGGTTATTAGCCGAATCTTTGCCGAAAGTACAGGCTTGGAGTTTGAGTGTGTGCAGGCTATTTTTGGCGGTGGCGCTGTTTGTGGGCATGTATTCAATGTGTTTTTGAAAATGAAAAGTGGTAAAGGTGTGGCCACAAGTGCCGGAGTTCTTTTGGCATTATCGCCGCTTTCGGTTTCCATTGGATTCTTGTTTTTTCTTGCCGTTGTAGGAATTACCCGAATTGTTTCTCTGGGTTCAATTATTGCGAGTATCGTAATACCTTTTTGTATGCTTTTTCTTAAGGTTCATTATAGCTTTATAGTTCTTAGCGGATTTTTGTGTATAATTATTGTTGCCAAACATAAGTCCAACATATATAGGCTATTAACGGGGCGGGAAAGAAAGGTGTTTGAAAAAAAATGAATATTTCAGTAATAGGAGACGGTGGCTGGGGTACGGCAATTGCTGTTCTTTTAAAGCAGAAAGGGCTAGGAGTTAAGGTCTGGGGTGCTTTTCCGGAGTATGTTAAAATTTTAAACAGTAAAAGGGATAATTTAAAATTTCTCCCCGGCGTAAAGATTCCTAGGGGTATTCTTTTTAGTAATGATTTAAATGAGGTGGTGGATAATACTGACCTTGTTGTTCTGGCGGTGCCTTCTAAATATTTGCGGGGAGTATGCCAGAGCCTCAGTAAATTTAATGTCGGAAAGATGGATTTTCTTTCCGTGGCTAAGGGGATAGAATATGATACTCTGATGAGGATGTCGGAAGTTATTTCTCAGGAACTTGGCCGGGTTAGATTAGCCGTGATGTCCGGTCCAAATATAGCAAGTGAGGTTGCCCGGGGGATTCCCTCTGCTGCGGTTTGCGCATCCCGCCATAATAAATTGACGAGTAAAGTACAGGAAATTTTCATGACTAATTCATTCCGTGTGTATACGCATAATGATTTGGTGGGTGTGGAATTGGCCGGCGCTTTAAAGAACATTATTGCAATTGCCTGTGGGATCTCCGATGGATTAGGGTATGGAACAAATACCAAGGCCGCACTTTTAACCAGAGGATTAGCGGAAATTGCCCGTTTAGGCTGTTCTGTCGGCGCAAAGCAGAGGACTTTTAGCGGATTATCCGGAATGGGAGATTTGGTTACAACCTGCTTTAGCAAAGAAAGCCGTAATCGTGGGCTGGGCGAACAACTTGGTAAAGGCAAGAAACTTAATGATATTCTCGCTAAAACTGAAATGATTGTCGAAGGGGTTATTACAACTAAATCTGCAGTTAAATTAGCTAAAAATAATGGAATTGAATTGCCCATTGCTAATGAAGTTTTTAATGTTCTTTTTCGAAATAAAAATCCTTTTACTGCCGTGCAATCATTGATGTTAAGAAAAAAGACTAAGGAAACCTAGATATTTACTGTATTTTGTCAGTACATTTTTCTTGAAATTTAAGTGTTTTTATTATAACCTATTGATTAAGTTAGTGAAGCATTAAAATAAAAAGTTTGCGAAAAAGTCGGGGCGTGGCGCAGTTTAATGAGCCCCTAACTTACGGAGCAAAGCGAGGTAAGTCAGCCGGGCGAATTATATCGAATATATTAAAGATATATTCGATGAGGCTAGGC
This sequence comes from Candidatus Omnitrophota bacterium, assembly GCA_043826565.1. Taxonomy (GTDB): domain Bacteria; phylum Omnitrophota; class Gorgyraeia; order B26-G9; family B26-G9; genus JBDRPX01. Next base: position 28,729 of record JBDRPX010000038.1, read on the forward strand.
CGTTTGTGTTCAAATAAAAAGTTTGCGAAAATGTCGGGGCGTGGCGCAGTTTGGCTAGCGCGCTTGAATGGGGTTCAAGAGGTCGGTGGTTCGAGTCCACTCGCCCCGACCATTTAAAGTGATTTAATGTAACCAAAACATGTAATAACTATATAAAGGTGTGCTTTTGGACGACCAGATTCATTATCAAAATGATGATAACAGGACCGGCGAAAGAAGGAATTTTGTACGCATAAATGCAAACTTCGTGGTGAGTTATTATAAATATCCGGGAGAAGTCAATCACACGGATATGAGTCTAACCCGTAATATTAGTCTGGGCGGGATATGTTTTACTACAGATAATGATTTTGAACTCGGCGCAATTTTACATATTACCTTAAGACTGCCTAAAGTTACGAAATTAATCGAGTTTTTGGGGGAAGTGGTATTTACTAAGCAGGAAAAAGGAAAGAATTCTATCTTTGATATCGGGGTAAAATTTGTGCAGGCACAAGAAGAAGACCTCTATATTTTGCAAAACATCATAAAAGACTGTGCGGCTAGTGATAGTACTATTATTATAAACATTACCGAAAGAAGAAAAGAAGAGGACAATGAATAGTGTTAATGTCGGGCTTATAGGTTTTGGGACTATTGGGAGCGGGGTAGTTAAAGTTTTTAAAAAGCGAAGCCTGGCTATTGCGAAAAAACTTGGAATAAAATTAAACCTGAAATATGTTTGTGATCAGGATATTTCTTCTGACCGGGGTGTTACGGTAAATCCTAAAGTATTAGTTACTGATGTTAATAAAATATTAGAAGATGATGATATTAAAATAGTAGTTGAACTTATCGGGGGCATTCATCCGGCAAAAGAATTTATTTTAAAAGCACTTAATAATAAAAAATATGTTGTTACGGCGAACAAGGCTTTATTGGCAGAGAATGGTGAAGAGATTTTTAAAGCTGCTGAGAAAAACAATGTTGATGTTTACTTTGAGGCAAGCGTTGGCGGAGGAATCCCTATAATTAAGTCTTTAAGGGAAGGCTTGGTTGCCTCACAGGTACAAAATATTTTTGGAATTATTAATGGTACTTCAAATTATATACTTTCACAAATGTCGCTAAAGGGGTGTGATTTTAAAACCGCGCTTCGTGAGGCGCAGTCAAAAGGTTATGCGGAAAAGGATCCGAAGCTTGATATTAACGGGATGGATTCTGCTCACAAAATTGCGATTTTGGCCAGGATATGCTTTAATTACAAAGTTTCTTTTAAGGATATTTATGTTGAGGGGATAGAAGAGATTAGCTTAAGCGATATTAAATATGCTGATGAGCTAGGATATTGTGTTAAACTACTGGCAATTGCCAAAAAATCCGGTGAAAAGGTTGAAATCAGAGTTCATCCGACCTTACTCCCTAAAAAGCATTTATTGTCAAATGTAAATGGTGTTTTTAATGCAATTTTTATTAATAGTGATCTTGTCGGAGAAATGCTTTTTTATGGCCCGGGAGCGGGGCAAATGCCCACGGCAAGTGCGGTAATGAGTGATATTGTTGAAATAGCCCAAAAAATCACCAATCCGCAGGCAGTTAATTTATTGGCCATTAAAAATGGACAGCGTTCTTCCCGAATGTGTTCTATCGATAATATTGAAACCCGGTATTATCTTCGTTTTTTGGCTTTGGATGAACCTGGCGTTTTATCCAAAGTCTCAGAAATACTGGGAAAACAAAAAATTAGTATTTATAATGTGATTCAAAAAGGCAGACGACAAGCTCAGGCTGTTCCGATTGTTATGATGGTTCATGAAGCTAAGGAAAAAAATTTACGCAAGGCTCTCTCACAAATTGATAAACTGCCGATAATAAAGAGAAAAACTGTAGCGATTCGTGTGGAAAGGGGCTAAAGAAATAATTAATTAGCAATTGTCAATTAGCACTTAAAATTAGAAAGTAGGGTCAGAAAAAATGTGGCAGGGATTAATTAATAAATACAGAGAATTCCTTCCGGTCTCTGATAAAACTCCGGTAATTACTTTAAATGAGGGGAATACGCCACTTATTTTAGCGGAGCATATTAGCAGTCTTGTGGGAAAAAATGCTAAGATTTATCTTAAGTATGAAGGGCTTAATCCTTCCGGATCATTCAAAGATCGAGGAATGACCATGGCTATTTCCAAGGCCATGGAAGAAGGTGCTAAGGCGGTTATGTGTGCTTCTACCGGAAATACTTCTGCTTCGGCAGCGGCATATAGCGCCCGGGCAAATCTTAAATGCATTGTCGTAATCCCTAAAGGAGCGATTGCGTTGGGAAAGCTGGCCCAAGGATTGATTCACCGAGCGCAGGTTTTAGCTGTCGATGGTAATTTTGATGATGCTTTAAAATTAGTAAAGGAGATAACCAGTAATTATCCGGTTACATTAGTTAATTCAATTAATCCTTATCGGATTGAGGGGCAGACAACTGGTGCATATGAGGTTTGTGATCAATTAGGCAAGGCACCGGATATATTGGCTATTCCGGTTGGTAATGCCGGGAACATCACGGCTTACTGGAAAGGGTTTAAGCGGTATAAGGAATCCGGTAATATTGAAAACTTGCCTAAAATGTTCGGATTTCAGGCGGCAGGGGCTGCGCCGATTGTAAATAAAAAAATAATTGAAGATCCCCGGACAATTGCTACGGCTATTAAGATTGGGAATCCGGCAAGTTGGCAAATGGCTGAAGCTGCCCGAGACGAATCCGGAGGGATAATTGAAGCGGTTACGGATGAAGAAATATTGGAGGCGTATAAACTTCTGGCTTATAGAGAAGGAGTTTTTGTTGAGCCGGCTTCTGCAGCATCAGTTGCCGGAGTTTTAAAATCTGCTGCCAGCGGATTAATAAACAAAGATGAAGAAATAACCATTGTGTGTGTGCTTACCGGACATGGCCTTAAAGATCCGGACAGGGCAATAAAAACAATTCAAGAACCGGTTGTAATAGCACCAACTGTGGAAGCGGTTTTAAAAGAGATTGGGTTGGCTTAGTGAAAAAAACTAAATATATTGTACTAGTTGCCGATGGTATGGCGGATTTACCTATAGAAGAGTTAGGCGGAAGGACACCTCTTGAGGTTGCTCGAACGCCGCATATGGATTACTTAGCTAAGCATGGAAAAATCGGAGAGGCTTTGTTTGTTCCTCAAGGAATGGTTCCGGGCAGCGATATAGCCAATTTGTCTATATTGGGCTATGATCCAAAAGAATATTATTGTGGTCGAGGACCATTAGAAGCAAGTAATTTAGGGGTTGAAATTCATGCTGGTGAGGTGGCTTTTCGCTGCAATCTTGTAACAATTGAAGATGATATTTTGGTCGATTATAGCGCGGGGCACATATCTACTAAAGAAGCCAGGATAATCATCGAGTTCCTAAATAAAGAGCTCTTTGATGATACGATACGTTTTCATGCGGGCATAAGTTACCGTCATTTGATGATCATAAAGGGAAACACTGAAGATTTGCTAAAGCTTACTTGCTTTGCGCCGCATGATATAATGGGTAAAAAAATTTCCAAATATTTACCGGATGGGCCAAGTTGTAATCGGATTATTGAAACTATGAACAGGTCCAAAGAAATTTTAAATAAACATGAAGTAAATCAAGTTCGTATAGACTTAAAAGAAAATCCGGCTAATATGATTTGGCTCTGGGGTCAGGGTAAAAAGATTAAATTTCCTTCGTTTAAAGAAAAATATGGGGTAACTGGTTCGGTCATATCTGCCGTAGATCTTATTAAAGGAATGGGTAGATCCGTGGGGCTAAAGCCTATTTCGGTGCCGGGAGCTACGGGATATTATGATACAGATTATAAAGCTAAGGCGGACTATGCGTTGAAAAGTCTGGTAAATCATGATTTTGTTTTCGTCCATGTGGAGGCCCCGGATGAGGCCGGGCACAATGGGGATATGCGGGCAAAAATTACCGCGATTGAAAATTTTGACCGCCTAGTTGTCGGAACGATTATTGATTATTGTAAGAAAAATAAAGATGTCCGAGTATTAGTTCTGCCGGATCACCCTACACCAGTCGATTTAAAAACTCATACTTCTGACCCAGTCTGTTTTTTGATGTATGGAGAAGGGGTTCAAAAAGACAATTTTGATATTTATAATGAAGCTATTGCCCGAAAAAGCCAGCTAAAGATCACCGAGGGGCATACGCTAATGGATATTTTTATTAAACAAGAAAATATATGAATTCTGCAGTAATTCTTCTTATTACGCTAATCCTGTTTATCTTCGCATATAAATTCTTTGGTAAAAAATTAAAAGTACTTTTTGGTGTCGATCCTAATCGAAGGACACCGGCGTATAGTTCATTTGATGGAATCGACTATGTTCCTGCCCGGCATTGGACAATGCTTTTTGGACATCATTTTGCCAGTATTGCTGGCGCCGGACCGATTATTGGTCCGGTTATCGCATGTGCCTTCTGGGGATGGGGGCCTTGTGTTATCTGGATAATAGTAGGTTCAATTTTTTTCGGGGCTGTCCATGATTTTGGTGCTTTAATGATTTCGATAAGGCATAATGGCAGTACGATCGGTCAAATTTGCGAGCAAGTTGTTAGTAAGCCCGTTAGAATTATCATGGGCATTTTTCTCTGGATGACCTTGATACTTGTAATCGGAGTATTTGTTTTTTTTAGTGCTAATTCCTTTATTGCCGAGCCAAAGATAATTTTGCCGAGTATCGGAATGATTCCGGTAGCTGTGCTGATTGGCTTCCTTTTATATCGTCGAAAATTAAATCAGCTGGGAGTGACTGTTTTTGGTCTAATACTTTTGGTCGGATTAATTTTTTTAGGGGCGATTATTCCTATTGAATTAACGCAAAATGCATTTCTAATCTGGTGTATCAGTTTATTGGTGTATGCTTTTTTTGCTTCAATAGTTCCCGTACAAGTGCTGCTGCAGCCACGGGATTATTTAACCAGTTTTCTATTATACTTCGGGATTGGGTGTGCAATTTTGAGTATTTTTATTTCCCATCCGGTAACGGCAACAAAACCTTTTGTTTCTTTTTCTCCACCGGAAGGCAACTTATTCCCGATGCTGTTTGTAACAGTTGCCTGCGGGGCTGTTTCCGGATTCCACGCGCTGGTGGCCAGTGGAACTACTTCTAAACAAATTCCAACGGAAAAATTTGCTTTTAGAATCAGCTATGGAGGAATGTTATTGGAAGGGGTATTAGCGATTATCGCGGTTATTGCGGTCAGTGCTGGGTTTTCTAATCATAGTGAATTGCTGGCGATGATGAAAGATCCTTCGGGTGGTCCGGTAATTGTTTTTGGAAAGGGGTTTGATGCAGTGACTAAGGTTGTTTTCTGTGGTTATGGCGGGTTATTGGCAATGACATTATTAAATGCTTTTATCCTGACAACTTTGGATACAGCAACAAGAATTGCCCGGTATTTAACAGAAGAATTATTTTATATAAAGAATAGATATGTATCAACTTTGATTGTAGTTTTTCTGGGGGGAATTTTAGCTGTGACTGGGGTGTGGAAACATATTTGGCCGGTTTTTGGTGCCGCTAATCAGCTGATTGCTGCACTAGCTTTAATGGTTTTAACGCTTTGGCTGGTAAAATCCGGAAAAAGTGCCAGGTTCACTTTTTTCCCGGGAGTTATTATGTTTATTTTAGCAATTATTGCGCTTATGAACCAATTTAGAGACAATTTAGTGCAAAAAAACTGGATGCTTTTGCTAATTTGCGGTTTTTTAGCGGTGTTGGGAGTGTTTATTTTTATAAAATGCGGAATAATTTTTTCAAGTATTCGTAATAGCCTAAAAACAAAAAGGTTAGAGCTATAAACATCTGGTGTGTTTTTGTTTGATTATCTTGACATATCGCTAGATGCATGATATACTTATTACAGGATTTAAAAAACTTTTAATTAGTTTACAACTTTGTGAGGACTTTATCCGAAAATCCGTATTATTACGGATTCGCCTATTATGGGCGGAGGCAAACCTCGAGAAATCGGGGGACGCAAAGCCACGGGTCTGTTAGTAAAGCTATGATCGCCGGGCGCACCGACAACGTTATAGCGTACTTATGATAGCCGAGCTGCCGAGATATACGCAGTTCGGCTTTATTTTTAATAAATAAAATAGATATATGAAAGGGGGGTGATAAACAAAAAGCATGGTACAGTCAAAATTTAGCAGAGGAACATTTATACTATTATATATATATATTATACAAATATTTTTATAACAATTCATTTAAGTTTATAACATAAAAAGGGAGGATAGAATGAAAACATATTATCGCAATTATTCTGTTTTGGTAATCTGCTGTTTCCTCGCATACGTGTTCTTACCGAGCACTGCGATGGCTCAGTCTTTTGATGATTTCATGGAGAGCGGATTAAGTCAGGAAGTTCTTCAGGGATTATTCAATTCCAGTGATCCTATCAGCGATCAAAGTGACGCGGCAAATCTTTCACAAACCGAAATCGCTCCACCTCCTATGGTTATTACTACTTCGGGCGGGGATATTTATTTGCTTCAGGGCGATGGCGTAAAAGCTAAATTAAAAATCGATCAACAAGGGACTCTGGAAACTACTTATTCACTTGACGGTTCTGATCTCAAAATGATTAATGAATTTGGTGAAGAATTCCATTATGAATATTCTCGTGATGGACAGACCGTGCAGATTCTTAATGCCAATGACGAGGTTATTGCCACACATTCTTTTGAATTAGGTAAAGTTACTGCTTTTTCAAGTCAAGGGAAAATCACTTATCAATATGCTAATGATGGCAGTGATCGCATGATTTCCTCTACTGATGAATGGGGCAATGTAACTAATTATGATGATTTGGGCCGTCCGGCTACAATAACTGATAGTAAAGGAGTTGTTGTTGGTCAGTATAAGTTTGATAACAAAGGAAAAATAGAAACATTCACAGATCATAATGGTAGTGTAACGGTATTTGATAGTGAAGGTTTGAGACCTCTTTATACAAAGAATGCTCAGGGAACAAAAACTCAGGAATATCGTTATGATTCAACAGGGCATCTTACCGCGGTTTTGAATAATGTAAACGGTCAGATGACGGAAGTTGAAAACGGATACTATACTATAATTTATAATACAGTTGAAGCCACTACTCCTGACGGTACTGTGATAACTGATGATGAGGGAAATCCGATACTTGAATATGTGGCCACCGGAGTATATAGTTATGATGCCGCTGGTAATGTTGAGGCAATTAATGATGTCGGGCCTGGTGGTATTATCACCGGTTGGACTGAATATGATGATTATGGCAGAGTTTCGGCAACCTATAATGCCGAGGGAACAAAGATCCAGGAATATGCCTATAACCAGCATGGTTTTCTGGAGATGACAATTTCCTTAGGGTCTGTTGATGCTTTGACCGGGCAGCAGACAATGCAGAGTTATACGGTTTTTGATGGTCATGGCCGTCCTAGCGAAGTTTGGCAGATCGGCGATACCGCTAGTGATAAAGTTAAGATCCAGGAATATACTTATAAGGCAGATGGGTTACTTGATGTAACTTATTCCTTGGGGATAAAGAGAGATGATTTGGGTAATGCCATCTTAGATGATGCCGGTGAGTATGTTTACATAACTACATCTAAAACTGTTTATGATACAAAAGGCCGTCCGAATGCTGTTTATGGAATGGTTCGTGACGAAAGCGGTGAAATTGTAAATGATGATATGGGTAATCCTATTTTGGAAGTTCAGCAGAAGTATACTTACGATAACAAAGGGTTCTTATCAAAAACAACATCGTATGGGTTTGGCGGAATAAAAACAGGGGAAACAGTGTTTGATGCATATAGCCGTCCGACAGAATCTTTTAACTCATCCGGAGCTTTAACTCAGACATATACCTATGGTAATGATGGATTTCTTAAAGAGACATCTAATTATGGTGAAAATGGAGCATTTACCGGTTATACTCTTTATGACGCAAAAGGTAAGCCAACGGATGTTTATAACCATGAAGGAAGTCTGACCCAAAAATATATCTATGACCAGAATGGTTTATTGTTAATGAGTTTAAGTTTATCTGCGGAAGCCGGTGGTAATGATGCAGTAGTTGCCACTCTTTCTGATAAAATGACAATCGCACAATTATGGAATAGTGAATGGGATTCTCAATATGATTTCCTTGATCCGGACAATCAGTTAACATCAGAGCACTTAATTGCAGAAGCTTGGAGTGCCTTAGAAAGTGGAGATACGGAAAAGGCAAAAGCATTTTCTCTTAAATGTATTCAGACATTCTCCGCTGATGCAACATCTCAGCAAAAGCAAAATGATTCTTTACCGGCAGGGCCGGCTATTTTTGACAACTGGGCTTTAAATGATGTGGGAACCGGTTATTTTATTCTTGGTCAAGCATTGGAAACAGAGGGTTCTAATGATGCCGCTGCCAGTGCTTATAAAATTCAGGCCGCTGAATTTGAATTCGCGCAATGTTGGGATCCGGCAGAAGGTAGTTTCTGGGTTGTTAGTGACGGCTCTAAAGTTCAGCTTAACGCGGATCACTTAAATGTAAACACATCAGTAGTAACCGGGTATACTCTTTTTGGCGGAGATTCCAAGCCGATCGCGTCATATCAGTTCTATGAAAAATTTGATGAAAATGGCGCAAGTCTTGGTGTCCAGGAAACCAAAGTGCAGGAGTATGTTTACACATATCAGGCAAACGTAAAAGTAATAGATCCGGTTTCCGGAGAAACTTCAACAGTCGCAGTTACTAAGAATTCCGGCTTTGTCCAGAAAACGGTTAATTTTGGTGATATCATTGATCAGGCTACCGGAGAACAGGAAGTAACCGGATATACGACATTTGATAAGCTGGGCCGGCAGGACAGTACGTTTAATTCAGATGACCAGCTTGTGCAAAGTTACAAATATTCCGGAGAAGGGTTTTTGAAATATACATATAGTTATGGTGCAAACAAGGCTAAAACCGGAACCACATTGTTTGATCATTATTCACGGCCGGTAGCTAGTTTTAATATGGCCGGAACAGAAATTACTAAGATTCCGCAAGAACTTATTCGTGCTTTAGGCAGCGGATTAACCGAAGCTGACTTAGCTAATCAGGATTGGCAGCCATATTTAAAAGGTCTAAATCAGACTTTTGAATATGACAGTAATGGATTTTTAAGTTCCAGTAAGTCTTATGGAGAAGGATTAGTCTTAAGTACCAGCCAAATATCCGGGCTTGTTGCGGCAATGGGATCATCTGTTGGAGATGCAGCGTACGATGTTACTTGTGATTATAATGAAGACGGCACGGTGAATTATGATGATATGGTTATTCTTAATGAGGCATTTGATGGCGCGGAAATGTTTGCGAATACATATGGCTCAAAAGCCGGCGATGGTAATTACTTCGCTCAATATGATTATGACAGCGATGGAGATGTAGATAAGAAGGATTTGTCATCATTTGGAAAGACTTTTGAGAAATCAACAGAGTATCGGCCGACATGGACCGGTGTGACAAATTATGATAAATACGGTAAAGCAGATACTGTTATGAATGTTATCGAGGATGCTTCCGGAAATCAAGTTGAGGGAGTGCTGGTCCAGAAGTATGAGTATAATGAGCGCGGGTTTATGGAGAGATCAGTTTCTTATGGAATTCTTACTGATGATCAGGGTAATGTGATTAAAGATGGTGAGAATCCGATATCCATAGCCACAGGTTTTACACAGTTTGATGCTGGCTCACGGCCTGTAGCAACGTATAGCTTGTATGATGATGGGCTTAATGGTTTGCAGGAATCTAAAATACAGGAATATGTATACGATAAAGGGTTCCTTACACAAACTGTTAACTTTGGTGATATCATTGATCAATCTACAGGTGAATTGGCAAAGGCTGGTTATACTAATTTTGATAATTTTGGCCGGCAGACAACTAGTTATAACGAAGAAGGCCAAAAAACAACTGTATTTAAATATTCCATCCAGGGATTTATGTCCGAGACATACAACTATGGCAGCGGCGGAGCATATTTAGGAAAGACGGTGTTTAATAAAGCCGGCAGACCTACGGAAGCTTATAATATGTATGCGAGCAAGAGCGGCACACAGAACGGTCTAACCCAGAAATTCAATTATAATGAGTATGGTTTTATGAGTCACAGTGAAAGCTTTGGACAGGATCAGACTTTGACGAGTACAACTTACTATAATGGACATGGAAAAGGTTTAAGGGTAGAAAATGAAAAAGGGTTTGTAATTTCATCTTATCAGTATAATGAACGCGGATTCATGGAAAAGACTCAGAGTCTTGCGTTTATTGAAGTAACTGATCCGGCGGAAATTGCGAATCTGCAATCTCAGGGTCTTTATGTTCAGGAAACTGCAATTGATGATAATACCGGAGAAGCAGTAACCCAGGGAGGATTTTACGCGGTTACCGGGTATACGACATTTGATGCAAATTCGCGGCCAACCGAATCATATCAGTGTTATTGGACTACTCAGGGCGAAGGTCAGGGGGTAAAGGTTCAAGAATATGTATATAAAGACGGATTCTTAGTAGAAACACTTAATTTTGGAAGGCCGGAAGGCGGAGAACAGCGAGTGGTGGGTACGACCTCGTTTGATAAATTCGGACGTCAGAGTGCTTCCTATAATGAACTAGGGCAGGTGACAACAAAGTATCAATATTCAAACCAGGGTTTTTTAAGCGGCACAACGAATCATGGAGAAAAAGGTGTTAAGACGGGAAGTACGGAGATTAGTGCTTTAGGACGTCCAACCGCCGCTTATAACCATAAGGGTACTTTAGTTCAGGCATTTGGATATGACAGCGTTACCGGACAATTAACCGGAAGTACATCTTATGGGGAGCCGGATCCGGATACAGGTGATCCGACTATGACTGGTACGACTACATATGATGCTTATGGTAAGGCGACAGGTGCTTATAATGATATGGGTGCTAAAGTTCAGGAATATGTTTACGATCCGCAGGGCTTTATGGTGGAAACTTTGAGCCTTGGAGATGATGACGGGAGTGGAAATCCAGTGATAACTGGTAGAACAGTTTATGATGATGCCAGTAAGCCGGTAGAATCCTACACAAGATCTAGTAGTGGTGTGGAGACCAGAGTTCAGGTGTTTGTATATAATACAGCAGTTGATTTAAGTAACTATGCTGATTATGTAGCCAATCCTGATAATTATAGTGAGACAAAAACCGGATTCTTGAGTTCAACGTTTAGTCATGGTAAAGACAATTATCTGAGTGGATATACTAAGTTTAATCAGTATGGTCAACAGACAAACTCATATAATGAATTTAATGAGCTGACTGTGGCTTATAAATATTCTGGTTCCGGATTCATGAATGAATCATGGAGTTATGGGTTAAATAGTTTGCGTACTGGTAAAACGGTGTATTCATCTTCAGGCAGGCCGGAAGCTTCTTATAATGAAAAAGGCGCTGTAGTTCAGCAGTTTAACTATAATGCCAACGGTTTCATGGCATCAACAACGTCATTTGGCGATGTTGGAGACGATGGTAATCCTACACAGACACAGACTACCTATTATGATGGATATGGAAAACAGACTCACAGTATGAATACCGAAGGTAGTATTGTTCAGACATTTCAATATGATGATGCCGGGTTTTTACTGAAATCTCAGGGCTGGGCGCAATATGAAGGTGTCCCGGACGGTCTAACATGGTATGAAGTTCTCGACCAGGGATATGCCGTAGAAACAAGTTATACAACATATGATAATGCTTCCAGACCAGTTGAGTCTTATATAGTTTATCAGGGTGATTCCGGAAGAAGAGAAGTCAAGACTCAGAGTTTTATTTACAACACTGGAGTTGATTCGACTAATTACCAGGATTATTTAGCGAATCCGGATAGCTATAGCGGTACACAGACTGGTTTTATGACCCAATCTGTATCTTATACTCTAAATAACGATGAAAACGGAGCTCCGGTATCTCATGAAGCGAATGGCGGCCGGGTTGCCAATGCTGTAGGTACAGAAGTAGTTGTTTCCGGGCTGACAACATATAATAGTTTTGGGCGGCCGGATAAGACATATAATCATCTCGGGCAAGTTGTTTCGGTAAGTTCATACAATGCGAATGGGTTCTTAAAAGAAACGCAAAACTTCGGTGAGAATGGTGCATATAGCGGAAAACTAATTTATAATGCCGCGGGAAGACCAACCGAAGCTTATAATAACTTGCATACAAAGGTAACAGAGTATATATACAATGACCAGGGTGTTCTTTCCCAGACAGTCAGCTTTAACCAGGGACTGGTTACTCAATATACAACTTATGATATTTACTCCAAAGCTATTGAATCCAGACAGTGTTTTACCGCTGGAGAAACCACGCATAATTTCCCCAATAGTACAGGGTATCAATTTGGTGAAGGTCAGGCGAACTACAGCGTTGCCTATAATGATGATGGCAGCATATCTGAGGTTACCGGTGGTGCTTTAAGCCAGCAGAGTTTCTATAATGAGTTTGGCTTTATGAAGGCATCAGTCAGTTATGGGAGAACAGGGCAGGCGACAAGTTATGTTGTCTTTGATAAATACCAGAGGCCGACTGAGGTCTATAATATTACACCAGACGCAGGAGCTAACCGTGATGCGATAATGTCCAGTATTATCGTACAGTCTGAAGTTGTTTTAACTGGGGCTGCGGCTGAGGCTCATAATTCTGCTCGGGTACAGAAATATAATTACAATGAGAAGGGGTTCCTGGTATCAACGATTTCCTATCAGCGTACAAAAGAATATGATGATCAAGGAAATCCGTTATCTGCAGAAACCTGGGAAAAAGAATCATCCATTACATATTACAACACTGTTGGACAGCAAACATCTACGTATTTACTTAAGGATGATGGTACCGATGGTGCTAAACAGGCAACTTACACATACAATAACCAGGGATTCTTAACTCAGGCAGTCAATTACAACGGCAATACGAGAACCGGTTATACAGAGTATGATGCCAGTGGTAGGCAGGTAATTAGTTATAATGCTAGTAATTCACCTGTTAATAAATACTGGTATGATTTAAATGGGTTCTTAATCGGAAATACAAATGTTCAGTAATTAGTTTTAGGTTGTTGGTTTTAGAATCAAGTGTTTTAAGCAACAGCTTCCTGCGAAAGTGGGAAGCTGTTGCTTTTTAACATGTTACATTAATTAAACAACAGCTTAAAATCCCCTAATTATCTTAATTTTTCCTTGAATTAATTGCTGAGTTATTGTACAATAATATATCATAGTTATCTGGGGGGATTAGCTTAATAATATGGTTATCAACGGAAGTATAAAATTTACATAATGTTATGAATTTTTTAGATTTAAATTATTTTTTTCAATCTCTCAAGAGCTTGCCGAAAAAGAAAAAGCTGTTCTTGATTGCCGGGCCTTGCGTGATTGAGTCTGAAAAAATGTGCCTTGAACACGCGCAGGTTTTAAAAGATATTTGTCTGAGTCTTAATGTGCCGTTTATTTTTAAGGCAAGTTATGATAAAGCAAACCGTACATCAGTTAGTTCCTTTCGCGGCCCGGGGATTTTAAAGGGCTTGTCTATTCTCGCTAAAATAAAGAAAAAGCTCAAAATCCCGATTATTAGTGATGTCCATAGAGTTTGCGAGGTAAAAGCAGCAGCGCAGGTTTTGGATATATTGCAGATTCCGGCATTGCTAAGCAGACAGACTGACCTGTTGATTGCTGTGGCAAAAACAAAAAAAATAGTTAATATAAAAAAAGGCCAGTTTATGGCTCCGCTGGATATCAAGAATGTGATCGCTAAAGTGAAAAGTACCGGAAATGAAAAAATTATGCTTACTGAGCGGGGAGTTTGTTTTGGATATAATAACTTAGTTAGTGATATGAGGTCGATACCAATAATGAAACAATATGGTTATCCTGTTGTTTATGACGCTACACATAGTGTGCAGCTGCCCAGCGCAGGAATCGGTACATCATCAGGAGAACGTGAGTTTGTCGAAACCTTGGCATTGAGTGCGGTTGCGGCTGGGTGTGATGGGCTGTTTATGGAAGTTCATAAGCAGCCGGGTAAAGCTCTTTGTGACGGACCGAATATGGTTGATTTTGCCGAGATGAAGAAAATTTTAGAAAAAGCATGTAAAATTAGAGAAATAGTAAATGATTGAAAAAAAATATGAAAAAATAGCCAGGCAGGTATTAAGATCGGAAGCAAAAGCAATAACGGATTTACTGCCGAGAATTAATAAAGATTTTGATAAGGCCGTTGAACTTATTGTCAGGTGTAAAGGCCGGATTGTTATTACCGGAATGGGTAAGCCTGGTATTATCGGAAAAAAGATTTCCTCAACCATGGCTAGTTTGGGAGTTCCCAGTTTGTATTTACATCCTGCTGATGCCGTTCACGGCGACTTAGGCCGGGTTACTAAGGATGATATTATTATCGCGATTTCCAATAGTGGTCAGACAGAAGAAATTGTAAGACTTTTGCCGATAATTAAGAAGATCGGCGTTAAGCTGATATCCTTAACCGGTAATATCAAATCCTTACTTGCGCAATATAGCGATGTTATTCTTAACGTTGGAGTTAAAAAGGAAGCTTGTCCGTTTAATCTAGCTCCGACTTCAAGTACAACGGCAACATTGGCGATGGGGGATGCTTTAGCGGTGGCGGTGCTGGTAAGAAGCGGTTTTAAGATTGAAGATTATGCTTTTTATCATCCCGGAGGAAGCCTGGGGAAAAAATTGCTTAAAGTAAAAGACCTTATGCGTAAAGGACCGGATAATCCGATTGTCAGCGAAAAAACAATGGTTAAAACAGTTTTACTGCAGATTACTAAATCAAGGGCCGGATGTGCGGTTGTTGTAAATAAGAAAAAACAAATGATCGGTATTTTTACCGATGGTGATTTACGCCGTCATATTGAAAGTGAACCTGATTTATTGCAAAAAGAAGTACGATTGGTTATGACTAAGAAACCGATGTCGATTAATCGGGAAAAACTTGCGGTTGAGGCAGTAAAACTTCTCAAAGATAAAAAAATCGATGAATTACCTGTTGTTGATGAACAGGGCCGGCCCGTAGGACTTTTGGATGTTCAGGACTTATTAAAAGCCGGCATAGTTTAATATTTAAGTATGAAGTTGAGTTTGTATAATTATGAATAATAAAGCTGAAAAAATAAAAGCGCTGATCGTCGATGTTGATGGGATTCTTACCAGCGGCTCTATTGTATATGGTAATTTCACCGATGACTATCGTGCTTTTCATGTGCATGATGGTATGGGGTTTGTTTTGTGGCATAAGGCGGGATTAAAATCAGCAATAATTACTTCCAAATCATCTCGAGCAGTAAGTCGACGCGTTAAGGAATTAAAAATTGGTATAATTGCTAAGAATGTGAAAAACAAATTGGTTATTTTTAATAAAATGCTTAAAAAAATGAAGCTTAATGCAGATGAAGTTTGTTATATCGGCGATGATCTTCTGGATATGGCGGTTTTGCAAAGTGTGGGATTTTCGGCTACCGTTCCGCAAGCTTGTGACGATGTTAAAGGTTGTGTTGATTATATAACTAATAAAAGTGCCGGTAAGGGTGCGGTAAGAGAAGTAATCGAGTTAATCTTAAAATATCAAGGGAAATGGGAATCATTAGTTAAACAGTATTCTCTATAAAAATCATGGAAGATAGTCATCTTTTAAAAACTGAATTTATTTCAAAATCATACCACAATAAAAAAATTGTCGATGCTGTTAGTATCCACATAAAAAAAGCAGAGGTTGTGGGATTATTAGGTCCTAACGGGGCAGGTAAGACAACTACGTTTTATATGATCGTGGGATTAATATCACCTGATAAAGGCAAGATATTTTTTGATAATAAAGAAATAACGCATATGGCTATGTATAAACGAGCCCGCTGCGGGATAGGATATTTGTCTCAGGAGCCGTCAATCTTTAGGAAGTTGACTGTTGAAGAAAATATTATGGCTGTATTGGAAACTCTCAAGATTACTAAGGCAGAACGTAAAAAGCGGCTGGAGCAGTTATTGGAAGAGTTGAGAATGACCTCTTTGGCAAAGAGTAAGGCCATGACACTTTCCGGCGGTGAAAGACGGAGACTTGAAATTACCCGATGCCTGGTAACTAACCCATCATTTATTTTACTGGATGAGCCTTTTAGCGGGGTTGATCCAATCGCGGTTTTTGAGGTGCAGCAAATAATTGAGGATTTAAAGAAAAAAGGATTAGGTATCTTACTTACTGATCATAATGTCCGGGAAACTTTAAGTATTACGGATAGAAGTTATATAATGACGCAGGGGAATATTTTAATGTCGGGGACAGCGCAGGACTTAATTAATAATCCGGAAGCTAAAAAAATATATCTTGGTGAGAAATTCACGATGTAGTGTTCTTGACGTTTAAACGAAATAGTGATAGTATTACAATATTATAAATTTGAGAGGAGGAATGAATTTGCAAATTACTATAACCGGAAGAAAATTAACAGTTGGTGAAGATTTAAAAGAACATGTCCAAAAAAGGGTGGATAGGTTTAATAAATATTCTCGCGACTTGATTGAAGCCCATGTAGTTTTAGAAGTTGAGAAATATCGCAAAAATGCTGAGGTTTCAGTTTTTGGGAAAAGTCTTAAAATTACTGAAAAAAGTACTGGTGAGACTATGTTTGCGGCGGTTGACGATGTGTGTTCTCGAGTCGAAAGAGCCTTAAGACGATACAAAGATAAAGTGAAGGCGCATCGAAAGAAAGATACAGACAAATACAATTTAGAAGAAAACGATGTAGAGGGAGGTCTTGAATGAAAATAATGGAATTTCTCCACGAGAAAGCGTTATGCGCAGATATAAAGGCAACTACTAAAGAAGGTGTCATTGAGGAACTGGTCGGGTTGCTGGTCGATGCGCAGGTAATAAAAGATAAGGAAAAACTTACTAAAATTTTGCTTGAACGTGAAGCATTAGGATCAACCGGTATCGGCCAGGGGGTTGCTATTCCTCATGGTAAGTCAGAAAGCGTTAAAAAATTAGTAGCTGCTTTTGGCTTATCTCAAAAAGGGGTGAATTTTGATTCTTTGGATGGAGAGCCGGTTTATATTTTCTTTTTACTTGTTGCTCCCGAAGATTCTGCCGGGCCACATCTTAAGGCTTTAGCTAGAATATCGCGGATACTTAAAGATAAATATTTTAGGGATACATTGCGTTCCGCCAAAGAAAATAAAATAATTTTACAGATTATTAAACAAGAAGACGTTAGAAAATAAAAAATGCGGATCCTGAAATGGCTATACCCTGGAATGAAAGTAAAGCGCTGGATATTTTTAAGCGCTTTGGGAATCGTTTTGGTTGTTGCCGGAACTATTCAAGCAGTAAAACAATATGAACTTAAGCAAATTTCTGTTGCCGGAGCTGTTTTATTGCTTTGTGGAATCAGTTTATTAATTGTCGGTTCCAAGCAAATGACTAAATCATTTATTACTTTATTTGCTCCGCTATACCGGGAAAAGGAATTAGTCGATATTGTTTACAAAAAACGTCAGCTTAGCAAGGGGCCGAAGATTGTCGTAATTGGCGGTGGTACAGGATTATCTGTTCTTTTACACGGGCTTAAAGCATATACTTCTAATTTAACTGCGATTGTAACGGTTGCTGATGATGGGGGAAGCTCAGGTAGATTGCGTAAGCAGTTTAATATGCTGCCGCCGGGAGATATCCGGAATTGTCTGGTTGCGCTTGCCGAGGCTGAGCCTCTGATGATGGAATTGTTTCAGTTTCGTTTTCAGGAAGGAACAGAATTGGCGGGACATAATTTCGGTAATTTGTTTATTACCGCAATGACTAAAATTTCCGGTGATTTCGAGAAAGCCATAAAAGATATAAGTAAGGTTTTAGCGATTAGCGGACAAGTGATCCCCTCTACTCTAAAAAGAGTTACCTTGGTAGCAGAACATGATGACGGGACAAGAACATACGGAGAAACCCGGATATCCAAAAGTGCAGGTCTTATTAAACGCGTAAAGCTTATGCCGGAAAATTGTGTTCCTACGGAAAGTGCGTTAGAGGCGATCAATGATGCTGAGGCGATTATCTTAGGGCCGGGAAGTTTATATACAAGTGTTCTTCCGAATTTAGTGATTAAAAACATGTCTGAGGCAATTCAGGCTTCGCAGGCAATAAAAGTTTATATATGCAATGTGATGACTCAATCTGGGGAAACAGATAATTTTACCGCTTATGACCATATTAAAGCGATCAAATCACATACTGCTTGTGACCTGATTGATTATTGTATTGTTAATACCGGTATTGTGCCTGCTGAGTTTTTGAAAAAATATAAAAAAGAGGGAGCTGTGCCGGTAAAAGCTGATATTGAAAATATAAAGGCTAATGGGGTCTCGGTTATAGCTGATAATGTAATAAGTACTAAGGATCATGTTAGACATAATTCTGAGAAAATAGCAAAGAATGTAATTGATCTAATTCTGGATTTAAAAGCAAAGAGTGGTGTTTACGTTTAAAATAATAGTATTGAATGAGATAATGCAGGGTGAAAATGGATAGAAATTCGAAAATAATAGAAAAAAGTGTAATTATAAAAAGCAAGGCTGGCCTGCATGCCAGACCGGCGGCGATTTTTGTGCAGGTAGCAAATAAATTTGATAGCGAAATTACGATAACTAAGGGGCATCAAAAAGTTAATGGAAAATCAATTATGGGTGTGCTGATGTTGGCGGCAGGTCAGGGGCAAGAGGTAATTATTATTGCGGAAGGTCCGGATGCTGAAATGGCGATAAGGGAGCTTGAAAAAATACTTTTAAATGATGAAGACAGGAAAACGACTACATAAAACAGTACTTAAAGGCATTGCTGCTTCTCCGGGAATAGCCATGGGCAGTGTCTATCTTTGGGACAGTGAAGATTATAATGTCCATATGTATGCAATTAAGGACTCCCAGATTGGCAGAGAAATTGTGCGGCTGGAAGAGGCTTTAATAAAAACACGTGCGGAAATTTTAGATATACAAAAAAAGATTTCAAGCGGCATGGGGGTTGAACATGCGGAAATTTTTAATGCGCATCTTCTAGTTTTAGAAGACAGGATGTTGATTGAAGAAGTAATAAACAAGATTAAAAAAGAAAAGACCAATGTAGAAAGTATCTTTGTCGCAGTGCTGAGAAAATACTGCGATATATTTGCCAAGATGGACGATGAGTATTTAAAGGAACGTCTCATAGATATCCAGGATGTGGGAAAAAGAGTACTGCATAATTTACTGGGTAAACAGCGTCAGGAACTTTTTGACCTAAAAAAAGAAGTAATCGTAGTTGCTGCTAACTTGTCCCCTTCGGATACGGCTTTAATCCAAAAAGAAAAAGTAATTGCCTTTGCTACTGATATGGGAGGCAGAACTTCACATACTGCAATATTGGCACGCTCTCAAGAAATACCTGCTGTAGTTGGGCTGAAGACACTTACTGCGATTGTAAAGCAGGGAGATACGATAATTATTGACGGGAATCAGGGGGTAGTAATAATTAATCCTACCGCTAGTGACCTAATAAAATATAAACAAGAAAAAAGAAGATTTGCTAACTTTGAGCGGGGGCTTTCAAGATTAAAGGAATTACCTTCAGTAACCAAAGATAATCATAGTGTGCTTGTGGGGGCAAATATTGAATTCCCTGAAGAAATCGCGTCTATTTTAGCCCATGGTGCCGAAGGGGTTGGGCTTTATCGTACGGAATATATGTATCTCAATAGGACTGATTTACCCACTGAGGCTGATCATTTTAAAGCATATAAGAAGGTTGCGCAGTGTATGCAGAAATCTTCTGTGGTTATCCGGACGATTGATTTAGGCGGGGATAAGTTTGCTTCTCATCTTGATTTGCCAAATGAAATGAATCCGCTTATGGGAATGCGCGCAATCAGATTTTGTCTTGCCCGCCCGGATATTTTTAAAACACAGCTTTCCGGAATATTGAGAGCTAGTGTCTACGGGAATCTGAAAATTATGTATCCGATGATTTCCGGATTAGGAGAACTCAGGAAGGCGAATATAATTTTACAGGAAGTTAAGATGGATCTAAAAAAACAAAAGATCCCTTTTGATGAAAATATCGAAGTAGGCATAATGATTGAGGTTCCCTCAGCAGCACTTATTGCCGATATTTTAGCTAAAGAGGCTGATTTTTTTAGTATCGGAACTAATGACTTGATTCAATACGCCCTGGCAGTTGACCGGATTAATGAAAAGATAACATATCTTTATGAGCCGGCGCACCCTGCGGTTTTACGACTTATAAAATCAGTTATTGATACAGCACATAAGGAGGGAATCTGGGTTGGAATGTGCGGAGAGATGGCTGCGGAGCCGCCGTTTATTCTGGTCTTATTGGGATTAGGATTGGATGAATTTAGTGCCAGTGCTGTGGCTATCCCGGAGATTAAAAAGATTATTAGATCGGTTACCTATGAGCAGGCTAAGAAAATCGCTGAAAAAGCCTTAACTTTTTCAACAGGTAAAGAGATTGAAAGCTATCTTCGCACAAAACTAAGTGAACTTATTTACTATAAATAAACTAGCAGATAAAGAACGATAAAATGAAAATTTTGATTTTAGCAGCAGGGTATGCAACGAGGTTATATCCTTTAACAAAGCACTGGCCTAAACCATTATTAATGGTTAAAGAAAAGCCGATTATTTGGCATATTATCAGCAATGTGAGATTTTTAGAGGGTCTTAAGGAAATAATTATTGTAACTAATGATAAATTTTCGCTGAATTTCCAGAAGTGGTCTTCCGGGGTTGATTTTGGAGTTCCCATAACAATTATTAATGATGAGACTACATCGGAAAAAAACAGACTAGGGGCTATCGGTGATATTGATTTTGTTTTAAAAAATCATCCGGTTGAGGAGGATTTGTTAGTTATCGGAGGGGATAATCTTTTTTCTTTTAATCTGGGAAGTTTTCTCAAGTATGCTAAAGAAAAAAATAATTCATGTACCATAGGTCTGCATGAGTTAAATGATCCGGAAAATATTAGCCGTTATGGAGTTGTTAGTATTGACAGCAAAGGAAAATTAATTAGTTTTGAGGAAAAGCCGAAGAATAGCACTTCAAGGTTAATTTCTATGTGTATATATTATTTTCCTAAAAAAACCATCGGTTTTATTCCGGAGTATTTGAGCCAAGACCACAGTAGTGATGCAACCGGAAGTTATATCCGGTGGTTGCATGAAAAAATAGATGTTTGGGGTTATGTGTTAAAAGGGGTTTGGTATGATATCGGGGATATTGATACTTTTTACCATACCAGTGTGACTTATGATGATACCTGGGAAAAAGTCGTTAAATTGGATTAGAAAAGGTAAAATAACGAAAGGGAAAAGGAAAATGAAATATTTTTTTACTTCAGAGTCTGTCGGGCAAGGTCATCCGGATAAAGTTGCTGACGCTATATCCGATGCTGTCTTAGATAAGATGTTAGAGCAAGATCCAAAATCAAGAGTTGCTTGCGAAACAATGTGCGCTAAAGGAACTATTATTGTGTCCGGTGAGGTTACAACTGAGGCATATGTTGATGTAAATAGAGTGGTATCTGACACGCTAACACGTATTGGTTATGATGCCAATCAGTTTGGTGTCTTAACATCAATTCATACTCAGTCACCGGATATTGCTCAGGGAGTCGATACAGGCGGAGCCGGTGATCAGGGATTGATGTTTGGATATGCTTGTAAACAAACAGAAGAGCTTATGCCGCTTCCCATAACGCTTGCACATAAGTTAATCAAAAGGTTAGATGAGTATAGAAGGGGTGTTGAGTATTTAAGGCCTGACACAAAAGCTCAGGTTACTGTTGAATATGAGGATAAGACTCCCCAGAGAATAGAAGCTATTGTTATCGCTGCTTCTCATGATTCTCATGTAAGTATGGAAACGCTTCGTAAAGAGATTCACAAAGAAGTTATTGAAAAAGTTATTCCGGCAGAAATGATTGATGAAAACACAAAATATCATATTAATGCAACAGGCCGTTTTGAAGAGCATGGCCCTGCGGCAGATGTAGGATTAACCGGCCGAAAGATTATTGTTGATACATACGGTGGATGGTCACGTCATGGCGGCGGAGCTTTTTCCGGCAAAGACTCAACAAAAGTTGACCGTTCAGCAGCTTATATGGCTCGCTATATAGCTAAAAATATTGTCGCGGCAGATCTTGCCGATGAAGCAGAAGTACAATTAGCATATTGTATCGGTGTGGCCGAACCTGTGTCTGTATTTATCGATACTTTTGGTACAGGCAAAGTATGTGAAGAAAAATTATCTGAAGTTGTCAGAGCTATTTTTCCACTTCACCCACAAGAAATAATTGAACATTTGGAATTACGTAAACCTGTATTTTCTCCGACTTCAGCTCACGGGCATTTTGGAAATCCTGACTATCGCTGGGAGAAGACAGATATGGTTAAAGAATTAAAGAAAGCTTTTGCTTAAAAATAAAGGTAAGCATATGGAAAATTATAAAGTAGCAGATATGTCCTTAGTTGATTTTGGACGCAAAGAAATTGAAATAGCAGAGCATGAAATGCCGGGTCTTATGGCAACACGTGCTAAGTATGGTAAAGAGAAACCTTTAATGGGTGTCCGTATAATGGGTTCGCTTCACATGACAGTTCAAACAGCTGTATTAATTGAGACTTTGGTTGAATTAGGTGCCGATGTTCGTTGGGCTTCTTGTAATATTTACTCAACTCAGGATCATGCTGCTGCTGCAATTGCTGCTGCCGGAGTACCTGTGTTTGCATGGAAAGGCGAAACATTGGAAGAGTATTGGGATTGTACTTTAAAGGCTCTGTCTTTTCCTGACGGAAAAGGCCCTGAACTCATTGTTGATGACGGAGGAGATGCTACTCTTCTAATTCACTGGGGATTAAAAGCTGAAAAAGATGCTTCATTTCTTGATCGGGAAGCAGGTCACGAAGAAGAACAGTGTATTTTAGATCTTTTAAAAAGAGAACTTAAAACTGACTATGGGAAATGGAGACGTTTTGTTAAAGACTGGAAGGGCGTTTCTGAAGAAACAACAACCGGAGTACATCGTCTATACCAGATGTTGGAAGAGGGTGAACTACTTGTTCCGGCAATTAATGTTAATGATTCTGTAACAAAATCAAAATTCGACAATCTTTATGGTTGTCGTGAATCTTTAGCAGATGGAATTAAGCGTGCAACTGATGTTATGGTGGCCGGTAAAACAGTTTGTATCTTAGGTTATGGTGATGTAGGTAAAGGCTGTGCTCAGTCTATGCGGGGATTTGGCGCACGCGTATTGATCACTGAAATTGATCCTATTTGTGCTCTTCAGGCCGCAATGGAAGGCTTTGAAGTAACAACAATGGAAGAGGCTGTGGCAGAGGCAAATATTTTTGTTACAACGACGGGTAATGTTGGTGTTATTTCAATAGACCATTTAGAGGCTATGAAAGACCAGGCAATTGTTTGTAATATCGGGCACTTTGATTCAGAGATAGAAGTCGACAAGCTTGAAAAATTTCCCGGGATAACTATAATAAATATCAAACCTCAGGTTGATAAGTTTACCTTTCCAAAAGGTAACTCTATTTATTTGCTGGCCAGCGGTCGTTTGGTTAATTTAGGATGTGCTACTGGGCATTCGTCGTTTGTTATGTCAAATTCGTTCACTAATCAGGTTCTTGCTCAAATCGATCTCTGGGCAAATAAGGATAAATATAAAGTGGGCGTTTATCGGCTCTCAAAGCAGCTGGATGAGGAAGTGGCAAGATTACATCTTCAAAAAATCGGAGTGAAACTTACAAAGTTAACTAAAAAGCAGGCTGATTATTTAGGCGTTCCCGTAGAGGGGCCGTATAAGCCGGAGCATTATAGGTACTAGAAATATTGTATATTAAGTTACAAATCACAATTAACAAATTACAAGCAATATACAATTACCAAAATTAAAAAAACTAAAAACTAGGTTGTGAATTATTAGTGATTCTATATCATTTATTGGGGATGTAATTTTGTAATAGCATAAATGTTTTTTAATTGTATATTGGAGTTTGTTGCGCTTTGCGGAATTTTGCTTGTCCTGTTGATTTGTAATTTGGATTTTGTTTATTGTTTATTTTAAGGTTTGAAAAAAGGAGGCATTGGGTTATGGCGTTGTATAAAGAGTTAGGGTTAGTAAATACTCGCGAGATGTTTAAGAAGGCAATGGAAGGTAAATACGCTGTTCCCGCGTATAACTTTAATAACATGGAACAGATACAGGCAATAATTGTTGCTTGTGTTGAATCTCAGTCCCCGGTGATTTTACAGGTTTCCAGTGGTGCCAGAAAATATGCTAACCAGACCTTATTGCGGTATATGGGGCAAGGTGCTGTGGAGATGATGAAAGATATAGCAAAAGAAAAAGGTTTGAAGGAAATTCCCATTGCCTTACATCTTGATCATGGGGATACTTTTGAACTTTGCAAATCTTGTATTGAATCTGGGTTTTCCTCTGTTATGATCGATGGATCTCACCACTCATTTGAAAAAAACATAGCATTAACCAAGCAGGTGGTTGATTATGCGCACCGGTTTGATGTTACGGTTGAGGGTGAGCTCGGGGTTTTAGCTGGTATTGAGGATGCTGTTGTCGCAGAAAAGTCTACCTATACGAAACCGGAAGAGGTTATCGAATTTGTGGAAAAGACAGGTGTTGATTCGCTGGCAATTTCTATCGGCACATCGCATGGCGCAAATAAATTTAAACCGGAGCAGTGCACAAGGAACGCCGATGGAGTGTATATTCCTCCGGAGCTGCGTTTCGATATTTTAAGTGAAATCGAAGAAAAAATACCAGGTTTTACAATAGTTTTACACGGATCGTCTTCAGTACCGATAGAAGCCGTTAAGATTATTAACGCAAATGGGGGAGCCTTAAAAGATTCAGTGGGTATCCCTGAGGAGCAAATCAGAAAAGCGACCAAGTCTGCGGTTTGTAAAGTAAATATTGATTCCGACGGAAGACTATGGATGACTGCGGCGATCAGAAAGCTTTTCAATGAGAAGCCGGCGGAATTTGATCCCCGTAAATATTTAGGACCGGCAAGAGAAGCCCTGGTTGCTATGTACAAACATAAAAATGAAAACGTACTTGGGTCTGCGGGAAAAGCATAATAACATGTAGGGACAGGTCGTGACCTGTCCGAAGCCGCGTAATGGCTGTTCGTTTTTTCTTAACATTCAATTGTAGGGTTATTTTCTTGCGGATTCCTCGATAAGCCAAATACCGGTAAAAAGAAATATTGTATTAGTCATCCATGCGGAAATAAACGGCGGCAAGATCCCGATTTTACCAAAAGACATACATACGGCATGTACCGTCCAGTAGCTAAAACTTATGGCGATACTGATCGTTATTCCCAGGATAGTGCTGGTATTTCTTTTTTGTGTCAGGGTAAACGGAACCACAAAAAATATAATTATAAAGTTAGCCAAAGGAAAAGATACTTTACTATAAAATTCAACTAATTCCTTCCGGGCTTTAAACCCGTTGTTTTCCAGACGGCGGATGTATTTCTTAAGCTGCCAATAACTCATCAGGTTAGGTTGTATATTAGCTCGCTTAAAATCTTTTGGTTGTTCATCAATTAATATTACTTTTTCCACATAGTGCTCAGGGCTGCCGACCAATTCACCTTTAGAATATTCGCTGATAATACAATCATAGAATAGCCAATATCCTTCAACCCACTGAGCGCGTTTGGCGACAACCTGCCGGGATACTTCATTTTTACTATTATTTTCCGAAATTATTATGTTATTCATTTGATAGCGTTTTGCGTCATAACTATTAATGATAAAAATCCTATTGTGCGACCCATATAAAGTTAAGTCTTTCATTATGTTGTTTTTTTCTTTTTTTGCATTAGTTTTAAAATATGATTCTTTAAGATTTTCCGCGTGCAAATATGAATCCGGCTTGATAAGCTCATTTATGCTAAAGCTTACCGAGCTTATAAATAAACCGAAAATAATAAAAATCCCGATAATGCTCCAGAGATTAACTCCAATCGCCTTAATGGCCATGATCTCATTATTTTTATTTAACGTGCTTAGGGTATAAATAGTTGCCAGGATCATAATAACCGGGCTGATCTGAACGAAAATATAAGGGGTCAGCGAGAAATAATAATCGCAAAGTACAAACAACGGTACTTTTGCTTTGGCGATCTCATCGAGATGTTCAAAGAGGTCAATAATCCAGGATAAAGAAATAAATAAAATTAAACACCAGACATACGGTTTTAAAAACTCACCAAGAATATATTTTTTCAGTATTTTCATAATTAATCTTCTATTACCTTAAAGGTTAAAATAACTCCACTGATAAACATTACTGTATTTGGCAGCCAAACGCCGATTATCGGGTCAATTTTACCGCGCAATGCAAAACTTTCTCCAAAAGCCATTAGCAAATAGTATAGTAGACAAATAATGAGGCTTAAGCCAAAACCCAGCGAACGTTCGCGCCGTTTAACGCGGATTGCCAGGGGCATGCCGATTAAAATGAAGACAAGACTGCTGAAGGAAAGTGAAAATTTTCGATAAAGTCCTACAAGTAGCGGTGTTTCATCAATATCTAATTTTTGCATAGCTTTAATTTCTTCCTTGACCTCATTTATGCTCATGTCGGAAACTTTTTTCCCGAGTTGAGTTGAAGTCTGAACTTCATTAAGGTAAAGAGATAAATGGTATGTTTTAAAATTTAATTTATAAAAAATGTCTGGATCCTCAAAGCTGGGCTCATCAGCAGTTCCATTTTTAAGCTCAAGTTTTAAAGAACCTTTTTCCGGGATGGGGATAAATGAGCCTGATTTTGCCACAATAGTTCTCGTGGGTTTGTTCTCCTGAGGCTGATAAATCCGGATATCTTGAAAACTATCATTGGTAATTTTGAATATAAAAATAATTTGATTTTTAAATGCTTTAATGAAAGTTTTTTCCTCAAGATATGCGGTTGGTTTTTTTATCCCGATTTCATTAACAATTGATCGCATTGTATAATGGGATTTCGGGATAATGGTATCGTTAAAATAAAGACAAAGCAAACTAAACATTAACCCAATAAGAAATAAATCTATAGCAAGTGTATAAAGACTGATTCCGCTGGATCTTAAAGCAGTAATTTCATTATCCGATGACAGCCGGCCAAAGGTTAAAAGTGTGGCGGTGAGTATTGAAATAGGAATAGAAAATATAAGCAAAGAAGGCAATAGTGATAAAAACAATT
Source organism: Candidatus Omnitrophota bacterium (assembly GCA_043826565.1). Classification (GTDB taxonomy): domain Bacteria; phylum Omnitrophota; class Gorgyraeia; order B26-G9; family B26-G9; genus JBDRPX01. Next base: position 56,116 of record JBDRPX010000038.1, read on the forward strand.
TCAAGACAGTGCCAGGCGTAACTCCTTTAGCTATAACTAGTTCTGCAAGTTTAACCAGATTTCCTATAACCAAAACAAAACTTATAATTATAACTGAAAGCAGTAAAAGGGAAAACCATTCTTTAAGTATATAATTTTTTAGTATTTTCATTTGCTTTATCTCTGCCGGGCAAAAGTAAAAGTTGTTATTTTTTCTGCTCCGGCAATTTTTAAAATGCGGGAGCATTCATTTAGAGTAGCTCCGGTTGTAAATATATCATCAACTAGAAGTATTTTTTTATTTTTAAATAAATGATCTTTTGTGCACTTAAATGCATTGCCGACATTAGCCAGCCGTTCTTTTCTGGATAAATCAAACTGCGATCCAGTTTTTTTAATTCTAAGTAAGCTGCCGCATGAACAAGGGATATTAAAACGCCGGCCTATCGTGTTGGCCAAAATCTGCGCTTGGTTAAAGCCGCGTGTAGAAAATTTCGCTCTATGCAAAGGTACAGCAACTATAACATCCAGATCATTTGTATTTATATGCTTATCTAAAAATGAAGCCATTAATTCAGCCAATGCTTTTGCTAACCGTGTTTTTCTTCGATATTTAATCAAGTGTAAGCATTTGCGGGCTATCCCGCTATATGCAAATACACTTAAAGTTTTTTCAAAAAAGAACTGCTTGTTTTTTCTGGAAATACAAACAGGCAGCCCGGTTTTTTCTAGCCTAGCCAAGCAGTCTTTGCAAATATCCTGATCCTGAGGGCTGATTTTAATTTTACAAATCGGGCAAAATGCCGGAAAAATTATGTTTAGTAAATAATTAAGATAAGAATTTATTTTTAATAACCACATAGTTTAATAATGTTAACTAAGTCTTTAATATAACACAAATAAGAACATTTTTCAAATAGGCAATCTGAATTTGCCGGGATAGGAAGAACTGGAAAATAAATTCCCTATGCCAAAATATTTATCGGCATAGGGAATTTTTAAATTACCCGGACATTAGTATATTTAAAAACTGGGCTCAATACAAAATGTTTTAAATTCTCTTGAGCGCTGTAAGCCGCCTTTTATGAACATCAGGTTAGTCATATATTTCATTTTGCACCAGGTAAAGAAATGCTTACGCGGCTCCATAATAAAACAGTAATGGAAAAAGCGCTTAGCCAGAAACAGCGTGATCAAGGCGCTGATACTCGCTGTAATCAGAAGTGCTTGTCCGCCGATTCCCAAAGCTAGGAGGATGGCACTTATAATAGCTAAAAGCCCAGTAACATGCATAATATGAAAATCACCGATGTAAATAAATCCTTTAATCGGAGAAGGTATCTTGACCATCGGCATTTTCGGCCAGGCACCAAATGACTGGAATATAATGTCCATGTAATTTGAAGCATGTGCTGCCAATAGAGGTGCATGAGCTTTTCCATAAGTTACCCACACTTTTTTAAGAGCCGGGAAGTCTGCCCGATGCATATGATCAACTTTGGCTTGTGGTGCGAAATAGAGTTTCCAGCCGTTTTGTTGTATTCTCAGGCCGAATTCAATATCCTCACCGGTGGGTTCTTTCCAGAATTCTGCCTTGGCCTGGTCAATAGCCTCTTTTCTATATGCGGCATTTGCCGTAACGAAAAAGTAAGCCCGATGTCCCGCAATCTGAGTGGGGGATTTATCTGTTAATGGAGGGAAATATCCTTCCTCGATATGCCCATAGCGTGGGGCGACACTATTAAATCTAAAATGTTCACAAAATAATTCGGTAAGGTTATTAGAATCAACTCGAAGAGTAAAAATTTCTCCGCCGACAATCCCGACTTTCGGGTCTTTGGCAAAAATTGCCAGCATTTCGGCTATCCAGTTTTCACACGGGGCACAGTCACCGTCGGTAAAAAAAATAAACTCACCCTTTACCGCTTTTAAGGCTTTATTACGAGCGTATCCCGGGCAAGGGCAGTTAGGTACCTCAACCAGCTTTATGAACGGATGTTTGCTTTGCCATTCTTTAATTACATCAAGGGTTTTATCCGAGCTGCCTCCGTCAGAGATGACGATTTCCATCTTTTCCCGCGGATATTTAACGTTAAGTAAGTATTCAAAGGTTTTTCCCAGAGTTCGCTCAGCATTTCTCACGGGAACTATAATTGAAATAAAAGGTTCTATTGCCACGATGACCTCCTTTTTGCACAGCTGGCTTTGTGCCAGCCGAAGTTAATATTTTAGCTGATTCATTATAATTTTTAGTCTTAATAATGTCAAGGAATAATAAGGCATTAGTTTTAATTTTTTTATTTTTTGCAATTGACAATTTATTGAGCAAAGTGTATAATTTATTATCAGAAAAGGAGATAAAGATATCAGGATGGAGCCAGGAGATAAACTATTTAAGACTACTTTTTTTATTTCTTTATTGTTTCACGCGTTTGTGTTGTTGCCGATCCCGGATTTGAATTCAAATAATCAGCATCAAGATACAACTCCGTATTTTCGTTATTTGAATATCAATGCTAATCAGGCATCTGATCTGAAAATTAGCCAAAAAGCTAATATGGAAAAACAAGATGTTTCTTCCCAAAGAAAACGTATCGAAGCTAAAAAAACGCCACGAAAAACTGCGCAGAGAACAGCTAATAAGCCGGCAAAAGACTTAACATCTATAAAGTCGCAAAATCAAGAAATTGCCGGGGAAACAGAGGTTCTTCCGGAACAGCAAATTATTACCAAAAACGAACCAGTTAATAAGTCTTTAAAAAATGATAAAGCTTATATTAAATACTATGAGATTATAAATCAAAAATTGCGGGAATCTATAGTTTATCCTCAGTATTTCTCTGAGGGAGAGGTTTCTGTGTCATTCGTGGTTACTGCTGACGGAAAATTAATGAGCGTTGATGTTGTTAATGACAATTCTTCCGGGAATTCAATTCTTAGAGACACGGCTGTTCAAATAGTTGAAAAGGCCTCGCCGTTTCCTCCATTTCCGGAGAGTCTCCGGCGTATACAACTTACGTTTAATGTGGTTATTTGTTTTCGAGAACAAAGTTGAATATCTTTTCGTTCAATTGATCTCCAAAGGTAGGTATGTACGGAAAAAGAGTATATCGGTCTTCTGTCAAAAATTCCGGTTTGTTGAAGTTTCGAGTGCAGTATTATGAAAGCGATCTATTTATATGCGCAGAAAGTAATTTACAATCAAAAGCAAAGGAATTGCTGGTTTTTTACCATTCGTTAATCAGTAAATACATTGAACATAATCAGGTATTTGCAAATTCATTAACTCCTGTCGCGGTAGATGTTCAAGCTCCGCTTATCGTGGAAAACATGATAAATGCGGCATTGAAGGCCGAGGTGGGGCCGATGGCCTGTGTGGCCGGAGCTATTGCTGAATTTGTGGGTAATGATTTGCTTAAATATTCCAAAGAAATTATCGTAGAGAATGGAGGGGATATATTTTTATCCATCAAAGAACCGAGAAGAGTAGGCATTTTTGCCGGGGTTAACAGTATTTATAATAAAATTGCTTTACGTTTTACTCCTGAAAAAACTCCTTGCGGTATATGCACTTCCAGCGGGACAATCGGACATTCATTAAGTTTTGGGTCAACTATGGCCACGGTTATAATAGCTGATTCTGCTCTTGTTGCTGACGGTTTTGCAACTGCCATAGCAAATAGAGTTAAATCTGATGAAGATATCCCGATAGTGCTCGAGAGAATTAAATTTGAAAGGTTAATAAAAGCGGCAGTAATAATTACGGCTAAAGAGTTTGCCGTGCACGGCGATATAGAGTTGGAGATTCTTGACAAAGCGCTCTAGCGTTGCTATAATAATTCTACTTTTCTTAAATTTTACATAAAAACCTCTAAAAAACGCATAGGAATATATAACCACTATGAAACAAAAAATTTACTTTTTCCTGTTGCTGATTATTATTGTGTATTCTGTTGTTGCTCCAGCAAATGCAGCCGGCATAGATAACCGGTCTGAACTTTCCAAAAACTCAATAAAAATTGAAAAATTTAAACTTAAAAATGGTCTGACTGTTCTCATTCAGGAAAATCACAATTCGAAACTTGCTGCTTTTGAAATGCTTGTTAAAACCGGTAGTTTGTCTGAAGGTCAAAAGCAAGGTTCGGGAATTGCGCATCTTATTGAGCATATGTTGTTTAAAGGCACTCCTACGCGCCCGCAGGGGAAGATAGAGGATGAAGTAAGGTCTCTAGGCGGTAGTATTAACGGCTATACAGCGCACCAGTTTACGGGGTTTCCTTTGGTTGTCCCCTCAGACAAAATAGACCATGGATTAAATCTTCTTCGCGATATGATTTTTAATCCGCAGTTTGACCCGGAGGAACTTCAAAAGGAAAAAGGTGTTATTTTAAGCGAAATACGGCTTAATCAAGATGACCCGCAAAGGTATTTAAACCGTACTTTTTGGGAAACAATCTATGCAACTGCACCGTATAATTTTCCGGTTATCGGATTAGAAATATTATTTGTAAAATTAAAACAGGAAGATTTGCTTGAATTCCATCGCAAATGGTATATTCCCAATAATATGATAATCTCAATATCCGGTGATGTTAACACTTATTTAACTTTGGAAAAGGTTAAGAATATGTTCGGAAATTTAGAAATGCAGGATTTTCCGCAACTTCTTCTGGATAAAACTCCGGAATTTCGTTCTCAAACAGAACTTGCGGAACCTTTTGACGTGAATGTTTCGTATCTGATGATTGGGTTTCCCAGTGTGAAAACAAATCATCAAGACGCAGCCTGTCTGGATATTATTGCCAGTATTTTGGGGCAGGGGCAGAGTTCCCGTTTACATAAATCCCTTGTCGAAGATAAAAAACTTGCCTATTCTATCGAGGCCTATAATTATACTCCGGAGTTTCCGGGATTTTTTGCTGTTTCCTGCTTATTTGATTATGAAAACCGTGAAATTATTAAGGAAAATATATTTTCGCAATTAGAGTTTCTGGAACGTGATAAAGGATTGGAAACAGAAATAGAGAAAGCAAAAAACAGCTACTTTAGTGAGTATTTGTTTTCCCAAAAAACAGTCCAGTCCCAAGCTCAAACGGCAGCTCATGATGAGGCATATTCCCAGGACCCTTATTTTTCACAAAAATATCTCAAAAGAATTTCCCGGGTTAGCGCACAAGATGTTCGGCGATGCGTCAGGGATTATTTCCAGCCTGAAAAAGTGGTGAGTATAATATTATTTCCTAAAGATATTGTTTTAGAAAAAGAAATTGAAAAAATGCAATCCACGGAGCCAATAAAAAAAATCATGCTGGATAATGGCTTGACAGTTTTATTGAAAAAAAATCCTGCCAGTGCTACGGTATCGTTACATGCGGTATTCGGCGGCGGGGTTAGAAGAGAGGATGAAACAAATAATGGATTGTTTAATTTGCTTAGTAAAATGTTAATCCGGGGAACAAAACATTATAATGGTAAACGAATAGCTGAAGAAATAGAATATATCGGGGGAGATGTATCTGTTTTTAGCGGATATAATAGTTTTGGCCTTAATCTGGAGATTCTTAGTAAGGATATTGATCAAGGACTTGATTTCTTTACGGAAATGGTTAGAAATTCGGTTTTTCCGGATAAAGAGTTTCAGGTGGAAAAACACCTGGCTCTTAAAAATATAGAAATTCAGAATGACGAAATTTTTCAAGACACATTTAATCGTTTAAAGGAAACACTTTTTGTTTTTTTGCCATATCATTTCACAAAAGTTGGTAAAAAAACTAGCGTAGATGCTATAACTCGTGAACAGCTTTTATCTTATTATCGTAAGTTTTGCGTTCCGAATAATACGGTGATCTCAGTTTTTGGGGATATTGATCCGGAAAAAATAGAGATACTATTGAAGAAAAACTTTTCTAACTGGAAACCAGGCCAAATAGAAAAACAGGTTTATCCTGATCTCCTGCCGCAGGAAAAGCAAAGAATTGTAAGAAATGAACGGGATAAAAAACAGGCCGTTGTTATGATTGGGTTCCCGGGGGTTCAGTTGCATAACCGGGAACGATTTGGGTTGTTATTTTTAAGCCGTGTTTTAAGTGCTCCCGGGTCGGTATTGTATCAAAGAATACGTGACGAATTGGGGCTTGCTTATAGTTTGGGCGGCGATGTGGTTAGTGGTTTAGACGGCGGGTATTTTTATATTTACGTTGCGACGACTCCTGCAAATACAGAGCAGGTTACTAAGATTGTTTTTGAGGAAATTGAAAAAATTAAGAAACAGATGCTGAGTGACCAAGTAATCGAGACTACGAAGAGCGATTTGATCGGACAACACCGATTACAGCGGGAAGCAGATTCTGAACTGAGTTTTATTTGTTCGCTAGAGGAGCTTTTTGGCCTAGGCTATGATTATTATAATAAGATCGAAGAAGAAATAAAAATACTTGATGCCCAGACATTAAATCTTTTAGCTAATAAATATTTAAATATTGATAAGAGTGTTGTTGTTGTAACGAAAAGTGAATTCTAATGATAAGTATTTCTACGGCATGGAACTCTAGCATTGATAATGTTAACGGTAATTTAATCGTTGATCAAATAAAGGAAATCGGAGTTAGGAATATTGAGCTTGGATTTAGCCTTTCCGCCAAGACTGTAGATGAAATAATTAACCGGCAAAAATCAGGCGAAATAGTGATCACAAGTGTGCATAATTTTTGCCCGGTACCGGAAGGTTTTGATCTTTCTACGTTTACCCCTGATTTTTACTCTTTATCCAGCGATCAGTCAGAGCAGAGAAAGAAGGCGGTTGATCTTACGAAGGAGTCTATAAATACTGCGTCTTTTGTGCAGGCTAAGGCTTTGGTATTGCATTCCGGCAGAGTCGAAATGCCGCAAAGAACTAAGACATTAATAGAGTTGTATGAGCGGGGATTAAAAGGTCAGCCTGAGTTCGAAAAATATTTTTCTTCAATGCGGGAAGAACGGGCAAATAAAAGCCCGGTATTTTTGAAATCAATAATTAACAGTTTGGAAGAGCTGCTGCCTTTTGCAAAAAAAAGAGGGGTAAATATTTGTCTGGAAAATAGATTCTATTATCGTGAGATTCCTTCATTAACTGAATTTGAGGAAATTTTTGATTATTTTTCCGGAGCGGACAATTTGTTTTACTGGCATGATTGCGGACATGCTCAAGTTGCGGGAAATTTGGGCTTTGCCAAGCATTCTGAATATCTTGAGCGGTATGGAAATAAAATGCTGGGGATCCATCTGCATGATGTTACTGGGGCAAAAGACCATCAGGCTCCGGGGCTGGGAAATTTAAATTTTTCTGTGTTAAAACCCTATCTTAATGGTGATATAATACAAGTTATTGAGGTACACCAGCCGACTACTTCCCGGCAAATTAAGGAAGGTATTGAGCATTTGCGGGAAATCGGGATTGTTTAAAATAATGACCAGAAAGATTAATTATGGATAGAAAAGCTGTTGTTGCCGGTCATTTTTACTCGAATGATAAAAATACGTTGCGGGAAGATATTGCGAGGTTAACCGCAGAAACTGGAGCGCAGAAAAAGAAGGCGATAGCTGCGATTATGCCTCATGCCGGGTATGTTTATTCCGGGGTAGTTGCGGGAAAAACCATTGCAGAACTGGAAGTCCCGGATACTGTAGTAATCATGGGCCCGAACCATACCGGCTTAGGCAAACCTTATAGTATTGTAACTTCCGGAGTTTGGGAAACTCCGTTAGGCCAGACTTTTATCGACGAGAATTTAGCGAGTTTAATAGTCGGTAATTCTCAATTTATTGAAGAGGACGAAAGTGCTCATATGTATGAGCATTGTATTGAGGTTGAGATTCCCTTTTTTCAATATATAAACAAAAATATTAATATTGTACCCATGGTGATCAATGATTTAATATTGAAATCGTTTAAAATTGTGGGGGAAGATATTGCGCGGGCAATTGGGGAATTCAAGAAGCCTGTTTTAATTGTTGCCAGTTCGGATATGACGCATTATGAACCTCAAGCTCAGGCCCAGGAAAAAGATCGGGAAGCAATTGATTGCATCCTCGAACTTAATCCTGAAAAATTGCATGAGGTAGTTATGAGGCGTAATATCTCTATGTGCGGGTTTGCTCCGGTTTGTGTAGCACTGTATGCGTGTAAATCATTAAATGCTCAAGCCGGAAACTTAGTGGCCTATCAGACCAGCGGAGATTTTTCCGGAGATTATGATAGTGTTGTCGGTTATGCGGGAATAATAATAAGTTAATAAGGAGTTTGATTATGGATGAAAAACATGTTGATGAAAGCTGGAAGGAGCAGGTAGAAAAAGACAAGGTTGGGGCTCATGAAGAACCGGAAAGTCAGGCCCCGGAGCAGGAAATGCCGCCGGTAAGCTTTGCTTTATTTATCTCAAGCTTAGGGATGCAGGCGCTGATGTCTTTAGGTGAAATTGAAAATCCGATGACAAATCAAAAAGAGGTGGATATTAATCAGGCTAAATATTTGATTGATACTATGGAGATGCTTGCCCAAAAAACAACCGGGAATTTATCTGAAGAAGAAAATAAAATTGTTGATCAGTTATTGTATGAGCTGCGCATGAAATTTATCAGCTTAAATAAATAACTCATTGAAAAATAAGGATGTTAAGTTTATAATAGTTAACCTTGGAGGAAAAGATGGAAAAGAAAAGCACGAAAGTCGTTAAAGAAGATTCTAAACCGACGGACGAGAAGCTAAAAGCATTAGATCTTGCGCTTAGCCAGATAGAAAAACAGTTCGGAAAAGGTTCAATCATGAGACTTGGACAAGACTCCCGGTTAAATGTCGCCTCAATTCCCACGGGATCACTGTCTTTGGATATCGCATTGGGAATTGGCGGATTCCCTCGTGGAAGAGTAGTTGAAGTTTACGGTCCGGAGTCAAGCGGTAAAACAACATTAAGTATAAGTGTGGCTGCGCAGGCGCAGAAACTTGGAGGCGTAGCAGCTTTTATTGATGCTGAGCACGCATTTGATCCTACTTATGCTAAGAAACTGGGAATAAATCTTGATGAATTGCTGATTTCACAGCCGGATACCGGCGAACAGGCCTTGGAAATTGCCGAAACCTTAGTAAGAAGTAATGCGGTGGATGTTATTATTATTGACTCGGTTGCGGCACTTACGCCTAAAGCTGAGATTGAAGGTGATATGGGTGATTCCCATATGGGGTTACAAGCACGTCTTATGTCACAAGCTTTAAGAAAGCTTACGGCGGCAATATCTAAATCAAAAACTTGTGTTATCTTTATTAATCAAATTCGTATGAAGATCGGCGTTATGTTTGGAAACCCGGAAACAACTACGGGTGGAAATGCCTTAAAGTTTTATGCATCGGTCAGGCTCGATATAAGACGGATTGAAACATTGAAACTGTCAGATGTTGTTGTCGGCAGCCGCGTGCGTGTTAAGGTGGTAAAAAATAAAGTAGCTGCGCCGTTCCGGCAAGCTGAATTTGAAATCAACTATAAAGAAGGCCTTTCCCGCGAATCAGATATTCTTGATATGGCAATCCGTCATGAATTAGTCCAGAAATCAGGTGCTTGGTTTAATTGCGGAGATGAAAAACTCGGACAAGGAAGAGAAGCGGCCAAAGAAACATTGCGTAATAATGCAAAGCTTACCAATGAATTAGAAAAAAAGATAAAAGAAAAAGTTTCTTTAGATAAAGATAATTGATCTATAAAATGATAAAGAATCGGTTAATATCTATCAGCCTAATGTTGTTAGCGATTTGCTTAACTGCAGATTCGGTTTGCGCTGATACTGATAACTCTCTGGAAATTCTATCTCAAATAGAAAGAGGTGTTGAGCGGATTTCGGGTAGTGTCGGTAGTGCGGTGGTTTCAATTAGTACCGAAAGAACTGATTTGCTCAAAGAATACCAGCGTTCATCTGATGATGATGTTGTTGAGCAATTTTTTCGCAATTTTCTTTATGGAGAAATTCCGAAAAGAAAATATAAGCACATGGGGCTAGGATCAGGTGTGCTTATTGATGCGCAAGGACATATTATTACTAATGAACATATCATTAATGGTGCGGATAAAATCACCGTGACCCTTGGTGACGGCAGGAGATTTTTCGCTCATATTAAAGCATCTGATTTTCAGTCGGATCTAGCAATTATTAAAATTGAAGCAAATGAACTTCCTTGGTTAGAACTCGGTGATTCAAATCAACTTAAGGCGGGACAATGGGCAATTGCCGTGGGCAATCCCTTTGGTTTTTCTACCGGGAATCCCGAACCATCATTTTCATTTGGGGTGGTAAGTGCTTTGCATCGGTCTTTGCCTCGTTTTGCTCAAAGAGACCGGGTGTATTATGATTTAATACAGACTGACGCGACGATAACGCCGGGTAATTCCGGGGGGCCTCTGGTTAATTTAAAAGGTGAGGTTATTGGCATTAACTTAGCAGTCCATAGTCCTGGGGTTTCGGCAAATGGGATCGGATTTGCTATTCCGGTAAATTATGTCCGAGCTATATTTGATCGATTATTAAAAGGTGAGGAGATTCTTTACGATTGGCTGGGGATAAGAATTCATGATTTGAATCCGGCACTTGCTAATTATTTTGGAATGAACAAGCCTAATGGTGTGCTTATCGCTGATGTATCTGCCGGAAGTATTGCGGAAAAGGCTGGATTTCAGGAACAGGATGTTATTGTTAAGTTTGGTGAAGATAAAATTGAAAATACTCTTGAGTTTATTGCGAATATAGAAAACTGCAAAGTTGGACAGAAAGTTAAGGTTAAAGTAAATAGACGGACTTTATTACGTGAATTAAATTTAATTATTGGAAAGCGTCCGTCTGTTTTAATAAATAATAAGAAGATTAGGGCTTCTATATCAACAGAGCAGATTGCCGGGGCCAAGAAGGAAGAATTTCAAAAGTGGCGTGGTATGTCGGTGAGCCCGATTTCTCCGGAGGGTTCAGATGACGGGAATGCGGATGGTGTTTTGGTTATAGAAGTTGCCCCGGATAGTCCGGCGTATGATGCGGGGATTAGGAAAGATGATATTTTAAATAGAATAGATACGCAAGAGATCCATTCTATAGATGATTATGAGAAAGCAGTTACTAAAGCTTCGGGGAGTATTTTAGTAAAGACCGAAAATGGTTATTTGGTTATCAGGGAATAATGGAAAGAACTATTGAAAAAGCTAAAAACTATGCTTTTTTGTTGTTAAGATATCGTTTGCGTACTAAAAAGGAGATCGCCGAGCGACTGCTTAAAAAAAATTTTACGGAAAAACAAGTCGAAGAAGTTATTGTTTTTTTGGTCGATTTGGAGTATCTTGATGATTTAAAATTTGCTCAATTATGGGTAAAAGACAGGTTGCGAGGTAAGCCCAGAAGTAAACGTTTCCTATCTTATGAGTTAGAAAAAAAAGGGGTGCCTCGAGAAATTGCCGAAAAAGTGTTAGAAACAGTAACTGAACAGATAGAATTTGAGGCGGCAAAGTCTTTTGCGCAGGCAAAGTTAAAAAGTTTAAAAAAATATGATAAATTGATCGCCAAAAGAAGAATGTTTGGATACTTGCAGAGACGCGGGTTTAATGCACACATAAATTATAGAATAATAAATGAGTTAATGGATAAAGATGAAAAGTAATCAAGTTAGAACTAAATTCCTGGAATTTTTTGCATCTAAGGGGCATCGGATTGTTCCTAGCGATTCTTTAGTCCCGCAAAATGATCCGTCTGTTTTATTTACTTCCGCAGGGATGAATCAGTTTAAAGAACAGTTTATGGGGAAAATAACTGATTTTAGCCGTGCGGCAAGCTCTCAGAAATGTATGCGTACGGCTGACTTAGTGAATGTCGGCAATAGCCCGACTCACCATACTTTTTTTGAAATGCTGGGAAACTTTTCATTTGGTGACTATTTTAAAGAAGATGCAATTAAATGGGCGTGGGGATTTGTCACTGAGGTACTCGAAATTCCCCGGGATCGTTTATGGATTACGGTACATAATAATGATCAGCAGGCTTATAATATCTGGGTGAATCAGGTTGGTATTCCAGCTTCAAAAATTCTCAAGCTGGGTGATAAAGACAACTTTTGGCCGGCAAATGCGCCGACTGACGGTCCGAACGGACCGTGTGGGCCATGTTCAGAAATATTCTATGACTGGACGGATACTTATGGATGTAAGAGTCCGGATTGTTCTCCGGCTTGTGATTGCGGGAGATTTACCGAGATTTGGAATCTTGTGTTTACGCAGTTTGATAGACAGCCTGACGGCTGTTTGAATCCGCTGCCGAGTAAAAATATTGATACAGGTATGGGGTTAGAGCGGATTGTTAGTGTAATGCAGAATGTGCGGGAAAACTATCAAACTGATTTATTTGTTCCGATTCTCGCAGATATTAAAGAGCAATTAAAAAGAGAAAATATCAATCCGGACAGTGAATGGTTAAACACTAAAGCAAAAGCCATTGCTGACCATATTCGCGCGGTAACGTTTGCTATTGCCGATGGCGTTGTCCCATCTAATGAAAACCGGGGATATGTTATCCGTAAATTAATACGTCGTTCGATTGTTTATTTGAAACAGGTCGGCATCAGCGCGCCGTTTTGTTATAAACTAGTGTATGCCATAAGTGCTAATATGCAGGAACCTTATCCGGAAGTTTATAAGCGTCATGTGACAATTGCCGGGATAATCCGGAAAGAGGAGGAAATGTTTTGGGTTATTATTAAAGAGCGTGCGCCTCAGGCAGAAGAAGCTTTTAAAACATTATCAAGGAAAGCCGGCATCATTGATTTAACTAAAGACGCTGCGGTTTGCGCTTTTTTGCAATATGATACATTTGGTGTTCCTTTGGAGATTAGTAAAGAAATAGCGGAAAAATATGACTTAAAAATTTCCGATGATGATTTCGAAAATGAGATGGAAAAACAAAGAGAGAGGTCACGCAGCGGGACTCAAATGGCCGGAGAGATTTTTGCAAAAACCACTGGGCACCTTATCCAGGGTGTAAAAAGTGAGTTTGTCGGATATGAGTGCCGGGAGGTGCAGTCGGAAGTGCTGGCAATTATTAATAATGATAAGATTGTTGATATTGCCCAAGGTAATGATGAGTTTGATATTATTCTGGCTAAAACACCTTTTTATGCGGAAGCCGGAGGTCAGATTGGTGATCAAGGGACAATTAGCAATGATGAGTTTATGGCTAATGTCTTTACTACGGTAAAAGTAGATGAGGCAATATTACATAAAATAAAAATTAAAAAAGGAGCAATTTCAAAAGGCGACATAGTTCTGGCAACAATTAATCAAAAGCGAAGAACGGCAACTATGCGAAATCATACGGCAACGCATCTTTTGCAGTATGCATTGAGAAAAACGCTGGGGGATCACGTTGAACAGTCGGGTTCTTATGTAAACCCGTCTAAGTTGCGTTTTGATTTTACACATCTTGCTCCGCTTTCCAAAGAGACAATTTTAAATATCGAGCAGATTGTCAATGAATGTATCCTGGGCAATTTTTCGGTCAATACAGATGTTATGACTAGAGAAAAAGCAAAAGAGAGCGGTGCCCTGGCGTTTTTTCAGGAAAAATACGCAGATACGGTGCGCGTGGTTTCAATTGCCGGGCATTCCCGCGAATTTTGTGGCGGAACACATGTAAATGCTACCGGAGAAATCGGGTTATTTAAAATTATCTCCGAAAGCTCCATTGCCCAGGGGATTCGCCGGATCGAAGCAGTTACGGGCAAAGAAGCGTTTAATCTGACAAATATCAATGCGCAGTTTATTAGTGAAATAGCCCAGCTTTTAAAAACTTCACCGGATGATCTGGTCGTTTCTGTGGAAAAATTGCTTGAACAGATAAAGACGCAGGAAAAGGAATTAACTAAATTAAGAGGTGCGTCTTTATCTCAGGAAGCAGTGGAATTAATGAATTCCGCTAAGAATATAAATGATGTTTCGGTTATTGTTTCCGAATTAAATAATTATGATATGGATGCTTTAAGAAAAACATATGACAACCTTAAAACAAAAATTGATCCGCTGGTGTGTGTACTGGCTTCAACCGGAGGAAATAAACCATTATTGATTGTGGGGATTAGCCGCAGTCTCTCGGAAAAAGGCTTGGACGCAGTCAAGATTATTAAAAGTATTACCCAGACTGTTGGCGGCAGCGGCGGAGGAAGAAAAGAACTGGCTCAGGCTGGAGCCAAAGATGCTCATGGGCTGCGTGCCGCTATCGGGCAGTCAGAAAAGATTATTGAAAAATTTCTAAAAGAACTGGAGTAAGCAATGAAAGTCGTAAGATTTACCGGGAAGACCTTGGAGAATATTTATAGCCGATCGGCAAAAAGAAAATTGCGGGTAAAAAATACTGTGGAAAGAATCCTCCATGATGTAAGCGTTAATGGAGATAAAGCTTTGATTAAATATACCAAGAAGTTTGACCGAGTTTCCTTAACTGCCCGGCAAATTAAAGTTAGTGAAGCGGAGACTAATGGGGCTTATCAGAATATTGATGCTGAACTCATTTCCAGTTTAAAGCTGGCGATTAATAATATTACGAGTTTTTATAAAAGACAGCTTAAAAAATCCTGGAGAATAAAACAGGATGACGGTGTTGTCTTAGGTGAAATCCTCCGGCCTATTGAAAAAGTAGGAGTATATGTTCCGAGTGGAACAGCGCCGTTGGTATCTTCCGTTTATATGAGTGTTTTGCCGGCAAAAATAGCCGGAGTTAATGAAATATATTTGGCTACTCCGCCGAATGCTAACGGGGAAGTCAACCCCTATATTTTAGCTGTAGCAAATCTTTTAAAGGTAAATGCGGTTTATAAAATCGGCGGGGCTCATGCTATCGCAGCTTTAGCTTTTGGAACAAAAGTTGTTCCCAAGGTAGATAAGATTGTCGGGCCGGGTAATGACTATGTGACCGAAGCAAAGCGTCAGGTTTTTGGTTATGTTGATATAGATATGCTGGCCGGGCCAAGTGAAGTTGTGGTAATTGCTAATAATTTTGCTAATCCGGCTCATGTTATAGCTGATTTGCAATCTCAGGCTGAGCATACGCGGGGTATTGGGATTTTGATAACTACTTCCAAGAAATTAGCACGGATTGTCCGCAATGAAGTTATAAACGGATATTGTATACTTGTTAAAAACCTAGATGAAGCGGTCGAGGTATCTAATAAAATTGCGCCGGAACATTTAGAAATTTTGGTAAAACAACCCAATACATTGCTGAAAAAAATTAAAAATGCCGGAGCTGTTTTTGTGGGGCCGTATTCGCCGGTGGTTGTCGGTGATTATATCTCCGGGCCGAGCCATGTACTGCCGACATCCGGCACAGCTAGATTTTTCTCAGGGCTAGGGGTTAATGATTTTATCAAGAGTACACATCTAATAAGCTATAATAAGAAAGCGTTGGAGAAAGTAGCTCCGGCAGTTGAGAAAATTGCGTCGCTTGAGGGTATGAAGAAACATATTGCTTCCTTAAAATCAAGGTTTGAATAGACGGGGTGATACGATGATAGAAAAAAGAAGTTCGGAAATTATAAGAAAAACAAATGAAGTCGATATAAATGGGCAGTTGGTTATTGATGGCTGCGGACAGGCACAGATTAGTACAGGGTTTGAACCATTGAATCATTTGCTTACTCTTTTTGCATTTCATGGTTTGTTTGATTTGAAAATCCAGGCATCCGGTGATTTACCGCATCATATAATTGAAGATTTGGGAATCGCTTTAGGTAAGGCCTTTAAACAGGCTCTGGGTGAAAAGGAAAGTATTAACCGGTATGGTTGTTTTACTGTAGCTATGGATAAGGTAGCTGTTGAAGTTGCTTTAGATATAAGCGGGAGACCGTCATTACAGGGAATAAAGTTAGGAAACAATGATGATGCTCAAGGTATTATTCATGTTTTAGAGAATTCAACTTTTGATAATACGGATTTTACCTTTAAACATGCTGAGGAATTTTTGGAATCTTTCCTCCAGCACGCAGGGATTAGTCTTGTTTATATAATTAAATCAGGAGAAGGTGATTTGCATCATATTTTAGAGGCATTGTTTAAAGCCATGGGTAAGGCTCTTGATCAAGCAACAATGATAGATATCCGAAGAAGCGGTGTTCCCTCAACAAAAGGGATAATTGATTAACGATTATGATTGTTATACCAGCTATAGATATTAGAAATGGGCGGGTTGTACGTCTTCTGCGGGGAGAGTATGATAAAGAAACCGTGTATGAGGAGTATCCGCTTACCATAGCTCAGAGATGGGCTAATGACGGTGCGGAGTTAATTCATATTGTTAACTTAGATGGTGCTCTTACCGGAGATCTTAAACAAATTAGTGTTGTTAAGCAGATTGTAGATGTTTTAAAGGTTAAGGTTCAATTCGGCGGCGGGATTAGGTCTGTCGATAATGTTAAAACAGTTTTTGATACCGGTGTATATAAAGTCATAGTTGGAACAAAAGCTTTTGTGGATGATAATTTTTTACCAATTGTTGTTAAAGATCCCCAATTGCAGGACAAAGTGGATAGAATTATTATCAGTATTGACTGCAAAAAAGACGTTTCTAGCGATGAGTATATCGTACAGCATACTGGTTGGACGGATGCTACTGATTATACTGCTAAGCAGGCATTGAAATATTTACAGGAGATGGGTATAAAAACTGCTGTGGTTACAGATATCAGTAAAGATGGAACATTATCCGGTCCGAATTTCCAGTTTTTGGAGCAAGTACTTAAGGCAACGACATTAGATATTATCGCATCAGGCGGAGTGTCTAGTATTGAAGATATCGAAAATTTAAATATACTAGGTAATAAATACAGTAATCTTCAGGGAGTAATCATCGGCAAAGCTCTATATGAAGGAACAATTAATCTCAAGGAGGCTATTGAATTATGCAGGTAAAACGACCGTTGTGCAAACCGTTAAAATTAAAAAACATCAAATCTGTAAATGATCTTAAATTTGATGATAACGGGTTGATCCCAACTATTGTGCAGGATATAAAAGATAAGCAGGTTTTAATGGTTGCTTATATGAGCAAAGAATCATTAAAGAGGACTCTAAAAACCGGACTGGCTACTTACTGGTCAAGATCCCGAAAATGCTTTTGGTTAAAAGGTGATACTTCCGGTCATTTTCAAGTAGTGAAGAAAATATATTTTGACTGTGATAAAGACACTATTTTGCTGGAGGTTAAACAGCTCGGGGTTGCTTGTCACACGGGGGAAAGGTCATGTTTCTTTACGCGCATGGCGTAAGAGTTCATGGCTCATAGCTGATAGCTTATAGGAAAAACAGGATTATGGTTTTATTTTAGAATTTTTGTTTTTAGTCTTATAACTTGGAACCTGTAACTTGTAACTTTTAATTTAAAATTATGTATTATCCATCAAAAAAAGAATTTAAAAAACTAAGTAAAAAAGGAAATTTAATTCCGGTTTATCGGGAGCTGGTTGCGGATTTGGAAACTCCAGTGTCGGCTTTTATGAAAATCGATACGGGAAGGTATTCTTATTTACTTGAATCAGTGGAAGGGCAGGAGAAAATTGCCCGGTATTCTTTTTTAGGCAGCAATCCGTCGTTATTGCTTAAAATAAAAGACAATAATGTTTGGATACATGAAAAAAGCGGATCTAAATTCAAAGAAAAAAAGTATAAGCTGGAAAAAGACCCTATTGAAGAAATAAAAAAAATTATTCAGCAGTATAAATTTGTTGATGTGCCCGGATTGCCCCGTTTTTGCGGCGGGCTTGTCGGTTATATTAGTTATGATACCGTAAGGTTTTTTGAAAAAATTCCCGATAAAAATCCGGATGATTTAAAATTACCGGATGCAGTTTTTATGCTAACTGATACAATTTTAATCTTTGATCATATCGCGCATAAAATTAAAATCGTTTCCAATGTCCATATTCAGGATAAATCTGCTTCCGGCTTAGATGATATATACGAAAAATCCATAAAGAAAATTGATCATATTGCGGATATGCTTAGCCGTAAACTTAAGGCTCATCGTAAATCTAAACGATCCGGTGCGGTTAAAGTAAAGTCTAATATGACCAAAAGTGAGTTTAAGAAAGCTGTAGAAAAGGCAAAGAAATATATTATTGCCGGAGATATTATTCAGACAGTTATTTCACAGAGATTTAGTGCGAAGATCAGTATGCCGGCGATTGACTTATATCGTGCGTTAAGGACAATCAACCCTTCCCCGTACATGTATTATTTGAAATTGGGGGATATGAAAATTGTCGGGGCATCTCCGGAAGTTATGGTGCGTTGCGAGGCGAATATTGCGGAAGTCAGGCCCATAGCCGGCACGCGAAAAAGAGGTAAAGATGAAGATGAAGATAAAAAATTAAGTATTGAACTGCTGAATGATCCTAAAGAAAGAGCTGAGCATATTATGCTTGTGGACTTAGGGAGGAATGATCTGGGCAGGGTTTGTAAATTTGGAAGTGTGGTTGTTGAAGATCTGATGACTATTGAGAAATACTCTCATGTTATGCATATTGTCAGTGATGTGCATGGACAGATTGAAAAAGGAAAGAACGCTTTTGATGTTATTAGGGCAACTTTTCCTGCCGGAACAGTATCCGGAGCTCCGAAAATTCGGGCAATGGAAATTATTGATGAGTTGGAAAATGTGCGGCGCGGCCCATATGCAGGAAGTATCGGATATTTTAGTTTTTCCGGCAATATAGATACATGTATTACGATCAGGACTATTGTTTGTAAAGGGAATAAAGCGTATGTCCAGGCCGGTGCCGGTATTGTTGCTGATTCTGTGCCGGAAAAAGAATATCAGGAAACAGTGAACAAGGCCCAAGCTATGTTAAAATCTATTGAAGTGGCTCAAGAGGGATTGTTATGATTTTATTAATCGATAATTATGATTCATTTACTTATAATCTTGTGCAATATTTTGGTGAATTAAAACAAAAAATAAGTGTGGTAAGAAATGATAAAACAACTCTAGATAAGATTACCAGGCTTAAGCCGGATCATATTGTGATTTCTCCCGGGCCTTGTACTCCGAAAGAAGCCGGCTTATCCTGTGCTATTGTGAAAAAATTTGCCGGAAAAGTCCCTTTATTGGGCGTTTGTCTGGGGCATCAATGTATTGGGTATGCGTTCGGAGCAAAAATAGTCAAAGCCAATGTTTTAATGCACGGGAAAACTTCAAGAATTTTCCATGATAAGAAATCAATTTTTAAAAATATTCCCAATCCGTTTGTTGCCACTAGATACCATTCGCTTATTATTAAGGAAAATACATTGCCGGATGTTTTTAAGATAACGGCGCGTACTAAAGAGGGTACAATTATGGGGATCGAGCACCGTAAGTTTCCAATTTGGGGAGTGCAATTTCATCCGGAAGCGATATTAACAGTTGAGGGCAAACACATTCTGGCAAACTTTTTAAACGAGAGGCAGGAGAATGATTAAAGACGGAATCAAGAAAGTTGTCGTTAAGGAAAGTTTGTCTCAAGGAGAAATGGAGCAAATTTTTTCTCAAATCATGAATGGAGAAACAACTCCTGCGCAAATTGCCGCTTTTATTGTCGGATTACGGATGAAAGGGGAGACAGTTGATGAAATTACCGGAGCGGCTAAAATAATGAGGGAGTTTGCGTCAAAGGTAAATGTCAAGAGTGCTATTATATTGGATACTTGCGGAACCGGGGGGGATCGAAAAAATACGATCAATATCTCTACTTTAACCGCATTGGTGGCCAGCGGTGCCGGAGTAACTGTTGCCAAGCATGGGAATCGCAGTGTTTCTAGTAAATCAGGAAGTGCGGACTTACTCGAAGAATTAGGAGTTAATCTTGGAGTTGATGTCAGTGTAGTCGAAAAATGCGTAAATGATATCGGTATCGGTTTTTTGTTTGCGCCTAATTTGCATAAAGCAATGAAATATGCTATTGGCCCAAGAAGAGAAATCGGGGTCAGGACGATTTTTAATATTCTCGGCCCGCTGACTAATCCGGCAGAGGCTACGCATCAACTGCTGGGGATATTCGATCGGGATTTGTGTGCGCCGATTGCTAATGTTTTAAAAAATCTGGGGGTAAAACATGCGGTTGTGGTGCACGGTGTTGATGGAGTTGATGAAGTAAGCACTGTTGCTGAAACACACGTTTGTGAATTAAAGGACGGGGAAATAACTAGTTATGAAGTAACTCCTGAGCAATTTGGTATCAAAAGAACAACTATCGAGAGTTTACAGATTTCCAGTCCCGCAGAAGGTGCGGAAAAAGCATTGGAAATTTTAGACGCAAAGAAGGGGCCGATGTATGATGCGGTTCTTTTAAATTCAGCATTTGCTATATATGCGGCTGATCAGACGGTGACCGTGGAAGAGGCTATGTTGCTTGCTCAAGAAAGTTTAGATGAAGGAAAGGCAAAAGAAAAACTTAACCTGCTAATAAAATATACTAATGAAAACAATTCTTGATAAAATAGTTGAAGAGAAAAAAAAAGAGATAAAGATCGCAAAACAAAATATTTCTCGAGCTGAGATATTAGAGAAGCTAAGTAAAAAGAAAATTAACTGCCGGGATTTTAAAAAGTGCCTGGTTGCCGGTAATCGGATTAATTTTATTGGTGAGCTTAAGAAAGCTTCTCCGGTTAAGGGGGTTTTGCGCAAAGAGTTTGACCTGATTAAAACAGCATTAATATATGAAAAAGAAAATATTAGTGCTATTTCGGTTTTAACTGATAAACATTTCTGCGGGAGTCTTTCGGACGTCAAAAAAGTCAAAAATGCAACAACTTTACCTGTTTTACGCAAAGATTTCATTATCGAAGAGTATCAATTATATGAGTCCTTGCTGGCGAGAGCGGATGCAGTGCTTTTGATCGCTTCGATTTTACCAAAGAATACGCTTACTAAAATGCTTAAAATTGTCCATTCATTAGGGATGAGTGCCTTGGTGGAAGTGCATAATCAACATGATATTGAAAAAGTTGATTTTAGACATGCAGATATTATAGGTATAAATAATCGAGATCTTAGGAATTTTAAAACTGATTTACATATAACTGAAAAATTATTAAAAAAGATTCCTTTTGGTAAGATTGTTATTAGTGAAAGCGGAATAAAGAGCCGGGCACAGGTACGTTTTCTGGAGGATTTGGGGGTCAATGCCCTGCTTATTGGCGAAGGTATTGTTCGGTCGAAAGACATAACCGCGAAGATCCGAAATCTACAAGGGAGAAAAAATGCCTAAGGTCAAAATTTGCGGTATAACCAATAAGCGCGATGCCCTTAATGCTGTAAAATTGGGGGCTGATGCAATTGGTTTTATGTTTGCCAAAAGTCCTCGCAGAATATCTGTTGACACAGCGGCAGGTATTATTAAAGAATTACCGCCGTTTGTTTCTACGGTTGGTGTTTTTGTTGATGCGGATAAAGAGAAGGTTTTGTCTATACTTAAAAAGTGCAAATTGGATGTACTGCAATTCCATGGGCAGGAAAATGATAACTACTGTCTTTTCTTTAAAAAATATTGTAAAATAATAAAAGCATTCCGGCTGCAGGATCATAATTCCTTAAAACTGATCCGCAAGTATAAAAACATTGATGCTATTCTTTGTGATAGCTTTGATGCGAAAAAGATCGGAGGGACCGGTAAGGTTTTTAAATGGGATTTGCTAAAAGGGGTTAAATTTAATAAACCTTTAATAATTGCCGGAGGTGTTTCTTCTATAAATGCAAAGGGAATAGTTGGGTTATTAGCACCTTTTGCCTTGGATATTTCCAGCGGAGTGGAATCGTCTCCGGGAAAAAAAAGCGAGAGAATGATGCGTGATTTTATGAACGAGGTTAACAAAATAACACTTTAAAAGCAAAAAAGTGAGAGTTGAGAATAGATGATTGAAAATTGTAAAAGCCAGTCAGTGATTTTTCAATATTCAATATTCAATGCTCAATTTTCAAACTTGATGAGGTGATTTATGAATGAAAGAAAAGAAAAGATGAATGTGAAAAAATTCTCTGAGAATGATATTCAAAAGAAGCTTTATGGTGATACCGGATTTAAAAAGAAAACAATCGCTAAAGAAAAAGAGGATATGCACGAGAATAATGAGGCTTATTTGGATAAGGATATTCAGGAAGAGATAGATGCCTTAAAGACGGCGATAACAAATCTTGAGCAAACACTTAAAAAAACAGAAGGGCAAAAAGAACGGTTAAAGAAGAAGCTTGTACAGCGAAGATTTGTGATAAATTTGAAGGATCGAGTTCTAAATAATATTATAAGCAAAGTTCCTGAAAAAGTTATAATTCTGATTCCGGTGTTGGTTATTATCTTGCTTATGATTATAGTTTTTAACTTGCACAATGAAACTGCCCCGGTTACAACAACTGATGTTACTGTAGTAGAGGAAGTTATAAATGTTCCCCAAAAGAAAATAGCGGTTGCTTCGGCAAAAGAACCTGATTCCGAAAAAGTTGGTATTGGTGAAAAAAAGTATACACTTCAGGTTGCCGAATATTCTAATGAGCAGGCCGCAGTTAAGTTTGTTGGCGACTTGGAACAACAAGGATTCACCGTGGCACTTAAGACAATATATCGCGGGGATGATAAAAGTCGTCCATATTTTAAAGTTAATGTGGGCGTATTCGGATCTTTTAATGAAGCCAAGAAGTTCATGGAAGCATTTGAAAGAAAAACAGGAATAAAGGATTCTTTCATAAAACAGGAGATTAACTAGAGATGGCAATAATGCCTGATTATAACGGATATTTTGGTCCTTTCGGCGGTAAGTTTGTCCCGGAAACCTTGATGGCGGCCTTAAAGGAGCTTGAAATTTATTATAAAAGTTCGCAAAAAGATCGTCATTTTCAAAAACAATTACAATTCTATTTGAAAGAGTTTGCCGGAAGGCCGACGCCTTTATATTATGCGCAAAGGCTAAGTTCATATCTGGGAATCAAAGTTTATTTAAAAAGAGAAGATTTGCTTCATACCGGTGCGCATAAAATTAATAATACTCTCGGGCAGGTACTGTTGGCGATGAAAATGAAAAAAAAACGTATCATCGCAGAAACCGGAGCCGGGCAGCACGGAGTGGCAACTGCGGTTGCTGCGGCACGTTTTGGTTTTGAGTGTGAAGTTTTCATGGGAGAAGAAGATATGCATCGGCAGGAATTAAATGTTTTTCGGATGAAGCTGCTTGGGGCAAAAGTCTCTTGTGTGTCTTCCGGAAGCAAGACTTTGAAAGATGCTACTAATGAAGCTATCCGTAATTGGGTGAGTAATGTTCGAACTACACATTATATCCTGGGATCAGTTGTCGGACCACATCCTTATCCGGTTATGGTACGTGATTTTCAGTCGGTTATCGGCAAGGAAGCGCGAGTGCAGATATTAAAAAAAGAAAACAGGCTTCCGGATTATTTACTTGCGTGTGTCGGCGGCGGAAGTAATGCGATTGGACTTTTTCATGCGTTCTTTAATGATAAGAAAGTAAAAATATGCGGTGTAGAAGCTGCCGGCTGTGGATTATCTTCAGGCAAGCACTCTGCCAGTTTATCTTGTGGCAGAGTCGGAGTGCTCCATGGAAATAAGAGTTATCTTTTACAGGACGCTGACGGTCAGATAAAAATTGCACATTCTGTTTCCGCGGGACTAGATTATCCCGGGGTCGGCCCGGAGCATTCTTATTATAAAGATATCGGGAGGGCAACATATGTTGGGATAACAGATAAGGAAGCTTTGGGGGCTTTAAAGAAACTTTCTCAGCTGGAAGGAATTATCCCGGCACTTGAATCGGCACATGCAGTTGCTTATTTACTTAAGGCGGCAAAAAAGATGAGAAAAAATAGTGTTGTAATATTATGCTTATCCGGCAGAGGGGATAAAGACATGGAAATGGTTTCAACTTTGAAGGTGCTCTAATGAATAGAATTGATGCGAAAAATGCATTACTTAAAAAAAATAAGAAAAAAGCTTTTGTTGCCTATATTACTGCCGGATTCCCTAATACGGCTGTTACGGAAAAACTAATCCCTGTTCTCGAGAAAAATGGAGCGGATTTTATTGAATTGGGTATGCCGTTCTCGGACCCGATAGCCGATGGCCCGACGATCCAGAAATCTTCATACATTGCTTTAAAAAACGGCATGACCATGAATAAATTTTTCAGGCTGGTAAGAAATGTGCGCAAAAAGTCACAGGTACCGCTGATAATGATGACCTATTATAATCTTATTTACAATTATGGATTTAAAAGATTCGCGGAAATTGCCAGGAAATCAGGACTTGATGGGGTAATTGTCCCGGATTTGCCGATTGAGGAAGCGCAGGATTTAAATGAAAATTTAAGGTCAGAAAAAATATCATTAATTTTTCTAATTTCTCCGGTAACCGAAAAATCGCGCATGAAAAAAATCTCTAAAGTTTCCGAAGGATTTATTTATTATGTTTCTTTAACCGGAGTAACCGGTGTTCGGGATAAGCTTCCGGATGATTTAGTTGAAAATGTGAGGCTCATAAAAAATGTTACCAAGAAACCTGTTTATGTCGGTTTTGGAGTGTCTACCTCGGAACAAGTCAAGCAGGTTTCCGAGACGGCAGATGGGGTTATTGTCGGTAGCGCGATAATAAAAGCGATTACGGAAAATTACGGGAAAAAGGATTTTTTAAAAAAAGTTGGCCGATTTATTGCGGCGCTTAGTAAGGGAGTTAACGGATGACTGATTATGATCGCCTGGGTGAATTACTAATCCAGAAAAAGATTATAACTGAGGAGCAGCTTGAAAATGCATTAATCAGGCAGAAAAAGTCTAATTTAAGACTTGGCGAAGAGCTCATTCGCAGTGGGATGGTAAATGAGGAAAGTGTTTTATCTATTCTTGCGGAATCGATGAATATACCGTTTATAAAATTAAGAGACGAAACAATAGACGAACAGCTTATTGAAAAGATTCCCGCCCGTTTTGTTACTCACTATAATTTCATGCCTTTACGTGAGGATGGGGGAATTCTCGCTATTGCGATTAGTGACCCCCATGATTTATATACCATAGATGAGATAAGATTATTATTAAAACAGCCGTTGAAAATATTTTTGGCAACTTCTTTAGAAATAAGTGAGGCGATAAAGAAATTTTATGGGGTGGGAGCCAAAACTATGGCCCAGATGTTTGAAGATTCCCAACAGCTGGAAATTATTCCTCAGAAAGAAAAAGACATTACCCAAGAAAGTGCCGATGGAACAGACGACCCTTCGGTAATAAATTTTATAGATCAGGTTATCCGCCAGGCAGTAAAGGAAAGAGCTACTGATATACATATTGAGCCTTATGAAGGTAATTTGCGTTTAAGGTATAGGATTGATGGTTTGCTTTACGATGTGCCTGTTCCTTCGACAATACATCATTTTCAATCGGCAATTTTTATTAGGTTAAAAATTATGTCGGATTTGGATATTGCCGAAAAAAGATTACCGCAAGACGGCAGGATAAAAGTTAGGGTCGATGGTGAGTTTTATGATTTGAGAATTTCAATTTTGCCGACAAATTTCGGGGAAAGTATAGAAATAAGAATACTTTCCAGGAAACAGATATTTTTTAATTTAGAACAACTAGGGCTGGATAAGATCGGCTTAGCTATCCTTAATAGCATGATAAAACGGCCGCATGGGATAATTCTGGTTACCGGGCCCACTGGCAGCGGAAAAACCACCACGTTGTATTCATGTTTAAACAAGATTAACGCTGCCGAAAGAAAGATTATAACGATTGAAGATCCTATAGAATACCAGCTTCAGGGAGTTACGCAAGTACAGGTTAGGCCTAAGATCAATCTTACCTTTGCGGATGGTTTGCGCTCTATGCTCAGACATGATCCGGATATCATGATGGTCGGAGAAATTCGTGATTTAGAAACAGCAGAGTTGGCCATAAGAACGGCCTTGACCGGTCATTTGGTGTTCAGTACTTTGCATACTAATGATGCTCCGGGAGCGGTTGCCCGTTTATTGGATATGGGAATTGAGCCATATTTGGTAGCATCTTCACTTGATTGTGTGATTGCTCAGCGTTTGGTGCGTTTGGTATGTCCGCATTGCAAAGAAAAAATCAAGCTTCATGAAGAGTTGCTTAGGGAATTTGGAATAAGCACGGAAAAACTCATTGCCCAGGAGTTCTGCCAAGGACGTGGATGTGAAAAATGTAACTTCACCGGGTATCATGGCCGTACGGCTATTTTTGAAGTGCTTAATATCGATGATTCCATTAAAGAAATGATCCTTAATCGTATCCCGACTAATACAATTAAACAAAAAGCTATTGAAAATAAATTAAAAACACTTAGACAGTCAGGATGGGAAAAAGTGATTGCCGGATTGACAACTCCTGAGGAAGTAATTCGTGTAACGCAGGAAGATACTATATAAAAAATCCTGTTCAGGCAGGAAGAAGGAACTATAATGCCTGTTTTTATCTACAAAGCTAAAGTTAAGCCAAATGTTTTTAAAACAGGAACTATTGAAGCTGATAGTGAAAAATCCGCCGTAAATAAATTATTACAGTTAAATTACCACCCCATTTCGATAACCCTTGAAGCCGGAAGAAAATTTAAAAAACACAATTTTTTTCAGAATTTGACCGGAAAGGAAACATATATATTTCTGCGACAATTGTCAAATCTAATCCAGGCGGGGCTTCCGCTGGTAAAAGCATTGCAAAATATCAGCGTGCAAAGCAGCAACATTAAATTAAGAGTTATCGTGCAGTCGTTGAAAGAAAAAGTCCAAAAAGGAAAAACTTTATCCGAGGCATTGTCGGATTTTTCGAATTTGTTCAGTTCTCTGGAAATAAGTATGATTAAGGCGGGAGAAGCCAGTGGAACGCTTTCTGAAGTTATTGGAAAACTTGCGGATTTAAAAGAAAATGAAATTGCTTTTTCATCAAAAATCAGATCGGCTTTGGCTTATCCGGTCCTTTTATTAGTTGTCGGATTATTAACATTATTCATATTAACTACTTTTGTGCTGCCCAAATTCATTGTCCTCTTTCAAGATCTGGGACAGGAACTGCCGTTAATAACCCAAATTTTGATTGCGGTAAGTCTCTTTTGTAAAAACTGGTGGACAGTTATTATTGCGGTAGGTATATTTGTGGGATTCTCATTAACCGGCTATTTTAAAACGGCCGGTGGAAAACTATGGCTTGATGCTCTACAGCTGAAGACCCCGATATTAAAGGATGTCGTAACAAAAGTCCAGATTAGCCGATTTTCCCGGACCTTAGGAAGTTTAATAGAGCATGGGGTGCCTATTCTTAGTTCTCTCCAGGTTGTCGGGGAAATTGCTAGTAATAAGGTTTTTGCTTTGGAGATAAAACGGATACATTCTCAGGTTGCTAAAGGGAAAAGTATCAGTGAATGCTTGAGAGGGAGCAATATTTTTGATAAAAATACTTTAGATTTAATCTCAGTTGGCGAAGAAGGAGGGCAATTAGAAGAAATGCTTTTGCGTATAGCAAAGATGAACGAGAGTGAGTCAGCACAAAAGATTGAATCTTTGGTATTTATGCTTGAACCTACATTAATACTAATTCTTGGCGGAGTAGTTGCGCTTATTGTTGTAGCAATTTTAATGCCGATTTTTCAGATGAATATTTTAATACAATAATATTATTTAATAAGGGGGGGCGAATGCTAAGTGGAAAAACAGGATTTACCCGGACAGAGGCAGGGTTTACTTTGATTGAATTAATGCTTGTTGTAATCATCATCGGAACATTGGCGGCGATAGTTATTCCGCGTTTTACTGGTCGAGCTGAGCAGGCTCGTAATACCGCGGCAAAGGCTGATCTACTTTCTAACATACCGCTTGCTCTTGATTTATATGAATTGGATAATGGGAGTTTTCCTACTACTGAGCAGGGGTTGGCTTCACTTGTGCAAAAGCCAAACATTTCGCCTTTACCTAAAAACTGGAATGGCCCATATCTTAAAAAAAAGCCGGTAGACCCTTGGGGGCAGCAATATGTCTATGTTAGTCCGGGAGTGCATAATAAAGACGACTATGATCTGCATTCGCTGGGTAAAGACGGCGTTGCCGGAGGCGGGGATGACCTTACCAATTGGGAAGAATAATCATGGATTTACATTAATTGAATTACTTGCGGTCATATTAATAATTTCTGTATTAATAAGCCTCAGTATTCCCACGATAACTAAAACAGCCAGAAAATTTTATTTTATTAATAAAATAAAAACAATAGCTTGCCTTTTTAAATATGTGCGTAATTTGGCGGTATTAGAACAGAGGGAGTATGAAGCGATTATTGATAGTGACGCTAACACCCTGGAAATTAAACGCCTTGATGAGAATGAATTTACGGAAAAAGAGTTTAAGGCGATCAATGATTCTATTTTAAGAGCTCGCAATCTTCCGGATGGATTTTTTATTAAAATGGGAAATGATGATCTAAAGACCAAAGAGATATTCTTTTATCCAAACGGCAGCTTAACAAGCACAGATATCTATGTTTATGATAAAAAGAACCATGCCGCCCGGATTACGTTGACTGTTAGCGGGCAAATTGTCATGGAGTTTTTATGATTAAAAAAAAACCGGGGTTTATTTTATTAGAAGTGTTGGTATCTTTGGTTATATTGACTGCGGGTATCTTGGTTCTGATTAGGTCGTTATCCAATATAGTTAAGAGTAATACAATAATACAAACAAATACTGTTGCCGTTCTATTAGTCGATAATTTATTTACCCGAATTGATTCTGATGAAAAAATTGATGATGAAAATAGTATGGAAATATTAGGTAAGCAATTTTTTTGGCAGCAGCAGACAACAACCATAAAAGATGATCTTAAAAAAATGATGCTCACTGTTTCTACGGGGGAAAACAGCCGGGGAATCAAAACTATTTTTAGCAGCACTTTTATAGACACAGAAGATCAGTAAATTAAATTTTAAGCGGATTGACATTTTTAGAGAGTAGATATAAACTATTAATACTATGACGATTTCAGTAGGGATTGGGAAAAGCAAGGAGATTGATTCATTTGCCGCCGGAGCTTTGGCAGTTGCCGAAGCTCTTGATATGATGGGCAGCAATGATCCGGATATATTATTTTGCTTTGCTTCATCCAGGTTTGAGCATTTTGAACTTATTCGCGGTGTGAAAAGTACGGTATCTTCAGCACCGCTTATCGGCTGTACAACAGCAGGCGAAATAACATCTAAAGGACCGGATACAAAGTCAGTTGTTATTTTAGCGCTAAAATCTGATAATCTTCATGCGGCGATTGGAATAGGTAAGAATATTAGCAAACAATCCCGAACTGCGGGACAAGAAGTAGCCCGGGACACAGTTATTAAAACAAGGCGGGGAGCAATACGTCATGCTTTTATGATGTTTCCGGATGGGTTAAAAGGTAATAGCGCTGATATTATTAGAGGTGTTCAGGAGGTCCTGGGAACTAGTTTCCCGATTGTCGGTGGAGCCGCGGCAGATGATTTTCTCTTTCAAAAGACTTATCAGTATTATGATGACGGCGTGTTTGATGATAGTGTCGGAGGTGTTTTATTCTCCGGGGATATTAGTTTCGGTATTGGAGCGCGTCATGGCTGGTATCCTTTGGGAAAACCAAGGATTGTAACTGCTGCCGAGCATAATATAATCAAAAAACTTGATGGAAAGCCGGCGGCGAGGATTTATGAGGATTATTTTGGGAAGCGTGTGGCTGATTTGCAAAACGAACCGATGGCCCGGATGTCAGTCATGTATCCTTTGGGTATGAGTATTCCCGGCGAGGAAGAGTGTATTGTTAGAAATGCTTTAAGAGTTGATGCGGAGGGATCTTTGATTTGCGCTGGTGAAGTCCCCAAGGGCTCTGAGATCAGGGTAATGATGGGATCAAAGGAAACCGCATTAAAAGCAGCAAAAAAAGCGTCTCAAATAGCCTTGGGTGCTTTACGTAAATCCAAGGCCGAAGTGGTGTTTGTTTTTGATTCTGTATCCCGGGGAAGGTTGTTTGGAAGAAATGCTTCTCAGGAGATTGATGTAGTTAAGGAAATTTTCGGAGTAAATACCCCGATAATCGGGTTTTATACTTATGGGGAACAAGCTCCGTTGGGTGCGACGATTAATTTGGGGCAGACATTTTTTCATAATGAAACAATTGTTGTTTTTGCATTAGGAGAGTAAAGTTTGTGAAAATCAATATTTGGTTAATACTGATAATCGGGGCTGCTGTACTTAGCGTAGTGGTTATTGTTGATAGCATGGTTGCTAAGCTAATGGGCGGGTTTATACTTTTGGTATTATTAGCATATCTGGCGGAACTTTCCCGAGAGGAAAGAGAGCAGATCTATAAAATGCAGCGTGCTTTGGATAAATTAAGAAATGCATATAGTGAACTGGATGAACAGGCAAAAATTATTATTCGCACTGACTTAGAACTAAATCGCACACAAGAAGAGCTGGATAAGAAAATTAACGGTTTATATACGCTGCATGAACTTGGAAAACTAATGAGTTCCGCGCTTGATGTTCAAAAGCTTTTTGCCCAGATAACTGAACCGCTTATTCTTAAACTTGGGTTTGAGAAAACTATTATATTTCTTAACGAAGGTATTCCTCCTAAAGCCGAATGTAAGGCTTGTATCGGACTTAGCCATTCCCGCATTGAGGAGCTTAAGCAGGAGCATCTAAAAAGCGAGTTCCTTAAAGGGGTTTTTGAAAGCGGTAGTTCTATTCTTGTTAAAAGCCGGGAGTCGGCAAACCCGGAAGAACGCATATGGCTTAAATTCTTTGATGTTTCTTCATTTGTAATTGTTCCGATTGTTATAAAAGAGCAGGTGGAAGGGTATATCTTCGTCGGGAACAATAATCCTTATGTGCATATTTCCGAGGGTGATATTGATTTAATGTTTATTTTATCAAATCAGGTTGCCGTTGCTTTGGAAAATGCCCGTCTTTATGAAGAATTAAAACGCTCTCATGATGAGCTGGAAATTCGCGTGGAAGAAAGAACCCGTGAATTGGCGGAAGCGAATACTAAACTTGTAAAACTTGACAAGATGAAGTCTGACTTTGTGTCTGCTGTTTCGCATGAATTACGTACTCCGCTTACTTCCATAAAAGGATA
Organism: Candidatus Omnitrophota bacterium; assembly: GCA_043826565.1. GTDB lineage: Bacteria > Omnitrophota > Gorgyraeia > B26-G9 > B26-G9 > JBDRPX01. The sequence goes on from JBDRPX010000038.1 coordinate 87,280, forward strand.
TGCGGCAATTCTTGGTGCCGGCCGGCTGGGGGATGTCTCAGATGTACAAAAAGAAAAATTAAATAAAATCAATGTGCATAGTGATGAATTGATTAAGCTGGTAAATGATCTTTTAGATATCGCGCGGATAGAATCCGGCAAAATCGGCATGAGTATTAAACATTCATCATTAACTGATATAATTAAGAGTGTGGCTGACTTATTCTTTCCTCAGACTGATGAAAAGAATATTAATTTAGTGCTCAATATGCCGGAGGAAGCATTATTGGTTTGGATGGATCCGAGCCAAATATCCCGTGTTTTTATAAATTTAATTGGTAATGCATTGAAATTCACGCCTCAAGGCGGTGAAATAGCCATACGTGTTTTACCGGGTGATGATTTTATAACTGTTGAAGTTGCCGACTCAGGTATCGGGATAAGTAGAGAAGATTTAGCCCGGGTTTTTGATGAGTTTTATCGGGTTGACAACGCAATTAATGTTGAGAAAAAAGGAACTGGTTTAGGTTTGCCGCTGGTCAGTAAAATTGTGGCTGCACATAAAGGAAAAATCTGGGTTTCAAGTGAACTGGGTAAGGGGACAACATTTCATTTTACGTTATCCACTAATAAGGTGGAAGATTCACAGATAAATGTTGCTTGAAAGGAAAAATGAGGAAGCAGAAAATTCTTATTGTTGATGATGAGCCGGATATTCGTGATGTGTTAAAGATTACGCTTGAGTGCGAAGGATATGATGTCGTTGAATCTACCGATGGGATAGACGGTCTTTCCAAAGTGCATAAAGCAGCTCCGGATCTTGTAATTTTGGATAATAAGATGCCGAAGATGACCGGGCAAGAAGTGTGTGAGATATTAAAAAAAGATATCCTTCTGAGGCATATGCCGATTATTATGCTGACCGGAAAAGGAGAGATCCAGGATAAAATTAAAGGAATTGACGCCGGAGCAGATGATTATATAGTAAAGCCGTTTGAGCCGCAAGAGCTGGTTGCGAGAATAAAAATGATTTTACGTAGAAGTTCACGAGATTTGGATGCTAATCCGTTAAGTCGTTTGCCGGGAAATGCGACAATCTTAAGTGAATTGGAAGATGCGATAAAAAGTAATAAACCCTTTGCCATATGCTATCTGGATCTTGACAAATTTAAATCTTTTAACGATACTTATGGATTTGAACATGGAGATGAGGTTATCCGGGAAACCGCCAGAATTATTCTCATGACAGTTATCGAAATGGGGAACAAAGAGGACTTTGTCGGACATATCGGTGGTGATGATTTTGTTGTACTTACTACTTTGGATAAAGCAGAGCCTATTTGTAAAAAAATAATTGAGGCTTTCGACAAAGTTGCTCCGGCTTTTTATAATTTAGAGGACCGGCAGCGAAAATATATTCTGGCTAAAGATCGGAAGGGGAATGCGGAAAAGATTCCGCTGATTTCAATCTCGATAGGAATTGTAACGAATGAGTTTCGGACGATTACCCATGTGGCGGAAATTGGCGAAATCGGAGCGGATTTAAAGAAACTGGCAAAGGCAACTCCGGAAAGCAATTATGTCCGAGACAGCCGTAAAACTGAAGCATAAAATATCCAATGTCTAAAAAACCTCCTAAACCAACAGACCATGATTTTTGGTTTATTAATAATGTCCGCCACAGTAATTCAATAAATAAACTTAATAAGCGACAAGAGCGTATCCTGAAAAAAGTTCGTTTGTGGGAAAAATACCATGGAGCTTTAGATCAAAAAGAGTGGAAATTCTGATGCTGAATATAAGTACTTATCCTTATAAAATGTTTTTGGTATAATAATTTTATGCGATTAAATAGAATACAACTAATTTCAGTTCTCCTAATTCCCGTCCTTTGTGCGGCATTTATTGTCTTTATGTCGGCTTATGAAAAAAAGAATTCTGAAGTTCTTACTTTGCAGATGCAGATACTTAAAGCAGACCTGGATAATCTATCCCAAAAGATTGAGACAGATAACCGGCAGCTGACAAAAATGAAAGAGCGTCTTGTTCATTCAAAATTACTGAGAATGGACTATCGAAAGTACACTGAATTACAGGATAAATATGTGGACCTGCAGGGAATTTCTAAGAACGATTTTGACCGGTATTCTCAGCTTTTGAATAAATACACTGATATTGTTTTGAAACTGAAAAGAAAATAAAGAATAAGGTTGACAAAAATAATTGACTTTTTTATGAAATAACAGAATATATTTGGAGAAAATTTAAATCACAATGGTGTAGGGACAGCCCTTGCGGCTGTCCGTATAGAATTATCAGTAATTGGACAAATAATAGAAAAACAATTAAAGAACCTACCTGTGGAATACAAAAATATAAAATTAGACACATATACAATCATGCCAAATCATATCCATAAGATATTGGTTATTCATGATGATGATATATTGATCCTGACATTGAACCGGACAGCCGCAAGGGCTGTCCCTACGATATCAGATATTATTGGTTCATTAAAATCGAAAATATCTGTGGAATATATTCGGCACATAAAAAATAACGATTTGAAGGTATTAACGTGTTGAAAATAAAGATGTTGTGATATCTATATTCAAATTATCCTATTAAGAAATTAATTAGAACCATTGACAATACAACCATTTGATTGTATACTTTAAATGAAGGGATGAAAGAAGATTGAAGAAAATTGCTTGTTACTATTTTTTAACTGATTCTAACGCATCCCCTGTTGAGGATTTTGTTGATTCATTAAGTTACAAGGGACAAAGAAAATTTTTCACAAAGAAAGGTTTGATAGAGGAATTTGGACATAGACTTCTTCAGCCCCATGCTAAATATATAGGAAATGGAATATTTGAGCTAAGATTTCGAGACGATGGGGATACCATCAGGGTTTTGTATTTTTTCTTTCACCAAGATCGAGCGATATTTACCAATGGATTTATTAAAAAGACTGATAAAACACCCAAAAATGCATTAAAAATTGCAATTGAAAGAAAAAAGTTATATTTGAAGGAGCAAAAGGCAAAAAAGGTTATTTTTAAAGAGCAAAAAGGAAAGAAGGTAGAATGAAATGCCTATCAAAAAAGTAGATCTACATTTAAGCGAAAAATTAAAAGACCCTTATTTTAATGAGCTATATGAGCTTGAACAACAAAAACTTGATATTGTAAAACGAATCATCGGTTATCGCATACAACATAAGTTAACTCAAGAACAACTAGCTAAAAAGGCTGGAGTTACACAGCAACATATATCTAAAATAGAAAATGGAGAATTTAGTAGCATTCTTACACTTGAAAAAATTTTACTATTAATTGGTTTAACGGTGAAAATAAAGGTTGTGCCACTAGACGTCAAGATTAAAAAAAATATTTTAAAAGTTTTTTCTAAAGATAAACTCCAAATCGCTTAATTTAAAAGGAGTTTTTAACCCTGCACCTCATAAAACATTATTCGATTTTCCCTTCCGCTCACAACTCTTTTTTATTTGACTAACTTATAGCAAGAGAGTATTATTTATACATCACAATGGCAGAACTTAGGCAAGTCCTAAAAATGGCTTTTAAAAGGCACCTTTAGTGCAATCTTCCGCATAACTGGTGGAGAACGAGTAGTTCTAACGATAGTATGAATAAAAAACAATGCATAACATAGTTTAAATGAATGGCCACAAATAATTATATTCAAAATGTCAAAAATAATAATTGAAAACCGTTCAATAAACGTTTTTGGCAACGCAATTACCATGATCATATTATCCGCAATACTAAATCATTGAATAAAATCCGTGAATATATTGTAAATAATCTTGCAACGTGGGATAATACTGAAAACAACCTGAATAATAAAAATTATTAGACGCAATCAGAGGTTAAACCCGTTGACTTTTCCCGGCAAAAACCTTAAACTAATACTAGTATAAATTTGGGGTCATAGCTCAGCTGGGAGAGCGCCTCGTTCGCAACGAGGAGGCCGGGGGTTCGAGTCCCCCTGACTCCACCAGTTTAAAATAAGAAAAGGCGAATATATGAAAATACTAAACTATATAATTAACCTTATATTGATTATCATAATATTGTCATTTCCTTTAGAGAGTAGCGCAGAAATAAATGTCGGGGATAGCCGGGAAGAAGTTATTATGCAATTAGGCGTTCCCTCAGGTCAATTAAAGAGTGATTCTGAAGAGATCCTTACATATTCTCAGGGATTTGTTACTATTTTAAACGGTAAAGTAATAAATATGAGCGATAATTTTAAAAGTGTAGCTTCAACGGAGCATGACGATGTTTCTATTGGCAGTACCCGGGGAGATGTTATTGCTGTATATGGTCAACCCTCCGGAGAACTTCAAAGCGGAGAAGAAGATATCCTCACTTATCCCGGGGGAATTATTACGATAAAAGATGATAAAGTTATTTATATGGATGATGATTTTAACGCCCGCTTAGATGACCGCAAAAAAGATGATGCGTTTAAAGAGCAGCAAAAAGCCAAAGGCCTGGTTTGGTATTACGGCAGATGGGTTACTCAGCAGGAACAGAGTGAAATGGAAAGAAAACTTTCCCAGGACAAAGCGAAAAAGAATTTGGAAGCTCAGCCTATACTCATTTTTTCTTCCGGTGGACAGGCTCTAGATATTAAAGAAGTTCTTGTCCCGAATAAAATTACAATAATTGATTTTTATGCCGATTGGTGCGGGCCCTGCCGGCAAATCTCTCCATATCTTGAGCAGATCGCTCGTAATGACCCGGATGTTTATTTAAGAAAGATTGATATTGTAAATTGGCAGACCCCGATAGTCGCGCAATACAGCATCAAAAGTGTCCCCAATATTCGTGTTTTTAACCGAAGCGGGAAAATGGTTGGTCAGCCGACATATGATTTAAATAAAATCCAGGAATGGGTCCAAAGTTCAAAATAATTTGCTTTTAATATTTTTCGCTAACTTTAGGAGGATAAATGATAAGAAGAATTGCCCTGTTCATATTGGCGGTAATGTTCTGTGTCCCTTTGCTGGGATTAAACGGGTGTACAAAAAAAGAAAAAGACCCGGATAGATTCTACAGCAGTATCTATGGATTTTCCATAAAATTCCCTCAAGGATGGCAGACAACTCAGGATAAGGATACAGTTGTTAGTGCCCTAAGCCCCTTTGAGGATGATCAGGATATTCTACAGGAAGCTGTCGGCGTCATTGCTCAAAATCATTATTTGCCGATTTTACTTGATGATTGGTTTGCTTCGGTGCGGAGTGAAGCACGAGAAACTATTTTGCGATATCGTGAAATTGAAACCGGCCAGATGGTTATCGGAGATATTAATCTCAAATGGATAAAACGCAGCTATTTTGACGATATTGGTGAGATTGTGGATAAATCCTATTGTTTTGTTAAAGGAAATCGAGGCTATATTATTTCCTGCAATTCCCAGCCTGATAAATTCAGTAAATATGAAAAACTATTTGAAGAATCTGTAAAAACATTCCGATTTGAGTGATTTGAAATGATTCCGCTTATTATACTACTATTTGCTATTCTTGTAATCGTGCTTAAAAATGCCGGATTAATTCACAACCCCATAGTTGTCTTCGTAATCGCTTCAGTAATTATTATCTGCTCAGCATTTCTTCTAAAAGATAATTTGACTATTTCTTCGGATACTGATAAATCCATTAAATCGGAGGCGTGTTCATGCAAGAGCTCGAATCATTAAATATGTTGATGGTTTCTCAAAAAAAAGAATGGGGTGAGATTCTCAGCGGTTTTGAAACAAAAAATAAATATGTTATTAAGGATCAAAACGGTAGCAATATTTATTGTGCCGGTGAAGTCGGCGGGAATTGGTTTTTACGTGTTTTTCTGAAAGCGTTTCGACCATTCACATTGGATGTAAGAGGATTTGATAATCGGCCGATTATTCGTTTAATTAGGCCTTTTCGATTTTATTATCATAAAGCAGACATTTTTAAGTCGGATGGCGGCCTGCTGGGGACAATAAAAAAAAACTTTTCTTTTTTGGCAAGAAAATACTCTATATTCAATGATTCGCAGGAAGAGATCTATCAGCTTTTTGGCCCGATATTCCATCCTTGGACTTTTATAATTAAGCAGAATGGGAGGGAAGTCGGAAAAATTGCAAAAAAATGGAGCGGGCTTTTCAAAGAGGGCTTTACGGATGCGGATAATTTCGCGGTTGTGTTTCCTGCCGAAGCAGATCTAACAGATAAAGGACTGCTTTTAGGAGCAGTGTTTTTAATTGATTTTGTCCATTTTGAAAATACCGGTAATAGTTAATTTAGTAAAAAAGGAGAAATACAATAATGAGAATACTAGATCCAAAATTCAACCAGAACAAAGCTAGCTATTTTTTGCAAAGTTTGCTGGCAACATTAGCGATCTTTGTCGTTCTGATATTGCTTGATGCCCGAACAAACTCAGCAGTTATCGCTGCTTTGGGGGCAAGTTCGTTTATTGCTTTTACCATGCCGCACGCTGAGCTTTCCCAGCCAAAATTTTTGATTGGAAGCTACCTGTTGGGGATTATATCTGCCGGTATTTGTTATTATTTGTCGATACTGCCGTTTATTAAGCAAATCCCTTTTGTTTCTGACTTTTCCTGTATTATTTTTGGCTCTATTGCTGTCGGTCTGGTAATATTTTTAATGGTCATTACCAATACTGAACATCCTCCGGCAGCCAGCTTGGCTTTAGGACTTGTTTTTAATTTATTTAATCTTAAGTCAGTATTCATTGTTTTTAGCGGCATTGTGTGTCTTTCGATTATTAAAGCCATATTAAAACCGGTTCTGAAGGATTTGATATAGAGTCATGCAAAGGGAATCATTTAAAAAAATCAATAGAAGAGATTTTTTAAAACTATGCCTGGGAACAACCGGGTACTTGGTTGCTGAAGATGTCCCGGAATTATTTGCGTATGATGCTCCTGTAGAAGCATTACACTATATAAAAGATCCTAAAAATACAATTAAATGTGTGCTTTGTCCTCATCAGTGTATTATCAGCAGCGGGGAAAGAGGCTTCTGCCGGGCCAGGGAAAATAAAAACGGAAAATTATACAGTATTGTTTACGGAAAACTTTGTGCGGTGCATAGCGACCCCATAGAAAAAAAACCGCTTTTTCATGTTTATCCCGGCTCGAACTCTTTTTCTTTAGCTAGTGTAGGCTGTAACCTGCGCTGTAAATTTTGTCAGAATTGGCAAATTTCCCAAGCAAAGCCAGCGGATGTTCAAGCCGTAAAACTTACTTCCGATGTTTTAGTCGCCAAAGCCGTTCAGTCCGGCTGTAAAACAATTGCGTATACCTATACTGAGCCGACAGTATATTATGAATATATGCTTGATGTGGCGAAAATAGCGAAAAAAAATAATATCGCCAGTGTATTACATTCAAATGGATTTATAAATCCCGATCCTTTACAGGAGTTATTACCGTATGTAACAGCGATGAATGTCGATCTTAAAGGATTTACGAATGAATATTATGCTGAAATTTGTTCGGGGAATCTGCCAAGTGTCTTAAATAGTCTGAAGATTATTAAGCAGATGGATGTTTGGCTTGAATTAACAAACCTGGTCATACCTACTTTAAATGACCAAAGTGATAATATAAAAAGAATGAGCGCCTGGATATTAAAGGAATTAGGGGATGATGTTCCGGTTCATTTTTCCCGCTTTTTCCCTATGTATAAATTAGCCAAGCTGCCGCCAACAACACTTAGTACACTAGAACAGGCAAGAAATACCGCGATGAGTGAAGGACTTAAATTTGTGTATATAGGTAATGTTCCCGGACACTCGGCAGAAAATACTTATTGCCCAAATTGCAATAATATGATTATTAAGAGAGTAGGGTATTCGGTTGTGGAAAATAACTTGATCAATAATATGTGTTCCGGTTGCAAAACGAAGATATCCGGGGTATGGTCATGAAAACCAATAGATTAATAATTTTGTTCTTCTTAAGTGGGATATTTTTAATTATTTGTTTTTCCCCGTGGGGCTGGACTGCGCAAACCGGAAATATTAAAAAACCTGATTTTGCGGAATTGTTCTATCCTGCCGACCCGCAAAGATTAGAAAATGCAATTGAAAGTTATATTAGTAAAGCATACTTAGCTGAAGTTCCGCACGATATCCGGGGACTTATCAGTCCGCATGCCGGATATGTCTATTCCGGGCCGGTTGCTGCCTATGGATACAAATCTTTACTTGGGAAAAAATACAAAACGGTTATTATCCTTGCGCCCTCACACAATAAATTCCTTGAGCATATTGCGGTCTACGCAAATGGTGCTTTTGAGACACCTTTAGGAAAAGTAAAAATAGATACTGAATTTACCCGTGCCTTAATGGCGGATAATCGTGATGTTCAACACATCCCGGATGTTTTTAATAATGAACATTCCCTGGAAGTTCAAATACCGTTCTTACAAAAAGTACTTATTGATTTCAAAATCGTACCGATTATAATCAGCAGTCATTCTCTATCTATGTGTGATAGTTTAGCGAAAAGCCTTGTAAAAACAATGGGCGAAAGGAATGATGTGCTGATCCTTGCCAGTTCCGACATGTCTCATTTTCACAATCAGGAAATAGCCGCGCAAATTGATCAGGAAACAATATCTCTGATTGAAGATTTTAATGTTTCTAAGCTTTTCCAGCAGATTCAAGCACGCAAATCAGAGCTTTGCGGAGGGGATCCGGTTATTGCTCTTTTGCTGGCGATGAAAAGTCTTAATGCTACTGATGTTCAATTGTTGAAGTACGCAACATCATATAATACTACTGGTAGTAACGATAAAAGGGTTGTCGGTTACAGCAGTATCATTTTTTCCTTAAGTGCTAATCTTTCCGGAAGAGAAGGGAGTTCTCATATGTTAACTCAAGAGCAAAGAACTAAGCTGTTAAAAATCGCCAAAGATTCAATCCGGGAGTATGTTTTGACTCATAAACGAATTATAATTGAAGAAAATGATCCGGCATTATTGCAAAAACAAGGTGCTTTTGTAACAATTAAAAAGAATGGGCAATTAAGAGGATGTATCGGGCGTATTGTTGCCGATACTTCATTGGCCAATACTGTTAGTGAGATGGCTATTCAAGCGGCTACCAGTGATCCCCGTTTTGCGGCTTTGGATAAAAATGAATTAGATTTAATTACTTTGGAGATATCAGCAATGTCGCCGATAAAACAAATTGATACTATTGAAGAGATAGTCGTTGGTAAGCATGGGCTGATTATCCAAAAAGGTTTTTCTTCGGGACTATTATTGCCCCAGGTAGCTACGGAATACAATTGGACACGTGAGGAGTTTTTACAGCAAACCTGCCGTAAGGCCGGGCTGAGAGCTGAGGATTGGAAAAATAATGCACAAATATATATATTTAGCGCAGAGGTTTTTAAAGAGAAGGAGTTAAAATGAATCATAAGATCTTAGTTGTTGATGATGAAAAAGAAATGGTAGAAGTTCTGAGCACCACTCTTAAACGGGCTGGTTATGATGTGGACACGGCAAATAATGGGAGAGAGGCTCTGGGAGCGTATTTAGAATCTCTGCATCGAGAACCTTTTTCATTAATGACTCTGGATATAAAGATGACGGGGATAGATGGCTTGGAAGTGCTGGAAATCATCAGAAAAGAGGAGGAATTAAGAGGGATCCCCCTCGGTAAAGGTATTCCGATCATTATGAGTACTGCGTTTGCTACTCCTTGGCCGGAAGCATTTAAAAAAGGCTGCGACGACTATATCTTAAAGCCTTACAAAATGGAAGACCTTTTAGGCAAGATAGAAGATAAGATCAAATAGGCACTTATGCGGCCATGCTCTATTTTCTTGTTTTTTAACGTGTATATATGTTATTATAATTAAAAATTTAGTTTTGATTGAATAATAATTCGGTTGAGGAGGTAGGTATGCCAAAAATACTAGTTATCCACGGGCCTAATTTAAATTTGCTGGGGGAAAGAGAGCCGGAAATATACGGAGTAGTTACCTTGGAAAGTATTAATAAAAAGGTAGTTGAATGGGGAAATACACATAATATAGAAGTTGATACTTTTCAATCTAATCATGAAGGTGAAATCGTTGATATTATCGGTAAATCAAAGAGGGATTATACCGCAATTGTAATTAATCCGGCAGCGTATACCCATACCAGTGTAGCGATTCGGGATGCAATTAGTGCGGTGGGTATTCCGACTGTAGAAGTACATCTTTCCAATATTCATGCGAGAGAAGATTTTCGCCATACCTCAGTTATTGCTTCAGTAAGCTGTGGCCAAATATGCGGGTTTGGAGAAGACAGCTATATGCTCGGGCTTGAAGCTGTACTCAGCGTGATAAAAAAATCTTAATTAAAATGGAAAATCAGCGAATTTTAAAAGTGAGAGGTTTTTTAAGACGTCACGGGTTTGATGCTTTTTTAATTACTTCCTTGGCAAATATTAGGTATCTAAGCGGGTTTACCGGAGGTGACTGTTATATATTATTAACAAAAACAGAAAATATTTTTATTGGTGACTTCCGCTATACACTCCAGGCGGAAAAAGAGCTTGATAAATCTTTTCGGATTGAAATGATAAAAAATGGATTGTCTTCGCTCCTTAAGGAATTTATTTCGGGAAAAAAACTTCATTCTCTGTGTTTTGAAGATAAACATATAACTGTATCTTTTTTTAACAGGATAAAAAAAAGCCTGCCAAAAATTCACCTTATTCCGACTAGTAATGTGATTGAGAAGCAGCGTATAATTAAGACAGATAAAGAGATTGCCCTAATTTCTAAAGCAGTCGATATTACCAAACAGGCTTTAAACAAATTAAAACCATTTATTAAGCCGGGAATAACTGAAATATGGATTAAAAATAAACTGGATTATTTATTGAAAAGCTTTGGCGGACAGCAGCCCTCTTTTGATATTATTGTTGCGTCAGGGCCTAACGGAGCAATGCCGCATGCTGGGACAACGACACGCCAAATTCAAAAGAACGAACCGATTATTGTGGATGTCGGAACTGTTTTTGAAGGTTATAAATCCGACTTGACAAGGACATTTTTTTCAGGTAAAATGACGCAATATGCTCATTACTATAAACTTATTGCTGCAGCGCAAAAAAAGGCAATAAGTTTAATCCGACCCTCGGTGAAAATTCGAGACATCGACCTGGCTGCTCGTAATTATTTAAAAAGAAACAAGGTAGATAAGTATTTCGGGCATGCTTTAGGCCATGGTGTTGGGTTGGAAGTACATGAGGAACCAAGAATATACTGGAAAAACAGTCAGCGGTTAAAACCCGGCATGGTTTTTACAGTGGAGCCGGGTATATATATCCCTGAATGGGGCGGCATTAGAATTGAAGATATGGTTTTAGTGACTAAGAAAGGGTGTAAGGTTTTATAGCGATGATAACAACAAGTCAGTTTAAAAGCGGATTAACCCTGGAAATTGAAGGTGATCTGTATTCTGTTATTGAATATCAACATGTTAAGCCTGGAAAAGGCGGTGCTTTTGTACGTACAAAAATGAGAAACATGCGGACAAAAAAGGTGTTGGAAAGAACGTATCGACCAGACGAAAAATTCCAGGAAGCATTTATTGAAGAAAAAACAATGCAATATATGTACCGGGCAGGAGATTCTTTCCATTTTATGGATCAGGAGACTTTTGAAGAAGTCGTCATTGATAAAGAAAGAATAAGTGATATTGAGGGGTTTTTAAAAGAAACAATGGATATCACGATTATTAGTTATAAAAATGAATACATTGAAGTTAATCTCCCCATGTTTATTGAACTGAAGATTGCTCATACTGAGCCAGGAATAAAAGGGGATACGGCAAAATCTTCTTTTAAGCCGGCTACACTTGAAACCGGAGCAACGATACAAGTGCCGCTTTTTATTGATCAAAATGATGTGATTAAGATTGACACTCGTAGCGGAGCTTATGTGGAGCGCGTTTAAAGTAGGCAATATTAGAATAAGGAGTCCCTTATGAATGCAAAAGAAATCAAAGAAATGATTAAGTTAATGGAGGATAATAATCTGACTGAGTTCGAGTTAGAAAGGGAAGGTTTTAAAATCCGTCTTAGTCGGGCAGGGATGGCAGTAAATTCCCCGCAAAACTTTATTGTCGAGAGAGTAAATTCTTCGCAGGAACATGCCGGCGGATATAATATCCCCCAATCGGCTCCGGCTGTACCGGAAGTCAATGCTAATTACCAGGAAATAAAAGCTCCGATGGTGGGAACATTTTATCGTTCACCTTCTCCGGAAGCAGCGTCTTTTGTGGAAGTGGGGGCAGAAGTTGAAATTGGACAAGTGGTGTGTATTATTGAGGCAATGAAATTAATGAATGAAATTAAGTCTGAGATTAAAGGTAAGATAAAAGAAATTCTAATTGAAAATGGAGATCCGATTGAATTTGGTCAAATTTTATTTAGAATAGAGAGCAAATAGAAAAATATGTTTTCAAAAATTTTAATAGCAAATCGCGGGGAAATCGCCTTACGTATTATCAGAGCTTGTAAGGAGATGGGTATAAGAACTGTCGCGGTATTTTCTGAAGCTGATGCTACTTCAATGCATGTACAGTTTGCTGATGAAGCTGTTTGCATTGGTCCTGCTTCTGGGGCAGCAAGTTATCTGAATATCGCGGCCATTATGAGCGCCGCAGAAATTACTGATGTTGAAGCTATTCATCCCGGATATGGCTTTCTCGCGGAAAATGCTCATTTTGCGGAAATATGCGAATCTTGCCATATTGCTTTCATTGGACCGACCCCGGAAAACATTAGGTTGCTCGGGGATAAAATGGCCGCTAAAGAGACGATGCGGAAGGCTGGTGTCCCGATAATTCCCGGGTCTGATGACATAATAAACAAAAAGGAAGACGCAATCAAGATTGCCAAAAAGATAAAATACCCGATAATAATCAAAGCTTCCAGCGGCGGCGGCGGAAAAGGGATGAGAGTGGCTCATAACGACGTTAGACTGGTAAGTTCAATTTTAACTGCTCAGTCGGAAGCAGAAGCAAATTTTGGAAATCCTAATGTGTATCTGGAAAAATACTTTGAAAAACCCCGGCATGTGGAAATCCAAATAATGGCTGATAAATATAATCATGTGTTGCACTATGGTGAACGTGACTGCACTGTTCAGAGAAGACATCAAAAACTTATTGAAGAAACACCGTGTCCGGTTATTGATGCGAAAACTAGACGAAAAATGTGCGAGGCTGCGGTAAGAGTTGCTAAGGCGGTTAATTACGTTAATGCCGGAACCATTGAATTCCTTTTAGATACTGACGGAAAGTTTTATTTTATGGAAATGAACACGAGAATTCAGGTAGAACATCCGGTATCTGAGATGGTAACAGGAATAGACTTGATCCAAGAGCAGATAAGAGTGGCTGCTGGGGAACGCCTTAAAGAATCTCAGGATGAAATTAAAATGCAGGGAGTTGCTATTGAGTGCCGGATCAATGCTGAAGACCCGGACAATAATTTCATGCCGTCTCCGGGAGTAATTGAAACTCTTCATTTCCCGGGGGGACGAGGTGTTCGCGTAGATTCACATGTTTTTACCGGATATAAGATTTCGCCCTATTATGATTCAATGATTGCGAAACTGATTGTGCATGGTAAAGATAGAAAAGAAGCAATTAAAATAATGCAGAGGGCTTTAGATGAATTTGTTATCGGCCCGATTAAAACAACAATACCGTTTCATAAACAAGTTTTTAATAATCCTCAATTTCTCCGCGGTAAATATTATACAAATTTCGTTGATGGTCTCTTAGCTAAAAAAACTTAAAAAGGAGGCATCGTGTCAAATAAAGAAAAAAAGACAGATTTGGGCATACTTAAAATAAATAATGAAGTAATTGCTTCTATCGCAAAGAATGCTGCCTTAGAGGTAGATGGAGTATGCGGAGTTAAAGCCGGCCCTCTGTCCATAATTTTGGATTTTTTCAATAAAGGGTATAATAATAAAGGAATTTCTTTGGAAATAACTGAACGTGATGTAAAAGTCGGGATAACAATTATTGTTAGTTATGGGATTAGTATCCCGGATGTAGCCAGTTTAGTTCAAGAAAATATACGTACTGCTATTGAAGAAATGACCGGGCTGATGGTTTCCGAAGTAAACGTTAGTATCGGAGATCTGCACTCTAAAATAATCGAAGCTTAACAAAAGGGGGGAAGTATGCGAACTTTTAATAAAATCATTGTTTTCTTCTACACTTTAATTTTTTCACTTATCGGCACATGCTTTATTTTTATTGCTTTCCATCTGGCGGGAAAAATTGATTTAACTACAATTTTTGAATATGTTCAGGGATATCCGAACCTGCATGTGTTGATGCTTTTAAGCGGGCTATTGTTAATCCTGGTGAGCCTATCTCTAGCAAGTTTGTCATATAAAAAATTTCAAGAAGAAAAAACAATTGGGTACGCGGCTAATGGCGGGCAGGTAATTATTTCTTTAAGTGCAATTGAGGACTTTATCCGTCGTATTTCACAGCAATTAGTAGAGGTAAAAGAACTGCGTTCTGAAGTTTTTGTCAGCAGAAAAGGTATTGAGATTGAAAGCCGGGTGATTTTGTGGTCAACCCCGAACATACCGAGTATTACCGAAACAATTCAGCAAAGTATAAAGGGGCAAGTTCAGGAACTTCTTTCCGGAATTGACAAACCGGTCATGGTAAACGTTCACGTTGTGAAAATAATGCAAAAAGTATCTGAAAAAGAAAATAAAGATAAACCGGAAATACCATTTTTGAGATAATCGCATGAAAAACAAAATAATAGCTAGAATAAATGATTCAATTAGCGTAAAACAATCCTTGGCCGCCGACCAAGAGCAGTTACAGCAGATAGAAGCAGCGGTAACTGCAATAATTAAGACATACAAAAAAAATGGGAAAATCTTGATTTTTGGTAATGGCGGAAGCGCTGCCGATAGCCAGCATTTTGCCGCTGAATTTGTCGGTAGATTCTTAAAAGAACGCCGTGCTTTACCAGCCATTGCTTTAACGGCTAATTCCTCAACCTTAACAGCTCTAGCTAATGATTACACCTATGAATATGTCTTTGAGCGGCAAATTGAAGCTTTTGGTCAAAAGGGGGATATCGCGATAGGCATTTCCACTAGCGGCGGGGCAAAAAATGTTATCGCCGGGCTTAAACAAGCTAAAAAGATGGGGTTGATCTGTATCGGATTAACTGGACAAAAAGGGGTAAATTTAAAAGAGCATACTGATATTTGCCTGTTTGCGCCATCCAAAGAAACTCCTCGAATTCAGGAAGCACATATAGTAATTATCCACATAATATGTGACCTAGTTGAGGAAGCACTGGCATGATATTTAAAAAAAAAATCAAAAGTCTGAATAGTCTGGAACAGGTCATTGCTGTTTTAAAGAAAAATGGCAAAAAAATTGTTTTTACAAACGGTTGTTTTGATCTTATTCATTACGGGCATGTTACATATTTAGAGCAGGCTAAAAAACAAGGTGATGTACTGGTAGTTGGCTTAAATAGTGATGCATCAGTAAGAAAACTAAAAGGCAAAACAAGGCCGGTAGTTTGTGAAAAAGAACGCGCTGGGGTATTAGCATCTTTGCAAAGTGTCGATTATGTTGTAATTTTTGGCCAGGACACGCCACTAAAAGTAATAAAAAAGCTTAATCCCGATGTCTTAATTAAGGGGTCTGACTGGAAAAATGAAAATATTGTCGGGGCAGATCATTTAGCCAGCTATGGCGGTAAGGTAAAACGCGCCCGCTTTATAGAGGGGTGTTCAACTACACAACTCCTAAAAAAAATTGTCAAAACAAAATATTTATAATAAAACCCTATTAAGGCTTATTGACGCGAACTCTAATCGGTTAAAGGAAGGATTGAGGGTTCTTGAAGATATTGTTCGCTTTCTGCTGAATGATAAAAAGCTCACGCGAGAACTTAAAAGTATCCGTCATGAGTTTACTGAATGTTTGAAACACAGCACATCAGCTCAGGCAGTAGCTTTATTAAAAGAGCGAAAAATTGAGAAGGATGTCGGAAAAGGATCCATAAAAACTGAAATGCTCAGATGTACGGTACTGGATATTTTTCTCGCTAATGCGCAAAGAGTGAAAGAATCAATCCGTGTTTTAGAAGAGTTTTTTAAACTTATCGATAAGAAAAATGCCAAGAAATTAAAAGCATTGCGTTATAAAGTATATTATCTGGAGAAGTGTTCAGTTGAAAAACTTATCGATATATGCAATAGTTGACAAGGATTATATTGGAAGCAATCAGCGGGTAATTAAAATAACTCGGCAGCTGATTAATGCGGGAATAGATATCATCCAGTTACGGGCAAAAACAGCAACTGGACGGGAGTTTGTCAGAATAGCTGAATCTATTAAAAAACTATGTATTGCCGGTCATGTACCACTAATTATTAATGATCGTGTAGATGTGGCAATGATAATTAATGCTGACGGGGTGCACTTAGGTCAGGATGATGTTCCGGTTGGTTCAATAAGGAAGATATTTAAAAATAAAATTATCGGGAAATCTACGCACACTCTTAAACAGGCGATTACAGCTGAAAGAGAGGGTGTTGACTATATAGGAGTTGGACCGGTTTTTAAAACGCAGTTAAAGCCCCAAGCAAAGGCGGTAGGCCTTAATCTTATATCAAAAGTAGATCAACAGATCAAAATTCCTTATTTTGTAATAGGCGGAATAAACTTAAAAACATTAAAATGTGCAGTTGATGCCGGAGCAAACCGATGTGCCATTTGCCGCGGCTTAATAAACACTAAAAACAAAAAAAGTGATATCGCACAACTTCGAAGGATTTTATCTAAAAATGAAAACATTAATTGAATCAGCACGCGCAGAAAAGATCATCCCTTTAATTAAAACAGTAGCTAAAAAGGAAAAAATCGATCCGAATAAATTAGCAAGATTAATCGCGCAAGGCAAAGTAGTTATTCCGGCAAATTCCACACGCTATGTGAAAACTCCTTGTGGTATTGGAAAATCCTTGCTTGTAAAAATCAATGCTAATCTGGGGACTTCTCCCGACAAATCAAATAATAAGGATGAATTAAAAAAACTAAAAACCGCGATTCATTTTGGCGCGGATACGGTAATGGACCTTAGTGTCGGGAAAGATATTGTTAAAACTCAGAAGTTGTTAATAAAACACTCCACGGTTCCCTTGGGAACAGTTCCTATTTATGAAGCTGTTGTGAATGCCGAAAAAAGAAGAGGTTCTTTTTTTAAAATGACTAAAGATGATATTATGGATGTTTTAATATCTCAGGCTAAAAACGGAGTTGATTTTTTTACTATTCATAGTGGAATCACGAAAAAAACTTTACTAATTCTTAAAAAAAATCCCCGCTTAATGGGAATTGTAAGCCGGGGAGGAGCATTGTTAGCTAGTTGGATATCTAAAAATAATAAAGAAAATCCTTTATTCGAATATTTTGATGATGTTTTAGATCTCGCTAAGCGTTATGACATTACGCTTAGCTTGGGAGACGGATTGCGCCCCGGGACGATTAATGATGCTACGGATATAGCTCAGATAGCGGAATTAAAATTGCTGGGTAATTTGGCACAGAAAGCGTTAAAAGCTGGTGTGCAGGTTATGATTGAAGGCCCCGGACATGTCCCTTTAAATCAGATTAAGAAAAATATTGAGTTACAAAAACGTTACTGTCATGAAGCCCCGTTTTATGTTTTAGGCCCGTTGGTAACTGATATTGCGATGGGGTATGATCATATTAGCGCGGCTATCGGATCAAGCCTGGCGGCTGCTTACGGCGCTGATTTTTTGTGTTTTGTAACTCCTGCGGAGCATGTAAAGTTACCGGATTTAGAAGATATAAAATTAGGCGTGATTGCAAGTCGAATTGCCGCACATAGCGGTGATTTAGCCAGAGGGAATAGTATCGCCTGGGAAAAAGATAAGCAGATGAGTCTTGCCCGGAAAAAAAGAGACTGGGCAAAGCAAATAAGCTTATCTTTAGATCCCCATAAAATCAGGGTTGAACGTGCTAAATCTAAGGCTAAAATGAAGGATGTATGCACTATGTGCGGCTCATTCTGTTCGATGAAACTTATGGAAGAAAATTCAAAGCGGGCGTAGTTCAGTGGTAGAACATCAGCTTCCCAAGCTGAATATGAGGGTTCGATTCCCTTCGCCCGCTCCAGTTTAGATTACGGTAGAGATGAATACAAAAAAATTTTTGCTTCAATCGATATGTAAATCTCTCAAGGAAGAACAAGCACGAGTTAAGGATAAGGACGATAGATACGCAGGATATATTCTGATTTCTATTGTCTTTTGTATTTTCATTTCCGGATGTGGTGCCCATAGACATACAGAGGATATGCTTACGCCTAAGGTTTTTGTGGAAACCAACTCATCCGGGATTTATCATACTCTCAAGAGAGGCGAAACCTTATGGAAAATAAGCCGGCTCTATGCCGTTGACTTATCTAGACTTGTAGAGTTTAATAATATTCCTGATGCAACAAAAGTAAGGACCGGACAAAAAATATTTATCCCTGATTCATTGCGATTATTCTCAACAGGAGAGGGTGAACATACTGTGTTTAAGGGTGACTTCTTATGGCCTTGCCAGGGAGCAGTCACAGTATTCTTTAACCAGGATAAACAGTATGTGAAAAATTGCGGTTTAGATATAAAAACAGCGGAAAAAGCTCCCATAATTGCCGCAGCACATGGTAAAGTTATTTTTACTTCTGAAAATATGCGCGGCTATGGAAAAACGATTATTGTTGATCATAGCCATAGTTTTTACACGATATATTCTTCTAATAAAAAAAACTTGGTAAGAACAGGGGATTACGTCTCGCAAGGGCAAGTTATTGCCCTTGCCGGAACAACGGGAAGGGCAGCGGAGAGTATTTTGCATTTTGAGGTAAGGGAAAAAAACAAGGCTAAAAACCCGTTACATTATTTACCTTAAGTAACTTAATCTCACAAGGATTGATATGGTTTTTCAAAGCGCGTTAAAAACTGAATTTTTTGCACGACAGGATGTCCTGGATCTTCTGCAGAAAAGGATTGAAGCTTCCCAGAAAAGATATCGTCAGAATATTTCTATTTTAGGTTATCAAAGTTTGGGTAAAACTTCATTAATACTTGAGTTGCTGCGCCGGACGAAAAGCCCGGATATTATTCCTATCTATATAGAAATAAAACCAAAGTCAATTAAAGATTTAGCTAAGAATTTTATCGGAGTATTGTTATACCAATATTTAAGTATTGATAATCAGGTTTTAGAAGAAGATTTTGAATATTTAGTAAAAACAAGCAAGCAAAAAATTCCCCGGACAATTAATCATATAAATCAAATAAGAAAGCTTCTGAAAGACAATAAATCTAACGATGAGGTTTATGGAATGCTTTTAGACTTATCCCAGGTACTCTATGAGGAAACACAGAAAACAATTTTGGTAATTCTCGATGAGTTCCATAACATTGAATATCTGGGGTTGCGTAATCCCTTTCTTGAATTAAGCAATAAAATAATGGTACAGAAACATACAATGTATATATTAATTAGTTCTGCTGTACATGCGGCACAGGAGCTTTTAGCAGAAAAACTGAGTCTTCTCTTCGGAAATTTTGAGACCATAACTTTACAGCCGTTTAATGCGGTTACGGCAAAACAGTTTATAGATAGAAAAATTCGGAATATTTATATGGCCGAGGATCTCAAGAATTTCCTTATTCAGTTTACCGGAGGGTATCCATTTTATTTAGATGTAATAACAGAGCAGTTAAAAACTTCATGTTTGGAGAGTAAATCTGAAAGTATTACTGAAGAAATTCTGCTTTCGAGCCTGGCGGAAACAATGTTTAATGACCATGGAATATTAAATCAGTTTTTTAATAACAAATTTTATCGTTTTCTGAACAATAGTAATATGACTGTTTTTGCCTCGATTCTTTTAGCGATCGCGAAAGGACATAAGAAACCTTCTCAGATGGGAAGTTATCTTAATCGAAAAACGCCGGATATAAATAGATATCTTAACAAACTTCTCCAAATGGATATTATCAGTAAAAAAGGAATATTCAACCATATTAATGATACACTTTTTGAAAATTGGTTAAAATTTGTACTTCAGAGAAAACAAAATTCATTTGATATTGATATGCAATTGGCAACTCAAAAGTTTAAGGATGATATAAAACAAAATGTTGATAACTTTATGAATGAATCCCGGAAAGATATCACCCTGAGATTAAAAGAAGCCTTTGAATGCTTTGAAAATGATATAGTGGAATTAGATAAAAAAAGGTTTATGTTGACACGGTTCGATGAAATAGTTATAAAAGATAGTAAGAGCATTAGAGTAGTTAATGCTCGACGCTCTAATAAATACTGGCGCTGTTATATAGAAAGCGACTATATTGATGAGTTGAAAATTAATGATTTATTAAAAGATGTAACGGCAAGGGATTGCATTAAAAAAATACTAATTGCGCTCGACGGTATTGATGTAAATGCCCGCCTAAAAGCTTTAGAAGCTCGTCTTTGGATTTGGGATCTGGAAGTGCTCAATCAATTGTTATCACTATTTGAAAAACCAAGGTTTATAAAATGAAAATCGGTGTTATTTCAGACACACATATTCCCATGGCTTGTGATTATTTACCGGAATCAGTGGGAGAGGCTTTTAAGGATGTTGATATGATTTTGCATGCTGGTGATATTGTAACTATGAAGGTTATCGATCAGCTTAAGCAGATTAATAGTAATATCGAAGTAGTTAGCGGAAACATGGATGCGCCCGACGTACAAGCCCGCTTTCCGGATAAAAAAATTATTACCGCCGGAAAGTTTAAAATTGGCTTGATCCATGGATGGGGAGATCCAGCGACACTTCCGGAACGGGTATTAGACGAGTTCAAAAAAGTGGATATAATTGTTTTTGGGCATTCGCATATTCCCTATAACAAAGAGAAAAAAGGTGTTTTACTCTTTAATCCCGGAAGCCCCACGGATATGATCCATGCACCTTACAATTCTGTTGGAATTTTAGAGTTGGCTAACTCTAAAAAAGGTACTATAATAAGAATTTAAGCTCTTGCTGCGATTACTATTCGGGTTAACTACAGTTAAATGAATTCAAGGAAAAATCATGAATAAATTGTGGGCTCCATGGCGAATTAAATATATTCAAGGGAAAAAAACTAAAAGTTGTATTTTTTGCCAGAAACCAAAACAAAAAAAAGACAGTGAAAATTTCATTATAAAACGAAAAAAATATTCATATTCAATGCTGAATACTTTTCCGTACAATAATGGCCATGTCATGGTAATCCCTTATCGGCACGTTGCTGAATTAGAAGATTTAAAGGCAGGAGAAATTAAGGAAGTAATGGAGCTGGTTAAAGAATCTATAAAAACTTTAAAGAAGTACTTAAAGCCGCAAGGCTTTAATATGGGGATTAACATGGGGAAGGTTGCCGGGGCCGGGATAGATAAGCACATACATGTCCACATTGTCCCACGCTGGAGTGGTGATACAAACTTTATGTCCACGGTATCGCAAACAAAAATAATTTCACAATCACTTCAAGAACTGTATAGGCTGGTAAAATCATGAGAGAAAGAATTGTTATAATCGATTTTGGGTCACAGTATAGTCAGCTAATTGCCCGGAGGATAAGAGAGTATAATGTTTATTGCGAAGTTTATCCCCCGAGTATTACGGCGGAAAAAATCCAAGATATGAACCCGCAGGGCATAATTTTTTCCGGCGGGCCGAAAAGCCTGACTCAGAAGCACGCGCCGCGCTGTGATAAAAGAATATTTGACCTGGATATCCCGATTTTGGGCATTTGTTACGGAATGCAGTTAATTGCCCATCATTTCAAGGGAATAGTGGGGAAGTCCGCAGCTCGAGAGTATGGCCGCACAGAACTTTTTATAATTAATAATAACTCCATTTTCCATAAACTGGGTAAACATATGATAACCTGGATGAGCCATGAGGATAAAGTGAAAAAGCTTCCTAAAGACTTTATTTCTTTGGCACATACAAAAAATTCGCGGATTGCAAGTTTTGCACATAAAAACCGTAAAATCTACGGAGTTCAGTTCCATCCGGAAGTTGTACATACACCTCGGGGAAAAGAGATTTTAAGAAATTTTATTTTTCGCGCTTGTGGCTGTCAGGGGTTATGGACTATGCAATCTTTTGTCAAGGAATCTGTTAAATTAATCCGGAAAACTGTAGGTCAAGATTCAGTTGTTCTGGGATTAAGCGGCGGTGTTGACTCATCTGTCGGCGCTGTTCTTCTCCATAAGGCCCTAGGCAAACGTTTACACTGTATTTTTGTTAATAATGGGGTGTTGCGTAGTGGCGAAGCTAATCAAGTGTGTCATACTTTTAAAAAACACTATAATATGAATTTTCACTATGTTGACGCAGAGAATTTGTTTTTGAAGAAATTATCCGGGGTAACAGATCCCGAGAAGAAGCGTAAGATTATTGGCAAGCTTTTTATCCAAGTTTTTGACGCGCAAGCAAAAAAACTTAAAAACATAAAATTTCTTGCGCAGGGAACACTTTATCCTGATGTTATTGAAAGTCAATCTGTTTTTGGCGGGCCTTCCGCAGTGATTAAAAGTCACCATAATGTCGGAGGGCTGCCTAAAAAAATGCGGTTAAAACTAGTTGAACCGCTTCGTTTTCTATTTAAGGATGAAGTTCGATTACTCGGCGAAACACTCCGGATACCTGCTGAAATTATCCACCGCCACCCGTTTCCCGGACCTGGTTTAGCAATTAGGATACTTGGTGAGATAACAAAAACACGTTTGGACATACTTAAGCAGGCAGATAAAATATTCATTGATGAGATTAAGTCTGCCGGATGCTATCGCCAAGTATGGCAGGCATTGAGTGTTTTACTACCGGTTAAAAGTGTTGGGGTTATGGGGGATGAACGGACATATGAAAATGTCGTTGCTTTACGGGCTGTTACGAGTGTGGACGGGATGACCGCTGATTGGGCAAAATTACCTATGGAACTTTTAGGAAAAATCTCTAATCGAATAATAAATGAGGTCAAAGGGGTTAATCGGGTTGTTTATGATATAAGTTCAAAACCACCCGCTACTATAGAATGGGAATAGGATGAAACATGCCGACTTTGTTCATCTTCACGTACATAGTCAGTACAGCTTATTGGACGGAGCCTGCCAAGTAGGTAAACTGGTTGATTTAGCGCAGACAATGCGTATGCCGGCACTAACCATCACCGATCATGGGAACATTTTCGGTGCTGTAGAATTTTACATTGAAGCGATGAAGAAAGGTATAAAGCCGATTATCGGATGTGAAACCTATGTTGCAAAAACAAGTAGATTTAAAAAGATAGAAGCTGGAATAAGAGAACAATCTCACCATTTAACTCTCCTGGTAAAAAATGAACAAGGTTATAAAAATTTAATACGCCTGGTTACTATCGCGTATCTGGAAGGGTTTTATTATAAGCCAAGAATAGATAAAGAAGTTCTGGGGCTATATATCAGCGGATTAATCGGTCTTTCCGGATGTTTAAAAGGGGAAATTTCTTCTTTATTTACAGAAGGTAAAGAAAAAGAAGCTTATGATGTTGCCCAGCAGTATAAAGAACTGTTTGAGCCGGAAAGCTTCTATTTAGAACTCATGGATCACGGCATTCCTGAACAAAAGAAAGTAAACCGGCAATTAATAAAACTTGGTAAAGATCTGAATATTCCTTTAGTTGCTACTAATGATGTTCATTATTTAAAAAAGGATATGGCGCATGCTCATGAGGTATTGCTTTGTATCCAGACCCAGACAAATCTTGATGACTCAACGCGGATGAAATTAAAAACTGATGAATTTTATTTTAAGTCAGCTGAAGAAATGAAGAAATTATTTGCGGAAGTTCCGGAAGCAATTTCAAATACGATCAAGATAACGGAAATGTGTAATCTGGAAATTGATTTTAGTAAAACGCATTTACCGCAGTATAAACTCCCCGGAGGTCTAACGGCAATTGAAGCTTTAAAACAGGAATGCCTGAAAGTAATTGATTCTAAATATACTACGAATCGGGAAGTTGCCGGGAATAGACTGGAGCAGGAGCTGTCGGTTATAAAAAATTCAGGATTCGCCAGCTACTTTTTAATTACTGCGGATTTTGTGCATTTTGCTAAACGCAATAGTATCCCTGTTGGTCCGGGAAGAGGATCAGCCGCCGGCAGTATTGTAAGCTACCTTATGGGTATAACTGAGATTGATCCTTTGAAATATGATCTTCTCTTTGAAAGATTTCTGAATCCGGAAAGAGTCACGTTCCCGGATATTGATATTGACTTTTGTTATGAAAGACGTGATGAAGTTATTAAATATGTAACCGAAAAGTATGGGGAAGATAATGTAGCACAAATTATTACTTTTGGAACTATGGCCGCAAAAGGAGTGCTTCGGGATGTCGGAAGAGTAATGGGCATTCCTTATGCTGATGTTGATAAAATCGCCAAGCTGGTGCCTAATGATCTGAATATAACACTAGCCCAGGCTGTGGAAGCGGAGCCGGAACTAAAGTTACTTTATCGTTCAGATAAAACTATTAAAGATCTTATCAACACATCCTATGTTCTTGAAGGACTAACTCGACATGCCTCAACTCATGCTGCGGGAGTGGTTATAAGTGATAAGCCTCTTTATGAATACATTCCGCTTTTTAAGTCTTCTGAGGGACAGATAACTACCGGTTTCACCATGAAATCACTTGAAAAAATCGGTTTGCTGAAAATGGATTTTTTGGGCCTTAAGACGCTTACAGTTATAAATGAAGCTCTTAAAATTGTCAAGCGTACTAAAAATACAGCTATTGATATTCAGAATATCAGTTTAGAAGATAATAAAACTTATGAGTTGTTCGCTAATGCTGAAACCGCCGGTGTTTTTCAGCTGGAAAGTTCCGGAATGAGGGAATTGCTAAAAAAATTAAAACCGGATAAATTTGAAGACATTATCGCATTACTTGCGCTTTATCGTCCCGGCCCCTTGGGCAGTGGAATGGTTGATGACTTTATCAATAGAAAAAGAAAAGGCGCAAAGGTTCGTTACGATCATAAGCTGCTTGAGCCGGTACTAAAAGATACGTATGGAATTATACTTTATCAGGAGCAGGTCATGCGTATTACTAATGTACTAGCGGGTTTTACATTAGCTCAGGCTGATTTACTGCGTCGAGCTATCGGGAAAAAGATACCTGAGGTAATTGAGAACCAGCGAAAATCATTTATAGACGGTGCGCAAAAAAATAATATCGGCAAGAAAATCGCCGAAAGAATTTTTGATCTTATTGAATATTTTGCCGGATACGGTTTTAATAAAAGCCATTCTGCAGCATATGCGATGATTTCTTACCAAACAGCTTTTCTTAAAGCTAACTTTCCTGTAGAATTTATGGCCGCATTGCTATCGAGCGAAAAAGATAATACTGATAAAATAGCTCGTTATATAAATGAAATGAAGCGTATGAAAATACGCATATTACCACCTGATGTTAATGAAAGTTTCTCTCAGTTCACTGTGGTCGGAGATGATGCGATAAGATTCGGACTTTCGGCAGTTAAAAACGTAGGAAAAGGGGCTGTTGAAGCAATTATTCAGGCTAGAAAATCCGGCGGACCGTTTACTTCTCTGGTGAATTTTTGTGAAAGAGTAGATATGAAATCAGCAAACAAAAAAGTCTTAGAAAGTTTAATTAAGTGCGGTGCTTTCGACGGAAAAAGCGCAAATAGAGCGCAATTGATGGCGGGGTTGGAAAAAATAATGAGTCTTGCCAGTTCTCTTCAGAGAGATCGGCAAAGTGGTCAATTATTGCTTTTTCAAAATCCCCAGGAGTCTAAAGGATTGCAAAGTGACTTGCCTGATGTTGAAGAATGGCCGATGTTACAATTACTGTCAAATGAAAAGATGATGTTAGGCTTTTATATTACCGCCCACCCCTTAGAACAATATGATAAAATACTTAAAAGATATGCAATCTTAACAATAACGGAGCTTTTGAATAAAAAAACCATTCCTAATGAGATCTATGTTGCCGGGATTTTAGAAAAAGTAAAAGTAACACTTACAAAAAGGTCTGCGGAAAAAATGGCAATTATTAGAATGGAAGACTTAGAAACATCCCTGGACCTTTTAGTCTTTCCGGAAACATATCGGAAGACTTCTTCCTGTATTGAAGAAGATAAACTTGTTGTTGTTCAGGGTAAGCTGGATTTAAGGGAAGATACTCCCAAAATCATCGCTTCGAATATTATACCTATTGAAGATATATCTGCAGCATTAGTCAGCAGTATAAATCTGAATATTTCTGGTTTAGCCGCTAAGAAAAAAGAACTGGCAAAGTTAAAAGAAACAATCCTGTCTCACCCGGGGAAAACCCCTGTCCATCTGGCAATGGGTGCGGCGGCAGGAAGAAAAATCAAGATCAAGGCAGAAGCTAGTGTTAATGTTAATAATGAACTGCTCGCTCAACTGGAAGATATCCTGGGAAAAGAAGATGTTTGTATATCTATAAAAAAATAGGTATAATAAATAATTAACACAAGGAGAATAAAATGGAAGAAACCTTTGACCTATATAATGAACTGCGAGCAAATACACGGATACGCGCCCGATTAAAGGTCCAAATACAGCAAGTCAATACTGATGGGTCTTTAGCCCAAACGGTGCTGACAATGGCTAAGGATATCAGTACTACCGGAATACTAGTCGACCTGGATAATGCCTTACCATTACATTCGAAGATAAAAGTATCCTTTAGGCTGCCCCAAGTGCAACTACCAGTTGAAATAATAACCAAGGTTGTTCGTGTAGAGGAATTTAAAAATGGTAGGTTTGGCATTGGAATGATATTTGAAGATATTCTAAATGATAATAAAGAGGAGATAATTAAGAGAATTGAAGTGATGGATATTCTGAAGCTCTTACAGGTTACTTATCAAAGAAAAGCCTCAGATTTACATCTTACTTATAACCGCCCGCCAACTTTACGATTGCATGGGCGATTGATTCCTATGGAAACAGACCCGTTAGGAACATTAGAATTAAAGAATTTGATTTACAGTATTCTTACTGATGAACAAATAGCCCGCTTTGAAAAATTTCGCGAGCTGGATTTTGCTTTCTCACCAAACCCTGAGCTGAGATTTAGAGTTAATGTCCATGTGCAAAGAGGCAATGTCGAAGCTACTTTTCGCGTAATTATGCCGGATTTAAAGACATTACAAGAGCTTGGCTTACCAACTGTAGTAGAGGATTTGGCTTTACGAAAAAAAGGTATTGTTGTGATTGCCGGACCTACAGGGAGTGGAAAAACAACAACTCTGGCCGCGATGGTAGATATAATTAACCGGAAAAGAGAAGCAGTAATATTGTGCCTTGAAGATCCTATAGAATACATACACAAAAATCTGAATTCTATTATTAAGCAAAGAGAAATAGGTTCTGATACACTATCTTTTTCCGTAGCGCTTAAAAGAACGCTTCGTCAAGATCCTGATGTTATTGTAGTAGGAGAGTTACTTGACGCGGAAACGGTACGTACAGTAGTAACTGCTGCGGAAACCGGGCATTTAGTTCTTACCTCACTGCATGCTCCGGATACAGTACAGGCTATCGACCGACTCATAAGCATCTTTCCTCCTCAACAACGTCACCAGGCATGTGTACAGCTGGCAAATAGTTTGCAGGGGATCGTAACACAACTACTTGTTCCTAAAAAGGATAGGGAAACACGGGTTATTGCTACAGAGGTTATGGTAATGACTGATGCTATTCGCAATCATATTCGCGAAGGACAAACCATACAAATTCCTTCAACTATTCAAACTGGAGCCAAATATAGAATGCATACAATGGCAGAAAGCTTTAAACGTTTATATTACAACAACATAATCTCTAAAGAGACCGCTCTTGACAATTGTCCGGAGTTGGCCCAAATAATAACTTGACATAAAAAATGCGATATGATAAAATTTTTCAGTAGTCATTGATAAATGGAAGGATACGAAAAATGATAGATCGGAATTTAGAAAGTAAAATAAACCAAATCAAGGATTTTATTGTTTTATGGGAACAATATTATAAACTATACAAACAAACGGCAAATTCCCCAACGTTTACGGAAGAAGACGAAAAAAACTTTTTGGAACTTAAAAGTAGTTTAGCTAGAAAATATCAGGGTTTAATGGATTCCTTGGGAATTAAACCTACTGCTGAGGACAGAACATTTGATGTAATTTCGCAAGTGATGAGTTTAAAAGGTGCTGCGTCCATGTCCCCATTACAGTTACAGAAATTAGAAAATGATTGGCATAATTCATACATTACTTTAAATAAGATCATGGGATCCCTCGAAAACCGCAAATCTGAACTAGCTAAAGTCAATGTAATGGGAGAGTTTTTAAAAAAAATATTCACCAATCCGTTTTTTAATTTGGTGTTAATCATTGTTGTAATTTATTTTATATATTACGTTGTGACAACCATATTAAAGTAACCTTAATCAACGGTGGAAAGGAGGCTGAGCCGGTATGACAAAGAAAGATATTGTGCTCAAAATCGCGAGTGAGACCAAGATGAAACAACAGGACATTAAGAAAATAGTGCAAAAAACTCTGGATACAATCATTGAAAGCCTTGTAAATGACAAGACAGTTGAGTTGCGTAACTTTGGAATTTTCAAAGTAAAATCCAGAAGAGGAAGAACAGGGCGTAATCCCAGAACCGGTCAGGTAGTCCCCGTACCCCCTAAAAAGGTGGTAGTATTCAAACCTGGGTTGGAAATGAAAAAATTAGTTAAGTAGGTGTATTACTAACGCTGAAGAATATTTAGGTTATGCATAGAGCCCCAATTATTTTAATGGGGTTTTGTGCTTTTGGTAAAAGAAGAGTGTACTTATGAAATTTAAAGCCTTAAAAGGAGTGCAAGACATTCTGCCGGGAGAAATTGATAAGTGGGAATATCTCGAAGACTGTGCCAAAGAACAATTTTCTTTATACGGCTTTAATCAAATAAAGATTCCGGTTATTGAGGAAACCGGTCTTTTTGTGCGCAGTATCGGGCAGCAAACAGATATTGTAGAAAAAGAGATGTACTCTTTTGTAGACAGAGGAAAGAGAGAAATATCACTAAGGCCGGAAGCAACCGCCTCAGTAGTACGAGCCTATCTGGAACATAACCTTACCCAGCTTGGAGTAGCAAAATTATACTATATCGGACCTATGTTTCGGGGGGAAAAGCCGCAATCCGGAAGAAACCGGCAATTTTACCAGATGGGGATTGAAGCTTTGGGATCCTATGACCCATATTTTGATGCGGAAGTGATTACCTTAGCTGTTGAATATCTTACTGAGATCGGTATAAAAAATTTCGATTTAGTATTGAACACCGTTGGATGTTCCCATGATAAAGCTGCGTACGCAAAACTCCTAAAAACATATCTTAAAACTGAAGAAAAATCACTATGTGAAAATTGCCAAAACCGCTTAGAAAGAAATGTCCTGAGAGTTCTTGATTGTAAGAACCCAAATTGTAAAAAAGTTATTCACTCCGCGCCAATTATTAATGATCACTTATGCTCAGAATGTAATGATCATTTCAAGTCAGTTAAACAATATTTAGATTTATCCGGAATAGCCTATAATTTAAGTCCTTACCTTGTACGTGGCCTGGACTATTATACTAAAACAGTTTTTGAGATTACACATCAAGGACTGGGTTCGCAAAATGCAATTTGTGCCGGCGGACGATATGATAATCTAATTAAGGATATGGGCGGGCTTGCTCAGGGCGCAACTGGATTTGCTTTTGGAATTGAACGTTTATTATTAGCTGCTAGCGCTGAAGAAATAGTTTTCCCGATTCAGAAAAAAACGGTTATTTATGCTATTGGATTAGGTGAAGATAACTGTAAAGAACTTTTTAAAATTGTGGCTGTTTTAAGGAGGAAAAAAAATTGTGTTATCAATGGTTTTGAGCAGAAATCATTAAAAGCTCACATGAAGCAGTCCCATAAGCTCGGCAGTGATATCACCCTGATTTTAGGTGAAGAAGAATTTAAAGATAATTGTATTCTTATCCGCGATATGCAAAGCGGAGAGCAGGAAAAAGTTAAGCTTAACGAAGTTGTTGCGATACTGGAAAAAAAAATAAAGAATAAGGTCTAAAATGCCTCATCAAACTACCAAAGATCCAGAAGCAGGTCAACTTGCCCCTTATGCGATGACAAGTGCGTGGTCGAAAGGAAGATGTTTTAAGGAAGAAGAGCATCCCTATCGTTCAATATTCCAAAGAGATAGAGACCGCATTATTCACTCCAGTGCCTTTCGCAGGCTTCAATACAAAACCCAGGTTTTTGTTAATCATGAAGGTGATCAGTACCGGACCCGATTAACACATACTCTGGAAGTAGTTCAAATAGCCCGCACAATCGCTAAAGCTTTGAGGCTTAACGAAGAACTTGTTGAAGCAATTGCTTTAGCTCATGATATTGGGCATACACCTTTCGGACATGCCGGAGAAGATGCTTTGCGCGATATCATGAAAAACCATGGTGGCTTTGAACACAATCAGCATGGCTTACGCGTGGTTGATGTTCTTGAAGAACGTTATCCTGATTTTAAAGGGCTTAATTTAACTTGGGAAGTAAGAGAAGGCATCATCAAACATGCAACAACTTTTGATGCGCCGACACCCCCCCAAGAATTTGAACCAAAGTTGATGCCGACCTTAGAAGCTCAAATAGTTGATGTCGCTGATGAGATTGCTTATAATAATCACGATCTTGATGACGGAATTAGGAGCGGATTCATAAAAGAGAAGGATTTGGTTGATATTGAACTTTGGCGCTTGGCCAAAAAAATTGTACGGGAAAAATATTCTAATCCGGATGAACACATTGAAAAATATCAAATTATCCGGACTTTAATTAATATTCAGGTAACGGAACTTCTCGACGCGACAATAAAAAAAATTAATGACCTTAGGATTGATTCACCGGAAAAATCCAGAACCCAAAAAGAAAAAATTATTACTTTTAAGGATTTGCCGATTAATCCAAAATTAAAAGAACTATCGAATTTTCTCTATAAAAATCTTTACCGTCATTTTAAAGTTGTGCGTATGTCCAGCAAAGCCAAGCGTTTTATAAAAGAAATGTTTGAGGTTTATCTGGAAAACCCTGAACAGCTGCCAAATCTTCCCAAGGAAAATCTTAACGAAAAGCAGAAATACTGCTTAGTCTGCGATCATATAGCCGGAATGACTGATCGCTATGCCCTGGATGAATACAAAAAATTATTTCATCCCTGGGAAAAAGTTTAATGCACTAACCCTAATAAACACAGTATATAGCGGCTAATAATTTCACATAAATATCTTGACAAGCATTGGTACAGAAATTATAATAGAAATCAGAAAGAATTTTAATGATTTTAAAAAACATAAAAAAACTTTGTAGCGGGGGGGGGAGTTATGGATAACCACAGGCCCTTTGACGAAAGAAGGAGCTTTTCGAGAATAAATATTCCAGAAGTCAGGGCAAATTTCAAATTGCTTAATTTGCGCACCTATTCGACCTACCTTGAAAAAAATCCAGAGCCGGTAGAAAATATTAGTCTTGGCGGAATGTTATTAAAGAGTTATAATCATTTAGAGAAAAAAACTCCGGTGGCAATCGATTTGAAAGTCGGAACTGAAAATTATTTGATGAGGATTTTCGGCCGGATTGCCTGGATAAAGGAAGTAGAAAAAAATGATTACTTGATGGGTATTAGTTTTTCTTGGTGGAATAAGGAAGAGGACAAGAAAAGAATACGAGAATTAATAGTAAAAAATAAATTCTAATGCTCAGGAGATAAACTTTCAATGAAAGTTTCATATAAAGAAGAAACATTTAACAAGCTAATTGAACATCCTAGCTGGAAAATAGAGCTTGATTGCTTTTCGAAAATTATTGGTAATGCTGAATGGGCGGTGATTTCGGATAATAAGAAGAATTATAAAAGTCTAGGTAAAAACAGCAAGCTTAAAGCTTTATCATCAAAAGATTCCGTTAAGCATATTAATAAACTTATTCCTCTGGCGCAAAAAAGCCGAAAAATTCAGAAAAAAATATCATCTGACGGAAGCTGTTTCTATTGCGTACCTGTAATCCGTGGTGATCAAATCTACGGATATATTGGTATTCGCAGTATGAAATCTGAAATCCCACCAAAGTTTTTAGAATTATTTCATGCTTTTACGTCTACCACATTAGAAAGCGCTCAAAAGGAGTTGGAACTTGCAAAACTTTCCGAATCCATCAGACCCCGAGCCATAGCTTTATCTACGGTACATACAGTTAATCGAATTATTAGTTCAACTCTGGAAATCGAAGAATTGCTTCCGCGAATTGCCCGGCTAAGCTTGCAGGTTTTACGTGCTAGACGCTGCACAATTATGATGGTTGATAAAAACAAACGATCTTTAGTCCCTCTGGCCGTTATTGATCTTCAGCAAAAAAAACCAAAACAAGCAATTTTAAAAATGGGACAAGGTCTTCCGGGAAAAGTAATACGGGATGGGAAAACCATTGTTCGAGATCAATATTTATGCGTGCCGTTTGTTTCTGAGGAAAGCATAATTGGGGCAATAAGCATTTACAATCAAATCGATAATAAGCCTTTTACAATTTTTGATAAGGAGATCCTGACAACACTTGCGGAGCAAGCTGTAATCGCAATTAAAAATGCGCAGTTATATGATGAGCAGGAAAAATTAACCTTAAACAGCATTAAGGCTTTAGCATCGGTGTTAAGTTCCGGAGTTACTTTTAATTATGGCAGAACAAATATATTTATAAACATAACAATGTCTATTGGAATGGAGCTTAAACTCAGGTCTGATGAAATGAGAATTTTGTATTACGCCGCCCTGTTGCATAATGTCAGCCAGATGAGTTTACCTGAGAAGCTTTTAAAGAAATCAACTAAACTTACCGGAAAAGACTATAAGATAATCAGAGAGCACCCTTTAGTTGGAGCGCAGATCATCCGACCTATTGGCGGACGGTTAAAATCCGTGTTGCCGATCATAATTTATCATCATGAAAGATATGACGGGGAGGGATATCCCAGTGGGTTAAAGGGGGATGATATCCCTTTGGGCGCCCGCATCTTAACAGTTGCGGATTCATTCGAGGCAATGCTTTCAATGCGACCTTATAGAAAAAAAATGACTGTATCACAAGCCGTAACTGAAATTGTGAAAAACAGTGGTGAGCAGTTTGACCCGGTTATCGTAGATGCTTTTGTTCGTGTCATAAAAAGATTCCGAAATAAAATTTTCAAAACCGGCAAAAACGCTTGGGTATGGAAAAACTTTTAAGAACGAAAAATGGTGCATTCTTGGCACGTAACATGTGTTAACGCAATAAGATAAAATTCTTAATCGTGTTTTTGCAAAAAGTTTTACAAAAATCGTTGTGTTTATGGTATTTTTTGATATAATATATATTTAGCTGAATATAATTTCATGCATTCTGATACAGGAGGTATCTTAATGAGTTATAAGAACACGGAGGTTCAACCGGAGCTTTTTAACGGTATAACAAAAAAGCAACGCCAGAAAGCGTTCAGAAGGAACGCTTTTTCAATTAATTACAAGTCAGCAATAACCGTATCGGTAGATACTCTGATTGTTATAGCCCTAACACTGGTAATGGTAAATTTGCTGTGTTTTGTTGTTGGGATGGAAAAAGGGAAGCAATTTGCCAAGCTGCAGGATAATGAAGCAATAATAAAAGTTGTCCCCGAGAAAATTCAAGCAAAGCAAAACATTATAACTAAGAATCAGGAACCAGAAACAAACGAGGAAATTAAAAAAGATAAACTGGAACATGATGTCGTAGTAAAGCCCGTAGAAACAGCCCCGAATTCATCAAATCAGGGATATGCTATTCAGTTGGCAAGTTACAATAAAAACGGCATAGCGGAAAAAGAAGCTCAACTGCTAAAGCAAAAAGGTTTTGAGAGTTTTGTATTAAAAAAAGGAGATTTTTACGTTGTCTATACCGGGGTTTACCTCGAAAAGACAACCGCAATAAAAAACCTGGATAATTTCAAAAAACGTTATAAAGATTGCTTTGTACGCTTTCTTGAAAAATCTTAAGTAATATCGTAAGAAAGGAGAACTGAAAAATGTCGATTCATCCAAGCTTATCTGCCACTAAAGGCAATAAACACCGCAGTGTTCTTAAGCGGTTCGAGCGTGTGGAAAAGCTCAAAAAATCCGGAAAATGGAGCGAAGAAACAAAAGCTTTTGGCCTGCCAAAAGTAAAGATTATTAAAATGAAGCTCAAAAAAACCAAAGAAGCTAAAGCTACTACGGCAGAAGGCGCAGCCGCTGGTGAGAAAACCGCAGCGGATAAGACTGCTTCCAAATAATGTCATTCCAGAAAATAATGCGAAAAATAAAAACATGTTTTTTCTTAATTAGTATAAGTTTTGGAATATTAAGTATTACGCATACTGCATTTGCGCAATCTGCGGAGGCTAAGGACACTTATACGGGAATCATCACCGCAGATGCTGTCAATGTGCGCAGCGGCCCCAGCCTGAATCATGAAATCATTACTAAGCTTGATAAGGATTTCCTGGTTTTAGTGGAGGATCAAACAGCCGAATGGATTAAGATTAAGCTGCCTCCTTCAAGCAAAGCTTATGTTTATAAAAACTTTGTCCTTAAAGACAGTTCCGGGAATATCACAATTTCCGGGAATAGAGTCAATATCCGGGCAGAGAAGGGGACTAATTCTAATATAGTCGGACAACTAAACACAGGAGATCCTATTGAGTTAATTAATACCGAAGGTGACTGGTATTGGATTTTTCCTTTAAAAAATTGCGTGGCCTGGGTCAACAAAAATTATGTCGTAAAATTTGGAAAACCCGAGCTTTATTATGAAGAAGAAAACAAGTATCGTCTTAAAATAAGTTCTTTCCCTAGACTAAAGGAGGAGAAAAAAACTATTTCTCCGGCAGCTGTACCCGAAAATATCACAGATATTCCTAAAAAACAAGAACTAAGCGTGGTTAATTATTCAAATGTTCCACCGACAGTTAAAGGAAAAGTCATGGATATGGGGCGGGTCTTGCAACGCCAGGGTACCCATAAATTACTCGCAGATAAAAAACTTGTGTATTATTTAAAAAGCGACGATATTAATCTTAACGATTTTATTTATCACAAAGTTAATATATGGGGAAACATAACTAATCACAAAAAATCTAAAATTCCTATTATTGAAGTAAAGCATATTCAAAAATTGAACTAAAAAAAGAATAATATGACCAGCGGAGGCTCTCTAATTTTAAGCTTTATTGTAAACCTGCCTGCATTTCTGGGAGCGTTGGTTGTGCATGAATATGCTCATGGATATGTCGCGAATAAGCTTGGGGATACTACCGCAAAAAGCTTAGGCCGGCTGACTTTTAACCCCTTAGCACACATCGACCTCTTTGGAACAATTTTATTACCTTTATTTCTTATAATATCCCGCTCACCGATAGTCATCGGCTGGGCAAAACCCGTACCGGTTAATTTTTACAACTTAAATAATCCCAAAAAAGATATGATTTGGGTCGGATTAGCCGGGCCGGTGGCAAATTTCATTGCCGCAACAATAACATATATAATTCTTCGTCTGGGAATTGTGGGGAATGTTATTCTGTTTGACTTTTTAACAAATCTGCTCATAATAAATATTGTGTTGGGAGTTTTTAATCTTATCCCGATTCCACCGCTTGACGGATCAAGAGTCCTCATGGGGCTGTTGCCGCCAAAGATGGCCATAGCGTATAGCCGATTAGAACCTTACGGGATGATTATTTTAATTGTTTTATTAATGTTACTTAGGAATAGTTTTTAATGAAAAAAATAATCGTAGATTTAAAAGAAAAAAGTTATCCTATAATTATTGAAGGAAAAAGTTTTAATCCACTGGCGGGTATATTAAAAAAAACGAGGCTGGGAACCGATGCTTTTATTATAACCAATGCGCGGATATTTAATCTATATGCATCATCTATAAAAAAATCATTAAAATCAGCGGATATCCGTACATATTTTTATAAGGTCAAAGATTCTGAAGAAAGCAAGTCAATATCCACATACATCAAAACAATTCAGGCCTTATCTAAAATAGATGTTAAAAAGCGTATATTCCTTATTGCGCTCGGAGGGGGGGTGATTGGAGATCTTTGTGGGTTTGTTGCCGCTACATATAAGCGAGGTGTCAGTTATATCCAGATTCCCACAACATTGTTGGCACAGGTTGATTCAAGTATCGGCGGAAAAACAGCTATAGATTTAGAATCCGGGAAAAACCTCGTTGGGGCAATCTTTCAGCCGAAACTGGTCTATTCGAATACAACAGTATTAAAAAGCTTACCCCTGCGTCAAGTTAGAAGCGGGCTTGCTGAAGTAGTTAAATACGGAATCATTGATGATAAAAATCTATTTTCTTTTTTAGAAAAAAATTATAATAAAATCTTAAGATTAGATATAAAAAGCCTTGAATATATCATAAGCTGCTCCAGTAAAATTAAAGCGCAAGTTGTCTCATTTGACGAAAATGAAACAAAGGGATTGCGGACAATTCTAAACTTCGGACATACCATCGGACATGCTTTAGAAACAGCCACTAAATATACAAAACTCAATCATGGTGAAGCTGTTAGCATCGGTATGGTTTGTGCTTCCGAAATCGCGCTTAATTTAGGGCTTTTAGAACCTAATGAATTTGCGCGCATAGTTTCCCTTATTCGCGGCCTAAACCTTCCGGTAGAGGCCAAAAATATTAGTTTAAATACAGTATTTGAAGCTTTCTATAGGGATAAGAAGTTTGTGAACGGGAAAATCCGCATGGTTATACCTACAAGAATCGGACATGTGATAGTTACTGAAGATATACCATTTAAGGAAATCAAAAAAGTAATAAAAAAGCGGGTGAAATAAAATGGATATAAAAATCAGAAAAGCGAAAAAAGAAGATCGAAAACAAATATATACATTAATTACCTCGGTATTAAAAAAAGAGTTTGGACTAAATGAAGCAACATATCCGGAAGCTGATCTTGCTGATGTAACTAAGGCGTATGGCGGAAAAAAAGATATCTTTTTTGTAGCGGTCATCGGTAATACAATAATCGGAACTATTGCGGTAAAAGAAGATGATAAAAATACTGCTTTATTAAGGCGAATCAGCGTATCTCCAGAATTTAGGGGGATTGGATTAGGTAAAAATCTGATTATCAAGGCGATTGAATTTTGCCAGAAGCAGGGATATCGAATCGTCAATTTCCGGTCTACGGAAAAAATGGAAGCGGCTAACAGCCTGTGTCAGAAAAACGGGTTTAAAATCAGGGCCTCAATGGACATTGGACATACTACGATCTTAAAGCTTACACGGCGGTTGCGAGCTCAAAAAAGAGTTGTTTAAAACTTAGGCTCCCGTAATTACTATTGCCAGACAATAGAACGCGGGAGCGCTTTATTTTAATTATGAAAAAATTATCACAAAAAATTTTATATAAGGGTAAGTGGATAAACCTCCTTGATTCTGAATTTGTTAATGACAGGGGGGAGGTATTTAATTGGGAATCTACAGAACGTAATAATGCCCATCAGATAATCATAATTCTCGCCAAACTAGTTCCCTCAAATCAATATATTTTGATCAGACAGTTCCGGCCGGCAATAAACAAATGCGTAATCGGATTACCCGCCGGGATTGTCCATGATGGAGATATCAATGATGCGGCAATACGTGAACTTAAGGAAGAAACCGGTTATTACGGCATAATCAAAGAAATAAGTCCGGTACTGGCCCTAAATCCAGCCCTGACCAGTGAAAAGGTTCAAATAATCACTATGGAAGTAGATGAACATGATTCCCGGAATAAATCTCCGGAACAAGACCTTGAACCTGAGGAAGAAATCGAAACCCTGCTGGTACCAGCACTCCGGACTAAAAAATACCTATTAGAAGAAAAAGCCCAAGGTCATGAAATCGGCGCCTCACTATGGTTTTTATTTGGAGACATTATCCAGGAAGAAGCCACCCAAAGGTAGAAGTACAAAACAAACGCAAAAGGAATTCCCATACCAGCTTGTTATACATGATTCCAAATAGGCATATCCTTGAACTGTCGACTGAGACCATAATACAATTAAGTTAACATAAGATATATTATAGGAAGGTAGCAAAGGGTGGGAAAATGCCGTTGGTTTGGGTGTTTTTATGGGTTGTTGTGGTTTTCTGGGCTGTTAATTTTTTTAAACACATTTTAACTGAACTGTCTATTCCCTTTAATATTTTCTGTGTTTTTAAAAATCACTTTATATAGCTTAATCCATCATATCAATTATAACTACATTATAAACTGAAGCTGTTTATGGCCTTGTTGTTTGGGTGTATTTTTGAGGCCTTTTAAGGCCTTTTTGGCTTGAGTAAGGCTATGCCCTTCTGTTAGCGCTTTTAAAGGCTTAGGGGTTTCCTTAGGGGTATTTTCGCACTCGCCTACATTGCCGTACAAATGCTCGAGAATTGTTTTTCTTATAAAAACTGAGGGTTCTAAATGACACCTGTGAGCTAAAACCTGAATGTTCAGCCATTGCTCATGTGTAAATCTAACATTTATAGTTTTAGTATACTTGATATGCTTTTTAGGTCTGCCCCGGGCTGGCTTTTTGGCTTCTTGATGCATCACAAAACCTCCTTGAAATTAAACATGGTAATCGTCCTGACAACCTGTACATAGTGTTATTATATAGTAGATCTATTTTTAAGGCAACAAAAAATCACAAAAAAACACAAATATTATATAGTCTGATTGAGTGTGGTTTATTGGCTGGATTATTTTGATTTAGTTTTATTGCAGATTTTTCTCTATATTTCATTCCAAGAATCTGTAGCAGTGTCTTCTTGAGGAATATTGCCTTCTAAATCCTTAATTAGGACTTTTTCAGGAAGATTAGATTTAATGCATATTGTGTTTCGACCGGTTTTTTTATAATTTACCGGAATAGCAAAAACTACAAAAGCTGTCGCGCTGCCGGTATTACTAAGAACTTCATGATAGTAATAACCGTTAAAAGCGCTGGCTATATCACGAGCGGAATTTAGATTCCCCAGCTGCGGATCAATAATCTCAAATTTCCCTTCTTTGTTTATAATTAAATCTTCAGACCTGGCATATTTACCGTAATGTTCATAATATGTTTTTTGGGCAGAACTATATCTTTTTAGCAATTCGATAGCTTCGGCTTCATTTTTCTTGATTACAGCCTCCCCTTCCCTTACAAATCGAGAAGACGATGTGTCTAAGCCTGCTATAGTAACTTCTTGCGTATCCTGAGTATCTGCATTCCGTTTTACTAGAATAATCTTTTCCGGAACCTCGCGTTTTTTCTTATGATGTTCTTCGCCATCTTCTCCATAGAAACTTTGAACCACACCTAATTTTCCAATAATTCCGGAAGTTTTAGATTTTTCCATATCCAGGTCTTTTTGAATTTCTTCAATATTCCGGCTGGCCACCAGTGATTTTTCTTCTCCCCCAATAAAGATTTTTCTGTAAGCTGCCAACAAAGAATCAAAGGCTTGCCATGCCGCGGCGCAAGCAAGTACTAGGGAAAAAACTATCAGGAAACTCATAATACTAACGCGACCTTTGTTGTTTTTACTATTTATGAGTCGCATCTTTTAAAACTCTTCCCAGGTATTATTTATCTCTTTTGAATAAAATATAGGTCTGGCTCCGTTATTCTTCATCATAACCACATTTCCGGTCCTTGAAGAAATACATAAAGTATGAAAACCCGTCACACCATAGTCCACCGGTATAGCGCATAGAATATATTCATCTTCTTTATCTTTATATCGAGAGCCGTTATTAATTGATTCCATGAAATAGTATCCATTGCGGGTATGTTCTTTACTGTCGGCTAGATCTATTACAAAAATATACGGGTCAATAATGCCCGGGTACCCATCATCTTCAAGTATAAGGTTTTTAGCGGTCATCGCATAGACCCCATACTGAGCATGATATAATTCCTGAGCCGCCGCATAACGTCTTAATAATGCGGCAATACTCAGCTCATTAGAGACCAGCTCCAGTCCATTCGCACTTTTCTTACTTCTTTCGTTGATAAAATTATTTAAAATCTCCTCGAGTATCTCAGGGGAAGCATTGTCGGATTCTTTTTGCTCAAACACATCATTAATGTAAAATTCATCCAAAGCCTGCCGAATTTTTTGTCTTGACGCTTTAGTATATAAATGCGCGTTAGTCTTTGGATAGGAGAATGTCTGTCCTTGCTCCGCAGATTCAGGTATGGCCTTCTCCGGGATAACTACAGCATTCATTGTTCTCATAATTCCCTGAGTTTTTAAATTATAAATATAGGTTGCCGCAGCAAGGCTTATAAGGAATATCATTAAAACCAATAATACCGAATGCAGTTGTGTACTACCTCTTATCATACAAAATCACCTCACGGATAAACACTCAGCCACTCTTGTTTAATATGGCTTTTCTAGCAGCTTCTAATATTTGCTCAACTTCGAAAGGCTTATATAAACCATAGGTTTTTCCTCCCGCTTCAATAAACGCCTTTTCTTTTTCCGGCAAACCGATATCTATATGCCCAGTCATTAAAATTATTTCCGTCTCCGGATTGATTTCCTTCGCTGCCCTACATGTTTCGATCCCATCTATTCCCGGCATAACCAGGTCAACAAATATTACATCATATTTTACATCACGTATTTTTTCTAGGCCAGCTTCTCCGCTTAGAGCAGTATCAACACTATATCCCTCATGCTCCAGCACCGCCCTAAGTCCGGTACAGATTACTTTTGTATCATCTATTACTAAAATTTTTTCTCCTGACATAACAGGTCACCTACTTAGCTCCAGGAAGAATTAATTCAAACCTGGTTCCCTTCCCGACATGGCTATCCACAAACACCTCGCCATGATGTTTTTTTATTATACCATGCGAGATCGACAAACCAAGTCCGACACCTTTTCCCGGGCCTTTTGTTGTAAAGAACGGATCAAATATTTTTGTCAAATTATCCCCCGCAATTCCTTCCCCATTATCTATAAACTCTACCATAATTTTAGTGTTATTTTCAATGTTTTTTGTTTTTATTATGATTTCTCCTCCTTGAGGCATAGCATCTATAGCATTGCTTATCATATTAAGCACTACCTGCTGCAAAGAGGATTTATGGCCTTTAATGGAAATCAGTTTTCCGTCATATTTTCTTAACACTCTTATATTACTATTTTTAAATTGGTGCTGGACAAAGCTTAACGTTGATTCAATAACTATATTGAAGTTTACGTCAACAAATTCCCCTTTTGACTGTCGTGAAAAGGATATCAGACCTTTTACTATATTTGCCATATACTCAGCTGCTTCAGTCATGATTTGCAATTCTTCACGTTGCCGGGAATCCGGTTGGGCTTTGCGCAGATAAGTCTTTAATAAGCTCAAAAGTCCGGTTAAGGGACTGTTTAATTCATGGGCAACCCCAGCCGCAAGCTGCCCAATTCCGGAAAGTCGTTCTGCTTCCACTAGTTGAGCTTGTGCCTTTTTAAGCTTTTCGTAAGCAGCTGTAAGCTCTTGGGCCTTTTTGCTCTCGACAGCCGCAGAAGCGACCTTAGCGGCAAGTTCTTTTTTCTTTTCCTCATCTTTTTTACGGTCAGTAATATCCTCACCGGAGCTAATAATTCCGATAATCTTTCCATTGTCATCTTTTAAAGGTGAATTATGCCAAGCAATGATTCTTTCTTCTCCACTTTTTGTAACGACCGGGTTTTCGAAATATTCAGTAAATCTCAAGTCTCCACTCATCAGTTTATTAAAAACTCCCCGCATATCTTTTTTAAACCTTTCCGGCAAAAAATTCTCAAACCAGTTTTTTCGCAGAACCTCCTGTTCTGTATACCCTAATATTTGATGTCCTTTTTTGTTAATTAAAGTAATACTACCTTGCTCATCCAGAACAAGAAATATTATCGGAGCAATTTCAAGATATAATTTCATTCGATTACGTTCATTAAACAGAGTCTGCTCCATTAACTTCTGCTCTGTAACATCCCGATTGATCCCGCTATACCCGACACAGACTTTTCCCATTTCATCAAAGACAGGAACAGCACTTGTCTCCATAATTATCAGACTTCCGTTTTTATGAACAAAAATGCTTTCAAAACGTTTAATTTTTTTGTGGCAGGATATTAGTTTTTGAAATTCTTTGTGACGATGTTCTAAATCATGAGAAAGCATTAAATCCAACAGATTTTTTCCTATGATTTCTTCAGCATCGTATCCGATAATTTCCCGGCACTGAGGACTGGAATAAATATAAAAACCATTCTGATCGGTTTGCCAAAGCCAATTAATAGTGTTTTCAACCAAAGACCGGAATTGTTCCGTTTTATGATAAATTTGATTTTTAATGTCTTCCTGAATAAAAGCGTAAAAAAAGAAGCTCCAAACTAAAGGAACCAATACTTGGAAATAGTTTTCCCAAACCAAAAAAACTGAATCATAACCAGACCATTCAATAATATTACTCAAACTATGAAGGCTTAAAACAGCAATCAAAGCTGCTAAAAAAAACTTAACATTCCCCCAAGATACACGTTTCCAGCCCTTAATCATGAAGCATGCCGCCATGATCATGATGAACAGATTTATAATGTCCAGCAATAAAATAGTACTCATGATTTTTTCCCCGGGGAGATAAAGGTCTTCCAGCACCATAAGCAGACCAGGCCTGATGAAATTATATAGAAAACATGTTCCAGATAATTTAAAAAATCAGCCCAGAAGATTCCTTCCAAAACCGTCGCTAAAGTACTTACAAGAAACACGATCAATCCGGAAAGAATCAATTTGTTATCCGGTAAAACTTTTAGCTGACGCAGATTACCTAAGACAAAAACTACAGCAGCAACACAAAATAT
Organism: Candidatus Omnitrophota bacterium; assembly: GCA_043826565.1. Lineage (GTDB taxonomy): Bacteria > Omnitrophota > Gorgyraeia > B26-G9 > B26-G9 > JBDRPX01. The sequence goes on from JBDRPX010000038.1 coordinate 130,437, forward strand.
AAGAGCAAAAAACTCACTGCTATCAATCACTTTTTTCTCCTTTAGCGCAAAAAAAGCAACCCCTCCATGAATTGAGAAAATTGCTTAGTGTCACCATACTACAGCCTTGTAGATTTTTTTAAACCTAAATTAATAATACTGCTAAAAATCGCATAAGTCAAACAAATCTATTGGATAACGTCTATTACATCTAAGTTACCATATTATTTTTTGAAGATTTCCGGCATGACGATAAAGATAAGCTGCCAATCCCCAAAAGGTGTCTTTTCCAGACAGACAACACCCGAGGGTTTAAAAGACAGCCAGGTATCCATTTCTTGACCAGTTAAAAGACGGCTGGCAAGTCGGGAAACAAACGGAAGATGCCCTACGATCATAACATCCTTGTCCTGGGCATTAAGTTCTAAACAGATATTTTCTACCGGATCATTGGGGCCCAAGTCCTTGCGCTCAAAGGAGCCTTCCTTGGGCCACAATTCTTCGGAAAAAATTTGAGCGGTTTGTAAAGCCCGGTTTTTTGTACTGCTGTAAATTATATTGATGTTTGCATTAATGGATTTTAAAAAATATGCTACTTTTAAAGTATCTTGCCGTCCTTGATCAGTAAGCGGCTGTTCCGGGTTCTCTTCCCCAGCAAAGGCTTCTCCATGCCGTGTTATATAAATTTTCATTTCCATCTCCGCAGGTTATAAAAAAAATTATTCCGAGAAAATAAGGCATAAAAACAACCAATTATCCATAAAATTACCCCGGATGGTTCAGGTATAATATTTTGAGTACCCGGTGTTCCAAAATCCCCATCACCATACATGTTTTCCGGCATGGGGGAAGTTGCGATCCAACTCTCAGGATTATTTAGCAATCCCTGGCCGGTAAAAGCCATCGATCTTCCGCTATAAACAGGCCAATAATCATTTATATATTCAACCCGGGAAATCTCTACACCGTAACTATTTTCCAATATAATTTCATCTTCAGTATTAGATAGAACAAAGTCATTGTAAACGTAGCCTGGGGCATACCCGCCGTTTTCTTCCGTATTACCATTTCTGCCAAGGACTAAGAACCCCTTTGCCGGGATAACCAATACCGATCCATTATTTATTTGATGATAATTCGTATCGGCATCTTTTATGGTCCAATTAGTTATATCAATCGCAAAATTTTCATCATTATATAATTCAAGCCATTCTCCCAGCGCATCGGAAACAGCATTTGGGTCGGCCATGATTTCATTAATAGTTATCCCGGCATATACCGGAAACACGTAAATAACCGCCATTACCAAAACAATCCCAACTAATCGTTTTTTCATAAGCCCCTATCTCCCCCCTATGTCCCTTAATCTTTTTAAAAAACATAACTCAGTCCGATTATCAAGAGCAAGCCTCCGGAAAGCCGTATGAGATTTTGATAAGCAAAATCAGTAAGATAAACTTTCCCCTTACTTACTCCATATCCTAATAAACCATACCAAAAAATATCCGCAAGCCAATGTCCCATTAAAAGCATAGTTACTCCCATAAGACCGGATATTGAAGCTTTGCTAATTGTCGATAAACCGATAGTTGCCCACCAGATAAAAAACCCCGGGCTGGCAATACTAAAAATTACCCCACCGGCAATTAAGCTTTTTTCAAATTTTTTATTTTCGTCCTTTATTACGGAAAGGCTTAATTTAGGAGATTTTAAAAAAAATATTCCCCCCATCAGCATCAAAGCTGCTCCGCCAATAAGTGATATTCCTCTTAAGAAACTATCATCGACAAATAATCGCTTAAACCCGAACAAAATTATCAAAATTATAATGAGTTCTATAATTATATGTCCGGTAATAGTTTTGATCCCGGCAAATTTATTGGTTCTCAGGGCACCGGAAACAGTAAAAAAAGTTAAAGGTCCCGGGATCATCGCCCCGGTAAGGCCAATCATAAATCCGGTAAACAAAATAAATAGAAACGAAGCCATCCTTGCTATGTTTAACCTCCGATCACACTCTATTAAAAAGCGCCTTCTTTTTTTAAAGAAAGCGCTAAAACTAAATCCCGAAGCCAAACAATCATACCTTTGTAAAATTCAACAACCGGCACATAGCTATTTTTCGGCAGCTGCTCTAAAAAATCATTTAAAGATAGACTTTTTACAACGAGCGAATCATACCAGTTAAAAACCGTCACGAAAATTAACGGCACAACAAAAAACAAGAGAAACAAATATACGATTACTCTACCCCATTCGATAATATTTTTAAAAATTAAAACAATCGACTTTGTCTTTTCTTCTTTTTTGATGTTTGCAGAAGTCTTTACATCCGGAGCTTCTGATTCGACAGTCCCGGGAACAACTCCCTGCAAATTAATACCGCACACCAAACAACTTTGACATTTGTCTAAAAAAGTTCTGTTACACTTTGGGCATATTCTCATTAGATATCCTGCCTAAGAAGCTAGGGCTATTGCACAAATTGTGTATCCAGAACCGCCTGACTCCAAAATTTCCAAACATCCCCCTCCTGTTTAAAAACATAGATAAAGTCCACAATATTATTCTGAAATGCCGGACCTTGAACTTTTGTAGTTCTTTGCTTACCCCGCGCCAAAGCATACTCATCATCTTTTCCAATATAGTTAAAGCTAAGCAGCGTATATCTTAAATCATAATAAGGGAATAGCTGCTTACTTAATTCCATGGTTTGTAAATATCCCGGAGCTTGCGTATGGATTGTCCGCATCGCCCCGTCAATATCTTCGTTCTCAAGAGCCACGAAATTTGACTCCACCACACCACGCAAAATATCGCTAATTTTTTTTTCCTGCGCAAACACAGGCTTACAAATTAAAACCATTAAAACTAAAACACTAAACAAAATACCAATTTTTTTCATACCTCCCCCTCTGTTTTAATATTATTGTGAAGATTTCATTTTTTCCCACACAAAAAGAATGAATTTACCTAAAAGCCATATCGCCACGATCAATAGTGCCAACATAACTACAACGCGCAATAAAAAAGCTAAAACCAATAACAAAGGAATAATTAAAACTCCAATCCCCGCCATGACAATAACCGCAATTAAAAATATAAGTCCGATTAAAAATGCTTTCATAATTATTTTATTTAAATTTCATTAATCAACAACAATAAGTTGTTCTAAAATTTCATCTTTTTCTTCTTTTTTTTCAAAACGTTTCTTTTTAAAATCTTCTATACTTTTTACTGTTTTTTCAAATTGTTCTTTTAAAGCGGCCCCATTTCTCACTGCCTGCCTTAAATATGCTCTCCTTGCTTCAATTGTAAACACAGGATTTCTCGCATTATCAATAAAGTTCTGAATAATCTTTAGATTGCAATATATATCAACAATCCCATCCATCAACTCAAACTTATCAATAGTTGCATTATTCATATTCGCCTGATAAGCCTCATAAGAAAATGTTATCTGGGGAAATGTCCAGCGTTCCTCCAACTCTTTCTCTTGCATTTTATCAAGGTGCCTTATCGCGTCCAGGTTATTGGAACATTCATTTACTAAGGCGATCAATAAAGCTCTCTTACGATTTAACTCTACCTCCCGAAGAGTTGCCAAATATTCCTTAATACTTCTCTGGTGAGCTTCTATCTTAGCCTCTGTCACTTCTTCAATCGTAGAAATTTTCTCGGAAGCGGAATCTTTTTCAAAACTTATTTGGCGAGATGTTGTATTTTCAAGTTTTTCAATATACCCCTTAAAAGCTGAATTATTTTCATTAAGAGTTAGAATGAGCATTACAAGAATTACAATAACCGCAATTATTTCAATATTATTAATAACAGCAAAAATTTTTTTAATAATCATGTTTTGCTCTCCTCCTTAAAAGTTAGATCAATACCGCTTGGGTAACTCTAATAATAGTTATATTAAATTATACTAAATCAAATTGCATTTGCCAACAAAGTTTATTTATTTTTTCTTTAAAAGTGAATTGTAACTCATAGTGCGACATTGTCAAGATTTTGATCACTGTTATTTTGAAAATGCTCTTTTACCATTTGCTTCGCTGTCTTATAACCATGAATTTTTCTCGGATAATTATTTATCCATTTTTCGATTTTTTTT
>JBDRPX010000039.1:0-3055 GCA_043826565.1 Candidatus Omnitrophota bacterium
CGGGAAAAATTTAGATTTTTCCTTGAAAACAAATGATATTAGCAGTAGTATTGACTTGTTGTTTTGAGAACTCGGGAAATATGGTCTGTCGCGATATTTTACGCAACTTCTAAAATGGAGGTCTGACCCTAAAATTTCCTACTAAAATTTCCTAAAATTTCTAAAATTTCTCTCAACTTATCAATGTTTCAATTAGCGTCCCCTACCACTCCCTCATCGCTTACGTAATTTGCATCCCCGGGGGATCCGTGGTATACTTCATCGGTTTAGTTAACTGTTTATTAGCTGCGCGGAAAAATAAGGGGGATATAAGATTTCCTCGAATTGAGATGGAAAAGCAGCGGAGGGGTTAAAGATGAAAAAACTATTTAGAGCAATGGCGATTGGATTGATCAATACCATCCTTTTGCTCAATGCGGTCGGTATCGGGCACGCAACGGCTGCGGCAAAAAACAGTGATTGCCTTTCTCCTGCGATTCATATCAATAATCAGGGAGTGACCCGCATGTTTAAACCTTCGGAAGTTCCTCTCCATTTGATTAATTTGCTGTGGGACGAACACCGAGAGGAGCGTTTTTTTGCTGCAATCAGCTTATATAATGTAGGTACGCCTTCGGCTAGAGCATATGCCTATCTAGGATTCTTAAGTGTATACATATTTTTAGACGCCCCCAAAGATATGGCTGAATTGATAGGCAGGCTGGGAGAAAAAGGTAGAGAGGTGTTTGCACGAAAGAATTCGGCTCTTGAAATGGCTGATGACGCTTTACATAACGGGTGGACAGATCTAGAATTAGGAAAAATATTTTTACCTGTGAGCCCCGCAACCCCTGACATATCAATTTAAAAATCATAGCTAGAAATAGTTGCTATAGCCTTTAACAATTTCTAAATTCTCCAGAAAGTTGCCTTACTTTTCTATATTGCTTTTATTAGTCGCTGTAATAAGGAATGAGGATTGTTTTTTCCTCGGGAAAAACTAACGAAACTCGTCCAATATGGGGAGCCAAAAATTGCGCCCATCTTTTTTAGATGGGCGTTTTTTTTGCAAATTTTGGCTCTCCCACGAGTAAAAGAGGATTTTAAGGAGAAAGATTGTTCCTCCTTATGGTTAAATTTATTGTCATTTGTTTTTCCTTTAATTAGTAGTAAGATGATATGTATTGTTGTTTTTACCCAGAAAGAATTCTTATGCATATTATGGTACTAACAATAGTTGGATTCATCATATTAATCAAGGGTGCGGATTGGCTTGTTGATGGGGCATCTTCTTTGGCACGAAGGTTTAAAATTTCCAATCTGGTGATAGGTCTCACTGTTGTTGCTTTTGGGACATCAACCCCGGAGTTATTTGTTAACATTTTTGCCAGCTTTCAAGGAAATACAGAGATCGCGATAGGGAATATATTGGGTAGCAATATATTTAACATCCTTTTTATTTTAGGCGTATCATCTTTGATTTATCCTTTGTCGGTTAACAAGGGGACTGTTTGGAAAGAAATCCCATTCAGTTTATTGGCAGCGGTTATCTTGGGAGCCCTTGCTAATGATGCTATTTTTGATAAAACAGATTATTCTATGCTCACACGGATAGATGGATTTGTTTTTATCGCTTTTTTTGGAATTTTTATGTATTACATCGTAAGTATCGCTAAAGATTTAGGAGATAGTCAACAAAGTGATGCAAAGAAAATTAGCCTTGTCAGATCTTTCTTCATGATCGTTGGCGGGCTCATTGGGTTAATATTCGGAGGGATACTCGTTCAAAAATGCGCTGTTGATATCGCAAACAATTTAGGGGTAAGTCAGTCGCTTATAGGATTGACGATTGTTGCCGCAGGCACGTCATTGCCGGAATTAGCAACTTCGGCTGTTGCCGCATACAAGAAAAATTCTGATATCGCGATTGGAAATATTGTTGGTTCAAATATTTTTAATATTTTTTATATTCTAGGAATTTCTGCGTTAATTAAGCCGTTGCCCATAACCGCTCAGGTTAATATAGATATATTGGTGCTGATAGCGGCTAGTATGTTTTTATTTTTCTTTATGTTCACGGGCAAACGGCGCAAACTTGATAGGTGGGAAGGTGCGATTTTTATTATGTTTTACATAAGCTATGTAATCTTTCTGATTAAAAGAGGATAGAGGTAATAAAATGAAAAATTTTCTTAATCATTCAAAACTTTATATTTTTAGGGGGCTATTGGCTTTGATCCCGATAGGTCTTACGATTTTTACTATAAGGATTATTTATGTTTTTCTTGATAAGCGCGTTATGGGGTTATTTGACCAATATATCGGATATCGTATTCCGGGTCTTGGATTACTTTTATTTTTAGTCGTATTATATTTCACGGGCTTGGTTGCAAGTAATGTTGTCGGGAAGAAATTATTTTCTATATTGGAAGAAATTACGAGCAGAATTCCTCTTGTTAAAATGACCTATCAAGTCGGGAAACAGCTATCGAATACGTTCTCGCTTCCTGAAAAGCAAATATTTAAGAAAGCTGTTTTGGTTGATTATTTTAAACCAGATACATGGGTTATCGGTTTTGTTACCGGAGAGATTAAAAACGAAGAAACCGGAGAAACCCTGCTAAAAGTTTTTATTCCTACCGTTCCTAATCCGACATCAGGGTTTTTAGTTATCCTTAAAGAGAATCAGACAAAGAATCCTAATTGGACTGTTGAAGAGGCTATGAAGATGGTGATTTCAGGGGGGATAATTGGCCCTGAGGTGATTAAACATGTTAAATAAATCTTATTATGTTCGCTTTATTCTATTGCCTTAACTAAAATGGTCTCATCTTCGAGTACATACATGATATTTAGCTGAGATTATAGATCTTAAAAGCGAAGAAAAAATAAAACATTGTTAAATCGAGAAATTTGTAAATGGGGGGTCAAGTCTCTACTTGACTACAAGTTTTAATTTTGGCTCTGCCCAGGCTAGGACTCGAAGCAAACGAACGCCGACCAAGGGAGGAACAGCGAGCAGGACTGCGGAGCTCAAGTGAGCCGGGGTGTGGCTGTAGTAGCCAAGTCCTCGTGG